>CAYGUP010000035.1:0-44464 GCA_964353155.1 uncultured Planctomycetaceae bacterium | reverse complement strand
GGCGGCCCGGGCCGCCTCGCCGGTGTCGAGCGCGGCTTCGGCCAGGTACAACGCCGCCGTGACCGCGAAGGCGCTCTCGCCCGCGGACTTCGCGGCCTTGTCGAAGGCGTCGCGCATCCGATCGAGCGCGGCGGGGCGGAGCTCGGGATCGGCCTTGCTCTTCTCCCAACGGGCGACCGCCAAGCGGAGGGCGAGCTCCGCCCGCTGCTTGGCCGGCACCTCGGCGAGGATCGCCTCGGCCGCCTCGAAATCGCCCGCTCGCAAAGCGGCGCTAACCCTCACCGCCGAGGCGGCCCGGGCCACGCCGCTGCCGGGCCATTGCTTGACAACGAACACAGCAAACTCGTTGAGCTTCTCGCTCGCATCCGCCTCGCCTTCGCGGGCGAGTCGCTCCAACGCGGCGAGGGCAAGCTCGGCGGCCTCCGCGCCGGAAGCGGTCTCGCTGCTCTTGCGGGCGATCAACTCGGCGCGGCTCGCAGCTTGGCCGGTATCGCCCTTCTGCCAGTCGAGCCAAGCGAGCTGATAACGGGCTCGGCTGGCCTGCTCGGGGTCGGTCTTCCGATCGACCAAACCGGCCGCCGCGGCGAGCATCTCGTAAGCGGTGTCGCGGTTGCTCTGAGACTGGTCTTCGAGGCGGGTCGCTTCGGCGCCGCTTGCCGACTCCGCGGCGAGGTCGGCGGCGAGCATCGCTTGGATCGCTTCGTTGCCGGCTTGGAACGCCTCGGCGAAGGTCTCCGGCTCGCGGGTATCGACGCCGAGCGTCGCGGCGACCTCGGCCCAGCGCGTGCGGGCCTCGGCCTGGACTTCGCTCGGAACGCGGCGTGAGGCGTTGAGCCAATCGGCGGCTTGCTTGCGGAGCCGACGTTGATCGCCGCCGGTTTCGCCCTTGGCTTGCCGGAGTGCTGACAAAGCCAAGTGGTAACGCAGGGTGGCCGCCTCGGGGCCTTGGCTCTCGGAGGAATCGAGGTCTTCGAGCCACTCGGCCGGCTTCTTGAGCGCCTCGGCCGGCTTGCCGTCGTCGCGTAGCAACGCGGCGCGTTCGGCGTGGGCGAGGGTGACGATCTGGCGGAGGGCGGGGTCGGCGGCGGGTTGGGCCGTCAGGTCTTCCAGGGCGGCCAGCGCGAGTTGCTTCTCGCCGAGCAGCCGGTAGCAACGGCCTTCATACAAATGAGCATACAAACCGACGCCAAGCTTCGAGTATCGCTCGTAGATCGAGCCCAGTTGCTCGGCGGCGTCGGTGTTTAGGCGTTTCCAGTTCCCCGACTTCTTCGGGTATGTCTCCGCCAAGTCATGCAGCAGCCGCGCCCGTAAGAGCCGCACCGCACCGAGGCGGATGCCTAGCGCGTAGTTGCGTTTGCCGTCGGCGCTGTTTGGCTTGCTGCCTTTTAGGCCCGCTCGTTCTGTAACAAGGCTCTGCTCGGCCTCTTCCAGCCGCCGGCGGGCCGTGTCGATCTCTCGGCGGGAGACTTTCAACGCATCGTCGCGGGCTTCGCCCGGTGCGAGGCGGCGGGCGGCGATCGCGGCGCGGTGACCGACATCCGCCGCCGCCGTGCCGGTGCGGTCGAGCACGTCGGTCAGCAGGCTCGCCGCGGCCGGTTGCAGCCTCGCCAGTTTGCGGAGCGGTTCGAGGGTCTCTTCGAGTGCTTCGAGCCGCTCCTCGGGCCGGCGGATCGCTTCGGCTTGGGCGACCTGCGTGGCGACGCGTTCCAGCGGCAGGCGTGCTTTGAATTCATCGGAGACCAGCGGGTCGTCCGCGGCGCGGTCGAGGTAGTCCAGCACCAAGTCGCTGTGCCCCGCCTCGCGGAGGCGTTCGACGAATCGGGTCGCCGTGTCGGCGTGGGCCGTGGCCGTGGCCGAGGGGCCGACCAAGAGGAGCGTGATCGCTGCCCAACGCAGGGACAGACAAGCGGCTGTCGTTCGAGCGGCGTTGGAAGAGTCTGCGACGATCACCCGTGCCATTCTGCACACTGCCCGGGAAGCCGGCCACCATCCCGAGCCGATTCGCGGCCGGCTCGAACGCTCCGAGCGAGCCGAGCCTTTACCAAGCCGCACAACCTACCCAATCGGTCGCCGTCTGGCGTGGTGCCAGGGGCTCACCGTTGGGCCGTTGTCTCAGAGTTCGTTCACGAAGCCGCGCAGCCGAGACATAAAGCCCGTGGGCAGCGGCACCTCTTGCAGCGACTCCTCGACCGCTTCGGTATCAACCGGCGGGTGGGTCGGCGCGCGGTACTCGTCGCGAGGCGGCACGTTGGTCTTGGCGACGTCGCCGGCGGCCTTCGACTTCGCGCGGGCTGCCTCGGCGGCGAGCTCGGCCGGGTCGATCAGGCCGCTGTCAGACGGGCTGGACGTGTAAAAAGGATCGTAAGCCATAAAAACGCTCGGCTGGTCAACAAAGGGGTAGAGCCGCCTTCTCGGGTGATTCGCTATCGGGGTTGCTTAAGTCTCTTATCGAGAAGCGGCTGCACTCGCTTCAGCTTGTTCGATTGCTAGCAATTCGTCGCGCAAACGTTTTCGGCCACGGCTCACGCGGGAGAGGATGGTCCCCAGCGGGGTGTCGAGCGCGTCGGCGGTCTCTTGGTGGGTCAGTTCGCCAACGATCACCATGAGCAACGCCTCACGCATATCGTCGGGCAGCCGCGATAGGGCGGCTTGCATCTGGTCGGTGAAACCTTGTTGCAGCGGGTCGGAGTCCTCGACCGTGTATTCCAAGACGTGGTCGCCCGACATCGCCGGCAGCGTGCGACCGACACGACGCCAACGATCGGCGGATCGGCGTCGGAGGATCGAGGCCAGCCAAGCCCGTTGGCCACGCGTTGTGTCGAACCGATCGCGGCTCGTCCACGCGCTGCGCAAAGTCTCTTGTACGATCTCCTCGGCGTCGTGCGCGTCGCCGATCAGCCGGTACGCCAGCCGATAGAGGGCCGGCCCGTGCTCATCGACGAGCGCCTGGAAGTCATCTCGGGTTAGAGCCATACGTTCTTCTTCGGCTCCCAGGGTCCTCTCGCTCTCCGCGCGGGCGATTCACGGCAATGGCCCCCCAATTGGTATCGGAGGAACCGGCCGGAAGTGCCTGCGGTCGAACGATTGAGCCCTTGCCTACGTTTCGCGCTAGTAAGACACCGCTATTGCCTCCGATTACGCAATGCCCGGCGATTTGGGCGAATCGGCTCGCAACCAACGGTGTTCGGCAACGCCTAAGTCCTTTTGTAGTATCCTATTACGAAGCGATCGATTTCCCTAGCATTTTCTCGCCCCCTCGCCATGCGGTTCCGTGACCGGGCCTCCCAAGCCCCCAAACCGTCGCTGCTCTCGCTAGGACGAAGGGGTCCGAGCCTACGGATTGCCGCCATGCTGGCCGGACTGCTGCTGGTCATGATGGCGATCGGGCAACTCGGCCGGCCGACCACTCACCGGGCGATCGGCCGGATGCTCGGCGAGGCGACGCCGGTCGCGACCGCCACGCCGCTCGCCGACACGCCCCCCCTACTAGGGCCGGAAACCTTCGCCGAGGTCACCGACAACGCCCCATTCCGCGACGCAGAACAGGCGGCGTGGTTCCGGGTGATCAACACCGTGCGGGCCGCCGAAGTCGAGGCCCTCTCATCCCAATCGATCGGCTTGGTCGGCTACGCCGCTTTGAGCAGCCAGCCGGACGTCTACCGAGGGCGCGTGCTGAGCGTCGCCGGCACGGTGCATCGAGTGGAAGCGGTCACGCCTGCCACGAACGACGCCGGCATCGATCGGCTCTGGCGGGTCACCATGCAACCGCTCGGCGGCGAGGTCTGGCCGATCACCGTCTACACCCTCGAAGAACCGCGGGGCGTTGCCGATGAGCCTTACGAGGCGTCGGCGATCGGCGTCTTCTTCAAGAAGCTCTCGTACCGTTGGGCCGAAGGGGTCGGCGTCACGCCGGTCGTGGTTGCCCGCCGCTTAGAGACCACGCTCGACGCGTCAGCCAATAAGACCGACGCCACGCCGCTCGCCGGCCGCCAGGGCGACGACGCAACGGAACTCGAATTCGAACGGCCCGCCGTTGGCTCGCTCGGCCGCGCGTTGCTCGCCGACCTGGGCGTCGAGATGGCGTCGCTCGCGGCGATCGAGGATCGCAAGCCGCTCACCTCGCGCGACACCGAGGCGTTCTACCGCGTCCTCGGCGCGGTCGCGCAGTCCCCTGCCCCGCAGCTCGCCCGGCTGGCGCGGGCCGGCCTCGACCGCTACGTCGATCGGCAGAAGCAGCAAGTCGGCCCGACGCCACGCGACCAACAGATCGTGCGGGCCGCGATCAAGGAACAGAAACGCAACCGTTACTCGGTCGCCCCGCTGTTCGGCGACGGCCGGCAGCAGCGTGGCGAGCTGGTCATGATCGACGCCGTTGTCCGCCGGGCCGTGCGGATCGAAGCGAGCCAGAGCGAAGTCGCCCAAGGCTTTGGCGTCGATCATTACTACGAACTCGAAGCATTCGCCGAGGACTCGCAGAACCTGCCGCTGGTGTTCGTCGTGCGTGACTTGCCGGCCGGTTTCCCGGTCGGCGATTCGATCCGCCAGCCCGCCCGACTGGCCGGTTTCTTCTTCAAACAATGGGCTTACCGCAACCGCCATCGGACGGAAGCAGGCGGCGACCAGTTCAGCATCACGCCGCTGCTGATCGGCCGGGCGCCGATCACGCTGGCGATGCCCGAGGCGGCATCCATGCGGCCCGGGCCGGTGATCGGGGTGATGGTCTCGCTCGGGCTGCTGACGCTAGCGGCCACGCTCTGGCGGCTCGGCCGCCGAGACCGACAGTACGAGGCGGCTACCCTTTCGCGCTACCGAGAATCACCATCCGGCGAGCCGCTCGACTTCGATCGATTGAATCGAATAACGACAAACGAACCCGAGACGATAGTACGGGAGCCCCCGACATGAGTCGGGGGAGCGAAGCGGGTACCCGGGTTCCTCCCTCGACTGGCGTCGGAGGCTCGCTGTCATCTGGGTTATTCGCTTTGACCGCAACGGCCCTGGTTCCGACGGCAACGGCCAACGATGATATCGGGACGCCAATCCACTCTCACCAGCCAAGCTCCCCCGATGCCCGACGCCCCAGCCGACAAGCCGAAGAAGCAAGGCTACGGTGCCGACCCGCTGCACCACTACGGCTGGATCACGCCCCGGTTCTGGCACGGGATGCTGCCGTGGCACTACTGGCAGATGGCCGCGCGGGCCGGCTTCCGCTTCTCCGTGCGGGGCGCGCTGACCAGCCTGACCATTACGGGCGTCGGTATCTTCCACGCGGTCGGCAAGCTCATCCAACAACTCACGCTCGGCCGCAGCCTGCGGGTCGCCAAGCCCGCGCAGCCGCCGCTGTTCGTGCTCGGGCATTGGCGCAGCGGCACGACCTTGCTGCACGAGTTGCTCATCCGCGACCAACGGCACGTCTACCCGACGACTTACGAGTGCTTCGCGCCGCACCACTTCCTGGTGACCGAGCCCTGGATCACGCCGCTGATCGGTTGGCTGCTGCCGAAGAAGCGACCGATGGACAATGTCGCCACCGGCTGGGACCGCCCCCAAGAGGACGAGTTCGCGTTGTGCAGCCTCGGCATCCCCACGCCGTACAAGTGTTGGGCGTTCCCCAGCCAAGGGCCGGTCGATACCGATTGGCTCACGCTCGAGAAGCTCACCGACAGCGACCGCCAGCGTTGGCGCGACGGGCTGCGTGGCTTCGTCAACGCGTTGAGCCTCAAGAGTCCGGGCCGAGTGATCCTCAAGTCGCCGCCGCACACGGCACGGATCAAGCAGATCCTCGAAGTCTTCCCCGACGCCCGCTTCGTGCACATCAGCCGCGACCCGATGAAGCTCTTCCCCTCGACCGTGCGGCTCTGGAAGTCGCTCTCCGACGTGCAAACGCTCCAGGGCACCCGCCCTGAGTACGATTGGATCGAAGAGGAGGTCTTCACGAACCTCACGCGGATGTACGAGGCCTACGACCGCGACCGCCCGCTGATCCCCGACGGCCGCTTGGTAGAGATGAGCTACGAGGACTTGGTCGCCGACCCGAAAGCGAGCCTGCGAACGGTCTACGAAGAGCTCGACCTCGGCGACTTCGCCAACGCCGAGGCCGGCGTCGACGAGTACCTCTCGCAAGAGAAAGACTACAAGACCAACCGCTTCGAGCTGCCGGAAGACGTGCGGGCAAAGGTCGCCGAGCGTTGGAGCGGGTACGCGGAGCGGTGGGGATACGAATTGGCCTGATTGGTTCGGCGTGGGCTATACTTCAGTTATGACCAAAGCACTTGAAGCGGCGATCGAACGGCTAAAAACCCTGCCCGAGGTCGAGCAGGAGTTTTACGCCCGGATGCTTCTCGACGAGCTGGAGGCCGATGACGCCGCGTGGGACAAGACAACGGCGAAGCACGCCGACAAACTGGAACGGCTCGCCGAGGAGGTCGTGGCGGCCGACGACCGGGGTGAATGTGAATCACTCGACCCGGATTCGCTGTGAAATCGCGTCTTCACGTTTCGTTCCGACGTGACTTCGCCAAGCTGCCGCGTGCTATCCAGAGAAAGGCCCGAACGGCCTACCGCTACTTCGCAGAAGACCCGTCTCATCCCTCGCTGCGTTTCAAGCGCCTTAACACCCGATCACCCTATTGGTCGGTTCGTGTAAGCGGCTCCTATCGGGCGATCGGACTCCGACGCGACGACGATTCGATCGTTTGGGTCTTTATCGGGTCACACGCCGACTACGATCGCTTCCTCGATCAGCTCTGAGCAGGAGACGCTCTTGTCGGACTCGATTCAGCCACTCGGCGACACGACACTCTTGGTAGACAAGCCGATTGTGATCGGGTCCGCTCCGGGGATCACCGACGTCGTCCCGGCTTTCGGATCGACGGCGGTCCATTTCGATCCGACACAAACCACCGCCGAAGCGGTTGCTGCCTGGGCTGAGGAGCAAGCCGGCGAGGCCTCGGAGATTGTCGCCTCGAGCTCGGTCGAGGTTCCGCTTCTCTACGGCGGTGAGTTCGTCCAAGACTTAGAATCGATCGCCGAGCGGGCCGGCTTGGACATCGATGGCGTGATCCGCCGGCATTCGCGTGCCGAGTACACCGTCGGTGCGATCGGCTTCCAGCCAGGGTTTCCTTATTTGGAAGGCTTGCCACCCGAGCTGCACACGCCACGTCAGGAGACGCCGCGGGTGCGGGTGCCGGCCGGGTCGGTTGGGATCGGCGGGGCGTACACGGGCGTTTATCCGCACGCCTCGCCCGGCGGTTGGAACCTGATCGGGCGGACGCCGCTCTTGCTGTTCAACGAGCACCGCGATGAAAGCCTGGGCGGGCCCTCGTTGCTACGGGTCGGTGATCGCGTGCGATTCCGACCGATCGACGCGGCGGAGTACGAGCGTCTCGCCAACGAAAACCGACCAACGCCACCACCAACGATCGGGCCGCCCGACCGCCCGCTCTTCCGAGTCATCAGCCCGGGCGTGCAAACCACCGTCCAAGGCCTCGGCCGCCCGGGACGGCAACACCTCGGCATCGGACCGGGCGGGGCGATGGACACGACCTCGCTGCGGATCGCGAACCGGCTCGCCGGCAACGCCGAGAACACGCCAGCGATCGAGGCGACGCTCGTCGGGCCGGTGCTCGAGTGCCTCGCCGAAGTGACGATCGGCTTGGCGGGCCTCGACGGCGTAGCAAGGCGTCTCCGGTTGTCAGAGGGCGAGCGGCTCGACCTTCGATCGATCCGTGGCGGCGCGCGGGCCTACCTCGCTTTGCCGGGTGGCTTTACCGGACACGTTGGTGAAGCACTCGCCGGAGGGGCGATCGTCGGGACCGACGAGGGGCAAGCCGTTGATCGACTCAACGCCGAGCCGGACGGGCGTTGGGCGATCCGACTCGACCACCTGACGCCGATCGGTCAGCCGCAGACGATCCGCGTCCTCCGCGGGCCGCAAGCCGACCGCTTCGACGCCACGGATTGGAAACGGTTCCTGTCCGAGCCGTACAAGATCACGCCGCAATCGAACCGGATGGGCCTCCGCTGCGAGGGCGAGCCGCTGCGGCCGATCGACACCGATGCCCTCCCCTCGCAACCCGTCTGCCACGGCGTGGTGCAGGTCCCGCCCGACGGCCAGCCGATCGTCCTCGCCGCCGACCGCCAAACGCTCGGCGGGTACCCGATCATCGCGGTGGTCGCCTCGGCCGATTGGCCCCGCCTCGGCCAGTTGCGCCCCGGCGACGCGATCCGCTTCACGGAAATCGACCTGCCGACGGCTCAGACCGCCCTGCGAAAGAGTGAACGTGATCTCTCACTCATCGTGATGGGCATCCAGCTTAAGTAGAGGCATGTGAGCCACGGAGGCACGGAGGATTGAGGCCACGGGCCTTTGTGTCCTTGATGTCTTCGTGGTTCAATCGATTTCTATGCGAACGATCGATCTCAATGCCGATGTCGGCGAAGGCTCGCCGCACGATGCCGAGCTGATCCCGCTGGTGACCTCGGCCAACATCGCCTGCGGCGGCCACGCTGGTGACGAGGACTCGATGTACGACGCCGTGATGTTTGCTATTAGCTCGGGCACCAAGATCGGCGCTCATCCGGGCCATACCGATCGCCAGCACTTCGGCCGTCGCGAGCAAAACATATCACCCAGTGAATTGAGGCAGCTCCTGAACAACCAAATCGAATCGCTTGAGCTTCAAGCGTGGGACATCCAAGGCGAACCAATACGCTATTTGAAGCTGCACGGCGCGTTGTATCACCAGGCTGGTCGTGATCGTGAACTAGCCCGCGCCGTCGTTGAAATTGTAAAGCGGTATTGGGCGAAGCCTTTCGCCGTTGTGGGTCAGACAGGTTCCATTCTCGAACAGGAGGCAGAGCTGGCCGGCATCCGCTTTATCCGCGAGGCCTTTCCTGATCGCCGCTATCTGAAAGACGGCTCGCTCTCTCCGAGATCGGAGCCCGACTCGGTCCTCTCGAATCCGCATGAGATTGCGGATCAGGCTGTTCGCTTAGCTCAAGACCATGATTCACTCTGCTTGCACGGCGATGAGCCTAGAGCGATTGAAAACGCAATTGCGATGCGCGAAGCGCTCCTCAGCCAGGGCTTTCAGATCAGGAGCTTCGCCAACTGACAGGGCTTTCGACACCAAGAAACAACAACGACTAAACGACATTCCGCAAATACTCGTCGTTTCTTCGTTTCTTCGTGACTAAGAACGCACCGCATGGGCTACTCGCTCCAGCCCTGCCAAGTCCTTGAGCATTGCGATGAACTTAAGGCCCGGGGCGTCGTGGATGAGTTGCTCGACGCGGGGGGCGATCGAGGGGCCGATCTCGATCAGCAGCTCGCCGCCGTCGTTCAGGCGGGCCGGCGTTTCGGCGAGGAGGCGTTCGATGACATCCGTCCCTTCCGGGCCGCCGTCGAGCGCCAGGTGCGGCTCGTGGTCGCGGACCGTCGGGTCGAGGTCGATCAGTTCGTTGGTCGTCACGTAAGGCGGGTTGCTGACGATGAAGTCAAACGTCCGCGACGCCTTCAGCTTGGCGAAGAGGTCGCTCTCGGTCGCGTAGACGCGGTCCGAGACGCCATGTTTCTCGGCGTTCTTGTTCGCCAGCGCGACCGCCTGCGGGCTGATATCGATGGCGATGACCTTGGCCGCCGGCGATTGCTTGGCGATCGCCACGGCGACGGCGCCGGTGCCGGTGCCGACATCGGCAATCATCGGCTCACCTATCTCCTTCTGCTTGATGCGGTCCAGCACGGTCAGCACGAGCTGCTCGGTCTCGGGGCGCGGGATCAGCACGCCCTCTTCGACCTCGAACTCCAGCGAGTAAAATTCGCGGCGGCCGACCAGATACGAGACCGGCACGCCCTCGCCCCGCCGCTTCACCAACGCCTTGAAGGCATCGCGCACGCCGGCGGCGGGGACCTCCTCGAAGCGGGTGTATAGCTCGATCCGCTTGCAACCCATCGACTCGGCCAGGAGGACCTCGGCCTCAAGCCGCGAAGACTCGTTGCCGGCCGCCTTGAAGAAGTCGGTCGTCCAGTTCAAGAGACGCAGAACGGACCAGGGGGGTTCTTTAGACATGCGGCCCTCGCACAAGTGAGGCAATCGCCACGCAAAGTGAGAAGTAGGAAGTGGGAAGTGGGAACAGGCAACGGCGGAGCCGATGCTTAGCGTCATTCCCAATTCCCACTTCCCACTTCCCCATTGCTCAGTCCAGCCCTCCCATCGCGTCGCGGACCGCTTGGCGGTCGTGGTCGATGAGGGCGTCGGTCACGGGCTGCACGTCGCCGGCGATGATCTGGTCGAGCTTGTAGATCGTCAGGCCGATGCGGTGATCGGTCAGGCGGTTCTCGGGGAAGTTGTACGTGCGGATCCGTTGGCTCCGGTCGCCCGAGCCGACGAGGCCTTTGCGTTCTTCGGCACGCTTCTCCAGCTCGGCCTGTTGCAGCCGGTCGTAGACGCGTGACTTCAGCACCCGCAGGGCCTTGGCGAGGTTCTTGTGCTGCGACTTCTCGTCCTGGCACTGGACGACGATGCCCGTCTCGTGGTGCGTGACGCGGATCGCGCTCTCGGTCTTGTTGACGTGCTGCCCGCCCGGCCCCGAGGCGTTGAACTTGTCGACGCGGTAATCGTCCGGCTTGAGATCGACCTCGACGTCTTCCGGCTCGGGCATCACGGCGACCGTCGCGGCCGACGTGTGGATGCGGCCTTGGGTCTCGGTCTTGGGGACGCGTTGCACGCGGTGGCCGCCCGACTCGTACTGCAGCTCGCGGTAGACGCCGTCGCCTTCGACGGCGAGCGAGATCTCCTTGAAGCCGCCAAGCTCGGTCGGGCTGGCGTCCATGACCTCGAACTTCCACTTCTTGCTCTCGCCGTGCCGCTTGTACATCTCGTACAGGTCACGGGCGAAGAGGGCGGCCTCGTCGCCGCCGGCGCCGGCGCGGATCTCCATGAGGCACCGCGTGCGGTTGGCGTCGTCGCCGCCGAGGGTCATCGTGAGCAGCTCGTCCCAGAGCGCTTCGCGTTTCTCGATCAGGTCGGGCAGCTCGGCCTCGACCAGCTCTTTCATGTCAGGGTCGTCGCCCTCGGCCATCTCGCGGGCCTCGGCGATCTGCTGGCAGAGGTCCTTGAACGTCCGGTACTTGCCGGCGAGCTTCGCCAGAGAGCCGTGCTCGCGCGCCGTGGCGGCGAGCCGATTCGAGTCGGACAGCACCTCTTGATCGACCAGATCGCGTTCGAGCTGCTCGAACCGGTCCAGCTTCGTTTCTAAGAGGTCACGCATTGAAAGTGGGAAGTGCGAAGGTGGAAGTGGGAACGAACCGGGGCCAGATCGATTGGCTCAAGCTAACGTCCTTCCAACTTCCCACTTTCGACTTCCAACTTGGTCGCCTCACTTCTTCTTTTTGAGGCTGGCGTAGCCGGCACCCGAGAACTTCTTCTTGAACTTATCGATCCGGCCCGCGGTATCGATGAACTTCAGCTTGCCGGTGAAGAAGGGGTGGCAAGCGTTGCAGATGTCGATCTTCAGCTCGGGACGCGTGCTGCGAGTCGTGAACGAGGCACCACAACCACAAGTGACTTGGGTCTCGTCGTAGTTGGGATGGATATCGGCCTGCATGATCGGTTCTCTTGCTTCGCGTGATGGCTGGGTTGGGCAGCCTTAGGTGGCATCCTCAACGACGCCGTAGCCCCGTATCTTAGGGGTGTTCCGGCCCCTGCTCAAGCCGGTTGATCAGCGGATTCTGCGGTTTGGGCGGGCTCCTCGGCCGGGTCGGCACGCAGCCAATCGGCCAAGAACGTGTCGATCAGCAGCTGTAACCCGTGGTAGACGATCATCGGCAGAATCGCGAGCGGACCGAAGTCCATCGCCACGGTTATCCCCACCGCCAGCGTTTTTTGGCTCCCGGCGAGGCCCGCCGGCAGCGATTCGGCCGGTCGGGCCCCCAGCCCGCGGGCGGATGCCCAGGCCATGCCGAACAGGCCCAGGTGGACCGCCGCCGCCAGCACCACCAGCTTGCCCCAGGTGAAAGGCCCCAGCCGGGTTGCCGGGTTCTCGAGCAAGGCCCCGCAGCGGACCGCCCCCACAAAGACCATGCAAAGCAGGCCGAGCTGTGCCGCGAAGCTCAGGTTCTTCCGGTGGCGATCGCACCACGCCCTCATCAGTAGCGGCTTCCTCAGCAACTGCCCCACCGCGATCGGCACCACGACGATCAGCAGCAGCCGGATCGCCAACGGCACGGCGTCAACGGTCCGCGTCTGACCGATCAGGACCCACGCCCACGCGGGCAAGACGATAAACGACAGCAGGTTGGTGATGACCGTCACGGCGAGGGCGACCGCCTCGTTGCCGTTGCCGCGTCGGGTCCAGACCGCCGCCGACGCGAGCGTGCAGGGCGACAGGCAGGCAACGATCAGCCCGATCGCCAGCGGCTCGGGCAGCCCCTTGCCGGCGAGCCATGCCAACGGGCCGGCGAGGCCCATATTGACCGTCGCCGCGACGAGCACCGCCGCGATCGCCGTGCCGCCCGACAGCGAACGCCGCAGGTCGAGCGGGGCCGACATGGCGAGCATGATGGCCGCGACCAACGCGTTGCGTGGGATCGCTTCGGCGAGCGGCGCCAGCCCGGCGTGCTGCCACGCCCCGACGACGAGGACCGCTACCAACGCGATCAAGAACCATTGCCTTCGAGCCCAGGCGGTCACTCGGACCCCGCAGGCTCGGCTTCGGAGCCGGGCGAGGGCTCAACGCTTGGCGTCGCTTCGTTCGGATCCTCTTCGCTTTCTTCTGTCGCGGTTGCCGGGCCGGCCTCCGCGGCTCCGCGGTCGGAGAGCCGCTTCGCCAACAGCTTTGCGCCGTACGCCGACGGGCCCTCGATCGATTCGAGGAGTTCGATCGCCTTGTCGGTCTCCCCCAGCTTCTCGAAGGTGCGTGCCAAGTTGTAGCGGACGGCGGGTCGGTGCTCGGCGGCCGCTTCGGTCTCGAAGGTGTTGTTCTCGAACCAGTCCTTGGCGACCTCGTACGAGCCGTCGTCGTACATCAGCAAGGCGAGGTTGAGCGTCGCGGTGACCTTCGCAGCGCTGTAGATCGCCTTCTTCTCCGGCGGCTGCTTGGCGAGCTGGTTGATCGAGGGGCGGACGCCACGGCTGGTGTAGTAGCGGCGGGCGTCGCGGTGGTCGTTGGCCGTCTCGGCGGTGGTGGCCGCCCGCTCCTCGGGCGTGGCGACTTGGCCGCGGAAGTGCTGCGTGCGACCACGCCAGAGCTGCGGACGCCAAGCGAACGGCAGGAACTCTCGCACCGCGCGGTTGCGGAGCGATCGCTTGACCGTGAGCTTGTCGAGGAGGGTTTGGTAAGGCAGCGGCCAGATGGAAACCTCGTCTACCGCCGGCGACTTGCGTAATCGCTCGGTGATCGCCGCCGGGTCCGCGCTGAGGACAACCGCGTTGCCCGCGGTCAATTGACCGGACAAGGCCGCCGCGCGTCGCGCGAGTGAGAACGGCGACGCGATCAAGAAGACCTCGGCCTCCTTCATCCGCTCGCTGGTCAGCGGGTAAGCCTCGTCCGGAAGATCGAACGCCCGCAAGAGGTCGTTATCTGCTTGCAACTCCGCGAGCGAGGCGACGGCGTCTTGACCGTTGCCCGGGATTGGCAGACCGATCTCCGGATCGAAAAGCCGCAACGCGTCGCCATCCAGGACGCCAACAAGCGTCCGCTGGCCGTCCCCTTCGGTGGGCACCACGACGATCGCCGCCGTCAGGTTCTGCTGCTCGCAAAGCCCGGCGAACACCCACGCCCGACCGGCGGCGGCGGCGCGGCCGTGCAGCATGATCTCCCACGGGAAGCGGGGCGGGGCCTCGCTGGGGTCGATCAACTGCACATTACGAACGGTCCAATCGAAGAGCGAGCCGGCGACCGCCACCGTGTCGTTGTCCGTGCCCCGTGCCCAACGAGCCACGTCGCGCCGCCAGATCGCGCCCTGCACCTGACGGACCTCGTCATTGCGGAAGTAACCGGAAGAGCGGTCCGAATCCTTCAGGTACGGAGCCAGCTCGGCGTTGGCGGTCAACGACTCGGGGAGCGTCCCCAGGATCGGCGGTGCCTCGCTGGCCCCGTCGGACGCCTTGCTGCCGGCGAGCTTCGATTGACGCAGCCATTGATTGAGCCGCTCGGTGAGTTGCGAGATCGTGGCGGCGTCGGGGCTCGGGTGCCAGGCGAGCGGCGGCTCGCGTTTGACGACGTAGGTGCCGAGGTCGCGTTGTATATCGTCCATCCGATCGTCGGCGATCCGCCAGACTTCGAGCTTGGTCGGGATGGTCGTCTCGCTGGTGAGGCCGCCTTCGATCAGCACGATCTCATCGCTGATGACCTGGGCCACCTTGAGGTCCATCGCTTGGAAACCGGCGATCCCGATGTCCCCGCCCTCGCGGATCCGGCGCTTCGTCTCTTCGTCGTAGTTGGCGTAGTACTTGATGATATCGCCCGGCCGCACCGACTCTCGGAAATCGACGCCGCCACGGACCTGCCGGATCTGATTGACCGGGCCGCCCAGCACGCCGGGCTCCCGTTGCACGATCGCCTCGATGTCCTCACCGTCGGGCGTCGATCGTTTGTCGAGCACCACGATCGGCGGGCGGAGGACCAGATCGGTCGCTTCGGGGAGTTCCCGGAGTTCTTTGCGGATCGCGCGCAGCAACGCCGTCTGCTGCGACGAGGCACGCCGATCGGATTGCTTCTTGGCCGAGGGGTTCGGCGTGGCGGGGCGGTCACAGCCCGTTGCGATGAGTATCGCCGTGGCGACGAGGCAGCACGAGTAACGCATGAGTGGGGGCGTCGGGTCTGATCGGCTGGAGATAGCAACTAAGCACGCGGCCGCCGAGCGGCGGGGCGTGACCCTATCATACGCCCACGGCCGCCCGGATCGCGAGGAGTCGTTCGATGACTTGGGGTAAGCGATCGAGCGGGATCATATTGGCCCCGTCGCTGGGCGAGGTATCCGGGTCGGGGTGGGTCTCGCAGAAGACCGCATCGACCCCGACCGCCACGGCCGCCCGCGCGAGCGGCTCGACCATCTCACGCCGCCCGCCGGTGGCCCCGCCAAGGCCTCCCGGCTCTTGCACGCTGTGCGTGGCGTCATAGACAACCGGCACGCCAAGCGCCTGCATCTCGGGGATCGACCGCATATCGTTCACCAGCCGGCCGTAGCCGAAGAAGGTCCCGCGTTCGCAGAGCAGCACGTCCCCGCATCCGCTGGCGACCAGCTTGCCGACGACATGCTTCATATCGCCGGGGGCCATGAACTGGCCCTTCTTCACATTGACCGGCTTGCCCGTCTTCGCAGCGGCAATGAGCAAATCGGTCTGGCGAGCCAGGAACGCGGGGATCTGCAAGAGATCGCACGCCTGGCCGACCGCGGCCGCTTGGTGCGACTCGTGCAGGTCGGTTGTGACCGGCAAGCCGGTCGCGTCGCGTGCCTTCTCCAGGATCCGCAGGCCCTCGTCGAGGCCGGGCCCACGATAGGCATCGACACTCGTGCGATTCGCCTTGTCGAACGACGCCTTGAACACCAACGAAACGCCGAGCCGCTCCGCCATAGCGGCGAGGGACTCGGCGATGCGGAGCGTGAGGTCCTCGCTCTCGATGACGCACGGCCCGGCGATCAGCAGCAACGGTTCGCCCTTCCCGCAGCGATGCGGGCCGATCGAGACAACGGGATTCGAGCTTTCGGCCATCGAGGTTCTCCTTAACCGGCGGCGTCACTCAGCAGGACGCTCACCCACACGCAGGTGGTAAGCCACCCCGCCCGTCGGATCAATGGCGCACTCGCCCCGCAGCGGGTCTCAACTTGATACGCGCCCGCGGCAGACCGCAGTTCAGCGGCCGAGTGACGCGATCTGGCACACGCCTCCGTAGCGAGACGCTACGCGTCGGACCGCCAGGATCTGGCCGTCCCAACCCGGGACACGCGAGCGACACCCGCAAACCCCTGCTGAATAACGACTTCGGGCATTCCCAAAGCGAGACACCCCGCCACGGCCTAATGGCACAGCGGCTGCATCTAGAGGAATTGGCCCGCGTGGCCTCGGAAGAGACTTTTGTCGTGGCGGCTTGTTTGCCCCTGGCCGCTGCGACCCGCCGGTGTGTTGCCGGCTCACCGAGGTCACGCTTTTTTATGCGCGAAGCTCAGCGGCGCCGGGCAGCGATCGAGAGCCCGAAGAGCGCCATCACGAGGCCGGCCGGCTCGGGGACCGCGGTAGCGACCGACGCGGCGTTGAATGAGTCACGCCAAACCGTGTAGTCCGCCGCGTCAACGACGCCGTCGCCGTTGCCATCGGCTTCCATCCGCGTCGAAAGCGACGCCCCGGTATGGTCGGCGATCCGCAGGCTAGCACCGTACTGCGACTCCCAGACGCCCAAGTCATCGAGATCGACATCCCCATCGAAGTCGTAGTCGCCATCGGTGAAGGTGAGCCGAGTAACCGTGTTAATCAAAACCAAGTCGCTACGCAGAATGTTTGGCGAGACGAAGGTGTCTAGCACGGGGAGCTGCGTGAACGCGCCCCCTGCGTTTACCAACTGCTGACTAGCGATCGCATCCACTACATCGAGCCCATCGCCGATGACTCGACCGAACACGGTGAACCCGCCGTTCTGAGCGTCTAGATTGGCCGAATTGTCACGAGTGCTGAAAAACCATCCGCTGGTAGCACTGTTTGGATCGTCGCCTAGCTTCGCGTAGGCCAGCGTCCCACGAAGATTCGTCAAGCCAGGCTCGTTGACGACCGGCGAATCAGTCGGAACGTTGCCGACGCCTCCCCCTTCCGGGAAGTTGAAGCCGCCTCCCTGGACGACGAAGTTCGGCGGGGCGCGATGGATGAAGGTGTCGTCGTAGTCGCCATCGTTGACGTAATTCAAAAAGTTGGCAACGCTCGCCGGCGTGGCGGCCTCGAAGAGCCGGACGTCGATGTCGCCGAGGACGGTCTCAAAGCGGACAATCTCCGCGGCCGAGGCAGCCGAGCCCCACGCCGCAGCCAGACACGCGACCGCCAAGGCTAGACCGTGGGTTCGACCGATCCCGGTGACTCGATGCATATCTCAGTTCCGCCTCGGGTGCTTCTCTGCCTGCGATTGCCTCTGCTTGCTGCGAAGATTCCTTCGCCTGAGACCTTCCAGCCTATTCCGCCAGGCCAAACGGGTCGAACGTCTGGCCCGGAATCGGAGCCGATTGCCCCCCGCTGGCGCAACAATCGGCCCATCGGTTAGACTCCTCACTCTCGGCTCCCGGCCCCGACGGCCGCCTGTAAGACCACCAATCCCTGTACTCGACCCACGCCATGGCCGCTTTTCCCGAAGTCACCGCTCCGATCTCCTACGAAGGCCCGGAAAGCCGCAATCCCCTGGCCTTCAAGCACTACGACGCCGACGCCCTGGTCGAGGGCAAGTCGATGCGGGACCACCTGCGGTTCAGCGTCGTGTACTGGCACACCTTCCGCGGCCAAGGCTCCGACCCGTTTGGCCCCGGCACGGCGGTGCGGCCCTGGGAGGACGGCACCGATTCGGTTGAAAACGCCCAGAACCGCGCCCGCGTGGCGTTCGAGTTCTTCGAGAAGCTCGGCGCGCCGTTCTACGCCTTCCACGACCGCGATGTCGCGCCCGAGGGCGCGACGCTCGCCGAGTCGAACGCCAACCTCGACGCCATCGCCGAGGTGCTCAAGGAAGAGCAAGAGCGGACCGGCGTGAAGCTCTTGTGGGGCACCGCCAATGCGTTCAGCAACCCGCGCTACATGCACGGCGCGGCGACGAGCTGCAACGCGGAGGTCTTCGCCTTTGCCGCCGCGCAGGTGAAGAAGGCCCTCGAAGTGACCCACGAGTTGGGCGGCGAGGGCTATGTCTTCTGGGGCGGCCGCGAGGGCTACCAGTGCCTCTGGAACACCGACATGAAGCGGGAGCAGGAGCACCTGGCTCGCTTCCTGCACCTGGCGGTCGATCACGCGAAGAGCATCGGCTACACCGGCCCGTTCTATATCGAGCCCAAGCCGATGGAGCCGACCAAGCACCAGTACGACTCGGACGCGGCGGCCTGCCTGAACTTCCTCCGGCAGTTCGACCTGCTGCCCCACTTCAAGCTCAACCTCGAGACGAACCACGCCACGCTCGCCGGGCACACGATGCACCACGAGATGGAGGTCGCCGGCGCGGCCGGCGCGCTCGGGTCGATGGACGCCAACACCGGCGACCTGCTGCTCGGTTGGGACACCGACCAGTTCGCCACGGACATCTACCTGACGACCCAGTGCATGCACGCGGCCCTCAAGTACGGCGGCTTCACCACCGGCGGCGTCAACTTCGACGCGAAGGTCCGCCGCGAGAGCTTCGAGCCGATCGACCTGTTCTACGCCCACATCGGCTCGATGGACGCCTTCGCCCGCGGCCTGAAGATCGCCGCGGCGATGCGAGCCGACGGCCGCATCGAGGAGATGGTCAAGGACCGCTACAGCAGCTGGGACGCGGGCCTCGGCGCCGAGATCGAAGCGGGCAAGCACGACTTCGCGTCGCTGGAGAAGCTCATGCTGGAGAAGGGCGACGCCGCCCCGAACGCCAGCGGCCGCCAAGAGCTGTTCGAGAACGTGATCAACGAGTACCTCTAATCGCGTTGTCGAGAAGTCTGCGAACCACAAAACAAGCCGCTGGTGCGATGCACCAGCGGCTTGTTGTACTGGACGTAGGCCCTAGCTTGAACATGAATTCGCGGGCAATGTAGGTCACTAATTTGTACTTGCTGCCATCTGCTAGAATGCGTCGAACGATGGAAGCTGAAGGGGTCTCATGTACGCTCTGGGTAAAAGATTGCCGAACCGCCATACGCGGAAACCCGGATGCTTAAGGTAAACGACTGGTCTCAATTGTGCGTGATTGTCGGAACGCTCGGGCAAGTTGCCTACTTGGCCGACATCTTGCAGCCGTTCTTGCCAGCTTGGGCAGCAGTCCCAATCTTCATCATGCCGGTAGTTGCAGTAGTCCTCATACAACCGGGCGAGTTACCCGACAGATGGGTAAATCGCATACATGTAGCAGCCGCCGTTTGGTTTGTTCTGATCACTTTGGGGGTTGAAGTGGCATCACTCTTGGGAGTTGTGCCTGATGGGGCTCTGTTTTTCCGAATCTTGATGCACATGGGCTGGATGCAATTCGCACCACTACTGACTCCTCGATAAAGCAGCTGGGGGATAACTCGCGTGAAGCTGCTGCGATGAATCGGCGCCTCGCTAACTCACACAGGAAGCGTCGACATTGGTCACGAAAGGTATGACTCTGGCTCGTCGAGCGGCGGCCGATAGACGCCACCCCGCAACCGGCCCCGCTCAACAGTTCGCGTCCCCGCGGTCTTCCGACTCCTCAATCACCAGCCGCACGGTTTGGAGCACCGCAGGGTTGTCGGTCCCTAGTTGCAGCACATTCGACGGCTGCAGGCGATCGGTGACGTCGAAGCGAGCCGGGCCGCAGTAGTCGTGCTTGTCGATCGGCTCGCCGTTGAGCTCGGCACTGGGAGAAGGCCCGTCCCAGGCGAGGTAGACCCGCGAGGTCTCGACGAGCCCCGTCGGCTTGTTGAACCGACGCGTCGCGACGCCGTCGGCGGTCTCCCAAGCGGCTCGCAGTCGGATCGTGTGCATGGGCGGGGAGTCGGCGGTGGGCAGTAAGCAGTAGGCAGTTTTGCAAAACAGGTTGGCTCCGCAGCAAGACTGCCTACTGCTTACTGCCCTCTGCCCACTTCATTCCGGCACAAACGACTCTCGGACCCGCACCTCGCGGATCTGGCGGCTATCGCGTTCGTACACGCGGAGCGAGACCTGCATGCCGCGTAGGGCCGTATCGTAGGGCGGGCGGGTCTCCCGCTCGGCGGCGTCGTCGGGGCCGAACGCCGTGGCGAGTTGGCGATCGTAGATGGTGACATCGTCTTGCCCGTTGACCCCCTCATCGGTCAAGGCGGGCTCGGCAGCCGCGGTGCGGAGCTGGCCGCTAGCGATATCGCCATCCTCGTTGAGGCCGTTCGATTCGTAGTGCGTGCTCCAGGTGTCGTAGCAAGCGAATCGCGACACGATGAAGTTGGGGAGCGGCTGGCCCGTGTCGGCATCGACCTCCGGTCCGACCGCGGTGCGGATCAGCCCGTTCGAGAAGAAGCGGGCCCGCAAGATGCCTTCGGCAGCCGCTTCGTCCCAGCGATTACGCAAGGATGTTCGTGCGTAACGATTCGCCAACTGCCCCTGGACGTTCTGCGGGTTGGCAAAGGTAAGCCCGTAACCCGCGTCGACGTAGGCACCTTGTCCCACGAAAGGGAACACGGCGACCCCGTCTCCGGGCAGGTTGCTCACGGTGTCGAGGTGGTAGGCCCGTGGCCACGCCGGATCGCTCGGGGCGATCACTTGCTCGACGCCACCGCCATTCACGTAGCCGTACAACGGAGCGCCCGGATCGTACAACTTGAGGTCGAACGACAACGCGTCGGTCATCATGATGTCGTCGCCCCGCCGAGCTCCGCCGAGCGGCACGAGGCCGCTTGTGACATGGACGACCTGCCCGCTCTCGTCCAAGATGGCTCGGGCCGTGGCCGGCATATCGGTTTGGTTATTCACCACCACCAGCGGCCGAGCCAAGTAGGCCCCACGATTCGCGGCGTCCGTCTGAAAAGCAACGACCCAAGATCGGGCGTCGTTGTTGTAGATCGTCGGCGTGGTCACCGCTCGGACGCCGCCGGCGGCGGTTGAAGCCAGCTCGCTGTCGGCGATCAACGCGACCGGCAGGGTCGTCGAAGTGCTGTGCAAACCGGCGCTCGCCACGGCGAAGGGGAAGAACCGATCGGCTCCCAAGCGGGTGGCGTTGTGTCGGATCGGCAGCGTGACCGGCTGCGGCACGAAGCCGTGGTGCTCGTAGCGATTCTCTCGCTTGGTTAGGTCGGCAAGCGAGTTCGCTCGCAACACCCAACGGCCGAAGCCGGTGCTGATGTTCGTGTTGGGCAGGTTGGTGTCCCACTCCAGCCGCACCGAGAGGTCGTACCGTTCTTGGAACGCGATCAGGCTGGCTAGCGCGACCGCGACTTGGTTGCGGAGCACGTTGGGTCGCAGCACCCGCACCGTGCCCGGACCGGCGACGATGGCGGCTGCGGCAGCCGACGAGTTGGCGTTAACAAGACCGTTACCGGTAACGTAGATCTGGTAGTCGAGTTCCGGCAGGACCAGCAGGGCTCGTCGATAGATCGTTCGATAGCCCGGCTCACCAAAGGCGAAGGAACGCGTGGCCTCGGCTGGGTTCTCGACCGCAAACCAGACGACCTCCGCGAGTTGCGACTCGACCTCCTGCCCGATCGACCAGCCACCGAACCCGAGCGTGGGATTGGCCGGGTCGGTTGCCGCCGGGATCCGCCCGACGAACGGTTCGTCCTCGTTGCGGACGGTGAGCATGAGGATATCGTCGGCGTCGCCGAGGCCGCGGCCGTCGGTTGGGGTCTCTTCGTTGAGCGGTGCGTAGGCACCGATCGTGCGGCCGGTCCCTTCGATATCATTAATCGGGTCTCCGCCCAGGTCGCTGCCCGGCAGCGAGGAGACCTCCAGATCGATGCCGGGAATGGCGTCAACCGGGTCGGACAGCACGTTGTCCGAGGCGTTGCCGTCCCAGAGAAAGGGCGTCGGGTAGTAGTCGTTCTGGGGGCCTTCGATGACTTCCAGGTAGCCGTGATTGGCTTCGGGACGTTGCCAAGGAACCGCCGGGCAGGTCGCGCCGGCGAGGTCGCGGGCGAGGGTTTCGCGGACGTTGCGCAACGCCGACGACATCTCGATCGTCGCGCGACGGTTGGTCACGCTGTTGGAGATGTTGGCGAACACCGTCACGACGGCCGCCATGATGAGCAGCGTGATCGACATCGCGACCAGCATCTCGACCAGCGTCAGGCCACGGCGAGCGGGGCACGCGCGCAGCCTTAGCGCTTGACGAGATTCTCTACGGATCAATCGATGCATCTTCCTGCCTTGCCGGACCCCCCTGCCCTCTTCGAGCTAGGTAGGCCCCTGATAAGTCGCCCCTGATCACTTCATTGCAACATGCCGTAACACATTGGTCAAGAAAGAGTTACGTGTTGAAGGGGGAATGCGGAAGGTGGAAGGGGGAATGACGCGCAGGCGGCTGGCTAGTCCGAAGTGTTAGCGCCGGGATGGGATCGCATGCGACCGGCTCAGAGCCGTGGCTCGACCGTCGAAAAGGCGATTTGAGCCAATTCTGCGGCGATCGGGGCCGTGGGATGGAGCCCGTCCGGGAAGTCGGCCTGGCGATCGGCGAGCGGGGTAAGGAAGTCGACTAGCGGCAGGCCGAGCTCCGTAGCGACTCGGCGGATCGTGGGGCGGACGACACGGGTCAACGCCTCGAAGTCGATCCGACCACCAAACACCGGGTCGTCCGACGGGAACGCGGGTGGCGGGTCGGAGAGGAAGACCTTGGCTCCGAGCCCCTGGAAGTGCTCGACAAGATCCGTGAGGTCGGCGGCCAGGGTCTCTCGGGCGTCGGCGTTGGCGAACTGGGCATCGTTGGTGCCGAGCATCACGAGGACGGCCTGCGGCTCGAACCGCGTGGCGGCCGTGAAGCTGGGCGTCTGCCAGTAGGGTTCGTTGGCTGCCCGGGAGATCGTCGCCCCGCTGTAGCCAAAGTTTCGGACCCGGTAGGCCCCCTGCCCCGCGTGCTCGTCGAGCAACCGCTGGAGGACGGCCGGGTAGCAGGCCTCTCGGCGATTGGGCAATCCAAGCCCGAACGTGACGCTCGCCCCGACACAGGCGATCCGGATTGGCTCGTTGGCTGTCATGGCGGCATCGTAGTCGCTCGGCCAAGCATGGACAGGCCACGGCCGGTCATCTGAGGAAACGCCCGATTCCGACACTTGCGGCAATTGTCACCTAGGCTACAATTCAGGCACGCGATGTTTACCCTAGGTTACAAATGTCAGCGACATCACGCCGCCGTGCTTTTACGCTTGTCGAGTTGCTAGTCGTCATCGCGATCATCGGCATCCTGGTCGCGTTGCTCTTGCCCGCGGTGCAAGCCGCCCGCGAGGCGGCCCGGCGGTCGCAGTGCTCGAACAATGTCCGCCAGCTCGTGCTAGCGATGCACAACTTCGAGGGTGCCACCGGTCGGCTGCCGGCCGGCTACCTCGCTGATACCAATTCGCCCGAACGCGATCCCGCGACCTGGGACGCGCCGGCCGGTTGGGGTTGGGGGACTCAGATCCTCCGCTACCTCGAAGAGAACGCCTTGGCCGATGCCCTCGATCTGCAAGAGCCGATTTGGGAGCCGGACCACCTGCCATTGCTCGATACCACCATTGCCGGCTTCCTCTGCCCGAGTTCCTCCGGGCCACGCGACCCGTTCATCATCACCGACGAATCGCAGTCGCCTCTCGACCGCGGCACGGGCCAGATCGTGGTCGGTCGGTCGGACTACGTCGCCAGCCACGGCCAGGAGTCGTGCTGGGGAGAATGCGGCGCGACGCCCAGCGGCCCGGTCTTCACCAATATCTACACCAGCGAGACCGCCCAGATCACGCACAACGGCGATGTCTCGAAGGTGGCCGACGGCCCCTTCTATCGCAACTCGCGCACACGGTTCGCGGATGTCTCGGACGGCTTGTCGAAGACCATTTTCTTGGGCGAGCACTCGTCGCGTTTGAGCGAGAAGACTTGGGTCGGCGTCGTCCCCGGGGCGTTCACGCACCCGGCGTTTGAGTCACCGGAGAACGGTTCCGACGCCGCCGCGACGCTCGTGCTCGTCCACGGCGGGCCGTCTGGTGGTGAGCTCGATATCACGGGCGAGCCGATCATCCACCCGATCAACTTCCCGACCTACCACGTCGGCCAGATGTACGCCGAACACCCCGGCGGTGGCAACGTTGCGTTGGGCGACGCGTCGGTTCGGTTTGTGACCGACGAGGTGAGCCTCATCCTGTGGGCCGTGTACAGCAGCATGAACGAAGAGGAGGTGCCGCAAGATGAACTCTGAACAAGCCCTCTATGGTCGCTACGCTACGCTTGGCGTGCTCTTGAGCTTCGTCGCTTTCAGCGGGTGCGGCTATGGCGAGATCAGCCCGACCGGCTACGAATACGCCAAGGCGTTGTACTCACTCAGCAATCGCCAAGCGGCCGAAAGAGTCGATGCGGTTGAAAAGCAGATCGAAGCCGCGGCCAAGGCGGATGAGCTGCCCGCTCACGAGTCCGGCTGGCTGCTCGAAGTCTGCGAAGATTGCCGCGCAGGCCGCTGGAAAGAGGCCCAAGCGGCCGCGCGGCGGATGATGGAAGATCAGGTCCGGCGGTAGCCGAAGCCGATCGCCAAGGCCGCCAGCAACGCGACGCCACCCGGTTCGGGCACCGCGGAGCCGACGGTCGTCGCCCCGTAGTTGTCTCGCCAGGCCTGATAGCCGGCCGGCGTGCCGTCGGTGTCTCGCCAGAGGGTGTAGTCCGCCGCGTTCACGGTGCCATCCCCGTTGTAGTCGCCGGCGAGGCCGACCGCGGTCAGGCGGATCGTGCTCACGCTGTAGGCGGGCATCTCGTAGAGGAACGCGTTCAGCAGATCGATCTCGAACTGACCGGATGCCAACGGCTCGGCCGTCGCGTCGGTGAGTTGGAAGACCTCGGCCAGGGTGTAGCGCTGGGCGTCGTTGATCTGCACGGCGGCGTCGAGCGGCTGGTCGGTCCGGTTGATCGCCACGACGATCAGCTCGTTCGGGTCCTCGGTCGAGCGGCTGGCGTGGACCGACGATTGGGCGAGGTCGTCGGTCGTGGCCTCGACCGACAAGTCGCCGAAGCGGCTCCCTTGGCCATCGAAGTCGGTGAACATCTCGAAGCCGGCTTTGACATAGTCGGCGTCGCTCTCGTTCTCGATCGGCCACCACGAGGCGTTGTAAACGCCCTCGCGACCGAAGATCCCCAGCACGTCCGCCTGGGCGATCGCCCCGGAGATATGGTTGCCGCCGCCGTAGTTGTACTCCGACACCGAGACGAGCGTCCCCGGCTTGAGCTCGGCGATATCGTCCTTCACGCGGTTCAGCAGCTCGACCCCCTGGTCGTTTCCCTGCCGCTATAGTCGCGGAGGATGTCGCGCGTGATATAGCTGTCCTCGAAGTAGGTCGCATCCCACAATGAACGCGGCGCCTGCACCCGAGCCTCAACCACCGCCGGCGAGGTATCGAACTCGCCGCCGGCCGTGATACGCGTCCCGTTGCCCTGGGCCTCCGGGTACCAATGGAGGTCGAGCACGTCCATCAAGACCCGGCCCTGCCGCTGCTCCTCGGCGGCCATGGTCTTCAGGAGCCATCGATTGAATTGCAGCTTGTCGAGTTGGCGGCCCCCATCGGCGGCGACTTGCTGGAGGAAGTCGGGCGCGTCTTGCAGGCTCTGCATCCCGCTCCAGCCGAAGGTCACCCCGCCGAGGACTTTGGCGTCGGGCGCGAGGTCTTTGATGACCGACGCGGTCTCGATCGAGCGTTGGCCCACATCGGCGAAGGTCGCGCCGGTCGAACCGTAGAGTTAGGGGTGGGTGTTCTCCCAGAGGCTCGGCTCGTTGTCGAGCAAGTACATCACCTCCTGCCCCCCCTGCCGGCTCGACTCGACCCAATTCACAAACTCATCGGTGAAGGCATAGTTGTCATTCAGATTCGGTGAGAGGCTCAATGGCTCGCCGGGGTAGACACTCGACTTTCGGTAGCGGAGCTCGTTCCAACGCGAGGAGGGCGCCGTTTGCTGCGGCGTGACCGTGCCACCGGCATCGCCCGAGACATAGCCGGCCATTGGCACCGTGACAGCCGTGTAGCCACCGAACGAGGCCGCGTCGGCAAGCGTTCGACGCACCGCTTCGCCCGGCGGCGTGATCTGCCCGAACGAGTTGGTCAGGAACTCGTCATTGACATGAAAGAAGTCTTCGCCGGCGTTGGAGTTGTTGGTCTCCCAGTTGTAGCCCGTCCAACGATTGCCCCCGAGCCGCACCCCGCTGAGCCCGGAAGGCCGCAGTCTGCCGTTCACGCCATAGATGCGTGGCGAGATCGGCTGGGCCGGGCCGCCGGCGTTGATGGTGAAAGCGACATGGCCCGGACCGGGGTCGTCGGGAACGATCGCGTTGGCGGGGAGGGAAGCTGTGAGCGTCGTCGAGATCGCGGCAAGGAACGTCGCGCATCGCATGGCCTATTCTCCGTTCAGAAAAGATGAGGGGACACCTGCCTCTTGCTTCAGAGCGAGCCGCGAGGTTCCTTGCCGTGAGGGGCGATGCGATGGCGGCTTCGCATCGATTAAGCGATCTTCGGCATCCCCTGTCAAACAAGCCCCCCCCGTCGGGACTGATCAGGTTGGTTCTAAGCATTGGTCTCAGCGCCTCTGCGGCTTGCCGTGGCTATCGGGTTCCATTGCTGAGGCCTGGATCGATTGTGCAGGAAAAAAACAGGTGTTGTCTCTGCGCAACACCAGATTCCAACCGGCCGTTGCCGCCTGACATCGTGTTGCCTTCTAGGCTTCGGTTGACCGAAGGCGGCTGTTTGCACTCTGGGGCAGGAGAGCAAGAGCCACACGCCGGTTGCCCCACGAGTCCAACTGCCCACCCGAGAATAACGACCCCCACGATGAGCATCCGCGTCTTACTTGTTGACGATCACGAACTCACCCGCGCCGGTGTGAGGCTGGTGATCGACCGCTGCCCGGACCTCGATCTGGTTGCCGAAGCCGATAGCTACGCCTCTGCGGCTCAGGCGATCGAGGAGCAACGGCCGGATGTCGTCGTCCTCGACCTCATGCTGCCAGACGGCGAAGGCCTCGACCTCGCCGAGGTGGTCCGCCAGCACTCGGCAGATACCAAGCTGCTGGCTCTGTCGGCCAATCAGACCCACGAATGGGCCGACCGCGCCCTGAAGGCAGGCTGTGCGGGCTGCCTGGATAAGGGAGCCGGCGTGGCGGAGGTGGCCTCGGCCATCCGTGCCGTCCATGGCGGGCGGACGGTCATCAATGTGTCGCAAGCCGCTGCCTTGTTCCGTGACTCGTCGCACGCGGCGGTCCCCATGGCCCCGACGGTTCCGACCGCTCTGAGCCAGCGCGAGCAAGAGGTCCTCGGGTGCATCGCACGGGGTCTGACCAATCAGCAAGCGGCCGACGAGATGTTCCTGAGCGTCAAAACAGTCGAGACTTATCGGTCGCGGCTCACACGCAAGCTCGGCCTGCGTGGCCGGTCGGAGCTGTTCGAGTACGCCCAATCGGCCGGCATGCTGTCTTAGCTAGCCCCGCGTCGATGCCGCGATGGAGTACGGCGTCGACGGCTTGTGGGCGTGCTTCGCTCGATCGCAGGGCGGGTTCGCACCGCCTGTTCGGGGCTCTCCCTGACAGGCTCACCTGATGTGACCTGTCAGGGTTCGATCGATCTCGATCGAGTTTCAACAAGATTGGTCGATTCCTGTCGGGGCTGCCCGGACTTCCGCCGGAGTCGGCCGCCGCCGGTCGAAAGTCGTCATAGGTTTCTGGTGTCGAGGCAACGCCGCCACGAGCTCGCGACTCGCAGCCGCCCCCTGCCACGACCCTCTTGATGCTATCAGCTACCACGCCTGCCACCCCCCGCCGGGGCCAAATCAGCTTGACGCTGTGCTGGCGTGCTCCTACCGTCCTCGCCGTGATTGAGGATCCCTCGGTGGAGCATTTGGCCGGCCGTTAGCAACGAAACCAACCTGCCACTCTCTTCTCTCCGTCGGTACTCACCCAAAGAACGACACCATGAACCTCCGCAACCTACTCGCCGCCGCTTTCGCTCTCTCGCTCGCCTCCAGCGCCGCCGCTCAAACGGCAACCCAGACCTATACGGTCACGGTGCCGCCGAGCATCCAGATCTCGGCCCCGGTCGACGCCACCGCCACCCACGACGAGTCCGATAACGACTTGGCCTTCCCGGCAGCCGCTTGGACCGTCTCGGGCAACGCGATCAGCGGTGTTGGCGTCTCGTTCGCCACGGCGACGGCTTTCGTCCACTCGACCGACGCCACGTTCAAGCGTGACGCCCAGCTCGACCTGGCCGTGAACACGACCGATGGCCCGGCCAACTGGGTCGTTTCGACCGCCACGGACGTGACCGACTACGCCAGCAACGACAACGTCGCGACGGTGACCGCCGGTTCAGACGGTGTCGGCCTGGCGACCTTCGACCTGACCGTCACGTTCGTCACCGAGACGTTCGGCACCTTCGCCGCCGGCGACTACGCCACGACCATCACCGGCACCGTGACCGCTAACTGATCTCAACAACGAACGTGGACAGCACCTTGTTGCTCCGAGCTTTCATCCTGACAACCGCCGCGATTGTGGTGTCGGCTTCGGCCGATGCCCAATCGCCGGCGGTTTTTCCGACGGGTGAAACCTCAGGCAACCACAACGCGACCGGCACCTGGGGCGTCTCGCCCGGCGGTGGTCAGGTCAACGTTCATTGGCTCTGCCCCGCGTTTGAGCACGACACCAATCCGAGCCATCAGGCCGACCTGAGCGTCATCCTGACGCCGGTCTCCAACACCGCCGGCGTGGCTTCGCAGGTGCTGCAAGGCACCGGCTCGACCGACTTGGCCAACGGGCAGAGCACCACGAGTGTCCTCGCCACCGCCGCGGGGCTCGGGGTCGCCAACTTCCAACTCACCCTGCAAGCGAACGACACGAACTGCCCCGAAGGGGCCTACCAGACCACGGTCGAAGTGACCCTGACCTCCCCCTAACTCGCGACGCCCGACAAGCCGCTTCAAGAGTGTCCAACCGGCATGCCCACCCACGACGCCCCTCGCACCCGACCCGCCTTCACCGGCTGATGGTCTTGGGGTCGACGGCGATCGGCTTGGTGGTCAGCGGTTGCACGCCGCTGATGCACGCCCCGCCACGCCCGCCGATCGCACAACTCATGCAGGACGCGATCGACCTCAGCGCCGAGACGCGTGCCGCCGAGGCGATGGTCGTTGAGAACCGGTCCTTCTCCGAACTCTCTGCCCCGCTCCACCCGGAGCCGTTCCCGCCGTCGCTGTCGCAGGATGGCACGGCCGCTGGCTCGATCGAGCAAGCCGTTCTGCACGAGGACGGCACGGAGCACGCCATCCTGCCGACCTCGATCGACGAGGTCCTGCCGGTCGAGGGGACGATCAACGAGGAGTTCATCGACACCGACGTCCGCGAAGCGATCGCGATCCTCGCCAGCGAGTCAGAGATCGACATCCTGATGGACGATGCGATCAGCGGCGTCGTCAACACCACGATCGAAGGCGCCACGTTCAAGGAGGCCCTCGAAAAAGTGCTGCTGCCGCTCGGCTATGTCTTCGGCAAGCGGGGCGAGCAGTACGTCATCAGCCCGCCGGACGCGAACTCGCCGCTCTTCCCGTTCGTTTCGACCCACCTCGAATACAAGCCGCTGCACCTCGACGCCAAGTCGCTGCTGGCCGCCCCGCCGCGGCAGATGGTGAAGTACGTGCGGGAGGTGAAGGACTCGAACACCCTGGTGATCGAGGCCCCGACCCAATACGCGGGCATGATCCTCGACCGGATACGCCAGCTCGATCAGCCCGTGCCGCAGGTCGAGCTCGAAGCGATTATCTGCGTCGTGGCGCCCGATTCGAGCTTCCGCTTCGGCCTCGATTGGGGTCACGCGGTCACGCTCAATGGCAACGAGGCCCTGAACCTCGGCATGACCGGCCTCGGCTTCTCCGGCGTGGTGAGCCCGACCGGTGTGAGCAATGCCTTCAGCGATTTCGCCACAACCAGCGCCTTCGTCAAGCTGCTGGCCGAGAACGGCTACCTGACGATCCGCGCCTCGCCGCGGGTGATGGCCGAGCACGGCAAGAAGGCCAATATCAGCATCGGCCGGAAAACCTTCTTCACCAACCAGCCGGTCGGCAACAACGGCAACAACAACGGCGCCTTCTTTGTTCAACAGAATATCGAAGAGGTCGAGACCGGCATCTCGTTGGTCATCACCCCCCGCGTTCGGGGTGATCTGGTGACCGTCGAGATCGAGAAGGCCGAGGTCAGCGAAGACATCCGACAAGACACGACCCAATCCACCCTGCCGGTGATCAATCGCCGGCAAGTGTCAACGACCGTCCACGTGCAAGACGGCAAAACCATCGTGATCGGTGGACTCATGCAGCGTGAGACCGTCGATCGAGCAAACCATGTCCCCGGCCTCAGCCGACTGCCCGGCATGGGCTACTTATTTAAGTCGGTTGAACGCCAAGCGCGTGAAGCGGAGGTGGTGATCTTCATCGCCCCCCGCATCGTCCATCCGACCCGGTGTGCAACGGAGTGCGAGTTGCCGGCAAGTCCCCACCAAGCTTTGCCCCACTCCGAGATCGCCCCCGATGAATTGCCCACAGACATCGTTGCGCACCCGTAGCCTCTGGCTCGGCCTCTTCGCCCTGTTGAGCGCCACCCCCGGCCTCGCACAAGAACGTCCCACCGCGCGTGGCGATGGGTCCGAGCCGGTCACGCTGACCCAATCGGTCAAGCCGTCGTTCCGCATCGAGCCGGTCGTCCATCGCTTCACCGGCCGGCGGGGCGAGGTCATCCCGTTCGAGTTCGAGCTCAGCTCGCTCGGCACGGAGATGGAGGTCTCGGTCACGCCGGTCAACCTCCGCCAGGAAGAGACCGGCGTCATCCTGCACGACGAGCAGGGCGAGCCGGCCCGCGCCCTGCGGCTGAGCACGCCCCGCAAGTTCACGATCGGCCCGGGGCGGACGTCGTTGATCCAGGGCGAGGTCACGCTGCCGCTCGCTCGCACCAACTACCTCTCGTATGGCCTGCTCGTCCGCGATTCCGGAACGGATCCCAACTTCGAGGCCGCCGGCGACTCGTCCGTGAAAGCCGGCATCCGCTTCGTCACGCAGTATGTCCTGCGGATCGATATCGAGACCGGCGTGGCCGATGTCGGTTCGATGGGCGAGATGCGTCTTGAAAAGGGCCAGCTCGTCGCCGATCAGGGCCTGCCGCGTGTCCGCACCTACCTGACGAACCCGACAGACTACGCCTTCGAGTGCTTCGTCAACGCGTCGCTCCCGACGGCCAGCGAGAACCGCCGCGAGCGCCCGATACGCCTGGGCATGCCGAGCCGATCGACCCTCTCGGGCGGCGAACGTCACTTGGTGCGTGTGATGCCGCACAGCCGGCTCCGGCTCGAAGCCCCGGTCACCAAGCCCCTCCAACCGGGCGAGCAGACGCTCCGCTTGTCGCTCACCACGGGGCGTCGCGAGGTGATGTCGTCCGACTTCGCCATCATGGTTAAGGAGAACGATTTCCCGGCCCTCGCCCAGCAGCGGGCCATGCTGGCCGGCGGCGTGTCGATGACGCCGGCGCAGCTCGAACTCGGTTCGATCAAGTCGACGAGCCGCACGCTCGGCCTGCGTCTCCAGAACACGACGCCCGAACCCGTGGAGATCTCGCTCCAGCCGGTCTCGCAATCGGGTGAGCCGCTCGACTACTTCCGCTTCGCGCCGACCAAGTTCACCCTCAAGCCGGGGCGAACCAAGGGCGTGCGGGCGATGCTCCGCCGCACGCGTGGCGAGCTGACCGAGGCCGCGGTCGCCGTGGTCACGTGCACGACGGCCGACGGCGCAACCACCTCGCAGCGTCTGCCGCTCTCGATCCTCCACACCATCCCGAGTGCGCCCGGGCTGGAAGTCGCCGACCTCCAATGGCAGACCACGCCCGACGGCGGCGAGTTTGTTGTCGAGGTGACCAACCGCTCGCCCGCTTATACGCCGGTCGATGCCCGGCTGGCGGTCGGCAGCAAGTCGGGCGCCGAGTTCCGCCTGCAAGACGGCTACGGCCGCTGGCTCGCCCCCGGCGAATCGCGCCGCCTGACATTCGCCCCCGGCCAGCCGGTCCCCGCGGGCGACTACGCCTTGCAGCTGGAGGTCCGCACCCGGGAAGGGCACCCGCCAATTACGCGCGAACTGAATGTCACGCTCGACGGCCAAGCGTTCGCCTCGGCCGACAGCCCCGGCTCGGAGGCCGGTGCCTAGTCCGTCATGACGAAGTAGAGCACCTCGTTTGACTCGTCGATGTAGATCGTGGGAGCATGCGAGACTCGTCCATCGGCGGGTCGATAGAGCACACCTACCGAGTCTGCGGGTGGCAGCATCCAGCTTGCCTCGACACCGTAGAAGTCAGCGAACCTAGCAAGATCATTTTCTGTAACTGGGGGCTCGCTGTCTCTCATGGCGCGGGCTTCGATTCCATCCCAATGCTCAGCAAACTCGGCTATCGCATGAGTGTGCAGGTCCGCAGCAGGTGCTGAAAATCGATAAAGCCTGAGTCGCCCGCCTAGACCAACCGATGCCTTGCAGTACCGAACGCGAGTAGCCTGCACCGGCAACGTTCGGGACAGTGTGAAAGACATTGCCTCCGGCGTTGCTTCAACAAACCCATTCGACTGATCGATGTGGGGCGAACTCAAACCGAATGCAACAAGGGCCACAAAAGCCGCGAAGAAGATCCCTATACCGACTACAGACCAGAAGAAACACCGCCACAACGCTTTCATGGTTTGCAACCTTGGATGGCCCATATCACCTGCAGCTTAACAGAGCTTAAGACTCAAGCGTCATCCCACCGGCGCTGTCGACGAGCAGCACGCGGGGCAGGCCGGCGGCGAGGGCTTCCATGCGGTGGTAGAACGCGGCCTCCTCGCCCTCGCCCGGGGCCTCGAAGCCGAAGAGCACGACCGCCGCGTCGGCCGAGGCGTCGTGGATGGCGGCGATCGGATCGTCGGCGATGACGACCACCGGCTCCACACGGATCCGCGACGCGGCCGCCAGCTCGCCGATGTGGCCGTAAACCTCGGCGGCCGCTTCCTGGTTCGGCACTACGCGCAAGACACGGATCGGGTTGCGGCGCCAATCCGGGTTCCGATGCAGCAGGTGGGCCAGCAGCATCATCAGCTCGCCGTTCTTCATCCCACGCCACCAGACATCGATCGTCCCCCGCGGCGCGTTCCACACGCTGTCCGTTCGATCGGCCACCGTACTCAGGATGCCGCTCGACTCGGGCGAGGCCTCGTCGTCGGCCACGAGTCGGGCGCAGATGATGCTCCGGCGGAGGCGGGCCAGCAGCCGCAGCGTCGCGCCGAAGGCGATCGCCGCCTCTTCCGACTTGGGCCAACCAAACAGCACCGTGTTCGACTTGAACCCGCCGATGCCCTGGCACTGCACAAGCGCCTCGACGCCATCGGACAACTCGTCCTCGATCACCACCGCCCCGAAGGCTTGCAGGTCTTGCTTGGCGATGAAGTTCCGCAACGCGTTTTCGTAGCGCTGTTGCAATTCGGCGTGGTCCTCGACATCGCCCTTCACCACCTGGGCCAGTGTCAGCACGCCGTGGCCGGCGGTGAGCCACTCGCCATAGACCGCCATCTGCGGGCGGCTCCACGCGTTGCTAGAGAGGGCCAGCATGACCGGCCGCCAGTTCTTCGGGTGGTAGGCCTCGACCTCCAAACGCAACAACGCCCGCCGGGCCCGCTCGAACGCCATGCCGCCCTGGAGGTTCCCCCAGCGGGCCTCGATCTCCATGAACTTGATATACGAGTAGATCGCCCCGATCACGCCGAGCGCGATGATGGCCCACTGCCAATTGATCAGCAACATCACGGCCAGGCAGCCGATCGCCCCCAGCAGCGACAGCGACCAATGGCAGTAGCGGAACGTCGGGCGGTAGCTGGGGTTCTTGGTGACCGATTCGAGGAAGGTCGCGAAGTTCAGCAGGCCGTACGTGATCATAAAGAACATCGTGATGATCGGCGCGATCGCGTTGAGGTCGCCCAACAGGACGCACGCCTCGGCGACGAGGAACGTCAGGACGATCGCCCGCCGGGGCTCGCGCGAGTCGCCGCTCGCCGCCGCGAAGAACCGCAGCCAGGGGAAGACCTCGTCGCGGGCGAACGATTGCAAGATCCGCGGCGCGCCCATCATCGAGCCGAGCGCACTGGAGAGTGTCGCCGCGAGCACGCCGGCGGTGATCAGCAGCGGCACCGTGGCGATCTCGCGGATCACCAAGTTGTTGGCGATCAGGTCTTCGTGCGGCCGCGAGCCGGCCAGCAACGCCGCCATCGAGAGGTACACCAGCCCCGTGACGCCGACCGCGGCGAGCGTGCCGCTGGGTATCGACTTGGCCGGATCGCGCAGGTCGCCCGACATGTTGGCCCCGGCCATGATGCCGGTCACCGCCGGGAAGAACAGTGCGAACACCGTGAAGAAGCTCTGTCCCTCGCCGTACGATGGCATCAGGTTCGCTTCGAGGGTCTCCATCGAAAAGCTCGCCGCCGCGCCGGTATAGAACGAGACGAGCGACAGCACCAGCACGGCGAGGATGCCGTACTGCACCTTGATGGTCCAACCGGCGCCGACGTACACGCTCGCGAAGACCGCCGCGTTGACCACGCTCGCCACGGCGACCGATTGGCCTTCGAGCGATGGGAACGTGACGACGAGTGCCTCGGTGAAACCGATGACGTACATCGCCACGGAAATCGCCTGCGCTAGAAAAAAGAGCACGCCGATCGCCCCGCCGAACTCGACGCCCAGGCTGCGGCTGATCAGATAGTACGCACCGCCCCCCTGGACCCGCGTGTTGGTGGCGATCGCCGAGAGCGACAGGCTGGTGAGCGTGGTGATCACCTTCGAGGCCAGCACCACGGCGATCGCGGCCCACATGCCGGCCTGGCCGACCACCTGCCCGAACCGCAAGAACATGATCACGCCGAGGATCGTCAGCGTGCACGGCGTGAAGACGCCGCCGAAGGTCCCCAGGGCGGGCCCGCGTGTTTCGTCGCCGGCGGTGGGATTCGGCATGGACAGCTAGCGGGGCGTCCGGCGAGGCACCGGCCAAGAATGGCGTCCTTGTAGCACGACAAAACCCCTGCCGAGTCAGCGACCCGGGCAGGGGTTTCGTGCAAGAGGCGTCGGGCGGAATCGAACCGCCGATGTCGGATTTGCAATCCGATGCCTTAGCCACTTGGCTACGACGCCATCGATCGTTCAGGACCCGCACGCTAGCGGCCGCCGGCGTTTGCGATCCTGTTGTGAGGTTCTTATCGGCTGTGCCGGTCCCTCACTTCACCCGAACGTACGAAACCGTGGGGAGATGGTCAAGCTGTGTTGAGTCTGCGGGCGAGGGGCTTGGTCTATACGGCAGGAGCCAGGACGGGAGGGCGAGGCTCCCGCCGAGCCACGAAGCGGGTACCCGGGTTCGGCTCGGCAGGAGCCTCGCCCTCCCGTGCCCCGGTTTCTGGTCCGAAGCGGCCTCGACTCGGGCTTGCCGCTCGTGACGGTTCTGCCGGCGGGAGGCCGCCGGTTGGTGCGGGTGCGGGGTGGTTGTCGATTCTCGCGATGGAGAGGCGTTCGCCCCGAGACGGGTGCCTCGCGGCGTCGAAGGATCGGCGGCCGCTGCCTGCTTTATGGACGACGGAGCTGTCGCTATGCGTGTTCGCCTCGCCTCGCTTTTTCTGATGGCCGCCGCCACGCTCGCGACCGGTGCCGCTCATGCCCAAGACGGCCTCTTCGACCCGGGTCCGGCCCGCAGCGAAGCGAAGCCGCAGCCGGCGGAGTACACGACCACCGTCGGCAAGATGACACCGCTGGAGATCATCCAGGCGAAGGCCCAGATGAAAGCGGCCCAACGCGCCGCGGTGCTCGCCTCGCGGCAGTGGTACGGCTACTCTCAGGCCCGTCCGAACACAACCGCCACACCATTCTCCGGCCTCTACGGGCCGCAGTTCCAAGGCCGCACCTTCGGCCGCCCGGCGGCCCACCACGTCGCCCGGCCGATCATCGTGTTCACTCGGTAGAAGATTGGCAAGTACGAAGGGCCGCGTCAGTTCGGTAGCGTCCTAACGGCTCTAAGCTTGATTGGCTTCTGACTCACTGCGGCGTGCGGATCACCAGCAGGCGTTCTTCGGTCATATCGGCGATGGCGTAGCGGATGCCTTCGCGACCGAGGCCCGAGTCTTTGACGCCGCCGTACGGCATGTTGTCGACGCGCCAACTCGGCACGTCACCGATCACCACGCCGCCCACGTCGAGCGTGTCCCAGGCTTGCTGGATCCTGTACCAATCGCGGGTGAAGACGCCCGCCTGCAAGCCGAACTTGCTGTCGTTGGCCTGCTGGAGGGCCTCGCCGTAGTCGCTGAACGAACTCAGCACGGCGACCGGGCCGAAGGCCTCCTCGGTGCATATGTCTTGATCGGCTGGCACGTTCTCCAGGAGCGTGGCGTCGAGCATCGCCCCGTCGCGGCTGCCGCCGCACAGCAGCGTGCCGCCCGCCTTGATCGCGGACTGCACCCAGCCGTGGAGCCGCTCGGCTTCGCCCTCGCTGATCATGGGGCCGATGAAGGTCTCTTCGTCCTTCGGGTCGCCAGCGATGAGATCCTGCGTCGCCTTAACCAGCTTCGCCTTGAGCTCGGTGTAGATCGACTCGTGCACGAGGATCCTCTGAACGCCGATGCAGCTCTGGCCCGATTGGTAGAACGCCCCGATCACGAGCCGACCGACGGCGTCTTCGATATCGGCGTCGTCATCCACGATGCACGCCGCGTTGCCGCCGAGTTCGAGGATGACCGGCTTCTTGCCGGCACGAGCCTTCAGGTCCCAGCCGACGCCGGGCGAGCCGGTGAACGACAGCAGCTTGAGTCGCTCGTCGGTCGTGAACAGGTCGGCCCCGTCGCGATGGCACGGCAGGATGCTAAACGCCCCGGCCGGCAGGTCGGTCTCGGCGAGCACCTCGCCGATCACCAATGCCCCGATCGGCGTGCGGCTGGCCGGCTTCAAAACGAATGGGCACCCGACCGCCAACGCTGGTGCCACTTTGTGGGCGGCCAGGTTCAGCGGGAAGTTGAACGGCGAGATGAACGAGCACGGCCCGATCGGCACCTTCTGGACGAAGCCACGATAGCCCTTCGCCCGGGCAGAGATTTCCAGGTTGGGGATCTCGCCGTCGATCCGCACCGATTCCTCGGCCGCGATGCGGAACGTATCGATCAGCCGCGAGACCTCGCCCCGGGCGTCCTTGATCGGCTTGCCGGCCTCGATGCAGAGGGCCATCGCCAGCTCGTCGAATCGCTCGGTAAACCGATCGACGCAGTGTTGCAAGACCGCCTGCCGCTCGTACGGCCGCATCTGCCGCATCGGCTCGGTGGCCTCGACCGTCGCGGCGATGGCGCGATCGATATCGTCGGCCGACGCCATCGCAACCGTGGTCGCCACCTCGCCGGTGTACTTGTCGGTCACCTCCAAGTCCGCGTTCGGCGACTCGGGCTTATTCGCTAGGTAGAACGGGTAGGTGTCTTGAAGCATGGCAAGGGCGGAAGGTGGAAGGCAGGAGCGATTGATCAGTAATGGTAGCGTGCTTGCAAGAAATCGATGCGGTCGTCGGATACCAAGTAGACCACACGGTGCTCTTGTGTGAGGCGCCTCGACCAGACCCCCGAGCTGAGGTGCTTCAGCGGCTCGGGCTTGCCGATGCCAGAGAACGGGTCACGCATCACCGCTTCGATGATATCCAACGCCCGCAGAGCGACCTTTCGCTCTTGCTTGACCCACCATCGCAGGTCTTCGCGGAAACTATCTCCGAAAACAGCGAGCCGGCGTTTGGGTTCCTTGCTCAACGCTCAGCCTTCGGTATCGAGGCCGATGTCGCGTCGCAATTGGTCGAGGGAAGAAGGCTCGCTCTTCTGGTCCTTTGCCTCGTGCAAAGCCTCTAACAAACGCTTCGCGTTCTTAGGCGAGCGCAGCAAATGGACGGTCTCGACAAGGCTCTTGAGCTCCTCGGCAGCGATCATCGCGACGCCCTCTTTGCCGCGTCGATTGACGATCACGACCTCGTGATCTTCGACCACGCTATCGAGCAGCGTCGCGAACTGGGCTCGGGCCTGCGAGTAACTGGTTTCTATCGCCATCTGGGGCACTCCAAAAGTACAACCTTACTGTACCTCCAAATCAAGCCGCCGTCAAAGCTCTCAACCGTCGAGAAACCGATCACAACGCGGCCGCTAGGTCGCGGATCTCTTCGTTTAGCAGCGGGACGTTCACCGTGTAATCCACCGGGCAGTCGATCAGATCGACGCCCGGCGTGTCGCGGCATTTCTCTAGCAGCGGGCGGAGTTCGTCGGTCGAGCCGACGCGGTGGCCGCGGGCGCCGTAGGCCTCCGCGATTCTGACGAAGTCGGGGTTCTTGAAGTCGAGTCCGTAGTCGGTCAGGCCGTCGGCTTGCTGCTTCCACTTGATCATGCCGTAGCCGGAGTCGTTGAGGATCAAGATATTCACGTTCAGATTGAGCCGGACCGCGGTCTCGAGGTCTTGCTCGTTCATCAAGAAGCCCCCGTCGCCGCAGACGGCCATCACGAAGCGATCGGGGTGCACAATCTGTGCCGCCATCGCCGCGGGCAGCCCCGCCCCCATGCTCGCCAACGCGTTGTCCAGCAGCAGTGTGTTCGAGGCGTGGGCGTCGTAGTCGCGGGCGAACCAGATCTTGTACATGCCGTTGTCGAGCGACAGGATGCCGTCGTCCGGCGTGACCGCACGCACGTCGGCCACCAAGCGGGCCGGCGTCATCGGGAAGCGGTCGTCGCTCCGGTGGCGTTGTTGGCAATCCTCCAACGCGGTCTTGACCTCCAGGAACCGCTTGAACTCCCAAGAGTCTCGCGGGCGGATCTCGTTGCCGAGCCGCCAGACGCTGTGCGCTATGTCGCCAACGACCTCGACCTGCGGGAAGTAGACCGGGTCGACCTCGGCCGGCGTGAAGTTGACATGGATCACCTTCACGCCGCCGGGCGTCATGAAGAACGGCGGCTTCTCGACGACATCGTGGCCGACATTGATGATCAGGTCGGCCGCGTCGATCGCTCGGTGAATGAAGTCACCCGACGACAACGCCGCCGTGCCGAGGCACAGCTCGTGAGAGTCGTCGATGACGCCTTTGCCCATCTGGGTCGTGAAGAACGGGATGCCGGTCTGGTGCACGAATCGCTGCAGCATCTTGGCCGAGATCCGCCGGTTCGCCCCGGCGCCGATCAGCAGCAACGGACGTTTGGCCTCTTCGATCAGACTGGTCGCCAACCGGATCGACTTCTCGTCCGCCGAAGGTCGCCGGACCTTGCTCGCCTCCATGACCGGCGCGGTGGTCGCTTCTTTCGCGATGTCCTCGGGCAACTCGAGGTGCGCCGCCCCGGGGCGTTCCTCCTCGGCAACACGGAACGCTTCGCGGATGCGAGAAGGAATATTGTCCGAGGCAACAATCTGGCGGGTGTACTTCGTGAGCGGCCGCATCATGTCGACGATATCGACGATCTGGAAATGGCCCTGCTTGCTGGTCTTGATCGGCTTCTGGCCGGTGATCATCAGCATCGGCATCGCCCCGAGCTGCGCGTACGCCGCCGCGGTGACAAAGTTGGTCGCGCCGGGACCAAGCGTTGCCAGGCAGACGCCCGCCTTGCCTGTCAGGCGACCATACGTGGCCGCCATGAAGCCGGCGACCTGCTCGTGGCGTGTCAGCACCAGCTCGATCGAGCTCCGCGACAGCGAATCGAGCAGATCGAGGTTCTCCTCGCCCGGGATGCCAAAGATGTACTCAACGCCCTCGGCTTCGAGGGCACGGACGAAAAGATCGGACGCTTTCACAGCTTGGACCTCGGATGGTCTCACGCAAAGTCGCGAAGACGCAAAGGGGTGTGCTCAGGCCTGAGACCGGCTTTCGCAATCAATATGCCGTTAAGCGTCCGTGAAGGCCACAGCAGAAGCGCAGCTCTTTGCGCCTTCGCGACTTTGCGTGAAATCAGTGGCCGAAGTTCACATCGAGAGCCTGAGCATCCATCGGAGGAACCTCGCCGCGAAGGGCGTCAGCTTCGTGCGGCCGTAGAGGTCGCCCACCTTGCGGATCGCTTCGCCCTGGGTTGGGTAGGGATGGATGCTGCTGGCTATCTTGCCCAACCCGACGCCATTGGTCATCGCGATCGAGATCGAACCGATCAGATCGCCCGCGTTGTCGGCGACGATCGTCGCGCCCAGGATCTTATCGGTCCCTTCGGCAACATGGATCTTCACGAAGCCTTCGGTCGCCCCTTCGAGGATCGACCGATCGACGTCTTTCATGTCCTGCCGGAAGGTCGTGACCGGGACGCTGTTCCGCTCGGCCTCCTCGGCGGTCATGCCGACATGGGCCACCTCCGGCGAGGTGTAGGTCGCCCACGGGATAACCAACTTGCTCGCCCGCTTCTTGCCGAGGCCCAACGGCGTGAAAAGGGCGTTGCCAACCACCGCCCGGGCCATGAAGTCGGCCGCGTGCGTGAACTTGTAAGGCGAGCAGACGTCGCCCGCGGCGTAGACCTTCGGGTTGGTCGTTTGGAACTTGTCGTTGACCTTCACGCCCTTCTTCGTGTCGAACTCGACACCGATCTGCTCCAGGCCGAGGCCCTCCACGTTCGGCGCGCGACCGACCGCCACCAGCAGCTTCTCGACGACCAAGTCGTAGCCCCCCTCGGCGGCTTCGGCCTTCATGCGGATCGCCTCGCCCTCGGGTGAGAGCCGCACGCTCTTGCCGTGGCCGTAGAGCTTCACGCCATCGGCTTCCAGTGCGGCCTGCACAACCTGCGACGCATCCGGGTCTTCGCGAGGCAGCACGATCGGATCGGCGTTAATCAGGTGAACTTCGCAACCGAAGCGGGCGAACGACTGGGCCAGCTCACACCCGATCGGTCCCGCGCCAATCACGCCCAGCGACTTGGGCAACTCCGTAAGCGAGAAGACCGATTCATTGGTCAGATAATCGACCGTATCGAGGCCCTCGATCGGCGGGGCGGCGGCCCGCGCGCCGGTGGCGATGACCGCCTTCTTGAATCGCAACGTCTGGCCGGCGACTTCGACCGCATCACCACCGGTGAAGCGGGCCTCACCCAAGTGGACCGCCACGCCCTTCTCTTCGCTGAACCGCTTGGCCGAGTCGGCCGGGCTGATATCGGCCCGCAGCCGACGCATTCGCTCCATGACCTGGGCGAAGTCGACACGCACCTCACCCTCGACGTGCACGCCGAACTCGCCCGCCTGCCGGATCGAGGCGGCCGCCCGCGCGGTGCTGATGAGTGCCTTGGACGGCACGCACCCGACGTTCAGGCAATCGCCGCCCATCAGGTGGCGTTCGACCAGGGCGGTCTTGGCCCCCAGGCCGGCCGACACCGCCGCGGTGACCAGACCAGCCGTGCCGGCACCGATCACGATCAGGTCGTACGGCCCGTCCGGCGTTGGGTTGGTCCAGTCGGTCGGGTGGACGTTCGCTTCGAGCCGTTGGTTGTGCTCGTCGTACGGCTGCAGCTCGATCGAGGGCATGAGAAGGCGGAGGGTCGAAGGCGAAGGGGGTGGGGCGGGCCGCTAAGAGACTTGAGCCTCGGAGGCGGCGTCCGGAGTCTCGGCGGCGAGGGCCTTGGAAGCAATCCGGGTGACGAGCACCGTGACCACGACGGTCGCGATGAGGCCCACGCCCAACAAGGCCTGCTTCTCCACACCACCTTTCAGGTCGCCGGCGAGCAGCTCGGTCAGGCTGCCGGCGATCGCGCCGAAGTAGACATACATCACGGTCCCCGGCAGCATGCCGATCCAACTGGCCAGCACATAGTCACGCAACGAGACCCGAGTCGCCCCGTATAGGTAGTTGATCACATTGAACGGAAAAAGGGGCGAGAGCCGCGTCAGCAACACGATCTTCCAACCCGATCCGGCAACGGCCCGATCGATCGCCCCGAATCGCGGGTTCTTCTCGGCGAGGCCCTGCACAAAGTCGCGTGCCGCGTATCGCCCCACCAAGAACGCCGCGGTCGCGCCCAGGACACTGCCGACCGAGACGGTGACCGTCCCCCAAAACACGCCGAACAGATAACCCGCCGCCAGCGTGAGGATCAAACCGGGGGCCATCAACACAGTGGTGACCACGTAAACGATGGCCAACAAAGCCGGCCCCCAGAACCCGAGGCTCTCGATATAGCCAAGGAAACGGTTGAGCAGGTCAGCCAGCGGCAGGAACCGGAACGCGACGGCAAGGACGACGACAACAACGACCAGCGAAACGATCTTGATCGTCGCGCCGCCGGACTTCGTTTCGATCGGTTCATCAAGAGCGGCGTCGGTCATCGAATCAACTCAGAGCGGTGGGGGGCGTCTCCGACGCCGAGGGCGTGTTTCTAGCATGAATGGCAGGCATCCCATAATCGACGGCGGAGAGGCCCCGCCCAAGGACACCGCGTTCACGCGATCTACTTCTTCTGCTCGTTGAGGTCCCAGTCGTACTTGAGATAACGAACCCGCGTGCCAGGGCCCGCCGCCAACGCCCGGGCCGTGTCGCTGGGGAGCCACGGGCCGATCCGCTCCAACACCGCCGATTGGTCGGCACCAAAGTCTTCGCCGAACCATTTGAGGATCGAACTCAGTTGGATGGTCTTCGCGGCGGCGTCGGCTTGGAAGTTCTGATGCTGTCGGAAGAAGTGGCGGGCGTTGGTCTCTAGCTGGGTGTCGAGTCGCTCAGCCGAGTACGCCTCGTTTAAGAGCCGCGGGCAACCGATCGATGCACAAACGATCGCGAAGTGGATCCGCGGCTCGCCCAGAGGCCGGAGGATTTCGTGCTCGATATGATCGAGCGAGACCCGCTGGCCATCGACGCGGAGCTTGAGGTTCTTCCAAACGTTGTAGCCCCACAACGCGGCGGTGTGGTTGCGGATGCTGGTGGTCGGGTACTCGCGGAGGATGCCTTTGATCGTCACCGCGTTGTAAGCATTGATCCAGAAAGCGACCCGCGCCGCATTCGACGAGGCGCCGTCGGCATCGCCCGCCGAGAGGGTCGCGAGGTAACGGTCCAGCGAAGCGATCGCCTGGCTCGATCCGTGCCAGGCTTGGTAGTCGACAAGGCCATCCGGATCGACATACCGCCGCAACAACGCGTCCCACCCCGAGTGATCGATCCGATCGAGCGAGACCCGATCCGATGGGGCCACCTCGTTGCCAATGAGCACTTCGGCCGCCCGCGTGGGAGCCGCCGCGAGGCATGCCATCGCCACGGCGATCGGGGCCGCGGCGATCGGGAGAGTGGCTGTCGGTCGCATCGGTTCGCCTCGGTTAGGAAAGAGCGTGCCTACCGATACGAGCTTAGAAGGACATGGGTCGCCACGCGGGGCGGATCGAGGCGGCTCCTCCGGCTGGCCGTGAGGTGGCTCACCCCCCGGGCTGGGCGAAGCGTGGGTTGGTGATCTACCTTACCGACGGCGATGCAAGAGCACGCCACTCGGCCCCCCTCCCGCCTCGCCGATCCGTCTTCCACATGTCGCGATTAATCGCCATCGGTGATATCCACGGCTGCTCCGCCGCGTTGCGGGCGGTGCTGACGGCTATCGACTTGGGAGCCGAAGACCGCCTCGTGACGCTTGGCGACTATGTCGATCGTGGCCCCGATTCGCGTGGCGTGATCGAGACCCTCCTAGAAGTCGAAGCGAGCGGCCGGCTCTTTCCTCTCCTGGGCAACCACGAGGAGATGATGCTCGGCGCGATCCGTGGCACCTCGCCGAGGCACTGGTGGCTGCAGCATGGCGGGGTGCAGACGCTGGAGTCGTACGGCTTCGTGGGAGACCTGAGTGCCCTGCCAGACGAGCACCTCGCGTTCCTCGACCGGTGCCTGCCGTACTACGAAGCCGAGGACACCTTCTTCACCCACGCTAACTACGTGGCCGACGAACCGCTCGATCAGCAGCCTGCCGAAGCACTCCGTTGGCAGAGCCTCGCCGAGCACTTCCCGGCGGCCCATTACTCGGGCAAACGGGCGGTCGTTGGCCACACGGCACAGAAGAAGGGAGAGGTGCTCGACGCCGACTATCTGTGGTGCGTCGATACCTACTGCCACGGCGGCGGCTGGCTGACCGCCTGCGATGTGATGACCGGCGATATGTGGCAAGCCAACGCCGACGGCCGACTCCGCGACGCGTGATCCTTCCAACCGATCCCCTTTCTGGCCGATCGACAAAACTAAAGTCGTTTAGCCGTAACGGATTTCCGAACTCTCGCCGACTCGCTTTAAGTCGGTCCGGTGCGACAGTCGGCTGTCTCTGCGGTTGCTGCGGTTTTATGAAGCTGCGTGCGGTTTAGTGCCGATCGTTCGATGGGGCAGATGCCGGCCCGTCGATCGTACCTGTTCCAACTGGTTGGTCGACGGGCCGCGCTTGCCGCCCCGCTTTGAGGCCAACATCGATCGGCGTGCGTTGTTGAGCGTCGGCCAGCGGCCTAGACTCGGCCCCTATGAGCCGGACCGCCAACCCCTCGCCGCCCGCCACCAGCGAACGACGACACACGCGTCGGGTCCCGCTCCTGATCCGCTTGGCGGCACCGCTGCTGGTGGCCATCGCCGTGTTGGCGGGCTGGGAAGCGATCGTCTACGCCCGTGAG
>CAYGUP010000034.1:0-44848 GCA_964353155.1 uncultured Planctomycetaceae bacterium | reverse complement strand
GGCTAGGCGCGAGTAAGTTTGGGGCGAGCCCACGACACAAGTCGTGGGAGCAGACGACCAACCTCAATCCGTGCCGTTGAGCTTTTGGCGGATCAGTGAATCCAAACTGGAGAGCATCTCCACGGCCCCGGGAAACTTGCGGACAAGCTGCTCACTGGCCCATTGATGCGCCCGTGCAAATTGGTCGCGCTCGTACGAGACAAAATGAGTCTCCGGCACGACCTGTTGAGGCGGCGGGGGCGAATCGACGGCGACCGTCTGGGGCTCGCTGTGCCTTGTGATCGCCGATCGCTTGCGACGCCGATGGCTCCGCCACCGCATGCCGAACATCAACGCGGCAACCGGGACCGCCCCGACACCGGCGGCGAACAACGTCTCGCTCAGGCCCCAGCGGCCGAGGCCGGTTAGCACGTTGGTCGTTACCGAGGGGCTCGTCGAAGGCGGCGCAGCCGCGGCGTTCTGATTGACCTCGCCCCGCAGACGCTCGAACCGCTGGTCCCACCGGGCAGACAGGTCGCTCAGATCGCCCCGACGCGCCAAGTCGCGTGGGATCTCGACCGCCGGCGGGGCGGGTCGCGACGCCAGTTGATCGAGCCGGCGTTCGATGCGTTGCTTCCAAGGATCATCCTTGACGACAGGACGCTCGGCGGGCTTCTCGACGGGGCGCCGTTCGACCGGCTTGAGCGATCGATCACTCCTGGGCAGGCGGGCAAGGATCCGCTTGAAGGGTCCGCCACTCATCGCATACGTCTCGCCGGCACGCTGACCCCAGATCACCGCGACCAGCCGGCCTCGCAGATCGAACACCGGCCCGCCGCTATCGCCCGAACGGACCGCTCCACGGATCCGCAGGCTGGGAGCCGAAGCGCCCCGTGCCGTGGCGTAGCCGGTGATCCGACCGCGGATCGCTCGCAGGACGCCTTGCCCGCCAAAGCCGCAAGCGATCAGCTCGCCTTGTTGTTCGACTTCCCCGATCAAGATCGGTCGACCTCGCAAGGGTTCCGTTCGGACCAACGCCAAGTCGTGCTCCCGATCGATCGCGACGACGCGTCCGACGGACGTTTGACCGGCGAGCACAACACGGGTCCGTCCCGCCTCGGTAAAGAGGTGAGCGCACGTCAGGACCCACGAGGCGTCACGGCTGATTGCAACGAGCGCCCCCGAGCCGAGCGAGGCTCCGCTTGCCTCCTCGTGGACAATCCGCACGACCGACGCGGTGGCTCGCTGCACCGCCGCGGGCAAGGCAACCGACTGCCGGCTTGGTGGCGAAGCCGAATAACAACCCGACGGTCCACACTGGGACCACCCCGACTGACTCAGGCTCATCGCCAACGCGATCGCCGAGAGACTCTTTACAAGCATGCGTCACTCCCCGGCGAAGGTGTATTGGTATTTGTAAAAGGGACTCCGCGCCAGATCGGCAGGCTCGGTCAACCGATCCGCCAGGTAAGGGGTCGGGTCCACTCCGCCGGCGAGCCGATCGGCCATCGCACACGCTTGGCTACAGAACGGCGGGCGTCGGCTGACCGCTTGGTCCTCGACGTCGGCGGTCAGCCAGGTCCGAACGATCGGCAGGTGGAACATCGCGGCGGCCAGCACCGAGCCGTAGCCGTAATCGCACCCAGCCAGCCGCCGCATGTAGCGGGTCGAAGCGGCCGCGTCGTATTCGGGCCAACGATTGTCGGGGTTGGCTCGGAACAGATCGATCTGCCCGGGAGAACGCTCGACCTGGCTGGCCAACGTCACCGCCCTGCCACCAAACCATTCACGCACCTCCAAGCAGAACGGGACGTCGCCCCACCAAGCGACCTTGGCCGCGTGTGAGTGCACCCCACGCCCCGCAACCGAGATCAGCCCCCGCCGCCGGAACAGCAACAGGTCGCCGTCGCGGAGGTCTTCCGCGACCTCTTCGAGCCGCACCAACTTTCGAAAGGGCATCGCCATCGAACGCTCCGACCAAGGGGGAACTACGGCAAGGCACCAACAAAAAAAGAGCCCGCCGCGGGACCCAACAAGGGGTTCCGCGGCGGGCTCTTTGAGATGCACGGCCCAGAGCGTGTTACTCTGGATCGGCTCGCTAGGATGCCTCGCCTCGTGATGAACGAATTCTACCGCACCCGATGGCCAAAACCGAACGCAAAGTTCCGGCCTGTATCACCGACCGGCGCTGCGATAGGTGCCGCCTTCAATCGCACTGAACTCACCCCACACCGGGAGGTGATCGGAGATCTGCAAGACTTCCTTTTCTGACAGGCTGCGGGGCCGGCCGTTGTGGGTGTAGCCCAACTCCGTACGCAGGTCCATCACGCCGTACCGCCCGGTGAACTCAACCGTGGTGTAGCCCGGGATCAGGATGTTGTCGTGCAAGCGGCCGCTCTTGGGCGTCGTCGCTTCGTGACGGATCAATGGCCAGATGCCCGGCACCTTGGGGAGCAGACCCAAGTCCTTCGGCGTCAGCGGCCTCGCCGACGGGTTGCGGAAGTAAGGCGACGACGCCGGCACCCGCGTGTTCAAGTCACCGAGGAGAATCACATCGTCCTCGGAGTTGCCTTCGATCTGCGTCTGCTGCACTTGCCGATACACGTGGTACAGCTCGTTGAGTTCCAGAGGAATGTCATCGGGGTCGGTATGCGTATTGATCAGCGTGAAGGTGAACGGCCGGTGCGGGGCCGCGACACGGGTTTGGAACAACGCGACATACGGTTCACGGTGGAGGCGGTCTTGGGGATCCGGGAAGACCGAACAGAGCGTCGGATGGACCTCGATCGTTGCCGTGTTGAACAAGAACGCGTAACGCTCGGTATTATTCGTTCGCCCGAGTCGTTCGCTGACCCGGGCGTCGTAGTAGACGCCGTTGGTGTTCACGTACTGACGCAAAAACGTCTGAATGTATGTGTTGTCCTGCGTGGCAATCTCTTGGATGGCGATGACATCGAAGCTCCGCACCACCCGCGCAATGGCATCCATCACGTGCGGCTTGGTCGCCTTCTTCGTCCCGAAGTTCTGGATATTGAACGAGGCAATCCGGATCGTCGGCGGGGCGCCGGGCACTTGAGTCGGGCTGAAGCCGGGGGCTTGGTAGGCCGTCTGCTGCGGCGCGTAGCCGCCGGGCTGTGGCTGCAGTGGCGGCAGGGCCGACCCGCCGGTCTGCTGTTGGATCACATTGCCCGCGGTCTGCACCGCTTGGCGCAGACCGCTCGGCAAGGCGTTCTGGATATACGACCAGCCACCGCCAACGACGACGGCCAGCAAGGCGAGTGAAATGATGCGCTGCACGCAGCCCCTCCATGGGCTCAAAGCGCTGCGGTTCGGTAGACGGGCGCGTAGAGTAGAGATAACTCCCGAATCGACCTAGACGAATCGTCGAAACCCGGCCTGCTAGCAGAACCGGGCCGCCCCCCCAGAGCGGCGCGCCTATACTTACCCTGCTAGCATCGCGACTCGCTTAACCGATCCAACATGCCCTTCGCCCCGCCCCGCCGCACGATCTTCGCCATCGCTTGCCTGTTGGCAGCGTTGGAGGGCCGCGCGGATACGGTCGTGCTTGAGAACGGCGGCACGCTCCACGGGCAAGTCATCAAGGATGCCAAGCTCGGCCGCTCGCGGCTGGCGATTGACTCGGAGTACGGCCGCGTCCTGATCGATCGTCGGCAGATCGACCGCATCGATTCCGAGTCGCCCGCCGAGAGTGAGTACCGCCGCCGCAGCCCGACGGTCTCCGACACCGTCGAAGCCCAATTCGCTCTGGCCGCCTGGTGCCGAGACAACGGCGTCCGGGACGGCATGCAACGCCACCTCCGCCGGGTTCTCGAACTTGCCCCCGACCACGCCGAGGCCCGGGCGTTGCTCGGCTACCAGCAAGTCGATGGCGGGTGGAAGACCCGCGACCAGGTGCTAGCGGCTCGTGGGCTCGTGCGCTACGAGAACGAGTGGTGCACCCCACAAGAGGTCGCCATCCTTAAACGCCAGGCGGCCGCCGAAGCGGTGCGGATCGCTTGGCGGAAACGATTGGCCGGTTGGCGTGCCGACCTGAACCATAGCAACCCGGACGTCGCCCGTGCCGCCGAGGAGAGCCTTGAGTCGATCGACGACCCCGCAGCGATCGGCGGCTTGCTCCGGCTGGCTGGCGACGAACCGAACCCGGCGATCCGCCGCAAGCTGATCGACACGATCGGCCGCCTGGGCACGCCTCCCGGCTTGTCGGCGATGGCCCAGGTCGTGCTCACCGACGCCGACCAAGAAGCCCGCGTTATCGCCCTCGACCACTTGGTGCGGGACGGCAGTCCCGGCCTCGCCTCGCCGTTCGTGGGAGCGCTCCGATCGAAGGACAACCGCGTGATCAACAACGCGGCCGAGGCCCTGGCCATCCTCGGTTCACGCCCGACAATTGAGCCGCTGATCGACGCCCTGGTGACCACGCATCAATGGCGTGTCGGAAACGACTCGGGCGGGGACCAGTACTCGGTCAACTCCGGCTCGGGCACCTTCGGCTTCGGCGGCGGCGGAGCGAAGGATGTGAAGAAAGACCTCCCCAACCCGAAGGTGCTTTCAGCACTCGTTGCCCTGACGAACGTCAACTACCAATACAACAAGGCGGCCTGGCGCGAGTGGCTTGCCAGCCAGCAGGTCGAGGCCGCCGTCGATCTCCGCCGCGACGAGTAAGCCAACCATGAGCGAAGCGCGTAAGCCAACCGCCGTCGTTATCGGCGCCAGCCCCAAGCCGGAGCGGTTCAGCCATCGCAGCCTGCTCGCCCACTTGGCGTGCGGCTACGAAGTCTTCCCGGTCAACCCACGCGGCGGCCAGATTGAAGGGCTCACCGTCTTTCCGACCATCGCCGACGTCCCGGGCGGCCCCTTCGATCGGGTCACGATGTACGTGGCCCCGGCGGTCGGGATCGGCTTGCTGGAGGCCATCGCGGAGAAGGGCTGTGGCGAGCTCTGGCTCAACCCAGGAACCGAGTCGCCGGAGGTGATCGGGAGGGCCGAGGAACTCGGGCTCAATCCGATTGTTGCGTGCAGCTTGATCGATTGCCAAAACCGCTAGTCAGCCACGGCCGGTCGGCGTTCCCACCGACTCGGGGCGACCACGCCGACCGCGACACGGTCTTCTAGGTTGGGCCGGAAGACCGTTAGTAAGAGCAACGGTAGGTACCAAGCCAGTGCCAAGCCGCCGCTGTGGGCGTGCCAGAACTGGACGCCCAGCATGAGCGTGGCCGAGCCGCTCAAGAGAGTCGCTAGGTTCTTCTGGGCGGGCCAGATCGCGAAGCTCACGCTCAGGCCGATGAACGCCAACAGGATGGGCACGCGATACCAGCCACTCCAGAACGCCCAAACGCCGCTGAGCCCTTCCATCGCCGGCGGGCGGAGGCCGAACATCTGCTGCAGTCGGGCGAGGAACATCGCTAGGTCGGTCGAGGTGAAGACAAGCGTCGTCACCAGCACGGCGAGGGTCACCACCACGCCGATGGTGAACCGCCCCACGCCCCGCCGCCAGTAGAAAGCGATCCACAACGGCAGCAGAGCGAACGGATAGTAGATCGCCCCGCACGCGAGCCCGAGCAGCGAGCCGGCAACGATCGGCCGGCGATAGAAATAGACGGTCCAGACCAGCAAGGCCGCCGGCAGCGTATGGGTCACATTGCCGGTCCACAACGCCGTATACGGCAGCATCAGGTACAGCGTCCCCGCTGCCAGCCCGAGTTGCGCACTCCCGAAATGGTCGCGTGCGATCATCATTACGCCGACGACGATCAGCACCTGGCAGACGATCGCCATCACCTGGGCGGTTAGCACGTTCCGCTCAGAGTGCATCGCATCGCCGCTGGAGTCGACGCTGGCCTCCTCGGCGTTATCGTCGACCCACGCCCGCGACGAGATCCGCGGCAGCATGAGCAGCAGCGTGAAACCGGGGCCATGCGTGTCGAGCGTATTCTGCTCTGCCTGCGAGTCTTCTCGATGGCTGAGGTGCTCCGCCCTTTGAACGGCGATCAGGTCCGACTCATCGGCCCGCCCGGTCACCACGTTGGCTGCCAAGAAGCACATCAACGCGACCGCCAAGAACGTCAGCCCGCCGCCGTTCAGGTTCGGCTCCAAGAGCGGCCGCCGGACCATCGAGGTGTCGTAGAGCATCCGCACCATCAACAGCAGATTGACCGCCAACAGCCAGACGTAGCCGATCCGCTCGACCGCCAAGGGCGCGTTGCCGCGTAGCGACTGCTCGATGCAGAGCAGGCCCGGGGCGAGCGAGACGATCAGCAAGAGGTCCAAGTTGCGCATGCAGAAGACGCGGTTGAACTTGAAGAACAACGCGATCGTCAGCAACGACGACAGGTACGCCCACGATGTGGGATTCACCCGCTCGTATTGGAATAGCAGCTCGCTCATGCCTTCCGCGTCGTTGAGACGCGGCTACTGGGGTTCGCTAGCACGCCCGCAGGATAGGCGACCGGGGGCTCGTTGGAAACCGAACCAAACTCAGACCGAAAGACCCAGACGCTGCTTGGCTTCGTCCGCCCACGGCCCTTCGGGGGCGATCTCCAGGAATCTCCGCCAATGGGGGTCGGCCGACTCGGCATCGCCGACGCCGGAATACGCCCGAGCCAAGTGGTAATGGGCATCGGCAAAGCCCTCGTGCTGTTCGATCGCGCCGTGCAAAGCGGCGATCGCCAGCTCGACATCGCCGAGGTCGATCAGCACACAGCCGAGACTGACCCGGGCTTCGAGGTGCTCGTTATCGAGCTCCAGGGAACCGTAGTAACGCTCACGTGCCGCTTCGAGCCTGCCGCCACGGTAGAGCCACTCGGCCAGGGTGAAGTGATCGTCGGCGGTGGGGAACGACTCCAACAAGACGAGCCGCCAAGCCTCGATCGCCTCGTCCAAGCGACCGTCGTCGCAGAGCTCCCAAGCCCGCTCCCGGAGCGTCCCCGGCCGCTGCGGCGTGGCCTCGGGCAGTCGCAGGACGATGGGAGCCTCTTCCTCGCCTTCTTCGGCTCGTTCGCTAGGGGGCTCCTCGAAATCGAAGCAGCGTTGGCCGCTTGTCTCGGTGAGTTGGTCGGACGAACGCAGCAACAACTCGCCATCCACCACCACCAACGGTAACTCGGCGAGGGGGCGATCTTGGTCAGGAAATGCGGCGGCGAGCCGATCAATGATCAAGTCGACGGCCGGCAAGGAACGCCGACACGCCAAGAGTTCTGAGAGCAGCGTCGCGACGCGTGCCTCGCCGAAGTCGAAGTAGTCCAGCCGATTGACGCGTCGCACCGGCCGCAGCACGCCTCGGCGTGACCAGCGGCGGATGGCAGCCAACGGTGCCCCGACCAACTCGCCGAGCATCGCAGGCGAATAAAGGCGGCTGACGCCCTGCGACTCGTCGACAAGGCCAAGCCGCGACCAGAGTTCGCACTCGTCGAGGCACTCGGCACCGGTCGCCTCGGCCGCGGCGTGGGCCGACTGGCGATCGGCTTCGGTCGCGTCCTCGCCGACGACGACCCAATCGGGCTCGCGGCCGTCGAGCACCCCGCCCCGCCGCTCGACCGCCGCGGCGGCTTCTTGCTGCGAAACGCTTGCAAAACGGCCGATGAGGCGCACCCGCTTGCCATCAAGGCCGGGGGGACGGCAAGGTTGGTCATCGTTTGCGGGGGTGTCGCTCACAGACAGGGAGTCTTTCGAGTCCGCCGCCCGCCGTCAACGACCCCGACGGCGAAACTCAGCCGCAGGTGTCGCAGGTCGGCTCTTCGATCGGCCGGCGGACCATCACGGTTCGCGGCACGCGGTACGTGTAAGTCACCGGCTCCATACGAGTCACCGTCTTCGGGACTTTCACCGTGCGTGTCTCGTCAACGAGGCGGCAGACCTTGATCTCGACCGGCTCGACGCGTTCTTCGGCGACCATACGGCAAACCGTCACCGGCACGCGGCGGACCTTTTGCTCGGTCACCATGCGGCAGACTCGGACGGGCACCTTGCGTTCGACTCGCTCAACGACCTGCTTGCAGACCTGGACGGGCACGCGGCGGGTCTTCTGCTCGGTGACCATCCGAACGACTTGAACCGGCACGCGGCGGCACTTTTGCTCGGTGACCATCCGCGTGACTTGTCGCGGCACCTGCTCCACGCAACGCTGCGGGACGTAGCTTGTCATGGGGGTTTGGACCGTCGCGAGGCTCGGTTTCCAAACCCGCTGCACCTGCTGGGTGGGAGGGGTCTCGTTCGTTACCCACGAGAGCCCGGGGCGAACGGTTTGAACGTGGCCGGTGAGCGGATCAACCGTCTCTTGCCGGGGCAACCAGCGGAGCCGCGGCCAAGACTTCGATCCCGGCGTCACGGCGACTTGATCGACGTACCCACCCTGATCGACGACCTGTGGTCGATAGACGGTCACGGGACGCATCACGGTGCGGACGACCGGCTGCATGACCGTTTCGCAAACAGGACGCTGCACCGTGTAACGCTCAACCCGTTCGCGGGTCTCGTACACGGGCCGTTGCACCGTGTAGCACTCGTCCCGGAAGGAAGTCTCCGTCACGTTGCGGACGCGGTTGTAGCTCGCGTCGCGGTAGCGGGTCTCGTAGACGGGCCGCTGCACGCAGTACCGCTCTTCGCGGACCGAAGTCTCACGCACCGGCCGCATCACCTTGTACCGCCGTTCCATCTGCTTGGTCTCGTAGACCGGCACCTGGCGGGTGACTTGGCACTCTTCGTAAACGGTCTCGGTCACGGGGCGATAGCAGGTCGCCTGCCGTTGCTCATAAACGGTCTGGCACTCAACCCGATACGCCGGCGCGCAGGTGTCGCAGGCGATGTCGGACTGGCCGACCACGGTGGTCGGCGAGGCGGCACAAACAAAGGCTAAGGCAAGACGGAGTGTCTTCATCAGGAGTCTCGATTCGGTGAGGGTCGATGACGATCGACACACAAGGCCGCGCATAGCACGCCCCCGTGGCTACTGTGAGTGTGCGACTCGATTCAACGACGGGCAAATCGATTTGGCCCGCAATACCCAACCGCGGGACGATTTTTTAATGCTCGTGCGGGATTGAAACGCTCGGGCAAGCTAGGCACCCCAACCGACAGCACCGGACACTCGGCGAGCGGCCGCCTACAATCCGCACAACCGGCCCAAGCAGGCCGCAGCCAGCGAACGCCCACTTTCCCGTCAGCCTCCCCAGCATGCGGCTTTACGACCTCACCCTGCCGACTCCCGCGGCCAATCTCGCCCTTGACGAGGCCTTACTGCTTTCGCCGAGCGAAGACGACGCGTTGCGTTTCTGGGAGCCCGACGGCCACGCCGTCGTGCTGGGGCGTTCTTCGCGTTATCGAGTGGAAGCCAACCTCGCCGCTTGCCAACAAGCGAGCGTCCCGATCCTCCGGCGCGTTAGCGGCGGGGCCTCGATCGTCGCCGGACCGGGCTGCCTGATGTACGCCGTCGTGGTGAATGCCGCCGACCGCCCCGAGCTCCTCGACCTCGATAAGGCGCACCAGTATGTGCTCTCCCGAATGGTCGAGGCCTTGCGACCGCTAGACAGCTCGGTGCAGATCGCCGGCACCAGCGACTTGGCGATCGCCACCGACGACGGGCTCCGCAAGTTTTCTGGCAACAGCCTCCGCCGGGTGCGAGACCGCCTGCTCTACCACGGCACGTTGCTCTACGATTTCGACCTGTCGCTGGTAGGCCGGCTCCTCGACGTCGCCCCACGCCAGCCGGCTTATCGGCAAGCCCGCGATCACTACGAGTTTGTGACCAACCTCGGAGTTCAACAAAGCCAGCTCAAGGAAGCAATCACCGCGGCCTGGAACGCCGATCGCACCGAGCTCGATGCCAAGACCCGCGTCGCGACAGAACAACTCGCCGCCGAAAAGTACGCCCTCGCCTCATGGAGTGAGTCACGCTGATGCACCGCGAACCCCTGCTCGAACTGCTCGGCGACTATCGCGCCGCCTGCCCCGCGGAAGCCGCTGTCGCGGATCGCATCACGACCCTGGTCGCGGCTAACGAGGACTGCTTCGACCGGACCTGCCGCCCGGGCCACCTGACCGGCTCGGCGTGGGTCGTTTCGGGCGATGGGCAGAGGCACTTGCTGATGCATCACCGCAAGCTCGACATATGGCTCCAGCCGGGCGGGCACGCCGACGGCCAGACGGATCTAGCCGAGGTCGCCAAGCGAGAAGCCCAGGAGGAAACCGGCATCCAGGCCCTGCGAGTCGTCGCCGACGCCTCGGGACTCGTCCCCTTGGACCTCGATGTGCACGACATCCCGGCACGCCTCGACGCGGCCGGCGAGGTCATCGACGACGCCCACGAACACCACGACGTCCGCTTCCTGCTGCAAGCCACGGGCGACGAGACCCTCATCGATAACGAAGAATCGAACGAACTCCGTTGGTGCTGCCCCGAGGAAGTTCGTACGCTGACGCAAGAACGAAGCGTCCTGCGACTGCTTGAGAAGGCTCAATCGAGACTTTCGAGAGGCACGCGGGCGTAACTATCGAATCCTCGGCGGAGGGATCACGACCTTGTCCAGCTCAACGAAAGCCGATCGCCCGACTTGGGGCGAAGTCGTCCGCTCGGACCTCCCGGCCTCGATCATCGTCTTCTTAGTGGCTCTGCCGCTCTGCATCGGCATCGCCAGCGCCTCCGGTGCGCCGCCGGCGACGGGTCTTGTGACCGGCATCGTTGGCGGGCTGCTGGTTGCGTTGTTCGCCGGCTCGCCGCTGCAAGTCAGCGGGCCGGCGGCCGGCCTGTTTGTCTTGGTCGCGCAGGTCATCGACGAGCTCGGCCTCGCGGCGCTCGGCATCGTGGTCCTGGGGGCCGGGCTGATCCAAGTCGCCGCCGGCTGGCTCAAGCTCGGCAACTACTTCCGCGCCGTCTCGCCGGCGGTGATCCAAGGGATGCTCAGCGGCATCGGCGTGCTGATCCTCGCCAGCGAGTTCCACGCCATGGTCGACGATCACAACGCCGCCAAGGCTTGGCTCGACGCCGGTTGGCCCAAGGGCATTGCCAACTTGATGACGATCCCCCAATCGCTCTACCTCGGCATCGTGCCGCTCGATGGCTCCCCCCACCACCTCGCCGCCGGCCTGGGAGTCGCGACCATCCTGATACTCGTCTTCTGGAAGCTGATCCCGATCAAGTCGCTCCAACTCATCCCCGGCGCCGTGGTGGCGGTCGTGATAGCCGCCTTGGCAACCCGGATCATGGGCTGGGAAAACACGATCGCCCACGTCGAGGTACCGTCGAATCTCCTCGACGATCTCGTCCTGCCCGCCGGATGGAATCTAGCCGAGCTCGACATTGGAGCCGCTTTGTTCGCGGCGGTCGAGATCGCCGTCGTCGCCAGCGCCGAGACCATGCTCTGCTGCGCGGCGGTGGATCAGATGCAATCGCACGTCCGCACCAAGTACGACCGCGAGCTGCTCGCCCAGGGCCTCGGCAATTCGATCTGTGGCCTGCTCGGCGCCCTGCCGATGACCGGAGTCATCGTCCGCAGTTCGGCCAACGTGCAGGCGGGCGGGCGGACCCGCTTCTCGGCTTGGATGCACGGCGTTTGGCTCTTGCTGTTTGTCGCGGTGCTCCCTTGGGTGCTGAACTACATCCCCCGTGCCAGCCTCGCGGCGGTGCTCGTCTTCACCGGCTGGAAGCTCATCAATCCCACCGCCATCCGCAAGCTTTGGGCAACGAGCAAGCCGGACGGGGTCATCTGCCTGATCACGCTCGGGCTTGTTGTCGGCGTCGATCTGCTGACCGGCGTGCTGACCGGGATCGCATGCACCGCCGCCCGGCTCCTCTATACCTTCGCCCGCATCGAAATCGACCTCGAAGAGATCCCGAGCGAGAACCGAACGAACCTCAACCTCCGCGGAGCCGCGACCTTCCTCGCCCTGCCGAGGCTCACCGAGGCACTCGATCGGGTGTCCCCGGCCACCGAGCTGCATGTCTCGCTGCGCGACCTGACGTACGTCGACCACTCCTGCCTCGAGCAGTTCATCAACTGGGAGAAGCAACACGAGGCGACCGGCGGCCGCCTTGTCATGGATTGGGACGACCTCACCGCGACCTTCCGCGCCAGCGGCAAACAGATGCAACCACGAAGCTAAGAGCCCCCTCTTCTGGCGGTTCTGCTTATACTGACGATTCGCGGCTACCGGTGACCCCACGCTACCAAGCTACCCCCTTGAGACCCGATGGAACTCCTCCCGCATCTTTTCGAGAAGAACCGCGACTGGGCCGAGTCGATGCGCGAGGTGAACCCCGCGTTCTTCTCCGATCTCGCCAAGCAGCAGACGCCCGAGTACCTCTGGATCGGCTGCGCTGATAGCCGCGTGCCCGCCAACCAGATCACCGGGCTCGACCCCGGTGCCGTGTTCGTACACCGCAATATCGCGAACCTCCTGGTCCACACGGACATGAATGCCTTGTCGGTGATCGAGTACGCCGTCAAGGCACTCGGCGTGAAGCATGTCATCGTCTGCGGGCACTACGGCTGCGGCGGCGTGGCCGCCGCCATGGGCGACCAGCCGATCGGCCTGATCGATAACTGGTTACGCCATATCCGCGACATCCGCCAGAAGCACCTCGTGGAGTTGATGAAGTACGACGACCCGCAGAAGCGAGTCAACCGCTTGTGTGAGCTCAACGTCATCGAGCAAGTGAAGAACGTCTGCCATACCTCGATCGTGCAGCAAGCCTGGCGCGACGGGCAGGAGCTCAGCGTCCACGGCTGGATCTACGGCCTGTCCGACGGCCTGCTGACCGACCTGGGCGTCTGCATCAAAGGGCCCGAGGAACTCGATGTTGCGTATCGCCTCAGCAACACGCCAACGGTCTGATTTTCCCGCCGGGTGATGGGCCGCTCGATCACGGCCCCAATCCCGTCCGCCACGCCATCAGCTTTTGCTGCTTCGACAACGAGGCATGCGCTGGGCTCGTGGAAGGCAGACGGACGAAGCTCAGCCGAGATTCGCTCTCGGCGTTCAAATCGACGTGCTTGCGGAAAGCCGACTCGGCCTTCTGGCCATTGAAAGCCACGAGCCGGACCATCGGGTGCTTTGTGAAGAAGCCCGCGAAGTCGTTCGGCTCTTCGGAGTCACGCTCGATGGCCGAATCGAGGCTGCCCGCCCGCCGGCAGCTCTTGAGCACGTCCCACACCGCGACGCCCGCCGAGCCCAGCCGCTCGCACCGCTGCTCGTAGGGCAACGCCGGGTCGAATCCGAACAGCTCGCCGGTGATCGGCCAGAAGGCGTTCCGCGGGTGGGCGTAGTACTGCTGGGCCTCGAGCGAGGCCACGCCCGGCATCGAGCCGAGGATCAGCAGGCGGGCATCCGGCGTCGCGATCGGCGGGAAGCTCTCTGAGTACACGCCCTTGATTAACCGCCAGGACGCCAAGAGCGCCAAGCCTCGCCATGAAGGCTATCTGTCTTAGCGAACCTTGGCGCTCTTGGCGGTTCCCCTAGAAGCCCCACCCTCGGTAAACTATTCCGCATGAGCACCCTACCACGATTCGGCGACAAGAAGATCCGCCGCGAGGACCTGCCGCCGGGCGGGAACTTGTGCGAACACTGCACGGCCAAGTGTTGTCACTACATCGCCGTCCCCTACGAGACGCCGACCGAGGCGGCCGATATGGAGTACATCCGCTGGATCGTGCTCCACGAGAACAGCACCTTCTTCCGCGAGGACGAGGACTGGTACCTGCTGGTCCACACCGTCTGTGAGAAGCTAGGCGACGACTACCGCTGCGGCGTCTACGAAACCCGCCCCCAGATCTGTCGCGACTACACGTTCGACAACTGCGAGTACGACGACGACTGGACCTACGACTTCTACCTCGAGACCCACGAGCAGGTCTGGGACTACACGGAAGCCGCGTTCCAGAAGAAGGGTCAAGACATCCGCTCACGGCGACCGAACCCTTTGGCCGTGCTGGCCTGAGACCAACCCAGCGATCGCGCGGGAGCCCAAAGCGTCAGCGCCGGGAGTCTATCCGGGTATCCGGCACAGCTCCCGGCGCTGACGCTTAAGGCTCCCATCACAACGGCTCTTGACCCTTTCTCTCAATGGTTGCTCCGCGTGAGTAAGACGCAACGAATCCAACCGCGCACGCTCAAGGGCTTCCGCGATTACCCGCCCGAGTTGATGATCCCGCGCGAGCGGATTATGCAGACGGCGCGCGAGGTGTACCGCTCGTACGGCTACGCCCCGATCGATACGCCGGTGCTCGAGTACCTGGAGATCCTCACCGGCAAAGGCTCCGAAGAGACCGACAAGCAGCTCTATCGCTTCGAGGACCAAGGCGGTCGGCAGGTCGGCATGCGGTTCGATCTGACCGTGCCTTTCGCCCGCTTCGCGGCACAGCACGCCCAGCAGCTCGGTCTGCCGCTGAAGCGTTACCACATCGCCTCGGTCTGGCGCGGCGAGAAGCCCCAGGTCGGTCGCTACCGCGAGTTCGTCCAGGCCGACTTCGATACGGTCGGCGTCACCGGCGTGGCATCCGATATCGAGACCGTCTGTGTCCTGCACGACGTCGTCAAAGCCTGCGGCTTCGAGCGGTTCACACTCCACCTGAACCACCGCGGCGTGCTCAACGGCTTGCTGGAGAAGACCGGCCTGTTGGAGAAGTCGACCGAGGTCCTCCGGGCGCTCGACAAGCTGGCCAAGATCGGTGAGGAGAACGTGCGTGCCGAGCTGCAAGAGACCGCCGGCGCCACCGGCGAAACGGCCGATGCCCTGCTAACGATGGCCGCCCTGGAAGGCGACAACGAAACGATCATCTCCGAGGTCCAGCGGCTCGTCGGCGGCAGCGACGCGGGCGAGGCGGCCGTCACGCGGCTGCGAGAAGTCCTCGCGGGCGTCGCCGCGGCCGGCATCGACGCGGCGCGCGTGCGGATCAATCCCTCGATCGCCCGCGGGCTCGATTACTACACCGGCCTCGTGGTTGAAACGACCCTCGACGAGAAGCCCGAGATCGGCAGCGTCGCCAGCGGCGGCCGCTACGACAACCTCGCCGGCAAGTACACCAGCCAAGCCCTGCCCGGCATCGGGGCCTCGCTGGGCGTGGACCGCCTGCTCGCGGCGATGGAAGAGCTCGGCCGGCTCGGCGAGGCGCAGACGCCGGCCGACGTGCTGATCGCTCAGTTCGCGGCCGATCGCCTGAACGACTACCTGAAGCTCGCCGCCGAACTACGCCAAGCGGGCATCGCCACGGAGGTCTACCCGGAGCCGAAGAAGCTCGCTAAGCAGCTCCAGTACGCCAACAAGAAAGGCTTCCGCTTGGTGCTGATCGCGGGCCCCGATGAACTGGAACGGGGCGAGTGCCAAATCAAAGACCTGTCCAACGGCGAGAGCACGGCGATGCCGTTGAGCGAAGCAGCGGCTCGGGTAAGCGCGCTTCGTTGTTCGGATTGAACCACGGAGGCACGGAGAGCACAGAGAAACCGCCGAGCATTAAAAACGACAGAGTTCACGTCCGTGGTCGTTTTCGCTCGTTAGAGCTTCGGTTTGCAAGCGATTCCAACAGATTGTTTTGGCGGAGGCTCAGTAGTTATCAACAGATGTTGAGCGTTCGACGCGCAACTTGTGTCGCGGTTAGCTAGACACGCGTGATTCTCTCGTGCAGGCTACCCCATCGCTCTGCGCGTCCTCCGTGCTCTCCGTGGCTAACAACCCGCCCCGGGTACCAACCGATGGCTAAACGCCACAACCACTACGAAGCCGCCTTCGAGGATTACCTCCGCAGCCGGCAGATCGCTTACGTGGCCGTCAACGAGCAACGCCGTGCCGTCGAGGCTGGCGGGTCGCTCAAGAGCGTCGACTTCATCGTCTCGCCCGAGTCCGACGGGGCCCCGACGTCGCGATGGTTGGTCGATGTGAAAGGACGCCGTTTCCCGTCGGGGCGTCAGTACTGGCGCAATTGGACGACCGACGAAGAGCTCGATTGCCTCGCGCGTTGGCGGGATCGCTTCGGCGACGGTTTCCATGGCGTGCTCGTGTTCGCCTATGAGTTGGTCGGCGACCGTTCGCCCGTGCCAACCCACGAAGTCCACTATTACCGCGATCGGCCGTATGCGTTCGTGGCGATCGCCGCCGATGACTACCGCCGGCTATGCCGTCCCCTCTCGGCCCGTTGGGGGACGGTCAGCCTGCCGACGCCCGAGTTCCGCCGGCTGGCCCGCCCGGTCGCCACCGCCCTGCAGCCAGAGCCCCTCGCCACCGCCTGAAACGGCCGCCTCCACACGAAACCGAGCCAGTTTCCCACAACGGCCCGGGCCGACTATCCTAAGGGGACCCGACCACCGCTACCGCTCTAACGCGTCCGCAACATGATGACCTCGCTCTACTCGTCGCTCCTGGCCACCGGCTTCACCTTCGCCCCGATCCTGGCCCAGGCCGAAGAGGGAGGCGCACGCGGGTACACGATCTCTTGGGCCGTGATCTTGTTGGGCCTGATCCTCGGGCTGACCATCGCCCTGCGGCCCACCAAGCGAGAAGACAACGTCAAAGTGCCCAAGCGTGGCTAAACCGCGTCCTCCACGCATAGCAGAAAGCGGCTGCCAAAGACAATCAACGCAAAAAGGGGATGGCGACGATTCGCCATCCCCTCTTTTGTATTATCTTGCCAGCAAGCCGTGGCCGCCCTCGCGGGTCGGCCCCTCGCGGATCGGCTAAGCCGCCATCCGCTTCGAGCCGGCTACCGAGGCGGCGTAAGCCTCGACCGCTTCGATCACGAGGCTCTGCTCTTCGTAGGCCAACTCGGGGAAGACCGGCAACGAGAGGACCTCTTCGCAAGCCCGCTCGGTGTGCGGGAGGCTCCCCGGCTCGTAGCCGAGCCCCGCGAAGCAGGCCTGCAGGTGCAGCGGGATCGGGTAGTAGATCGCCGCCCCGATCTTCCGCTCGGATAACCAAGCGTGCAGTTCGTCACGGCGTCCCTCGGCCACCCGGACCGTGTACTGGTTCCAAACACTCGGGCAGCCCGGTGCCTCGACCGGCGTGGTCACAACACCCGCAGTCGGTCCGGTGCTGAACGCCTCGGCGTAACGCGTGGCGTGCCGGCCGCGTGCTTCCGCGTACGAGCCGATCCGCTTGAGCTTCACGCCAAGGGCGGCCGCCTGGATCGTATCGAGCCGGCTATTAAGGCCGACGAAGTGGTGGTGGTAACGCGGGCTCTGACCGTGGTCGCACAGCACCCGCATCCGCTCGGCCATCTCGCCGTCGTTGGTGGTGACCATGCCGCCGTCGCCCATGCCGCCCAGGTTCTTGGTCGGGTAGAAGCTGATGCAGCCGAACTTGCCCAGCGAGCCGATCGGCTCGCCGTGGTAGCTGGCCCCGATCGCTTGCGCGGCGTCTTCGATCAACGGCAGGCCGTGCTCGTCGGCAACGGCTTGGAGGGCCGCCATATCGGCCGATTGACCGAACAGGTGGACCGGCATGATCGCCTTGGTCGCCGGCGTGATCCGACGGGCCACGTCTTCCGGATCGATATTGAACGTATCGGGTCGGATATCGGCGAACACCGGCGTCGCGCCCAGGCGCGAGACACAACCGGCCGTCGCAAAGAACGTGAAGCTCGGGATGATCACCTCGTCGCCCGGCCCGATGCCCAAGGCCATCAGGGCGACCAGGATCGCGTCGGTGCCCGAGGCGCAGCCGACGGCGTGCTCGGTGCCGCAGAGCCGGGCCACCTCGGCCTCAAGGTCCCGGACCGCCGGCCCTTTTAGGAAGGCCCCCGTATCGACCACCTCGGTGATCGCCGCGAGGACCTCTTCGCGGAGCGGCTCGTTTTGCCGATTGATATCGAGCAACGGAACCGGTGTCGGTTCCGAGGGAGACGGAAGGGTAACCGACGGCGCAGGCGTGCTCATTTTTGATCTTCCCTGATCGGAACGTGGCGTTCACTTGTGGGGGATTCGCACCGACCGACATCCTGTCGCCCGGCGTTTGCGTTGCGGAGGGTAGGCCCCCGCCCCGCTGTGAGTCAACGCCACGCAGGTGACGCGGTCGTTGCCTCATGCGGACAGTTATCGGCCCAAACGCCCCCGCCTCGATACCCCGACCGCGGCGACGTGGCGATTCGTCACGGCGCCGGCATTGCTAGCGTCAGGCCGCACTCCTCGCGGACCACACCGGGGAGGGGCCACGGGGCCAGGCGAACCGGACCGTGGGATCGCGAACGATTTGGCTGCGAACTCTTGAGGCGGATTAAGAGTACGATTGGGATCGCTGCGATTCTTACTCCACCGACCACCGAGAAAAACGTCGATGCTCCGCCCCCTCCGATTCGCCCTCGCCCTGCTTGTGATCGCCACCCACGCCTCGGCCGATGAGCCGGCCACCCCAACGCTCCAAGCCGAGATCGACAAGGTCTCCGCCGGCTTCGCGGCCCAGGCCCCGCCGGCGATGATCGCCGCCTTCAAGCAAGGGACCGAGGACGTCCAGCGACTCGGTCTGGTCGAATCGGCCAAGAACGTCGGAGACACCGCCCCCGCCGGCACGCTGACCTCCGGGGCGGGTGAGCCGGTCGAGTTCTCTTCGCTCTGGGCCGATGGCCCGGTCGTGGTCACCTTCTACCGAGGCGGATGGTGCCCCTACTGCAACCTGCAACTCAAGGCCCTGCAGCGATCGCTGACCGCGATCGAAGGGGCCGGCGCCAAGGTCGTCGCCATCGCCCCCGAGATGGCCGAGAAGGCCGTTGAGACGACGACCAAGAACGGGCTGGAGTTCACGGTCCTGACCGACCAAGACAACCAACTCGCCAAGCGGTTTGGGATTGTCTTCACGCTGCCCAACGCGATCCGCCCGATCTACAAGGAGCGGATTGGCCTTGCCAAATACAACGGCAACAACAACGACGAGCTCCCCCTCGCGGCGACGTACCTGATCGACGCCGAAGGCAAGATCCGCTGGGCCTACCTGAACGCCGACTACAAGAAGCGGGCCGAGCCGGCCGATATCGTCGAAGCCGTGAAGGCCCTCGACAAGTAATCGAGCAACGGGGACACCACTAGGCAACAGAAAAACCGCCGCGGGGCATCACACCCCGCGGCGGTTTTTGTTTTCATCAGTCGCTAGAAGCGTCGTGTGGCTCAGCCAACCCGCTTACGCAAAGCAACCGCGGCGAGGCCCAGCAGGGCCAGAGCGGCCGTGGTCGGCTCGGGGATCACGAACGAGGGGTTCGTCGAGCCATACGTTGTCACCGTCGGATCGATGTCGAAGCCCGCCGCAGGGACCTCTACGCCAGCCGCCGTGAACACCCCGATGAACTGATCGGGGTCACCGAAGTTAACCGTCACCGTCTGGTACCACTCGCCGGTCGTACCATCACGGAAAACGCTGAGGGGCTCGAATTGGCCGTTGAACAGGATGTCCGAACCACCGAGGATCGTGCTGTAGAGCGAACCGTCGTCGCCGCCATTGTCCGAGACACCGACCGAGTCGAGGATCGTGCCAAGCGACGAGAGATCGAGGACGCCATCGTCTGCCGCATCGAGGTCGTCACCGGCCGATCCTTCGAAGTCATCCGTCAGAATAACCGTGAACGATGGGTTCTCCAGGTCGGGAACCATCACAACAGCCAAGCCGTTTGCATCGTAAGAGCCCGACACGTTGGCAACCCGGTCAACCGTGCCGTTGAATCCATCATTCTCGATGGACAGGATGAAGTAATCGAAAGCGGCGTTCGGCGTGCCGATCAGTTCGAAAGTCGTGTCCGCCGGGTCACCGCCCGCCGGGTTCGGCTCGAATTCGTTAAACATCGCGGCATTGGCCGCGGCCACCGGCAACATGCCGGCGCAAAGAGCAATCAAGAGTCGCATCTTCATTAGACCTTTCTCGGAGAGGTAGGACAGGACAGCGATACGCATCGCCGCGGTGGGATTCGGTAAATCGGGACGGAGCCTCAAGCGCGTAGGTGCCCAGTCTTCTTTTACGCAGAGCTTATGAATCTACTCAGAACGACGCCCACAGCAAGGAATAAGGCTCTCTAATTAGCGCAATCTGCACAAACGGCCAGCGAGACAGGCCCGGTACAATCACGCTGTGCCCCTTGGTGCCTAGGCCTGCGGGACGGAAGAGAGCACGCTCAGCAGTCGGAGCGGTTGCGGTTTCACGCAGGATCCGCGACGATTCGAGTGACGATTGTCTCTCTTCATTCTTCACGTGGAGCAACCCCATGCGATTCCGACCACTTGTTTGTCTGTCCCTCATCGCCCTCCTGGCGTCACTGGTCGCCCGGGAAGCGATTGCCCAAGAGATGCCGCAGCCGTCGCGTGAACACCAAGAGATGGCCCGTGAGGCGGGCACCTGGGATGCGGCGATCACGATGTGGATGGATCCGAGCGCCCCGCCGAGTAAGAGCACCGGCTCGGAGATTTGCGAGACCTTCGGCGACTTCTTCTTGACCAGCCACTTCGAGAGCACCTTCGCCGGCATGCCGTTCAAGGGGATCGCGCAAACGACTTACGAGCCCGAGACCAAGCAGTATGTCAGCACTTGGATCGACACGATGGCCCCGATGGTGCTCGTCTCACGCGGCACCTACGACGCCGAGACCCACACCCTCACGCTGCTCTCCGAAGAGCACACCTGCTGCATGACCGGCAAGCGGAAGCGGGTGAAGATGAGCACGACCTACACCGACAACGACCACAAACACTTCGAGATCCACGAGACCCTCGCCGGCAAGGATGAGTGGAACAAAGTCATGGAGATCGACTACACGCGGCGCAAGTGAGTCGGCAGTAAGCAGAGGGCAGCCGGCAGTTAAGCAGCGAGCCTCGAAAAGCAAAAGCCCCGCGGTGCCGAGTTGGCACCGCGGGGCTTTTGTAGTGGTTCAAAACTGCCGGCGGGTGCTAGGCACCCTAAGCTTCATGCGACCGGCAGGTGTTAGATGCGGAGTTTAGAAGTCGGAATGCGGAATAGCTAGAGACACAATTCCGCCTTCCGAACTCGTCAATCCGCCTTTAGCTACAGCCCATCGACGCTCCGCAGTTGTGGCACAGGTAGCAGTTGCCGTTGCGGACCGTGATGCTGCCGCAGCCATCGCATGCCGGGGCGTCGACTTGGAAGCCGGCGAACTGGTCATTGCGGGTGGCCCCTTCGCCGAGCGACACGCCGGCCCGTTCGAGCAGCTTGCTGCTGATCTCTTCGACGATCGGCGTTGAGCCCTGAGTGCCTTGGCCGCTGGTGGCGTGGCCGTTGGCAGCGGTGGTCGGCATGGCGTCTTGCCCCGGGTTGGTCGGCCCACCAGCCTTCATGGCGGCGGGCTTGGTCTCGCCGAGTTCTTCTTCCTTCGGGGCGGAAGAGGTCTTCGGCGGCGACGAGGCCCCGGCGTCGATCGCCTTGCCCTGCGACGCTTCCTTGTAGCCCGGCAAGAACGTGATGCCGAGCCAACGGAAGATGTAGTCGATCAGGCTCTTGGCGATGCGGATATCCGGGTTCTTCGTGTGCCCCTGCGGCTCGAACCGCATGTGGCTGAACTTGCGGACGTAATCTTCAAGCGGCACGCCGTACTGGAGGCTCATCGACACCGAGGTGCCGAAGGCGTCCATCAGGCCGCCGATGGTGCTGCCCTCTTTGGCCATTGTGATGAACAGCTCGCCGGGGCGGCCGTCTTCGAACATGCCAACGGTGATGTAGCCCTCGTGGCCCGCTACGCTGAACTTGTGCGTCTTCGAGTCACGGGTGTCCGGCAACCGCTCGCGGCGGGGCTTGGCGACAGCGGCCTTGGCGGTGGCCTCTTCGGCGTCGGAGCCTTGCTTGTTGGTGTTGAGCGGCTGGCTGTCCTTCGAGCCATCGCGGTAGATCGCCAGGGCCTTGAGGCCGAGCTTCCACCCGTCGTAGTAAGCCTGGGCGATCTCGTCCGGCGTGGTGTCCCGCGGCATGTTGACCGTCTTGCTGATCGCTCCAGAGAGGAACGGCTGGGCAGCGGCCATCATGGTCACGTGGGCCGGCCACGGGATGCTCCGCGTGCCGCCGGCGGGGGTGAACGCACAATCGAAGATCGGCAGGTGCTCGGCCTTCAAGTCGGCCGCTCCTTCGATCGTGTCTTCGCGATCGATGTGAGCGAGGATCGACTCGATCTCGTGCTGCTGGTAGCCCAGCTTGTCGAGGGCGGCCGCGACACTCTGGTTGACGATCTTCAGCATGCCGCCGCCGGCGAGCTGCTTGTACTTCACCAACGCGATGTCCGGCTCGATGCCGGTCGTGTCGCAATCCATCATGAAGCTGATGGTGCCGGTCGGCGCGAGGACCGTCGCCTGGGCGTTGCGGAAGCCGTGGGCCTCGCCCGCCGAAACCGCCTTGTCCCACACGTCGGCGGCCGCCCGGGCCAGGTCGACCGGGCAGCTCTCGTGGATATCGGCGACCGCGTCGCGGTGCATCTGCATCACGCGATTCATCGGCTCGCGGTTCTCTTGGTAACCGTCGAACGGCCCAACGGCCTCGGCCAGCTCGGCGCTGGTCAGGTTCGCCGTGCCGTGCATGATCGCGGTCAGGGCACCGCAGACGCCGCGGCCCTCGTCCGAGTCGTAGGGCAAGCCGCTGGTCATCAGCACGCTACCCAGGTTCGAGTAGCCCAAGCCGAGCGGGCGGAACTTGTGGCTGTTGGCGGCGATCTTCGCGGTCGGGTAGCTGGCGTGATCGACCAGGATCTCCTGGGCGATGAAGAACGTCCGGCAGGCGGCGGCGAAGCGGTCGTGGTCGATCGTGCCCGGCTGACCCGTTGTGTCGCCCTCTTTGCGGACGAACTTCATCAGGTTGATGCTGGCCAAGTTGCACGCCGTGTCGTCGAGGAACATGTACTCGCTGCACGGGTTCGACGCGTTGATCCGGCCGCTATTGGGGCACGTGTGCCAGCGGTTGATCGTCGTGTCGTACTGCACGCCCGGGTCGCCGCAGTGCCACGCACAATCGGCCATGCGACCCATGACGTCGCGCGCCTGATAGGTCGGCCCCTCGATCGTGTTGTCCGTGACGTAGCGGGTCTTCCACTCGGCGTCCTTCTCGAACGCGGTCATGAAGTCGTCCGTCAGCCGGACGCTCAGGTTGGCGTTCTGGAACATTACGGAGCTGTACGCTTCGCCGTTGAAGTTCGACTCGTACTTGCCGCTGGCGATCAGCGTCTGGGCCTTCTGCTCTTCCTTCCACTTGCACTCGATGAACTCCATCACGTCCGGGTGCCAGACCTTGATGGACTGCATCTTCGCGGCCCGGCGTGTCTTGCCACCGGATTTCACGACCGCGGCGATCTGGTCGTAGACCCGCATAAAAGACAACGGGCCGGACGGCGTGCCGCCGCCGGAGAGCTTCTCTCGCTTGCTGCGGAGCGTCGAGAGGTCCGTGCCGGTGCCGGAGCCGAACTTGAACAGCATGGCCTCGCTCTGGGCGAGGTGCATGATGTCTTCCATGTTGTCGCCGACGCTCTGGATGAAGCACGCCGAGCCCTGGGGGTACTCGTACGGGTTCTCCGGCTGGACGACCGTCTGCGATTGCGGGTCCCAACGCCAGTTGCACTTCGACCCCGTCACGCCGTACTGGTGATAGAGGCCGACATTGAACCAGACCGGCGAGTTGAACGCGCCGTGCTGGTGCAGGCAGAGCCACGACAGGTCACGGTAGAAACGCTCGCCGTCTTCGTTGCTGGCGAAGTAGCCGTCTTGCAGGCCCCAGTCGGTGATCGTGCGGCTGACGCGGTGCACGAGCTGGCGCACGCTGTACTCACGCTCGGGCGTGCCGACTTCGCCGTAGAAGTACTTGCTGCAGATGACGTTGGTCGCCAACTGGCTCCAGAACGTGGGCACTTCGCAGTTGGTCTGCTCGAAGAGCACGCCGCCCTTGTCGTCCTTGATCTGCGAGGTGCGGATCTCCCAGTTCACCGTGTCGAACGGGTCGGCGACCTGATCGGCCGGCGGGCAGAACGTGGCGTCGATCTTCACGCGTCCATGAAAGGTCTTTTGACCTTCCTGCTGGTCTGCTTGGGTTTGAGATGTGGATCCAAAACCGGCATCAACTGTCGCCACGGCGTACCTCCTGTCAGGCTTCGTCTATGAGAAAGGGCATCCTGTCCGATTAGAGCAAATGAACATAAGTTCACCAATACTCTCTCAGGCCAACTCGACATTCGATGCCGACTGGCTGAAGTCCGTTTCACTCGCTTCGTTGCGTCCTTGCGGGCGGCCTCCGTCTTGGTGGCTCACCCCCATATGTGGCCCCTATCGGAGCTCAGCATCGAAATTCAAAAGAGAAAACGCCGGCCAACCGCTACATATTGTGTTCGATGCCCACATGAACAACAACATTTGGTTCGCCGGGTCGCAAATCCTACGCGCCTAGCGTGGTGAGTCAATCCAAATCTTGGGTTTACCTAACCCGCTAGCACACAACAGGTTGTGGCAAGCCGTGAACCAATCATGAAGCCTGCGTGAAGACTCTCTGTCGAGCGCAAACCCTTTCCCAACAAAGGCTTAGGAACCGTTCATCGAGATAGAAGCCACCAAGTCCCGAGCAGACGATTTTCTGACCTCGAGAAGGTCTGCATCGGAGGCCCAGGCAAACGGCGCAAAGATGGCAGCCTGCGGCGACCCCTTTCTGAGCACGACACGGCCACCTGGATTCTGGGTGACCCGGCGACCGCCGCGATGGACGGCCCACCGGCGATCTGCCAACCTCTGCTCGCTTCGCCGCTCACGCCGCCCCACCATTCCGCGACTAGAGGGAACCATCGATTGCCATTCGCTCGCTCAACCCTTGTGGTGGTCACCCTGGCAGCAGCCATCTTGCTGACTGGTTGCACGGGGTCGCGTTGGGCGAAACGCGATCCGAAGTACGCCCGCAAATACAGCCACCACACCGACGACCCGGCCAAGGTCGTCAAGCAAGCGATCGACGCCCGCCAGGTCGGCGGCCGGAGCGGCTGGTACTTCGGTGGTGCGGGCGGCGACAACCCGTTCGCGGGCGACCTCTCGCTCGGCAAGTTCCTCTACCCAGAGCCTTCTGCCGGCACCCTGGAAGTACGCGGCGGCGTGCGTGGCCTTGCCGTCGAAAGCGGTGGCTGGGCCGCCGGCGGCGAGCTCGGCGCCCGGCTGCAAGCGCCGACCCGCTTAGCGCCCTTTGTTGGTGTGAGCGGCTTCCTCGGGGCGGCGCCAGAGGACTACCTCAACGCCACCAACGAGACGAGCTTCCCCGACGACGAAGAGACCACGACCACCTTCGCCGGCGGCCTCTCGCCAGAGATCGGCGTCCACTTCTGGCTCACCCCGGCTTGGCGGCTGACGGCCTCCGCGACGCAGACCTATATCGACTTCGAAGGCCCAACCAGCGGCGACTACACCACGGTCGGCCTGACACTGGCCTACCTCGACGTGCCCGGCCTCCGCAGCCCCCGCAAGAAGCCCTCGCCAACCTGCACCACCGTCACCGCCGCCCCCTCACCGCTGCCGGTGCTCCCTGCCTCAACGGACGAACCAACGCCCGGCAACCCGTACGCACAGATCTTGGCCACGCCCAGTTCCGATACAAGTACCGAATCCGACTGAATGCCTGCGACAGGGCACCGCCAGCCGACATGCCCCCGAACCCGCCGACGGGGAGTCGGGTCTTTGCTCGCATGAGTACCACACGCACCGCTGACCCCTACCGTTGGGACGCCCAGCAGGCCGCGGCCGATTACGACGCCGCCGCACCCGTCGTCCACCCGCTGTATAACGAGGTTCAGGCGGCCGTCCTCGCCGCGTTGCCGGTCGGCGTCTCGCACGTGGTTGATCTTGGAGGAGGGTCGGGTCGGCTGGCGGAGCAGATCCTCGGGGCGTTCCCGCAGGCGGCGGTCACGGTGGTCGAGCCCTCGAAGTCGTTCCGCACGCTTGCCACACGTCGCCTGAGCCGGTTCGGCGATCGGGCCACGATTGTCCCCGGCCGAGCCGAGGAAGCCTGGAGCGGAGCGGTGCGGCCCGCTGAGGCGATCGTCAGCACGTCGGCCCTTCACCACCTCGACGCCGACCAGAAGAACGCCGCGTTCGCTACCGCCTTCGGGGCGTTGCCCGCGGGTGGCGTCATGATCAACGGCGACGAGTACCGCCCGCCGTCGGACGCGACCTACCGCGAACTGCTCATCGAGTGGGGCGAGCACATGCGGTCGTCGCTCGCGGCGGGGCTCATCCCGGACACCTTCGGCGGAATCATCGACCGCTGGGAGGCACGCAACTTGGATGACTTCGGCGGCCCGCGCACCAGCGGCGACGACTGCCACGAGACGACCGAAGAACAAATCGCCCGGCTCTACGGCGCAGGCTTCAGCCGAGTCGAAAAGACTTGGCACAGCCGCCTCTGGGGTGTGCTCGTGGCGCAGAGGTAGAGGAAGGACGGATTGCCCGTGCAGCCGCATCAACGCAGCAAAACTGCCGACTGCCCTCTGCCTACCGCCGACTCACCTCAACCGGCGATCTTGCCGATCTTCACCTTGGTGAACATCTTGCGGTGGCCGGTGTGGCGGCGGCTGTTCTTCCGACGGCGGAGCTTCACGACCTCGATCTTCTTGCCCTGGCCGGTGCCGAGCACCTCGGCGGTGACGCTGGCGCCATCGACGGTCGGCGTGCCGATCTTCAGGTCCGCCCCGCTGCCGACGGCCGCGATGTGATCGAGCGTCAGGCTATCGCCCGGCTTGGCGTCTTCGCGGTAGTCGAGGGCCAGTTCCTGGCCTTCTTCGACTTTGTACTGGCGGCCGCCGTCAATAATGATCGCGTACATGGCTTCTTCTGCTGGGCTTCTTGGGTGGGCTGGGGACAAACGGCCCAATCCCCCGGCAATCTCGGGTTTCTTCTAGCGAGCCCCACAGAATACCGGCCCAACCGGCCCCTGTCGAGTGGGTCGCCGCCAGGCCGCTCAGCCACGGGTAGACCGATGTCCAAGGGTGGCGTTTCACCGCCGGCGAACGGCCGCCATCGCCAGCGACGCCAGCACCAGGCCGATCGTCGCTGGCTCGGGCACCCGATAGTCCGTGCCGGAACCGGTAACCAGCGTCCACTCACTCCGCGGAACCACTTCGCCCGCCGGGTCAACCAGATCGACTGCGATCAGATCGACTGTGTTGAAGAAGTCGGCCGAACCGCTCAACCGGCTGCCATCTTCGACCGTTTCGGGACTGATCCCAAACGACGACAGGATCTGGATCTCGACCGTCTGCGGCGTCGTGCCGTTCACGGGATACGTGTCGGTCGTATACAGGTCGAAGTACCGCCCCGGCGAGGTGTTCTCGGTGGTGTATCGTTCCCGATTGCCGGCGATCGTGATCCCCAGCGTGTGGAAGACCGACTCCGCGTCGCCGCTGAAGTTGCCTGTGATCCGAAACCCATACCGTGCCCCGTAACCCGACCCGGCCGAGAAGCCGCCGTACTGCAGCGTGTCAGTCCAGGTCGCTTGGCCGAAGGCTTGCAGGTTGGTCGGCGAGCCATCCGGGTTGATATCGCCGAAGGAATCAACAAGCGGCTCGTTGTCTGGGTTGAAATAAGTGTTACTGATCGTGCCGCTGGCGAAGGTCCGCAGCCGGCCGTACTGGGCTTGCGCCCGGCCACGGCCAGAGAAGGTCATCGTCTCAACGCTGCCGAAGGAGTTCATCCCCGTGTAGCTGGCCGTGCCGTTGGCGGTCACCAGGGCCCCGGTGTTGCTGAAGGCGTCATCGACCGGTTCGCCGAAGTCCGAGTTCTCAAAGTTCGAGGCCACCAAGCCGGCGAAGCTGGTCAGCTCCGCCGAGGCCAGCGAGGGCATCCAAAGAGGAGCCATCAGTAGAGAAGCGACCATCGCCGCCAACCAACCGCGTTGTAGGGTCATCATTGAGGTCTCACTCCCGATCCAAGTGGTGCTGCGATCGCCCGACTCACCCCATCGTTCCGAGGAAGATCGTAATCAGATCGCGCCCGCCCGCAAGCGAGATCTGCGCAAAGAGACAAGCGGCCTCGATCAACCTCAATGGGTCTCTGCCCGTTTTGTCGCACCGGCGTTCGCCCGTGATCGGCTTCTAGCGGTGGTAAATCGCCGTAAACCCTTTGCCACCAAGCATCTTGCGTTTTGTCGCATCGATTTGGCCGGCACTGACCGGCCTGCCACCGCACAATCCTAGGCCTGCCCACCCGCCGGTTCGAGCCCGATTGTTGGCCAGCCGACGAGGGCCTAGCGGCATGGCCGCGATCGCCCAGCCGCGGCAAGACAGAAACCTAGCAAGGCAAGGCCGCCGGGCTCCGGAACCGGCACAAACAGATAAGCCGCGCCGGGGCCGGGACTCACCGCATTAACCGACCTCGCCCCGACCAAGATCCGGCCTTGATCGATGTCGAGCTTCCAGCCGAATTGTAGGTCTGAGTCAGGAGCGGGATCGGCGATCGTCGTCAGCAGGTTCCAAACTCCTACGCCGTCTCGTCGGAAGACCTCGATCTCCACTGGTTCGTCGAGGACGCCGCCCACGGTGCGAGCCAAGAGATCGCCTTCCAGCGCAAACCCTTGATGGTTCGCGTTGGAAGAAACAGCCTCTATCGCATATGAATCGAGCCAAACACCCCCAACTCGTTCATAGATCACGGTGCGATCGACCTGCTCGATGGTCGGTGAAACATAGCGTGCCACTGCGATCTCGCCGTCTAATCGCACCCTCCCGAAAAGAACCGCGCCCAAGTCGCTGACGAAAGACTCCTTGGAATTCCACTGTCCATTCAAGTCTCGTTGGAAGAAGTGCGTTGTAGCCTCCCTAGTCATACCTCTGAAAGAGTACGTAATGACGGCGATATCACCGCTGATATGAGCCGCGATGATACTTCTTGAACCAATTCGATCGTCTGATGGAACAAACAGGTTGGCTGCCTCAGCCCATGTGCCATCGGACTGTCGTTCGAAGACTCTCGCCACTCCAGAGATATCGTTCACTACCGTAGCTCCCGGAGGACGCACGCCAAACTCAGACGCAATGATAAGGTCGCCTGAGACCCCGACCGACCAGCCGGCGGGACGAACACCGGCTAGTGCAAAGGGGCTGTCTCGCGGAGGATCAGGCAGCTGATTGGCCAACCAAAGCCTCGCGAAGCTCCGCTCCCATCCGTCCGCACCTCGTTCCAACACTTGTATAGGCTCAAGAGAAGAGCCAGAAAAAAAATCACCGTACCCAACCGCGATTACGCCACCATCGATCGCGAGCTCTTCGCCCATAAAAGGGTTCGATTGACCTGCTCCGGAATCAAAATCGTACGACGCGACTTCGCTCCACTTACCGGTGGGCCTTGATTCGAAAACGTGTGTCCTGCTCAGGCTATCACCATCGCGTATGCTTGAGCGACTCTTGATCGCAACGACACCGCCTTCGATAGCAACCGCAGTCCCGAAATAGTCGTTCGCTCCCCCCATCGGATCGACAAAGGTGTGCGACAAGCGATAAGACGCACCCAACGAAGGAGTCGCAGCGGCGAGGCACGTTGCACCCAGAAGAACAGCAAGACGGGTACTCATTAGCACTGATCTGATATAGGACCGACGAAACAATTACTCACCAGCCTAATCCAGGTTGGGCGGCTGTCACGTGACTTATTGTCGCTGACCCGAATCAATCCGGCATCAGGGTGTTTCACCCCAATTCGACGCGCACCGCGCGGCCGGTTTCATCTTCGCAGGCGAACTCGACGTGCTCAGGGGAGATGCCCTCTTTGCCGAGGACAGCAGCTCGACCGTGGCGTCGTCTTCTGCTTGGGCCAGCTCCCGGCGTTTTCGGTTGTTGAGGTAGGTGGCCACCTCTTCCTCGACCGTGACCCGGGCGATATCGTTGCGATGGACCACGTGCATGATCTTCCGCAGCACGTCGATCGCCATGCTCTCGGCCGCCTTCTTGGGAAGACCGTAACCAGATCGCGTTCCGGCTCGGCAGCCGTTCGTCAACGTTAGCTGGCATGGCCTGCCGCCGCGACCGAAGGCTTTAGCCGATGCCGGTGGCTCTAGTTCGACAGCAGCACGCCGTACGGCCTCAGGCTGTCGTAAGAAGTGCAGAAGATCTTTGCGACGATCAGCAAGGGCACGGCCAAGAAGATCCCGACGATCCCCCAGATCCAGCCGAAGAGGAAGACCGCCAGCAAGATCGCGATCGGGTTGAGGTTGGTTGATTTACCCAGCAGCAGGGGCGTGATGAGATTCGACTCGATCATGTTCGCCGCAAGATAGATCCCCGGAGCGATCATGGCTTGGCCCAGGGAATCCGGGAACACGGACAAGGCGGCGAGGCCAACGGTCGCGGCACCGACGAATGCCCCGGCAACCGGGACGAAGTTCAGCCCCGCGGCGAGCACGCCCCATAGCATCGGGTTCGGCATTTCGATCGCCCCTAATCCGCAGCCGATCATCAGCCCCAACCCGAGATTGATCAGCGTGACCGTGCCAAGATACTTCGAGACGCGGCTCTCGATCTCGCGAAACTTTTCGACAACCCCTCGCTTGTGCTGCCAACTGGGTGCCGCTTCGACCGCCTTTTCGAGCAAGCGATCGCCGGCCGCTAAGAGGAAGAAGAGGAGCACCAGCGTGATCGCCACGCTCGTCAGATAGCCGCCGGTCGCGTTCAGCGTTTCGCCGGTGACCGAAGGTTGTTCGAGCCGGACTCGGACGGCCTTCTCCTCTCCCGGGACGGTCGTGATCTCGTCGACTTTTTTCCTTGCTTCCTGCACCTTCGCGATCGGTTCTGACAGAGGTCTCAATTGACGGCCCACATCGCTCAAGTTCCGTGGGGCCTGAGCAAGCCAGCTTTGCGCCGGGGCTGAGAGCATCATCGTTGTCGCGATGACGAGACCGAGCACTCCCAAGAACAGCCCCGAGGCGGTCACCACATTGGGAACATGGAACCGTGCGAAGAATGCCACCACCGGCCGCAGCACCAGCGACAGGACGACCGCCATCGTGATCGGCACCAAGAGAGCCCGACCGAAATAGAGCGTGTAGAACACCGCCAAGACCGTCAGGATGACGAGGCAGTTCCGCGAGGTGTTCGAGGCACCGCCAACCTTATCGGATGAAGAATCGCTCGAGGTCGCGCGGACGCCGACCGACTCGTGCGAATCGGTCGTTTTCGGCTTGTCGCGGCGAGTGATGGTCATGGGTCGCATCTCGCGGCCTTGAGTCGCTAGATAAGCGTGGGAGTTGATGCCAGCACCATCGAGAAGATGCGTGGCTTGCGACTGACGAGTCAGTGCCCCCCCGCTTAGGCAAGTAGCATACCCTCTCGCCAAGCGAGCCGAATCGATCGCCTCGGACTCGCTTACTGCCACCGCTGGTCGCCCAGCAACCAAACAGGCAGCACGGCGACCGACAAGCAGCCTGTGTGCGCTTAGAAACCAGTTGCTGACCCGACGGGCCATCGGGTGGCATTCGTTTTGCAACCTCCGCAATCCGACGCAGAACCCACATAAACCAACCTCGCCCTCCCATCCCTTCTAGGTGCGACGATGATTACGGAAGAACAAATTCAAGGCGGCTGGAACGAGCTCAAAGGCAAGGCCAAGCAACATTGGGGCGATCTGAACGACGACGAGCTCCGTCAATTCGAAGGGAGCTTCGACGAGTTCGTTGGTCACCTCCAACGCAAGACCGGCGAAGCCCGTGAGCAAGTCCACCAATGGTTGAGCCAAGTTCAACGCGAGTCAGGTGACACGGCCGACTCGCTCCTCGCCAGCGCTTCGGAATACGCCGAGCAAGCCCGTGCGGCCGCGAACGATGCCGCTGCCCGCGTTCGCGACGGGGTGACAACCGGGCGCGCCGAAGCCCAACGCGCGGTCCGCCGCCATCCGCTGGAATCCCTCGGGGTGGCCTTCGGAGCAGGCATCATCGCCGGCGTCGTGGTTGGTTTGGTGACCCGGTCAAACAAGTCGTAGAGCTTCGTATCCGGATGACCACCCAACCGACAAGATGAGGCAAAGCGGATGGATACCAACCCGAGTGCGCCCGACCTGAAACCGATCATCGATCGAGTCTCCAAGATGACCCAAGATCACCCCGAGGCAACGGTCCTGGTGAGCACCGGGATTGGCGTCGTGGCGGGGGTTCTGTTGAGCTCCCTCATAGAGTCGGATTCGACGATGCAGCGAGGCAGAGCAAGCCGATTCGCTCATCGCCTTGGGCAGCAACTGCTGGATTCGACCGAGGAGGTCGTCAATCCAACGCTGTCATCATTACGTGACCTCTTCAAGGGTTGAACCGATGCCTTCGAATCGATGGGACGACGCTAAAACGAAGCCGTCCGATTCGGCAGCGATCCGTGCCCGCATGAGCGAACTACGCACCGAGCTCTCTTCGGAAGTTGAGACGGCGAAGCAACAAGCCGCCGAAGCGACCGATTGGAAAAGCTATGTGCACAAGTACCCGCTAGCAACGGTCGGTATCGCTGCCACGATCGGTTACTTCGTGATCCCCAAGGCCACAAACGTCATTCAGCTCTCGGACAAGCAGCTCAAGACGCTTGCTAAACAAGGCGGCGTCAATGTCACGGCCGGAACGACCGGTAAAGGCAACCCTTCGACGTTCAAGACCCTCCTCATGACGGCTGGCGGTTTCGCCTTAAAAACCGCGATGCCGCATGTCCTCTCGGGTCTGCAGAATAAAGCCGGCATGACGGGCACCGACGCTGCGGGTGCCCAACCGGAGACAGCCGCAACTTCGATCCATGAGTAAGCCTTCTATGACATCCCCCTTGTCACGGCCCCGATTCGATTCGGAACCGATCGTGCGTCGGCAGAGTCCGAACACGAACTCGGTCCCACCGCTAGATGTGGTTCGTTGCACGATCGCCGAGTACCCCGGTTTGGCGATCGCCGCGGCCGCGGCCGCGGGTGCCGCCCTCGCTCTTTGGGTCAAACGATGAGTTCAAGCCGAGCCAATACCGAAGAGTCCTCTCCGGCGAGTCGTGCCGTTTCACATTTGGTGGAGTTGGTTTGCTTGCAAGGCCGGCTATTGATCGCCGACCTCAAGGAAGGTGCCGAGTCTGCCAAGTTTGCCGTCGTCTTTGCGGTAACCGGCCTATTAATGCTGATTGCCGCGGCGCCGACGGCACTCATTGCCTTGGCGTTTTTCCTGAGGGATCGCTTTGACTTCTCGATGGCATTTTCGCTCCTGCTCAGTGCGCTCGCCGCGGCCCTCGTCGGATCGCTCTTCAGTCTCGCCGCATGGCGTACGGGCCGGCAGGGCGCGGCGACCGCGGTTAAGTCCTACGACGACTTTGAAGAAAACGTCAGGAGCCTAACCCGCTCTTCTTAACACACGCGTCCTCTAACCCATGAGGAAACCCATGGCCGACACTCAGACAACCACGCCCGCAACCCGGTCGTACGACCAAACCGCATCGCCAACCGAACCTTCCGTCGTCGATGCCAATGGCGAGTTGATCGATCACCTCAAGAGCTACGCAAGAGAACGCCCCGATGTGGCAGCTCTCTGGTGCCTGGGGATCGGTTTCGTACTGGGATGGAAGCTCAAGCCCTGGTGAGACAAGACAGCCAACGACTCGCACAATCACGAAGACCCGCGGCGGAAATCAATCCGCCGCGGGTCTTTTGTTACTAGGAACGCCTGCTAAGTACCGCTCGGCGACAACCTCATCAGTCGGTGTTTCACCCCAACTCCACACGCACCGCGCGGCCGGTTTCGTCTTCGCAGGCGAATTCGACGTGCTCGGGGGAGATGCCCTCTTTGCCGAGGACCAGCAGCTCGACGTTGGCATCGTCTTCCGCTTGGGCCAGCTCCCGGCGTTTGCGGTTGTTGAGGTAGGTGGCCACCTCTTCCTCGACCGTGACCGTTACCCGGGCGATATCGTTGCGATGGACCACTTGCATGATCTTCCGCAGCACGTCGATCGCCATGCTCTCGGCCGACTTCACCAGGCCCGTGCCGCTGCAGCCCGGGCACTCGCGGTAGACGCTCCGCTTGAGCGACGGACGGATCCGCTGACGCGTCATCTCGATCAGGCCGAACGGGCTCGTGCGGAGGATCTTAGTGCGGGCGCGGTCGCGTTCGACGGCGTCCTTGAGCGTTCGCTCCACGTTGCGGCGGTAACGCTCGCGGCGCATATCGATGAAGTCGTTCACGATCACCCCGCCCAGGTCGCGCAAGCGGAGCTGGCGGGCGATCTCCTTGGCGGCGATGCAGTTGAGTCGGTACGCGCTCTCTTCGTGGCCGGCGCTGGTGCGGAAGCTGCCGGAGTTCACGTCGATGGCGACCAGGGCCTCGGTCTGATCGATGACGATCGACCCGCCCCCCTTGAGCGGCACCTGGCGGTCGTTGATATGCGCGATCTCCTCGTCGACCTTGTGCTTGGCGAAGAGCGGCTCCTTGCCTTCGTAGAACTTCAACCGATCGACATAACGCGGCATGACCACCTTCAGGAAGTCACGCGCCCGCTCGTACGACTCTTGCTCGTCGATATGGATCGCGTCGATGTCGCCTGAGAAGATGTCACGGATCGTGCGGATGACGATATCGCTCTCGAGGTAGAGCGGGCCGGGCCCCTCCTGCGTGTTGATCCGCTTGACGATCATCTTCCACAGGCGGAGCAGGTACGCGAGGTCGCGCGACAGGTCCTTCTCGGTCCGATCGGTGCCGGCGGTGCGGACGATGAAGCCGAGGCCCTTCGGCGGGTTGAGTTGGCGGAGGATCGCGCGGAGGCGGCGGCGGGCCTCGTCGTCCTCGATCTTACGCGACACGCCGATGCGTCCCAGCGCGGGCATCAGCACGAGGTAACGGCCCGGGATGCTGATATAAGTCGAGAGCGTGGGTCCCTTGGTGCCGATCCCTTCCTTGATCACCTGGACGACGACCTCGTCGCCCCGGCGGAAGATGTCCTCGATCGGCGGCTTCACGCGTGGGCGGGCGCCGGGGCGGACCTTGGTGCGTGAGCGGCCGGTGCTCGTACGACGCTGCGTGGCGGTGCCGCCCCCCTCGGCGTCGTCGTCGGCGTCGTCGATATCGGGGCCGCCCTGGGTGCCGTCGCGCTCGATCGGCATGTCCGGGTCGAACCCGCCCTGGCGGAAGTACTGGCTCTCGACATCGCTGATGTGCAAGAAGCCGTTGCGGCCGACGCCGAAGTCAACGAACGCCGCCTGGATGCTGGGCTCCAGGTTGACGATCTTGCCCTTGTAGATGTTGCCGACGTAGTTGTCTTGGCTCTCGCGCTCGGTGTAGAGCTCTTCGAGGATCCCGTTCTCAACGACCGCGATCCGGCATTCTTCTGCCTGCGCGACGTTGATGAGCATTTCGGTTTTCATGGTGTGTCTCGTCGTTACGAGTGAGCAGTCGGCGGAGGGCGGCCGGCGGTCTCGCTAAACAAACTCGATTGCCTAGCAAGCCTGCCGGCTGCCCACTGCCATCTGCCTACTCTTTCTATATGGGTTGATCCGGGAGGAGCTTCGAGAGCTCTTCCCGCAGGTAAGTCTTCACGTCGCGGGCGCTTTCGAGCGAGAGGACTCGCTTGGCGACCGCTTCGCAGTGTTCGATGGTGGTGCTGCGGCAGACCCGCTTCACCTCCGGCGCGGCGGCCGGGGTGACGCTGAGCTTGCGGAGGCCGAGGCCCAGCAGCAGCATGGTGTAAAGTGGCGCGCCGCTCATCTGGCCGCACAGGCTGATGGGTTTGCCGCTTTCGTTGGCGCGATCGACGGCCATCTTCACGAGTCGGATGACCGCCGGGTCGGCGCTGGTGTAGAGGGCCGCGACGTCCTTGTTGCTGCGGTCCACGGCGAGCGTGTATTGCACGAGGTCGTTCGTGCCGATGCTGAAGAAGTCGACCTCCTCGACGAACTGATCCATCATCAGCACGGCCGAGGGGACCTCGACCATCATCCCGACCGGGATGTCGCGGTTGAACGGGACGCCCTCCTCTTCGAGGTCCTCCATCGCGTCTTGGAGGATCATCTTGGCGTGCCGCATCTCTAGCACGGTGCTCACCAGCGGGAACATGACGCGGACGTCGCCGTACGCGCTGGCCCGCAGGATCGCCCGCAATTGCATGCGGAAGAGGTCGACATACTTCAGCGCGAGCCGGATGCTCCGCAGGCCGAGGAACGGGTTGCTCTCGTCCTCTGGCATCGGGAAGTTGGGGAGCTTGTCGGCCCCCAGGTCGAGCGTCCGCATGACGACCGGGCGGCCGTCCATCGCCTCGACCACCTCGCGGTAGGCGTTGGCGTGGTCTTCTTCGGTGGGGACTTCTTTGTCGCCGGCGATGAAGAGGAACTCGGTGCGGTAGAGCCCGATGCCCTCGACGCCTCGGTCGAGGCAGATCGAGGTCTCGGCGGGGAACTCGATGTTGCCCAGCAGCTCGATCCGTGTGCCGTCGAGGGTCTCGCAGGGCTTGTCGGAGAGCTCCGACAACTTCGCCATCAAGGCCTTCTGCTCGACGACCTCGTGCTTGTAGCGGGCGAGGGTCTCCTCGTCGGGCCGCAGGATGACGACGCCCTCGTCGCCGTCGATGATGACCGTCTCGCCGCCGGACAGGTCCGATAGGAACGCGCCCGTGCCGACCACCGCGGGGATGCCGAGCCCCTCGGCAACGATCGCCGTGTGGCTGCCGGGGCCGCCGATCTCCGTGGCGAAGCCGCGGATGAACTCCGGCCTCATCGCGGCCGTTTCGCTCGGCGTCAGGTTGCGGGCGAAGACCAACACCTCGCCGGTGACCTGCGAGAGCTCCTCGCGTTTCTCGCCCAAGAGCCGACGCAGCAGGCGTTTCTCGATATCGAAGACATCGTTGGCCCGCTCGGCCATGTACGCGCCTTCCAATTGCTGGAAGACCTTCGCGTAGTTCCGCAGCACGCGGCTGACGGCGTACTCGGCCGTGTAGTGCCGGTCGCGGATGTGCTCTTCGAGGCTCGCCCGCAGCTTGCGGTCGTTGAGCATCAGGGCGTGGGCGGAGAAGATCGAGCCGTAGTCGTTGCCCAACTGGTCGGCGATGCGTTGGCTCGACTCTTCGATCTCGGCCGTGGTGGCGAGGAGTGCCTCGTCCAGGCGGGCCAGCTCGCGATCGACCCCATCGCGCGCCAAGAACCGACGCGGGATCCTGAATCCCTCGTTGTCGAGAACGAGCGCTTCGCCTATCGCCACGCCTGGCGAAACGGCAATGCCCTGTAGCCGTAACATCGCGGCTCCCGGTCAACGCCCCGCGATCCGCCGTGGCCCGGGGTGCTCGGGGCACGCCAACGGGGACAAACTCCGGCGGGGCCCCTGCCGGCCTAAAAGGCTGACAGTCATCGGGCGTCGCCGGGTCGTCCGCACCGCAAACGCGCCGCCGCGAGCGGCGGGCCGACGGACCGCGTGACCCGCGAGCGGCGGGCCGTGCTGAGCGTCGGTTGTTGATTGTGTGTGGTCTGGTTCGGACCGGGTCGCCCTGCATTCGCCCCGCGTTTGGCGTGGGGCTAGTCGTTGGCGGTTCCGGTCTCGAAGTCGTCTTCGAAAAGCTTCGCTATCGCTTCGGCGGCCGCTTCGGCATCGTTCCCCTCGGCCGTGAGAGACAGCTCCGCCCCTTGCTCGGCGATGAGGCCGATCAGGTCGAAGATGCTCGTGGCTTCGGCTCGGATGCCGTTGTGGGTTAGCACGACCGTGGCGTCAAACGGCGCCGCGGTCCGTGCCACCATCTCGGCCGGTCGCATGTGCAATCCGTTGGCCTGCCGCACGGTGACGCGCCGCGATACAACGGGTCGCTTCTCACTCACTCGTGTGTCTCTCGTGCTGGGAGGCCGTGCCCGCGTGGGCCTCACGGCCGGCGGCGGGCGGGACTCGGGACGGTTGCTCTAGGCACCGAACTGGTTGTTGTCGGCCTCTTCGAGCAGCTGCCAGATATCGTCGGATGTCGAACTCTGACGTAGGAAGCGGCAGAACTGGTCGTCGCGCAGCCGGCGCGAAACGTTCTCGAGCGCCCGCAGGTGATCGCCCGGGCGGTCCGGGGGAGACACCAACAGGAACAGCAGGTGGACGGGGTCGCCGTCGAGGCTGGCGAACTCGACGCCCGCCTCGCTCACGGCCACGGCGCCGCAAAGCTTCTCGACGCTGGGGTGCTTGGTGTGCGGCACCGCGACGCCCCGGCCGATGCCGGTGCTGCCGAGTTCCTCACGATCGAGCACCTTCTGCACGATCCCGTCGAATTGATCCTTAGCGATCTCGCCGGCATCGAGCAGCGATTGCACCATCTCTCGGATGGCGCCTTCTTTGTCGGTCGCTTGCAGCTTGGGGAGGATCGCTTTTTTGCTGATGAAATCGGCAAAGTCCATCTTGGTCAGCCTAACTTTTTGGTGGGTTCGGGAGTCGCACTCGGCTCACCGGGGTCGAGCCGTCACTCGGCATGGCCGGTCTAAAGGCCGGCACAAGGTGACGTTGTTTGTCTTGGTTCTCACGCGTCGCTTCATCTTCTCTTTTTTCGCGAACCGCTCCGCTGAGCGCGACCAAGCCTCGGGGGCTCAGTCTTCCGCGTCGTCGCCCTCGTCGCCGTCATCGGGCGTGCCTTCGGCGGCCTGACGCTTCACGTCGGGGTCGCGGTGGTTCTCGATCGTCTTCTCTTTGTATTTCTTCAACTGCTGGTCGAGCTTGTGCACGGCCTGCTCGACCGAGGTCATCATGTTCGGCGTCTTGGCGTGGGCAACGAAGTCGTGCTTGTGCTCCGCCGAAACCAACAGCTCGACATTCGGGTTCTTCGGGTCCTGGAGGTCGATGACCCACTCGATCGACGTCAGCCGATCGTAGTGACGCATCAGCTTCTCGGCCTTGCTCTTGAGCTTGGCCTGCGACTCCTCACTCAGATGCCCGTGCCGGGCGGTCACTTGAATCTGCACCGTGTTGCTACCCTCGGCTATCCGCAAAAGGGCCTGGAAGCCCTCGTTGACACATGAAATCCGCCTGCCGCTGTGGTGGACGGCCTGCTCTTCCGGGTTCCCGGAAGTCCGCCAGTCTATCGCGACGCGGCCAGCGGCGGAACCGAGCCCTAGCGACCTTCTTCGGGATCACCTCCCGGGCTTCTTCATCCCCCGGGCGATGCCGATGGCCCGGGGCCGGTTTAGCGGGCAACCGGCTGCAACTGCTGTTTTCCTAGCTGAGATTCGATCCATCGGGTCGATTTCAGCCGGCTGCGGGGTGTCGCCAGCGGTTTGTAGGGCCGATCGAGCGGCTGGATGGTCTCTTTCAGCACCAGGCTCCCCAGCACCCGAGTCGCCAAATCGTCCGATTTCAGAGCCGGGAGGACCGATTCGGGGATGACCCCTCTGGCGACCCCTTCCGGGTCGAGGCCGACCTCCTGGGGCTCGAAACCGATCACCAGATCGATCAATTCCTCGGCGGTCCGCTCGCCAAACGCCTCGGCGAAGACGCGTTGGACCTCGCCCGCCTGCTCGCGGTCACGGCTGGCCGACTGCCGGAGGGCCGTCAGGTAGGTCTCCCAGGAGGCCATCTCGTCCGGGTTGCGAAACGCGTCCACCAGCGGATCGGGGTGCCCCAACGGCAGGCTGCACCGACCGGCGAGCGAGCGGATCTCGCCGAAGCTCTCCTCGCCCGCGATTTGCAGGAGCTGCGGCCAGACAGGCGACTCCGGATCGATCGCTCGGGCCAGTTCGGGGCTCGCGTAGCTGTCGGCCGGGGTGATCGACAGTTGCTCGACCCACGCCGGATCGCTGAGGCTCGCGGGCACTTGGGCGTTCTGGTCGCCGGCGATGATCCAGGGGCGCGGCTTGCTGGTCATGAGTCCGACATCGTCAGAGGTCCATTCGATCTTGCCGGCCAAGCCGTGGGCCATCGCGATCAGCCGGCCGGGCGTTTCGAGGATCGGGTGCCCCGGCTGGAAGGGTCGATCGACGGCGATCGCCAGCACCGCGTTCGGACCAAGCGTCGCCAGATAGGGGATGCCGCCGATCACGACCTCGGCACGGCCTGCGGCGTTGGCGGTCGCGTCGCTTGGGGTCTCTTCGTCGGCCACGGGAGCCGGCATGCGGCGGCGGAGCACGAGGCGGCCGTACGCCAAGTCGATGCTCGGCTGCGGGTTCTCGGCATCGGCCGGCTTGAGCGTCGCCTCGGTCATGCCGACCAACTCGAGCGACAAGCCGTCGCCCAGGTCGTACCGGCTCCGATACGTGGGGAGCGAAACGAAGTGAGTCGTCTCGACGAACTCGGCCCCGCCGATCACTCGACGCCAACTCCCCGGCTCCATCTCGCGGACGACGAGTGTCTCCTCATTGCCGAGGAAACGGATCGGGGTCGGGGCGACTTCGGCTTCCTCCTCGGCTTCCTCCTCAACGGCGGGCATCGCTTCATCGGCCGGGGTCTCTGGCTCGGCGTCGGACGCTTCGCTGCCGGCGGGCACTTCGGGTTCGGCTGGGGTGGGCGGTTCGGTCGGTTCCCCCTCTTCAGACGCTTCGGTTTCGGTGGGCTCGGCCGGCGTCTCCGGTTCGGTTGGCTCGGGGGTTGCTTCCGCTTCGGTTGGTTCGGCGGGCGGTTGCTCCATTTCACCCGCATCGGTTGGCTCAGGGGGCAGGATCGGCGTTTCAACTTCCTCCGGATCGGCCGCGGCAACGGCCGTTGTCGGGTTCAGCCAACCGCCGGGTCGGAAAGCCATCACCGCTGTGGCGGTGAACAACAACAACGCCGCGATCGCCGGTGCCCACCTGGTGAGGGGCGACGGCTGACCCTCGCGCAGGTAGGAAGGCGCTTGCGGCTTGGTCTTGGTTCGCCTCGGCGTGGGCTCGGGCGCTGGTTCGGGCGTGGCGGCTGGCACCGGGGACGCGGGCGACGTCGGCGGAGCCGTGTGGGCCTTCTCGACGCGTGACCGCATTGCTTCGGAGAGATCGGCTTGCAAGCGGTGGAGTCGCTTCTGGGTATCGGGATCGATCGGCGGCTTGTCGGTAAGCACCATCGCCAACACATGGTGGCACGACGCCACCTCGGCGAGCATCGCATCGGACTCCAAGCAGACCCGCTCGAACTCCGCGACACTCTCCTCCGGCAGCGTGCGGTCGAGGTACTCCGCAACCGTATTGGGATCATCGACCGAACTGGTCCCGTCGATCTCCGGCGTGCCGAGCTTCAGACGCCGCATCACGTCGCGGGTGCGGTGGAGCCACTCGCCGGCGTTCTCGTTCGACTCGATCTGCTTCTCGAGCTCCGCCCGAGCGGGCGCATCGAGCACGTTGTCCAGGTAGGAGAGCAGCGTCCGAAGAGTGAGTCGCATGGCAATTGCCTTCGCTTTAAGTCGCGTGGTGGTAGCCTCTACTGGTTGTAGTGACAGGCCGGCACGCGATCCGTGCAAGCCATTCCTCGATCCGGGCAAGAAAGCCAAAAAAACTCGGCCGCACGGATTGCCTCGCCCGAATCACCCGATCGGAGCCCACGAAACGCCAGAGCGATTTGCCCCTAGTAAACAAGTGATCTACGGCCATTCGTGTGCCAAACCGTTTGGGCCGTTGCAAGCTCGCGGTAGAATGCGAGTCGCCAGGGAGAGGCTGTTGCGAATCGTGCTTTACCGGCTCCGGCCGGCATCCAAACATGTTCGATCTCACGGTCGCCAAGCGTCATCGAGTCCAGCTCGAAAGCTCTTCACGCGAGGCGGAGGGCTATCTCGAACTCGGCCTCCACGCCCAGGCGTTGCGTTCCCTGCAACGGCGTGGCCCGCTGGTCCATAGCGACCACCACGCCTGCTACTTGATGGGCGAGTGCCTGCGAGAGTTGTCGCGCTACAGCGAGGCCCTCTACCCGTTGCGGCGGAGCGCCGAGCTCAACCCCGAGACCAGCGAGACCTGGCTCGCGCTCGGATGGTGCTACAAACGCTCCGGCAAGCTCGACAGCGCGATCGAATCACTCGAGAACGCCCTGCGGCATACGCCCGACGAGGCGATCCTGCACTACAACCTGGCTTGCTATTACAGCCTGGCGGGTCGGCGGCTCGACGCCCTCTGCCGACTCAAGCGAGCGTTTGATCTCGAGCCGACCTTGCGTGAGCTCGTCCGCGACGAGCCGGACTTCGGCCCGATGCGTCGCGACCCGGGCTTCCGGATGCTGATGGCCGCGATGGCTTAGCCGCTCCGGCGCGGCTTCATCAAACCACTCTGCCCCGACACAAACAACGAAGCCCGCCGATCCGTAGATCGACGGGCTTCGTCTTACAAAGGGGGGATGGTTCGCCGCCGGTTTCCCCCCGCCTGCCCGGCGACTCGTCTTCGTTATCAGAACTTGTATTCGACGCCCGTCTGCAGGCCGTGCAAGATGAGCGAACGATTCGTGTCGATGTGGCTCGCGCTGGTCGGGTTCGACCAATCGGTGGTGCGGAACTCTTCGCCACCCAAGGCCACGCCACCCACTCCGAAGAATCGGTAAGCAGCGGTCAGGCGGCAGTTGCAGCTAACCTGGTAGCCGACACCGGCACGCAACTCGCCAACGAACGCCACGTTTTGCTCGCTGCCACGGGCGACCGCGACCCCACCGCCATTGGCGTAGGTGACCTCGGAGGCCCCGCCGCCGTAGACCCGCTTGGTGACGGAGACATCGTTCCCGTAGATACCGAAGTTGGTGTCGGCGAAGAGGTTCCACTTGCAACCGACCAACCAGTTCATGCTGCAGCCCAACTGGAAGCCAACCAGCTCGTTGTTGGCATCGAAGTCAGAGAAGTACACCGAGTTGTCGTCGGTCGGGAAGCTGGTGTATTGGTCCGGCCATCCGGTGGGCGGATCGCCCGCGGTACCGGATGGCGGCACATCGACGATGGTGAACTGGGTATCGAAGCCGAAGTCGTCATCGATCCGTAGGAAGCGGACACCGGCCAAACCGTTGATGAAGAAGCGACGCGGTGCCGCTCCGGCACCAAGCCCACGCAGGCCACCAAGCCCACCCCCAACAGCAGGAGCACCGTAGCCACATCCGGCCCCGGCTCCGCCGCCACAGGCACCCGTGCCACACGCTCCTACGCCACAAGGGCTCGACGCGACGCAACCGCCACCGCCGCATCCGCTGACCGCGGTCGGGGCACCGAAACGCCAGAAGTTAAGCTCGAGGTTCTGGGCCTCGAACCGCTGGCGAACCCGCACGCCTAGGATGCGGACATCGGTCGCGTAGATGTCGCCGTCGGCCGGGTTGCCGTGGTCTTGGTAGATCGGGCGATTGACCGCCGCTCCAGCACCATCGCGATCGAGCATCAGGCCATTGAAACCGCTGCCCATCGTGTAGAGTCGTTGGGTGTTCGCTGACGAGACAATGCCCGGTAGCGTGAACGCTGCTGTCGACGAGTCGGCATCGAGGCCCCAGTAGCCGACCTCCCAAGCGAACCCGTTGCCGCAGCCGCAGGTGTTGGGACCAAAAGTGCTACCGAAGCGGATCTCCGCGCCGAACTGACCGTCCTGGCCAGCGTCGGTCGTGATCAGCTTCGGATCAGAGGGCAAATAGTAGTAGTTGTTGCCCGCGGTGAAGCCAGCCGTATCGGTCATGTAAGCGACCGTCGACTTGCCAACATCTCCCGCCCGGTTCAGGAATAAACCATAAGCTCCAACGAACCACTGCCGGCTCGGACCGGCGGCGATGCCGAGGTCACAGGCGGGGGCAGCCGAGCAGGCCGATACCGGGGCGGCGTAGCCGCAATCGGCGCTCGGGGCGTAGCTGTAGTTGGCCACGGGAGCGGCCATCGCCGGGGCGTGGGTCGCCATGGGGGCCGCCCCGCAGTTGCCCGTTGCGCAACCGCTGGAGATCGGGGCCGACGAGATGGGAGCCGAGACGTGGCTGGTCGCCTGCTGGTAGCCACCGTTGTACGGCATCGCGGCCGCGGTCGGCGCCATGTAGGTCGCCTGCGGGGCTGCGTTCGCGGCCGGGACCGCCATGGCAGGAGCAGCGGCATTTGTGGCGGCGGCGTTCACTGCCTCCGCCGGAGCCGGCAGCTCACCCGCCTGAGCCACCCGAGGGTAGCCGTAGGTTGGTGGGGCCAGCGGGGCCTGCTGCTGAACGGGTTGGTGCTGCTGCGCCTGCTGTTGGTAGTAGGCCGGTGCCTGTTGCTGGCCATAGGCCGGCTGAGCCACCTGGTACGGCTGTTGGCCGTAGTTGCTGGCGGCCACGAACTGGGCAGCGGCCTCGTGGGTCATAGCCCCGGCTAAAGCAAGGCCCGCGAGTCCAGCTCGCGCTGTATGAAAGAATCGTTTCATCCTTGATCGCTCCTGTCGGTCCGTCGAGCGCAAGCGAGGCGCAACGGCGCCGACTGCTACGCGGCCGGCCGCCACAAAATTCATTACGAGGGGCCAGCCCCCACCGCATCCTGCGATGAAAAGAGCCGTCCCGCAGTCTGGATCGGGTGGCGGGTCCCACAAGGTCGTGGGAAACCCGTGCCGTTAGACGCGGAACCACCGCACCCGGCCGGGCATATCGCTACATCCAGCCGCCACAACGCAACCGGGCATCACGCCCCAATCGGCAAACCTTCGCGCAACTCATTTGCGACAGACCGTGACGCCACTGAGCCGCTGGACGGCTCCCCCCGCTTCCAGGCGGCTCAAGCCGGCCAGAACCTGCTCGATGGGCAACTCGGTCGCATCGACCAGGGCATCGACGCTGGTCGATTCCGCCCCCACCGCGTTGAGCAGGGTCAGCTCGGGCTCGGCCCAGTCGACCGGCGGCGGTGGCGGCGGTGCTAGCACCTGGGGCTCCTCGATGGGTGCCACCGCGGTGCGGAGCGAGGCGAGTGTCTCGACCTCTTCGAGCACGTCGTCGATCGACATCACGAGCTTCGCGCCCTCTTGGATCAGGCGGTGGCAGCCGCGCGACTGGAGGCTATCGATCGGCCCCGGCAAGGCGAAGGCGTCGCGTCCCTGCTCCGCGGCGTGGCGGGCGGTGATCAGGGCTCCGGAGCGTTCGGCCGCTTCGATCACC
>CAYGUP010000033.1:36735-45028 GCA_964353155.1 uncultured Planctomycetaceae bacterium | reverse complement strand
TCGCATAATAGGGGCGTGCACGACCGAGGTTCCAACGCTGCGAAACCTAGATCGATGAACGCCTCACTCGGCGGCGGGCTCTTCATCCGCAGCAGGCTCGGCTACTTCTTCGTTAGCAGCCTCGTCCCCTTCCGCGGCCGCACCGGCCGCAGGAGCGGCGTCCGAACCGACCAGAGCGCCGTCGCCCGAGCCGAAGGCATCGCCGCGGTTGCTGGCCCAGATCGAAGCGAGCAAGCAGGTCGCGATCCAGATCGAGACCACCCAGATCGTGATCTTGGTGAACGTGTCACCGGCCTTGGCACCGAACGCGCTAGAGCCACCCGGTCCGCCGAGTGCGCCGGCCAAACCGCCACCGCGTCCGCGTTGGACGAGGACAAGCAGGATGATAAAGACCGCCATGGCCGCCAGCGTGAGCTGGATGAGCACGGGCGGGATCATTTGAAGGAAGCTGGCCATAGCGTCTGGTTGGGTAAAGAGGCGGCGTCCGGCCGCGTTATCGCTTGCTTAGTATCGTGCCTCAGCGTGCCGGGGCTCAGCCAGCCTTGGCGATGCCGAGGAAGTCTTCTGCCTTGAGGGCGGCTCCGCCGATCAGGCCGCCATCCACGTTCGGCTTGGCGAGCAATTCCGGGGCGTTCCCCGGCTTCATGCTGCCGCCGTACAGGATGCGGACGCTCTCGGCGATCTCCGCAGTGTAGCGTTCTGCCAGCAGCCGGCGAAGGTCAGCGTGGACCTCTTCGGCCTGCTCCGGCGAGGCGACCTTGCCGGTGCCGATCGCCCAGACCGGCTCGTAAGCGATCACGATGTTGGTGATCTGGGCCTCGGTGACCCCGTCGAGCGAGCCCTCGAACTGGGTCTTGATGACGTCGGCCGTCTTGCCCGATTCGCGTTCTTCGAGCAGCTCGCCGACACAGACGATCGGGGCCAAGCCGGCTTCGAGGGCCTTGTGGGTCTTCTTGCAGACGTCCGCATCGGTCTCGCCGTAGAGCGTCCGACGCTCGCTGTGGCCGAGGATGACATACTCCGTGCCGACATCGGTCAGCATCGCGTGGCTGGTCTCGCCTGTGAACGCGCCGTTGTCTTCGGAGCACATGTTTTGGGCGCCGAGGGCGACCGGGCTGCCGGCCAAGGCCTCGCCGACCGCCGACAGGTAAACGGCCGGCGGGCAGACGACCAAGTCGACGCTATCGACCGAGGCCGCTCCCTCCGCGACGCCCTTCGCCAGGGCGACCGCGTCGGCGCGGTTGGTGTTCATCTTCCAGTTGCCAGCGATCAACGTCTTACGCATGACGGAGGGGCGAGGGATAGGAGTTAGGGAGCCGGTAGGCGTCAGCCCCCGGAGTGAATCAGGCTAAAACAGCCGGACTAAATCGACTTGCCGAGGGCCTCGGCGACCTTCTTGATTTGGGCGGCGGCTTCCGCGTATTGCTCGGGGAGCAGCGCCTGCGGGCCGTCAGACATGGCGTCTTCCGGCTTGTTGTGAACTTCGATGTGGACCCCATCGGCCCCCGCGCCGACGCCCGCCAGGGCACAGGCGGGGATCAACTCGGGGCGGCCGGTGGCGTGGCTCGGATCGACCACGATCGGCAGGTGCGAGAGCTCGTGCACCTGCGGCACCGCCGAGACGTCGTACATGTTGCGGCAGGCGTTGTCGAAGCCCTTCACGCCCCGCTCGCACAACACCACATCCGGGTTACCCTGCGACAGCACGTACTCGGCGGACATCATCAGGTCCTTCACGGTCGCGGCCATGCCACGCTTCATGAGGACCGGCTTGTTCGTCTTGCCGACCTCGGTCAACAGCACGAAGTTCTGCATGTTGCGGGCGCCGAGCTGGATCATGTCGGCGTACTGGGCGACGAGTTCCACGTGGCGTGGGTCGATCGCCTCGGTGACGACCGGCAGGCCGTGCTTGTCGCCGATCTCGCGGAGGATCTTCAGGCCCTCTTCGCCCATGCCTTGGAAGGAGTACGGGCTGGTGCGTGGCTTGTAGGCGCCGCCTCGCAGGACGGTCGCCCCGGCCGCCTTTACGGCGCCGGCGATCTCGTCGAGGCGTTCTGCCGATTCGATCGCACACGGGCCGGCGATCATGCCGACGTGCCCGCCGCCGAACTTGGCGACGTTCGCTCCGGAGCCGACCTCGACGATCGAGGGCTCCGGGTGGGCGGTCTTGCTCGCGAGCTTGAAAGCGGGCTGCACGGCAACGACTTCCGCCACGCCCGGGATCGCGGCCAGCGGGGAAGACCGGATCAGGTCCTCATCGCCGATGACCCCAACGACCGTGCGGTAGGTGCCGCGGCTCAGGTGGGCCTTCAAGCCGAGCTTCTCGACGCGTTCGACGACGTGATCAATCTGCTCGTCGGTCGCGGATTCCCGCAGGATGATGATCATGGAGATAAAGCGGCGGCTGCGGGCTGGGACTCGTTGGATACGCCAGTGGACGTCCCGGTCGGGGAGTTCCTATCCAGTCGGCGTTTGCAAGCCCCGCAGTCTACTCGACCACCTTCGCCCGCGCGTAGGACCCCAGCACCCTTAACTGCACGCATTTCTTCTCCAAAGCGGCCACCGCCCGGCGGACGCGGAGGTCGCTGGTGTGGCCGAGCAGCTCTAGAAAGAACAAGAATCGGCCGCCGGAGAGGTCCTCGGTCCGGCTGCCGGGGATCGGGAACGACTCGATCCAGGTCAGATTGAGCTTCTGTTTCTTGAAAATGGCCATCCCGTCGGCCAAGGCGCCCGGCTCGTGGGCCAGCTCCAGCATCAGGGCGGTCTTGTCCTCGCCGGTCTTCTCGGCGGCCTGCGATCCGATGATCGCGAAGCGGGTCACGTTGTCGTGCTGGTCCTCGATATGCCGGGCCAACACCTCTAGGCCATGCCGGCGACCGGCCTGCTCGCTGGCGATCGCCGCGATCGAGGCGTCCTCGCCCGCCTGCCGGGCCGCGTCGCTCGTGCTAGCGGACGGCACCACTTCGGCCCCGGGCAGGTGCTCGGCGAGCCAATGGGCACACTGCGAGAGCGCCTGCGGCTTGCTGATCACCCGGCGGATCGCCGACCTGGGGCCTTTGCCCAGCAAGCAATGGTGGATCCGCATCGGGGCCTCGCCACAGATCGAGACCTGGCTCTTGGCGAACGCCTCGAGCGTGTCGGTCACCCGCCCGTGGGTCGAGTTTTCCAGCGGAACCACGCCCAGCTCGCACCCGCCGCTGGTGACTTCCTCAAAGACCGCCCCGATGGTCGCCACGGGGACCAGATCGGCTGCTTCGCCGAACTTTTCGATCGCGGTCAGGTGGCTGTAGCTGTCCTCCGGGCCGAGATAGGCGATCCGCTGGGTGACGATGGCCGCCCGGCTGCTGGCGACGATTTCGCGGAAAACGGCCCGCATCGCGTCGTCGGCGACCAGCCCTTGGCCCTTGGCGACCGTGGTTTGGGCGGCGTCGGCGGCCTTGGCCGATTTCAGCTTCGAGAGCTCCGCCACCAACGCGGCCCGCTCGCCCACGGCCTCGGCGACCTGCCAATCTAGGGCCCCGATCTGGGCTTTCAGGCTCCGCACCGTCGGCCCGGCCGCGGGCTTGGGGGTTTTCTTCTTGGCCATGGTGGTGAACCCAACGGTCGGCTGCGTAAGGACTTCGGACAGTAGCCTTGCCTAAGACCTGCCATTCTGGCGGCTCCTTCGGCGGGCCAAGCCGTCGGCGGCAGCCGACTGACAACGCCGTGGCAGGCTCTGAAACCGCACTATCTGACGTAACTCTTGCTCGCACATTGACTTAAGTCAAGCCAGACATCCCCGCCGGAACCGCAAGCATCCTGGCACGGCCTTTGCTTTTCCCTCCGGGCGACACGAATCAATGCGTCCCAGCCCCCGTTGGCCGGGCATCGAATACAAGCGAATACCAACACACGTAGCTAGGAGCAGATTATGGCCGCCGGCGAAAAGATCATCGGTATCGACCTCGGGACCACCAACTCGGTCGTTGCCGTCATGGAAGGTGGTGAGGCGAAGGTCATCCCCAACGCCGAGGGCAACCGGACCACGCCGTCGGTCGTGGCGTTCACGGACAAGGGCGAGGTGCTGGTCGGTGACTTGGCCCGCCGTCAGGCCGTCACGAACCCGACGAAGACCGTCTACTCCGCCAAGCGTTTCATGGGCCGCCGCCACAACGAGGTGGCTGGCGAAGAGAAGATGGTGCCGTACGAGATCGTCGGCGGTCCCGAGGACTACGTGAAGATCAAGGCCGGCGACGACGAGATGACGCCGTCGGAGGTCTCCGCCAAGACACTCCGCAAGCTCAAGGAATCGGCCGAGAGCTACCTGGGCCACAAGGTCAACAAGGCGGTCATCACCGTCCCGGCCTACTTCAACGACGCCCAACGCCAAGCGACCAAGGACGCCGGCCAGATCGCCGGCCTCGAGGTCGCGCGGATCATCAACGAACCGACCGCCGCGAGCCTCGCCTACGGCCTCGACAAGAAGGGCCAAGAGACGATCTGCGTGTTCGACCTCGGTGGCGGCACGTTCGATGTGTCGATCCTCGAAGTCGCCGACGGCGTCTTCCGCGTGATCAGCACCAACGGCGACACGCACCTCGGCGGTGACGACTTCGACGAGGCCCTCATCGACCACGTCGCGGACACGTTCAAGAAGGAACAGGGCGTCGACCTCCGCCAGGACCCGATGGCCCTCCAGCGCCTGCAGGAGGCGTGCGAGAAGGCCAAGAAGGAACTCTCCAGCGCCCAATCGACCGACCTCAACCTGCCGTTCATCACCGCCGACGCCAGCGGGCCGAAGCACCTCCAGATGAACATCGGCCGCACCGACTTCGAGAAGCTGGTCGATGACCTCTTCGAGCGGGTGAAGACCCCCGTCCTCAAGGCCCTCGAAGACGCCAAGCTCAAGTCGTCGGACATCGACGAGGTCGTCCTCGTCGGCGGCTCGACCCGCATCCCCAAGGTGCGCGAGCTGGTCAAGGACATCTTCGGCAAGGACCCGCACCAGGGCGTCAACCCGGACGAGGTGGTCGCCGTCGGTGCCGCCATCCAGGGCGGCGTCCTCGCGGGCGACGTGCAGGACATCCTGCTGCTCGACGTCACGCCGTTGTCGCTCGGCATCGAGACCCTCGGTGGCGTGATGACGAAGCTCGTCGAGCGCAACACGACCGTCCCCGCCGAGCGGAAGCAGGTCTTCAGCACGGCCGACGACAACCAGACCGCCGTGACGGTGCGCGTCTTCCAAGGCGAGCGCGAGATGTGCTCCGACAACCGCTTGCTCGGCCAGTTCAACCTCGAAGAGATCCCGCCCGCCCCGCGTGGCGTGCCGCAGGTCGAGGTGAAGTTCGATATCGACGCCAACGGCATCCTCAGCGTGTCGGCCAAGGACCTCGGCACGGGCAAGGAAGCGAATGTCACGATCGAGCAGTCGTCCGGCCTCTCCGACGAAGAGATCGAGCGGATGAAGAAGGACGGCGAGGCAAACGCCGAGGCCGACAAGAAGAAGCGTGCCCTGGTCGAAGCCCGCAACGCCGGCGAAGCGCTCGCCTACCAAGTCGAGAAGACGCTCAAGGAGCAAGGCGACAAGGTCGACGAGGCCTCCCGCACGCCGATCGAGGCCGCCATCACCAAGGTCCGCGAGACCATCAAGGAAGACGACGTCGCCGCAATCAAGTCCGCGACCGACGAACTGCAGCAAGCGTCGCACGCGATGAGCGAAGCGATGTACAAAGCGGCCGCCGAAGCGGGCGAAGACCCCGCCGCCACGCCCGACGCCTCAGCCGAAGGCGGAGCCGATGAGGATGTGGTGGATGCGGAGTTTGAAGTTAAGGAGGGGTGAGCATACTACGTGAGTGACTCGCAAGCTGCAGATCGACTATATGAACAATAACACGTGGATTTGTACGCCTCTACGCTGATGTTCTTTGCTAACTGGCAAGCTGCCGCCAACCGGTCCACGAGGCTCGCACCAGGAAGCGACCAGCTCGCAGCGAACGACAATCTCTTGAGGTCAAGCCAGAATGGCGTGATCGTGTTCGCCGCAATCTCTGTTGAAGCGTTCGTGAACTACATGGCCGGCGTCGGCCAGCTTGATCACCATAGGCAATTCGAAGCAAGACTTGGCACACTCGACAAGTGGCGAATCTATCCGAAACTACTGTTTGACGATTACCTACCTGAACACATTCTTGATCGTATAAAGCGTGTTGTTGCACTGAGAAACCAAGTAGCACACCCAAAGTTTCAAGCGACCAGCATTGATGAGCTGAATGACAGGTCAGCCTTTGGAGACGCGCATGGGTACTACATCATCAACACCATACATCACACCGCACGAGCAATCGAAGAGCTTAGCAAATCTAGGTTTAAGGCTGATTGGATCCGGCCCGACTTTAATGGCGAGCTGAGTTGGTCTGGGAGACTATTCCTGGTTTAGCGTGCTTCACGGCTTCGACCAAGAAGCATGCCCATCCGCCAAGTGCTACCGGCGTGTCGCCAATGAAGTAGCCCCGGTAGGGACGGCAGCGCGTAGCCAGGGGCGCAAGCCCCTGGTCAACGTAGCCCCACATACACGAAAGCCCCGGAGGGGCGACGGCAACTCGCACTGCCGTTCCGCTGTCGCCCCTCCGGGGCTTCGGATTGAACTCGACTTGATTCCAGGGGCTCACGCCCCTGGCTACGCGCGTTCGCCCCTACCGGGGCTTTGCTCGCTGGGCTCGCTTTTGGGATATCGTTGTGCCTTCGACGTTCAGTTGCTTGTCGTATCACCTCGTGTTCGGCACCAAGCATCGACGCCGGCTGTTGGCGGCCTCGATCCGGCCCCGCGTGTTCGAGTACCTCGGAGGCGTGATCCGGTCCGAGGGAGGTTCGCTCACGGAGATCGGCGGCATCGAGGATCATGTCCACCTGCTGGTGAAGCTCAAACCAACCCACGTCCTCGCCGACGTGGTGCGGGGGTTGAAGGCGAACAGCTCGAAGTGGATCAACGACGAGGGGCTGACCGACGAGCGGTTCGCGTGGCAAGAGGGCTACAGCGTGTTCACGGTCGGCGATTCACAAGTCGAGACCGTCCGGCGATCGATCCCGGCAGAATGGAAGCCGAGCGATAGCCCCCCGCAGCCCGCGAACAAGTCAACGGTGCGTGTCCAGCTTGGCAGTGTTAGCCTTGGTTCTTGAACGTGGTGTGAGTGTCCTAGTCATGGCCTCGCGTGTCCCATCAAGACGCTAACCGTTGTGGTGTCAGTGCCTTGCTTGAGCTTCTCGTTAGCGAACCCGTGCCGTAGGGCATAAGCACAAACGTCATCGATTCCGGTCTTCTTTTTGAGCCTTATAAGGCACAGTTGATGGCGTCTTTCGTCCAAGGGTTGCCGATTGAGTTGCGGGAAATTTGACCGCTCGGGTTCTCGGCCGACAACCGCTGGGCAATCTCGACTGCTGTCTCAGTGAGGTAGATGACCCGTCGTCGTCTCTTCCCTTGCTGCGTTCCACCGGCAGCACGACCGAACGCCCATCCAACGACCCTGCCTCGATGGCTCGAACCTCCTGCGGCCGGCAACCAGTCTCCCTGAGGAAGACCAATAGGTCTCTAAACGGCCCCTTGGCGTGCTCCAGGCACTGAGCGTACTGCTCTGGCGTGACGTAGGTCTCCCGGCCTGATGGGGTTGGCTTGGTGTAGCCCGCCAGAGGCGACCGGCTGATATGCCCTTCGACGACCGCCCAGTTCATCACCCGCACAATCGCACGTGCCGCACCGTTCTGGGTTGATGGCGAGCAAGAGCCGTAGTCCTGCTCAATCCACCGCCCGACCGTTGCCGCAGCGAGGTTCTCTCGCTTGAGCGTCGGACCAAAGAAGGCGACGCACTTCTCCAGGTAGCAGCGGTACCAGTCGAACGTCCCCTCTGACCGGGTCCGCTCTACGTCGTCCAGATAGGCCCCACAGAGCCATGCCACGGTGATCGTGATCGGCTTCTCGGCCTTCGCCAGCAGGGCGAAATATGCCGCTTCTATCTCGCTATACGGTTGGCCAGCTTGATCGACTTGCGACCAACGGTGGTATACCACGCCCCGTTCTGAGAGCGTTGCCAGGGGCCTTTGCGTCGTCTTCCCATCGCAGAATCCCCGTAACCCAAGGGTAGGTCACGGGATTTACTGCACTTTTGACTGCAGCAGGCCGGAAAACTGACTCTCTCGCCTGACTCGCGAGAGCTTAAAACCCTTCAAAACGAGGATCTTTTTTAAGTGGGCACGACAGAATTCGAATCTGTGACCTCTTGCATGTCAAGCAAGCGCTCTAACCAACTGAGCTACGCGCCCT
>CAYGUP010000033.1:0-36635 GCA_964353155.1 uncultured Planctomycetaceae bacterium | reverse complement strand
TCTGTGACCTCTTGCATGTCAAGCAAGCGCTCTAACCAACTGAGCTACGCGCCCTTCGTTTCTCTCGCTCGCGGCCGGGGGCCGTTGGCGAGCTTCGTAATATACCATCGTCAGGAGACGCGGCTAGCCCCGCGGGTTGGGGTGGAAGGCTGAATTTGCCGGCCGTAGCGATCTTGCGGGATCCGGGAGAAGGTGCTGTAATCAGGCTGCACTGATCAAGGACAGGTCCATCAGCAACCGCACGGCCGCGGCCCCTACCCACCATGCAGAAAGCCGAGATGGCCTCTAAGAGCGCCAAATCACCCCCCTGGCTGAGCTGGAACGGTCTCGCTTACTACGGCGAGACGGTGGGGTTTGTGCTGGCTTGGGTCGCCGGCGTTGCGGCGATTGTTTACTCGGCCGCGTCGCCAACGGCCCAGCAGCCGCCGGTGGACCAGATGGCGGTCGCCGAAGTCGGCACGGCTGAACGCTAGGTCGCTAGCGAGAGCGGGCCATTCTGGCCGATGCACTTAGCGATCGCGGATCTCGACATCGCCCTCGCTGCCCGCTGGGTCGATTCCTGCCTCAGGCGCGTCGGTTCCGACATCGTCTCGCGAGTCGGACTTGTCGCGCTTCCGCAGGTAGACCTTGATCGGGATCTCGGAGAACGGCAGCTCGTCGCGGAAGCGGCCGATCAGGTAACGCTGGTACGGCTTTTGGATCGCGGCCGGGTTGTTGCAGAACAGGACGATCGTCGGCGGTTGCACGCCGACCTGGGTCGCGTAGTAGATCTTCGGCCGGCGGTTTTGGTAGACGTGCGGCGGGTTGCGTTTGATGCAGTCTCGCACCAAACGGTTGAGCGTGCCGGTGCTGACCCGCTCGCGTGATTGCTTGAAAAGCATCTGCGCGTGGTTCAGCAACGCCTTCACGTTCTTGCCGGTCTCTCCCGTGATGAAGGCGATCGGCGCGTAACGGAGACCGGGCATCTGATCGGTAAGGTAAGTGACCCATTTCTCGGTCGGCATCGAGTCTGCCAGCTTGTCCCACTTGTTGACGACGATCACGCACGGCTTGTACTCGTTCGTGACATACTCGGCCAACTGCTTGTCGACCTTGCCGATCCGCTGCGTGCAATCGAAGAACAGCAGCGTCACGTCCGCCCGGCGGATCGATCGCTGAGCGCGGTGGGCGCCGTAGAAGTCGATATCGAACTTCGCCTGCGCCCGACTGCGGCGGATGCCGGGCGTGTCGATCGCGACGAAGCCCTTGCCATCCAGCTCGAACCGCACATCGACACTATCGCGTGTCGTTCCCGCGACCTCGCTCACGATCATCCGCTCGGCGCCGGCCAGCGTGTTCACGAACGTGCTCTTGCCGACGTTGCGGCGGCCAACGATCGCGACCTTCATCTCCGGCTCGCCCGGATCGACCTCGTCGATGGACTCTTCGGGCAGGGCGTCGGCGATGCGGTTGAGCAGGACCGGCTTGTTGCGGAACTGGAGCGTGCTGACCTTGATGGGCTGGCCGTGGCCGAGCTTGCCGAACTCCTCGGCCTGGTTGTCGAAGGTCTCGTCGTCGGTCTTATTAGCGATGCAGATGACCGGCGTCTTCAAGTAACGCAGCCGCTTGGCGACCTCCTGGTCCATCGGCAGCAGGCCGCTCCGCGTATCGACAACAAACAGGATCAGTTCCGCCGAGTCGATGGCGTTGGTGATCTGTTGCTCGATATCGTCGGTGAGCTGGTCGGCGTCCATGTGACCCATGCCACCCGTATCCACCAGCTCGAAGAATCGATCGCTGTGCTCCATCAGGTAGATCACCCGGTCACGCGTGATGCCCGGCTTGTCATCGACGACCGCCACGCGGCGGCCGGCGAGCCAATTCAGCAGGCTGCTCTTGCCGACGTTCGGGCGACCGACGATGGCGACTTGGGGGACGCCCATGGCGTTGCGATTCACGAGAGGGGGTGCGGGAGGACCCATCATCTTAGCTGGCAGTCGATTCGTTAAGAACCGCTAGACGGCGAACTTGGGGGAGTTACGCCGCATTCGGAGCCCGCCCACCGCTCGCCAGGCGGGGCGGCTCGCGGTAACGTGACGGCATGCCCGAGCCGTCCGAAACGCCGTCGCCGCGTGCCCTGCTTCAACGGCTTGAGAGCCTGCAGGCAGCCGGTGTGGAGCAGATGCCGGTCCGCGAAGGGCGGGTTTTCAAGCCGGCGGCTGTGCCCGAGGTGGTGGCGGCTCCGGTGGATCCTCCGACGACTGGCGTCGTCGGCTCGCCCGAGGCTGCTCAGCAGCCGGTTGAAGTGGCTCCGCCGTCAACGGGCCAACCGCCGGCTCCCTCTCCTGCTGCCGCGGCAGATTTGACGGTCCTGGAGCAACAAGTCGCCGGCTGCACTGCGTGCGGCGAGCTCGCCGGGACCCGCAACAAGACCGTGTTCGGCGTCGGCGATCCGCATGCCCGGCTCTGCTTTATGGGCGAGGCGCCCGGGGCTGACGAGGACCGCACCGGCATCCCGTTCGTCGGAGCGGCCGGCCAGCTGCTCACCAAGATGATCCAGGCCTGCACGCTGTCTCGGGATGACGTCTACATCCTCAACACGCTCAAGTGCCGCCCGCCCGGCAACCGAAATCCGACGCCCGCCGAATCGTCCAATTGCCGCGGGTTCCTGACGCGGCAGCTTGAATTGATCGACCCCGAGTACATCTGCTGCCTGGGTGCCGTGGCGGCCCAGAACTTCCTGGAGACCACTACGACGATCGGCCGCCTCCGCGGCAAGATCCATCACCACGCGGGGCGGAAGGTCGTTTGCACCTACCACCCGGCGTACTTGCTGCGGAACCCTTCGGCGAAGAAAGCGGCCTGGGACGACCTCCAAATGCTGATGGCCGAGCTCGGCATCCAGCGATCCTGAACAGCCAAACCCCAACAGCTCGGGCACTCGCTGAAGGGAGATGAGGGGATGGATGGAGATGAGGAAATAGTCGCCCGGTATACGAAGCTTGCTTCGATCGCTGTGCTGCTTTTCAGGCTTAGCACGAGGCCTTCATTCGAGCCCCCAGCGTCTTGATCTGCCAACGAAACAGACTCTTCTTGCTTAGTTGCCATCCCATATCTCCCTGCATCCCCTCATCTCCCTTCCTTCTGCTGAGGATCGAATGATGCTTTGCTCCGCTTGGATACGCGGCTGGCTGCCCAATGATTGCTGCGTGGGTCGGTTGGCTTGAGCTTTTTTGGCACCGGCAATGCCAGCGGTGGACGGTTTGTAACGATTGCGCAAGCAGGGGCGGCAGACCTTGCGTGTCGTGCGGGTCGCGAGATTTACCTCCTGCCCCACCTGCGGGTTGCTAGTTGCGATTCGCTTCCGGGCGGTTGGGGGCGTTGATAGAGTGGGATCAGGCGACCGAGAAGAGGTTCTCGGAACACGCGCCTGGCGGAAACCCCAGCGGCACGAACGACGCACCCGATGCTCGCCCCGAAATCCAATACCGACCAAGTCGATTGCTTGCTCCGCAACGCCGAGTTGCGAGATCAGCTCGACCCCCTGTTCGACGAATCGATCGGCGTCGTTGACGTGGGTCGCATGTCGACGCCCAATGAGAACGACTTCCTCGAGTCGATGCTCGCCTGGGAGCGGGCGCCGATGCTGCCGATCGGCGAGTGGTTCGAGCCCGCACTGACGCTTGCCGACCCGGAAGGCCTCGCCGACGACGAAGTCGGCCGCCTGCTCGATCAGACGGTCGGGGCGTTGTTCTCGAAGAACGTCGTGCTCGACTTCACGGATCATCTTTCCGATCGCCAGCTCTACTCGCTGATCAGCCGCGACATCCTGCCGGCGTACGAAAAGAAGATGGACCGGCAGACTTCCTACCTGCACTGGGACTGCGCCAATATTGGCGACGACCCCGAGGCCTGGCTCCGCTTCTACGCGAGCCCCGAAGAACGCGAACTCTGGGAAGACGAGACCGGCCAAGACGCCCCCGCCCCGGTCGATCCGCCGTATCGCCGTGAGCTGCCGAAGGCGCCGATGTGATGGGTCCGAAGTGATCCTGGCCGCATAGGACGGCGTTAGTTACGAGCAGAGCATGATCAACCCGTGGCGTCGGCTTCCTTATGAAGCCCCCTATGTGTTGCCCTCGGATCGCGGGATCATCGACGACTACAACTCGATCTACATCGATAAGCCCGATGTAGTCATTCAAACCCAGTTGGCTCCCGAGCCGTTCGTTGGTACTCCGAACGGCGTCGTCTACACGCTCGGGCTCAACCCGGGGTACTCGCCCGAGGATGATCGTTGGCATCGTGAGCCAAGGTTCATGGAGGCGATCCAACGAAACCTTGCTCACCAGGAAAGCGAGTACCCCTTCTACCTGATTGATCCGCTTCACTCCGAGTCTCCTGGCTACCGCTGGTGGACAAAGCGTCTGAGGAGGCTCATCGAAGACGTTGGCCAACAGTTGCTGGCGAATCGTCTGTTTTGCGTTGAGTTGTTCCCGTACCACTCGCATCGCTACAAGCCCGTTCCAAAGTCGATATCTGAAACCAGAAACGTGCCTTCTTCGGCTTACGCCAGAGACCTAGTCCAGACCGCAATCCGTGATGAAAAGCCGGTCATCGTGATGCGAGCCTTGAAACGATGGATTCGCTTGGTGCCTGAACTCACCAACTACCCTCACCTTCATCAGCTCAGAAACCCACGGGGTGTCTACCTCTCACCGAAGAACCTCAACGGCTACGAAGCCATATGCAGTCGTTTAGTGAGCTGAAGTCTCACGGCGGGTTGATCACAACTCATCAGCTAAAGCAGCTCGGGCCACAGCGCGTCGCTGACTAGCAACCCATCGCGGGTGAGTCGCACCGTTTGGCCGTCGTCGAAGAGTAGGCCGGTCTCTGCCAGACGCTCGATTGGCTCGCAGGCGAGTTGTTCGATTTCGTAGCCGGTTTGATTCTTGAAATCGTCGCGGCGGACGCCTTCGAGGCGGCGTAGGCCGAAGACCAAGCGTTCTCGAGCCAGCTCTTCGCCGGTTAGCTCTTCGCGGTCTTCGACCGGCGACTCGCCCGTTCCGACGCGGCGGAGCCAGGTCGTCGTGCTGCGGTGGTTCGTCTCGCGGACGCCGGCGACGAAGCGGGCCGCTCCCGGCCCCGCGGCGTGCCACTCACGCCCGGTCCAGTACGCCTCGTTGTGGCGGCTCCGCCGTCCGGGGCGGGCGAAGTTTGAGACCTCGTAGTGCTCGAAGCCGGCCTCGGCCAACCGATCGATCGCGTGCTCGTACATCGAGCGTTGCAGGTCGTCTTCAAGCTCGGACAAGTCGCCATGGTCGCGGCGTGACCAGAAGGTGGTTCCCTTCTCGTAGGTCAGGCCGTAGGTCGAGATGTGCGATGGCTCTAAAGCCAGGGCCGCCTCGACGTCGTCTTGCCAGGCTGCGAACGTCTCGCCGGGGGCGGCGAAGATCAGGTCGATCGCCACCGCGAGTCCGGCGGACTTCGCTTGCGAAACGACCCGCTGCACATCCTCGGGCGTGTGGTCGCGTTCGAGCTTGGTGAGCTTCGCCGCGTTGAGCGATTGCACGCCCAGGCTGATCCGCGTCACGCCGTGCTCGGCGAGCAGGGCGATCGAGGACTCGGACAGATCGCCCGGGTTGGCCTCGACGGTCCACTCCGGCTCGACGCCCGGCAGCACCGGAAACCAACGGCGGGCGAGCGTCAGCAGCTCGGCAAGCTGTGGCGCGACCAACCGAGTCGGCGTGCCGCCGCCGAGGTAGAGCGTCTCCACCGGTCGGGGCGTTTCGAGCCACGACAGTTCGGTCGCCAGTGCCTTCAAGTAGGCCGGCGCAAGGTCATCGCGGCCGGCGACGACGGCGAAGTTGCAGTAACCGCACCGGTGCCGACAGAACGGCACGTGCAGATAAGCCGAGGTCGGCCCATCAAGCGATTCAGCAGGAGTCGGTGCCGACGCGGAGCCCACTTACTTCTTGGCGGTCTTCTTCGCGGCCTGGGCCAAGCCCTTGGCGAAAACGTCGGCCGCCTCGGCTGCCTTGAGCTTGTTGAGCACCAGGAAGGCCTCCGACAACACCCGGCGGGTCTCGGCGGCAGAGATGGCCGTCTTGCCGGTGTCGGCACGGCGAGAGACTTCGCTGTAGAAATCGGTGAGCTTCATGCGAGGGGCCAGGGATTAGGGGCTGGGGACAAGAGAATCCGGTGTCCAAACGTCTTAGCGAAGCCAACCCGATTGCCAAGAAATCTGGGCGTACGGAGGTCTTGGCGAGAAGCCAAGCGACGGCCAAATGAACCAGTGGAGCGGAGGAGGTTCGAACTCCCGACCTCAGCGATGCGAACGCTGCGCTCTCCCAACTGAGCTACCGCCCCAATTCGCAAGAGCGAATCTTAAATCTTGCGAGGGGAGCTGTCTACTCCGACACGTCGGCGCCTTTTTTGGTGGACACCTGCGGAAGGGAGATAAGGGGGAGAGTGGGGATCGTGTCCGCCGCGGGTAATGCCTCTCCTACAAATACCCAAACTGCCACAACCCCTACGGATCAGTGCTTTTCGATAAGACCGCAGCGAGACGTCATCACGCTCTAGCGACCATCACCCGCTCCCCAATCATCCCCTCCTCTGAACTTACCCGGCCACGACGGTTCACCGGGGCGTCTTGCGGGGTCCGGCTTCGAGCATCGGGCGGAGTTCTTCGACAAAGTCGTGCGCGTCCTTGAACTGTCGGTACACGCTCGCGAAGCGGACGAACGCCACTTGGTCGAGCTCCCGCAGGTGCTCCATCACCAATTGGCCGAGCTCGGTCGTTTCGATCTCGTTCTCGAACGATTGGTAGACGTCGTTCTCGATGGCATCGACCGTGGCGTCGATCTGGAGGGTCGAGATCGGCCGCTTCCAACACGCCCGCTCGAGGCCCTGCTGGATCTTCTCGCGATCGAAGGGGGCCCGCGAGCCGTCCTTCTTCACGACTTTGATGGTCGTGTCCTCGGGCCGCTCGTAGGTCGTGTACCGCCGGCTGCACGCCACGCACTCGCGACGCCGGCGGATGGCGGCACCGTCTTGGCTGGCCCGGGAGTCGATGACCCGGTCGTTGTCTTTGCGGCAGTAGGGACACCTCATGGCGTGAAGATAGCCGAATGGAGGCCCCGGGTCAGCCAACTAGCCGAGGTTTTTTGGCCAAGCCAGAACGATCGATGACGAATAACCGGCATCCTGTATACTCCGCGGCAAGCCGCGTTTTCTCCCGGTGCCCTCCAGTTGCTAGCACGCCGATGTCCGACAACCCCGCCGAGCCGAAGAAACGTCAACGCCCCGCGTCCGAGACGCCGCGTGACCGCTTCCAGCAAGCCGTTGCCTCGAAGCAAGCCGACGGCGAGGAGCCGGAAGAGGGCATCTGGACCGGCAGCTTCTCGCATCTGGCGATGATCGGCACGTGGGTCAGCGGGGCGGTGCTGACCGTCGCGCTGCTGATCGTTGGGCTGCTCGCCGCGATGCCCGGCTCCGGCTGGTTTTGGCTCATCACCGGCGTCGGCCTGATGTGGCTCGGCATGGCGGCCTGGTACGGCTACCGCCGGCTCAGCATCCACTACACGCTCACCTCGCAACGGTTGGTGACCGAGTCCGGCCTGCTGTGGCGGCGTTTCGATCGCGTCGAACTGATCGACATCGACGACGTCACCTACCGCCAAGGCCCCATCGAACGCCTGCTAGGCATCGGCACGATCCACGTGACCTCAAGCGACCGGACCACGCCCGAGCTCGACCTGCCCGGCATCGAGCACGTCCGCGACGTCGCCGACGCCATCGACGACGCCCGCCGCAAAGAACGCCGCAGCCGTGGGCTGCATATTGAATCGGTGTGATTGCTCTAAGGAAACCTCAGCTCAGTTTCCTTTGACGACAAAGAAACCAATAAGGCTCTACACATGGGATACGCGGCAAGTGGTAAGGATACGCCCAACAACCCTGCTGGCGCCGATTTGCACAACGTCGTAGTGTTTGAGTTCCACCACTCCAATGGCCAAGCGACTATTACAACTGTGGCGGAGACCGAAGACGACGACGCAATTCGAATGAGTCTCGATGCTCTGACAGAACAGGGCATCAGCCACACACTTGTTACTCGTGTCTATTCCGAGCGACAACCGCATCCTGATTGGATCGACTACTTCACCACACACCTACCTCATACAGCCATTACCTGGTCGTTCGCTGCCGGAGAGAGCGCGACAAAGATTAAGACCGAGGTTAGCAAGGCACTGCTGAGGACGAAGAAGCCCTGGTGGAAGTTTTGGCAGTAGACAGACTTTGCTCGACCCACGACGCATACGAGATGTGGCTTTGCCACGGATGGCACGGACAGTCGGCCGCGAGGGGCTCGGCGATCGGTTGAATCGAGTTCGGCCGATTGTCCGTGGGCGTCAGCCCAAGAGGCGTGCCGATTTGCCTCCCGTCGCCAAGCGACACCGACACGTGTCCGAGCTAAGCCCTACGACAGGCGATGCGTATCGCGGACAAGTGTCGCTGCTACCCCTGGCTAGAATGACGCTCGGAGTGAGACGCCTATGGCGGCAGAAATGGCGTCGCTCGCTTTGTCTCAACCGTAGCAAACCCTCGCCTGTGGCTCGTCGCCCTCGGCTTTTGGCCGCTTTAGGCCGACCATCTGCAAGCCAAGCATCCCCAGGTACATCGGATTCAGCACCATGTACCGATGAAACAGCCGGCGGGGCTCCTTGGTGAAGCGGTAGGCCCACTCGAGGCCGCGGTCTTGGAGCCACTTCGGGGCTTGGTCGAGCAGGCCGGCGTGGAAGTTGAACGCGGCGCCGACCGCCAAGAGCGGCATCGAGAGGTCGTCGCGCATCTCGTAGGTGAAGACCTCTTGGCGGGGGCAGCCGAGGCCGACGAAGGTGATCTTCGCACCGGATGCCTTGATGTCGTCGATCAACTCCTGGCGTTCCTCGGCGTTCACCGTGCGGAACTTCGACGCCCGCGTGCCAGCGATTTGCAGGCCGGGGAACTTCTCGGTCAGGTTGGCGCTCAGCACGCTGAGCAGTTCTTCGCTGCCGCCGAATAGGAAGATGGGTGTGCTGTCTTTCGCGGCACGCTCGCACAGCTTGAGCATCAGGTTCGGGCCGTAGACACGGTCCGGCAGCCGCTTGCCGTGCAACCACCCAAGCGCCCAACGGACCGGCTGCCCGTCCGGGCAGAGCAGGTCGAACCGATTGAGCCGATACTTGTGCTCCGAATCGAGCGCCCCGGTCATCAGCCCGTGCACCGCCAATGCGGAAACGGCGAGCGGTTCGCGAGCCTCGGCGGCGTGCATGACGCGCTCGATCGCCCCTTCGTAATCAACGGCGCTGATATTCACGCCGAGGATGTTGTGCTTGCCGTCGTCGATCATGGATCAGAACTCGATGAGCTAACCGCCAAGAGCGCCAGGGATCGCTAAGAGAGTAATGCGGGAGGGTTGAAGGAACCGCTTCCTTGCCTGGCGGGTCTTGGCGCTCGTGGCGTCTTGGCGGTTCCGCTTTCTTCTAAGCCGTTGCGGTCTCCAGCCAGCGTTCCGCGCCCGCTTCATAGATTTCTTGAAGGATCGCCGGCACGTTGTACTGAAGCTTCCAGTCAGGGTAATCGTTCTGGAAGCGTGCCAAGTCGCCGACCCACCAGATATGGTCGCCGGCGCGGTTGTCTTCTTTGTACGTGTAGTTCATCTCGCGGCCGGTGATCCGCTGGCACTCGTCGATCGCTTCGAGCATCGAGCAGTTGCTGTGGCGTCCGCCGCCGATGTTGTAGACCGCGCTGCAACGCGGGTTCTTGAAGAACGCGTCGAACGCGCGGATCAAGTCATTGCTGTGGATGTTGTCGCGGACCTGCTTGCCCTTGTAGCCGAACACGTTGTAGTGCGTGCCCGTCGCGGCGCAACGCATCAGGTAGGCGAGGAAGCCGTGCAGAGCCGTGCCCGAATGGCTGGGGCCGGTCAGGCAGCCACCGCGGAAACAGACGGTCGGCATCTCGAAGTAGCGGCCGTACTCCTGCACCAATACATCGGCTGCGACCTTCGACGCTCCGAACAGGCTGTGCATGCACGAGTCGATCGACATATCCTCGCGGATGCCGTCGGCGTAGGTGTGTGACGGGTCGATCTCCCAACGCTTCTCTTGCTCCACCAGCGGCAGCTTGTTGGGTGTGTCGCCGTACACCTTGTTGGTGCTGGTGAAGATGAAGACCGCCTCGGGGCAGTTCTGCCGGACCGCTTCGAGCAGGTTCAGCGTGCCGTTCGCGTTAACCCCGAAGTCGATCTTCGGCGCGCGGGCGGCCCAGTCGTGCGACGGCTGCGCCGCGGTGTGGATGACGAGCTTGATGCTGTTGCCGTAGGTCTCGAACAAGGCATCGACCGCGGCGTCGTCGCGGATGTCGAGGTCGGCGTGCGTGTAGCGATCGCCGAGCCGCTCGATGAGCCGCTCACGATTCCACTTGGTCGAAGCCTCTTCGCCGAAGAACTCCTTCCGCATATCGTTATCGACGCCCACCACATCCATGCCCTGCTCCGCGAAGTACGCGGCGGCTTCCGAGCCGATCAAGCCGGCCGAGCCGGTGACAATGGCAACACTCATCTGTTTCTCGTTGGAGACTATCTAGTTGGGAATCAATGGGAGGCGGGTTTCACCAGCCGCTTCAGCCGGCCGATGGTCAGCTCGGGCGAGCACAACGCGGCCCAGCCAAGTCGCACGTAACCCAACGCCTTGCGCCCGCCGTACATCTCGGCAACGGCCAAGCGGTACTGCGTGCGAGCGTGAAGGTCGATCGACTCAAGCACCCGCGACAGGAACGGGCGGCTGTTCTTTTCGGCCTCGTATTGCGGGTAGCTGATCGGAGCCTCGCCCGACTGGCGTCGGCGTGCCAGCTCGCGGGCGTAGTCGATGCTTGTCCGCATCCGCCGCATCCCCTTGCCGTTGAGGCTGCCGGTGTGGACGCGGTAGTGGTGCAGGACTTCGTCGATGACGGCGAGCTTCGAGACCTCGCCCATCCGGAGCATCATGTCCCAGGCGTCCTGCAACCGGAGCGACCAGTAGCCGTCGATGCCACGGAGTGTCTCGGTGCGCATCATGATGTTCGCGTGGCCCAGGCCGTGGCGGCCTTCGAGCATCGCGTTGTAGATGCCTTCGTGCGTGGTCGGAAGATTTAAGCTCGGCCCGACGCCATGCGATCCGAGCGGTGCCATCTGCGTGCCGACGAGTCCGACGTCTCGGTGCTGATCGAGGTAGGCGACCTGCTTCTCGAAGCGGGTCGGCAGTTGCAAGTCGTCGTCGTCCACGCGGGCGACGTACTCGCCGGTGCAATGCGTGAGGCCCTCGTTGGCCGCCGCCGCGGTGCCGCCGTTCTCCCGGTGCACGACCTTGAACCGCGGATCGGTCAGGGAATCGAGGTACGCCGGCGAGTCGTCCGTCGAACCGTCATTGACGATCACAAACTCGAAGTCCTGGAACGTCTGAGCCATCACCGAATCGACCGCGCTGGGCAGATACGGCATGCCGTTGTAGACCGTCATCAACACCGAGACGCGAGGCATGGCAGGCAGCAGAGCGGGACGGGAGGGCGGAGGACGGAAGGTGGGCTAATCGGTGAGCATTCGCCGCGGAGCAACACGATGCGTGCCGTGGCGAATCGGCTGCCTCGCGCTCCGGCCGAAGCCCAGGGCAGCGAAGCCGTTGGGTAGCCGGGTGGGGTGGGACGCGTGAGAGGGCAGTAATGCACTATAATCAGACCGAATCGGCCTGCGCTATTGGGAGCAAAAAATCCTCCCCCGGCCGGCCAACATGCGGCAACACGCGGCTCGGCGGGCCTTGACTGAAATGACTACCGGCTGGAAGCCGGTAGGTTCGAGCGTTTCGTGAGCTTCGGACTGAAGTCCTCAGCCCACGAGAAAGCAGGACAAAATCGCTAACGGCTTCGGCACAGGGCCTTGCCAGCATATCAACAATCGAATCACGCCTGCCCGAACGCCGCCTCAAACCCCACTCCTGAGCACCAATCCAACGGCTCGCCAACGGAAAACCTGAAGGAGTCGCCTGAAGGCGAGGGTTTTTGACCCATCATCTAGACAATAAGCAGAGGTCTAGCCGAGCCCCGATCTAGAGCTGCCTGCCGATCCGCAACACGACGCTGCCGATGAACCCTCGGTCATCGTCGCCGAACGCAACCTCGACGCGGTTGCGTTCCCGGACCAGCTCGGGATCGATCCGCACGAGCTTGGTCGAGGCATACTCTCGCCCGCCATCGATCAACCGCGGCGCGGCGTCTTCTAGCGGCACGCGGACCCGCTTGCCATTGAACTTGAGCAACACCGTCGGTTCGGCTGTGGTCGGCCGGGTGACCCCGATCCGCAGCGTCGCGTACTTCAAGCCGTCGAGGCTCGGCGTGCGGATCGTCATCCGCACCGGCTTGCCGTCCTTCGGGCGTGCCACAATCTTATCGGCGTAGCAAGCCGTCTCCTCAACCACGCCCCGCTCGGGGATCGGCCGCCCGTATCGGGCCGTGATCAGCACCGCTTCGCGTCCCTCGATTTGCAACCCTTCGGTCGTGGCGAGTTGGTCATCGTTCAGGTAGGGCGTGTAGTCCGCGTTGCGTCCGTAGCGGCGGATGCTGAGCTCGTCGGTCTTTGGGAGTCGCAGGTTGGTCGTGTGCGGCGCGTCCGACAGGTTGTTAATCACCACGCGGAGCGTCGTGCCATCGACGACCGCCCGTACCTGGAGGTCGGGGTCGTCGTTAGAGACCACCACGCGTTGCCCGTTGAAATCACGGAAGAGCTTGTAGAAGTCGGTGTTCCGGGTTTCCACCAAACGGGTCTTGTCTTCGAACTCGTACGGCACATACATCGTCGGGTAGTAGCGGACGTCCCAGCCCATCGAGTCGAGCAGCAAGAACGGGACGGACTTCTTTACAACATGCGGGTGATCCATGAACGTCAACGTGTTGGCGATCACGGCGCTTACCAAGATGTGACTCTGGATCGATCGCTTGCGTAGTTCGTTCTCGAAACCCTCGCCGCCCGGGAAGTGCCGCTCGGCGATGAGATCGGCAACCCCTTCGCTCGTTGGCCTTCCTTCCGAACCGGTTATGTATCCCCCCTGCTCGGAGATCACCAGTTCGACCGGCTTGCCGAACTCACTCACCGCGTACGACTCGACTAGGTCGAGCATCCCTTCGAGTGGCAGGCCGCTGCTGATCCGCCCCTCGAACGCCTCGCCGTTCCATTTGAGGTAGTCGTAGGCATGGAACGAGTAGAAATCGAGTTGGCAGTCCGTCTTCTTGATGAAGTCGCGAACGCCGTTGAAGGCGTTGTAGTTGTTCCGGTAGAAGTAGCAGACCGAGTTGCACGGGCCACCGACCTTCACATTGAGACCGCGCTCGCGCACCGCGGCGTGGGTCTTGAGGTGCCAATCGGCCAACTCATCACTGCCGATGAACGACCAATGCGGCTCGTTCATCGGCTCGTAGTAGGCGGGCCGATCGAAGTCGCTGAAACCATGCTGCAACACCCCGGCGGTCAACTCGGCCGCGGCGTCGAGGTCGCCGGGCAACGCGTGGTTGTGCGACCCACTCTCCGAGGCCTCCTTGGAGCGTTCGTTATGGAACTCCCCCATGAAATCGGGGAATGCCCCCTTGGCCTCGTGGGCAGCCACATCGAGCCGGCCTCCCACCAAGCGACGAAACGTCTCGCCCGGCTCCTCGGGCTTCTTTCGACACACCTCGCGGAGGAACTCGGGGTCGGCGTAGCCGGGGCGATTGGCATCTTCGCGGATCGCCTTCGTCCAATCCTTCACGCCGCGCACGGGCCCGAGCGAGCGCCCGAAATGGATGCCGAGATCATCGAGCAGGTACTCCATCCTCTCCTCGGAGCGGACCCGTTTGTCGAATCCGCGGCCCGCATCGGACATCGAGAAATAGACCTTGCGATCCAGCTCGCTGATGCCCTCGATGCTCCGCCGTTGCGTCGCGTAGACCTTGATCTCGACCGGGCCGGCGGCCTCGACCGCCTCGCAGGGCAGTGATAACAGCAGGCAGGCAAGGGCCCCGAGGCGGCGGATCGTGCGGATTCGAGTCATAGCAGGCAGACAATCCCAGCAGGGAATCGCTCGACGCCTGACAGATTGGGCGTCGCAGCAGAGGGCTAATGTCGCCCGCCCGGGATTACGGCCGGCGCTCCGTGGCCTTACCAGCCAAGCCGGGCTTCCATTACTCTGCGGAAGATGAGCCCAAACGCCCCCCGCCGACGCCCGCAGGTCTCCGTGCTCAACCTGCTCTTCCTCGGAACCGCCGTCGCGGCGATCGCCGGGCTGTATGGCTCGTGGCAGACGATCCGCGAGCTGCAGGCAGAGCTAAGCCTGATACTCGAAGAGAACACCAAGCTCCGCGCCGAACAGGGGGTGCTGACGATCGAGGACCCGACGAAGGTCTATGCGATCCGAGTCGCCGATCCGCGTAGCGGGGTCTGGAGTTATCGAGTCTACCTACCAACAGGGCGAAAGTACTACTTGGCTTGTCAGGCTAACGGCCTGCCAATGAACGGAGAAACGCCCAGCTTTGCTCCCGGACCTCCGCCCGGTCTTTCAACCATAAGAAGCGGTCAATCGAGCACGGGCGGTGATATCACTGCGAACGGATGCTCTCCTGGAGAGCATCTTGTATCGGTCGCCTTATCTCGTAACGACCAAGGCAAGAAAATCTTGCGAGTAAAGATGTCGCCGACATCACCAGGGAGCTCTGGAGCGATGATCGGTTTAAATATTCTCGAAGAGCCCAATAAATGGCCAACGATCGAGAACGTATTCCCAGATCGCAAGAAGCCACCACTCAGCTACTTTGAGAGTGGTATCGCGGCTCGTCGACAGACCATGCACCCGATCGAATCGGCACCGCTTGTCTTACTTGAAAAACGCTTCATGCACGGTGGTGTCATGAGCTCTGCCGACTCCGACGAAGGCATCCTCGTCTGGATCGGTCGCGCCGATGAGCAGCCGTAAGCGAGCCTCCGACGCCAGTCGGGGGAGGAACCCGGGTACCCGCTGTCTCCCACGACTGGCGTCGTGGGCTCGCCGTTAAGAAGTGGGCTCGCGACTGACCCGGTGGGCCTGCCGTTCGCTGGCTGACGACGGCTTACTTCGTCGCGGCCCAGTCTTTCCGTTGTCGGCTGCTGGGGATGTCCATCGCCTTGCGGTACTTCGTGACCGTGCGGCGGGCGACCTTCACGCCGTGCTTGGCGAGCTCTTTGACCAGCGAGTCGTCGCTGAGCGGCTTGGCCTTGTCCTCGGCGTCGACGATCTCTTGCAGCTTGATCCGAACCACGTCCCAGGCGACGTCGTCGCCCTCGGCGTTGGTCGTGCCGCCGACGAAGAACCGCTTGAGCGGGAAGATCCCGCGGGCCGTTTGGATCCACTTGTCATCGACGGCACGGCTGACGGTCGTCACGTGCACGCCGACGCGGTCGGCGATCTGCTGCATCTTGAGCGGCTCGATCGCCTCGGGGCCTTCGTCGAGGAACTTGGTCTGGTGATCGACGATCGCCTGCGACACGCGGCTCAGCGTGCTGCGGCGTTGCTCGATCGCTTCGATGAGCCATTGGGCCGAGTTGACCTTCCGCTTGATGAACTCGCGGGCTTCCTCGTCGGCGTCGGCGACCTGCTTGAGCAGCTTGCGGTAGTAAGGCGAAACGAACAGCGACGGCAGCTCGCCCTCTTCGAGCCGCACGACGTACTTGCCGTTCTCGTCCTTGTCCAAGAAGACATCGGGCCGCACGCTCGCCACGTTCGACGAGCTGAAATCGGCGCCCGGCTTCGGCTTGAAGAGTCGGATCTCCTCCCACAGCTCGTTGATATCGTCGAGCGTGAACCCGGTCTTCTTCGAGATCTGCGGCAGACGGTTGTTCTGGAGGTCTTCCAGGTGGTTGTCGATGAGCGTCCGCAGCTCGGTCTCGAACGGGTGCCCCGGCTGCAATTGGAGCAGCAGGCACTCCTTGAGCGACCGCGCGCCCACGCCCGGCGGGTCGAGGTGCTGGACGAGCGTCAACGCCTTCTCGGCGAGCGCGAGTTGCGTCTTGCGGTGCTCTTCGGCCGAGCCGTTCAGATCGGGCGGCGACGGGGGCAACAGCTCCTCGAGCGGCGACTTCAGGTAGCCGTTCGTATCGAGGCTGTAGATGATCCGCTCCGCCATCCGGCGGACCGGCTCTTCGAGATCGAACCAGCTGAGTTGGTGCTGGAGATAATCGCAGAGCGTTTCGGCCCGGGCGGTCATGTTCGCCATCTGGTCGAACGCTCGGTCGGCGTCGGCCTCCATCTGGCCGCTCGACGGCCGGCTCCGCTCCTCGTAATCGTCCGGCAGGTTCTCTGCCATATTCACCAGCCGCTCGAAGTCGTCCTCGTTGTTCGAGGACTCATCGACGACCAGTTCCTTCTCGCTCTCGCCGCTGAGGTCGACAACCTCCTCGTTGCGGTCGTCGGCTTCCGGCTCGACCTGCTCGAGGCAGGGATTGTCTTGGAGCTCTTGCTCGATCCGCTCCTGAAGGGCGAGGATCGGCAGCTGGAGGATCTCCATCGACTGGATCATGCGCGGCGCGAGCACCTGCTTCTGCGCCATCTGCATCGATTGTCCGAAGGACATCCGCATGATCGTCGTCTACTTTCTCTGGTGGGGTGTTGTGGGCCGCGGGCCGGGTGGCTGCAAGCAACTGCTGTACCATACCGCTCGGCGAGCCGTAAGGTCAAAGCAATCGCGGGGTCCACCCGAAGCTTAGCTCGCAGAAGAAGCCGAGCGAGCCGGCCAAAAGCCGCAGAAAAGATGGCGGCCCAGAAAAGAACGGATAAAGAACGCGTTGTGTCGCTTGGGTTTTGTCGCATCGCCCAAGGACGGTTCGGCCAGATCGAGCCTAAACGCCCCGCAACGCGTTACCCGCCCGCGACTTACGTTTTGTCGCATGGCTCCGCGTCTTGGCTTGCTTGCAATCGGGTCAACGAACCAAGCCAATCGGCAGCATTCTACCCGGATTCAGTCGTGTGGCTTATCTATTTTTGGCCACAACCAATCTGATTGCCAAGCGAGTGTTACTCCCCGCCGCCCGTGAACTTCTCCATCATCCCTTCCATCCCCGGCAGGTTCAGGCCGCCGGTGATGTCTTGCATGGCTTCGGCGTAGAGGGACTTGGCTTTGGTGGCGGCGTCGTTCGTGGCCGCGGCGACCAGGTCTTCGATCATCTCGCGCTCGTTCCGCTCGATGAGGCCCGGATCGATCTTCACGCCGACGACTTCTTGGGCGCCGGACATCTCGACAGCGACCATGCCGCCGCCCGCCTCGCCCGTGACGCGTTTCGTCTTCAGGCTCTCCTGCATCTCTTTCATCTTGGCGCCCATCTGCTGCGCCTGCTGCATCATGCCGCCGAGGTTTGCGAGGTTGCCGAGGCCTTTTAACATAGTTGGGAAGTGGGTAGGCGGGAGTGGGAAGGAAACGCTAACGCGACTGGTCACGCATCGCGTGGTGGTTGGTATTTGATCTTATCGGATTCGACCTGGAAGAGTTCCATTGCTTTGGCGACGAACGGCTGCTTGGTCACCTCCGCTAGCTGCTGGCGTTTGACTTCGCGACGCGAGACGGGGGTCGGCGGCGGCTGGCGTTTGACGCCCGTCTGTTGCATCGCCGTGAATTGGGCCAGCAGGCCGTTCGGGTCGTCGGCCGCCACCCTCGGCGGAGCGGCCTGCGCCACGGTCGCGGCGGCCGGTGCCGGCGGGGCGGACGCCGTCACTTCAACATGCGGCGGCGGGGTCGGGTCAGCCGCTGGCTCGACCGACGCGACTCGCTCCTGTGCAGAAGCATCGCGATGGGTGGAGGGGGCGCTCTGCCCCGTTTCTCCCGAGAGCTGGGCAGAAGCCCCCGGGTCTTGGGTACTGAGTTGGGCGGCCGGAAGAGCGTCGGATCGCCCAAGGGCTTGCTCGGGGGATTCCCTGGCGGGAGCGCCCCCGACACCCGTTGGTGGTGCTGGCTGAGCGGCTACCGACTCAACGTTTTCTTTTACCGCCGCAGGCGGACTGCCGACTGCCCGCTGCCCTCTGCCGACTCCCGCTTCGGCAGGATTCGCCCGCAGGTCCGCCACGGCCTGCGACAGGTCGTCGAGGTCGTCCATCGACGCGAGCCGGACGATCGCCATATCGGCCAGCGTCCGCTCGTGGACACTCACCCGCATCCGCACCGCGGTTTGGTCGAGCACCTGCATCGCGGCCAGCACTGTCTGAATCCCAAGCCGTTCGCCCAAAGCCTTTGCGGCCGCGTGTTGGGCGGGCAACGCATGGAGCATCTGCTCCGGCGGGCAGCCGACCGTGACGGCCATCACGTCGCGGTAGTAGCCGATGAGTTGGTCGAGCACTTGGCCCGGGTCCGCGCCGGCACGGACGGACGCGTCGAGCAGGCTCAGGGCGGTGGCCGCATCGCGGTCGGCGAGCTTCTCGGCGAGGCTCGCCACGCGCGCCGCGGGGGCGATGCCCAAGAGGCGGTTCACATCATCCGCGGCGATCTGCTTGTCGGCGACCGCCAGCAGTTGTTCGAGCAGCGATTGGCTGTCCCGCATCGACCCGGCCGCCCGGACGGCGAGGATCTGCAGCGCCTCCTCGTCGATCGCCACGCCCTCGGCCTCGGCGATCTGCCGGAGCCGCTCGCCGATGCTCGCGGCATCGACGCCGGCGAAGTCGAACCGCTGGCAGCGGCTGAGGATCGTGATCGGGATCTTCTGCGGCTCGGTGGTCGCGAAGATGAATTTCACATGCTCGGGCGGCTCTTCGAGCGTCTTGAGGAGGGCGTTGAAGGCCTCCTTCGTGAGCATATGGACTTCGTCGATGATGTAGACCTTCAGCCGCGACCGGCTGGGCCGCACGCCGGCGTTCTGCCGGAGCTGGCGGATCTCATCGATGCCGCGGTTGCTTGCGCCGTCGATCTCCAAGACATCGACATCGTCGCCGCCGGCGATGCGTTGGCACGGGTCGCACTTGCCGCACGGTTCGGCCGTCGGGCCGTTCTCGCAATTGAGTGCCTTGGCAAGGATGCGGGCGGCGGAGGTCTTGCCGACGCCCCGGGCGCCTGTGAAGAGGTACGCGTGCCCGATCCGCCCGGTCTTGATCGCCTGTTGCAGGGCCTCGGCGACGTGCTGCTGGCCGATCAGCTCGCCAAACGCCTGCGGCCGATAGCGGCGGGCCACGACGACGTACTCGCCCTCGGGCGACTGCGAGCCGGCAGGATCTTCGAGGGGCTCGGACATGCGGGGCGTGTAGGTGGGAGGTGTCTCTGACACCGATTACGGGAACATGAGCCGGACTGGCTGGGCAGCTTTGGCTGGCGTGCCGTAATCGGCTTCGGAGAAGCCTCCCACACCAAGCCTCCCACGGGCAAATCCCGCGGGAAGAGCTGTCGATGACCAGCGAGAGGCCCCCGCACCCGTGAGCTCGGGCTTATGGCTGCGGCGTCTCCACCCTGACCAGGTTCGCAAGGCCCCCGTCACAGAGACCTCTCGCTGAGTCATCGACAGCCCAGGAGTATGAGGGATAGCAGGCTGATTGGTCAAACGTGCTAATCGATCGCCCCGAGCGATGAACGAGCCCCTCTCGCAGCCGCGTGTTTTGCCTGCGCGACGTCAACACTTTGTCGCGTTTGTGCGTAGGAGTAGCATAGGCGTCGAGCTTCCGTTCTTTCGCAGTGCTTTCCCCAAGAGCCGACCGATGGATGCCAACCAGTTCTTCGCCCATCTCTGGGCCGACTACATCGCCATGACGCCGCAAGCCGAGCGGATCCGGGCCGCCTTCGAGGTCGCCGGCGAGCGGGTGGTGAACGACCATGTCGCGTTCCGCACGCTGGCCCTGGAGCCGATCGGCCTCAAGGCCCTCGAGCCGCACCTCTTGGCGATCGGTTACAAGCCCTACGAGCCGTACGACTTCAAGGCCAAGAAGCTGTCGGCGTACGGCTACCTGCCGCCCGAGCCCGAGTTGCCGCGGGTCTTTGTCTCCGAGCTGCGAGTCAACGAACTCTCGAGCGACGCCGCGGCGATCCTCGAGCGGCTCGCTGGCCAAGTCGATCCCGCGAAGATCGCCGACCCGAGTGTTATGTGGTCCGGCCGCCTGTGGGAGCCGGTCACCCACGCCGAGTACCAAACGCTGCAAGCCGAGAGCGAGTACGCCGCGTGGGTGGCGTCGATCGGCATCCGGCCGAACCACTTCACGATCGGCGTGAACTACTTGGAGAAGTATACCGAAGTCGAGGACGTGCTGAAGGTCGTCGAGAGCCTCGGCTACGAGATCAACGACTCGGGCGGACGCGTGAAGGGTTCTCCCGACGTGCTCTTGGAGCAGGGTTCGACGCTGGCCGATCGGATGCCCATCCCCTTCGCCGGCGACGAGGTCCACGAGGTGCCGACCTGCTACTACGAGTTCGCCAAACGCTACCCAACCGAGTCCGGCGAGCTGTACCCAGGCTTCATCGCGGCGAGCGCCGACAAGATCTTCGAATCAACCGACTCGAAGGGCTGAGCGAGCGGCATCCGGCATTCATTCCCTGCCCTTCTAACGAGACACCTCCTTGAAGTACCCCGTCACGATACTCGGCGCTGGCAAGATCGGCCGCGGCATCGCCCGCATGCTGCACCTCTCCGGGCACTACGATGTGCTCATCGGCGACATCGCCCAAGGGGCTTGCGATGAGGTCGTGGCCGAAACGCCGGGCGTGGCGGCGCGGGTGGTCGATGTCACGAACCACGACGAGGTCGTCGCCGCCCTCAAGGGCCGCAAGGCGGTGATCTCGGCCTGTGCGTTCGATCAGAACGAAGGGATCGCCGTCGCCGCGTTGGAGGCGGGCGTCAGCTACTTCGACCTGACCGAAGATGTCGCCACGACGCACGCCGTCCGCACGATCGCCGGCAACGCCGCCGACGGGCAGATCTTCATGCCGCAATGCGGCCTCGCCCCGGGCTACATCGGCATCCTCGCACACGACCTGTGCCAAGGCTTCGACCGCCTGGACCGGGTGAAGATGCGGGTCGGGGCGTTGCCGCTCTACCCGACCAACTACCTCAAGTACAACCTGACTTGGAGCACCGACGGCCTCATCAACGAGTACTGCAACCCGTGCGAGGCGATCAGCGGTGGCAAGCTGCTCCAACTGCAACCCATGGAAGGCCTCGAGCACTTCGCGCTCGACGGCGTCGACTACGAAGCGTTCAACACCTCCGGCGGGCTGGGCACGCTCTGCGAGACCCTCGAAGGCCGCGTGAACGACCTCGATTACAAGACCGTCCGCTACACGGGGCACCGTGAGCTGATGATGTTCTTGCTGCACGGGCTGCGGTTCTACGATCGCCGCGACCTGCTCAAGGAACTGATGGAAGCCGCCATCCCCTGCACCAACCAAGACGTTGTTCTGATCTTCAGCACCGTCACGGGCTGGAAGGGCGATCGCTACGAGCAGGTCGCCGACGCCCGCAAGGTCTACCACGGCGAGGTGCACGGCCTCGACGCCAGCTCGATCCAGATCACCACGGCCACAAGCATGTGCTGCGTGGTCGACCTGCACCGCCAAGGCAAGCTGCCGAGCAAAGGCTTCGTGCGCCAAGAGGACGTCACACTGGCCGACTTCGAGTCGAACGAGTTCGGCGAGCCCTATGCTAAGGCGACGGCCGTCCGCGCTCCGATCGCGGCTACTTAAGTTCTTTTGAACCACGAAGGCACGAAGGACACCAAGACCTGCGGATCAGCTCTTCGTGCCCTTCGTGCCTTCGTGGTTCTCTCACGTTTCAACGAGACATCGAGCCATGGAAATCCCCAGCCGCCTCCTGCCCAATCCGATCGATGGGGCCTATCCCGGTGTCGCCATCGGGGAGCAATACCTGGCCGGTGCGGGCCAAGCCTTTGAGCCGGCGTCGCCGATCGACGGGGCGGCCACCGGCAAGTGCGGCACGGCATCGCCCGACGAAGTCGCCGACGCCGTGGCCAAGGCCCACACCGCGTTCCTCGACTGGCGGACCGTCCCCGCTCCGGTGCGGGGCGAACTGGTGCGGCGGATCGGCAACCTGGCCCGCGAGCACAAGGCGGAGCTATCGAAGCTGATCACGCTCGAAGCGGGCAAGATCCCGTCCGAAGCCGAGGGCGAGGTCCAGGAGTGGATCGACGTCTGCGACTTCGCGGTCGGCCTCAGCCGCCAGCTCTACGGCAAAACCATCGCCAGCGAACGGCCCGAGCATCAACTCATCGAGCAGTGGCACCCGCTCGGCGTGGTCGGCGTGATCTCCGCGTTCAACTTCCCGTGTGCGGTATGGGCGTGGAACGCGATGATCGGCCTCGTGTGCGGCGACCCGATCGTCTGGAAGCCGTCCGAGCAGACGCCGCTCATCGCCCTGGCCTGCCACGAGATGGTCGTGCGGGCGGCGGCCACGATGGACGAGGCCCCGGCGGAGCTCTCCTGCCTGGTAAATGGCGGGGCCGAGGTCGGCGCGGCCCTGGCCGCCAACGAATCGGTGCCGCTCGTCTCGGCGACCGGCTCGATCCCCATGGGCAAGAAGGTCGCCGCCGCGGTGGGGGCTCGCTTGGGCCGGTCGCTGCTAGAACTCGGCGGCAACAACGCGATGATCGTCGCGCCCTCGGCCGATCTCGACATGGCGGTGCGGGCGATCGTCTTCAGCGCGGTCGGCACCGCCGGCCAGCGTTGCACCAGCCTCCGGCGTCTGATCGTTCACGAGAGCGTGATCGGCTCGCTGCAAGAACGCTTAGAGAAGGCCTACGCCTCGCTGCCGATCGGTGATCCCTCGGAGGAGGGCAACCTAGTTGGCCCGCTCGTCGGAAAGCCGGCTTACGAGAAACTGCAAGCCAGCCTCGCCGCCGCGAAAGAGCAAGGCGGCCTGGTCGTTTGCGGGGGCGAGCGGGTCACCGAGGGCGTGCCCGCCGGCGGCTACTACGTGACGCCCGCCCTGGTCCGGATGCCGGAGCAATCGGCCGTCATGCACGACGAGACCTTCGCCCCGCTCACGTACCTCGTGGGCTACAAGACGCTCGACGAAGCCATCGACCTACAGAACGCCGTGCCGCAGGGCTTGTCGTCGGCCATCCTCACCAGCGACGCCCGCGAGGCCGGCCGCTTCACCAGCCCCGCCGGCAGCGACTGCGGCATCGCCAACGTGAATATCGGGACCAGCGGAGCGGAGATCGGCGGCGCCTTCGGCGGCGAGAAAGAGACCGGCGGCGGCCGCGAATCGGGCTCCGACAGTTGGAAGCAGTACATGCGACGCAGCACCAACACGATCAACTACGGCGACGCCCTGCCGCTAGCCCAGGGTGTGAAGTTCGATGTCTAGGAGGGGTGAGGGGCGAGCGTCGAGGGGTTAGAGTTTGATAGCGTTGTCATCCCGCCTCGCCTTCTAGCCCTTCGCCTCTTCGATTGCTCACCCGCCTCGCCCCTTCGCCGACCGGCACGCTGCACCTGGGCAACGCGCGCACGTTCTTGGTGAACTGGGCGCTCGCGCGGCAACATGGCTGGCGAGTGCTGCTGCGGATGGAAGACCTCGATTCGACGCGGGTCCGCCCGGGGGCGAACGAGCAGGCCGCCGAGGTGCTCCGCTGGCTCGGGCTCGATTGGGATGAGGGGCCGATCAACCAGTCGGCCGATCTTTCGCCTTACCGTTCGGCGCTCGAACGCTTGATCGCCGACGGGAAGGCGTACCCGTGCCGCTGCACGCGGTCGCAGATCCTCGCCGCGAGCCTGAGCGCGCCGCACGCCGGGCAAGGCGAGCTGCGGTACCCCGGGACTTGCCGGCCTTCGACCAGCGACTCCCACAGTCGAAAGCCCTTGGCCAATTCGCTCAACACGCCCGGCGTGGCTTGGCGGTTTATTGCTCTGGATGAACCGGTCCCGTTCGTCGATGCCTTCGCCGGGCCGCAGGCATTCAATCCGCAGCAAGAGGTCGGTGACTTCTTGGTCGCCACGAAGGACTGCCAGCCGAGTTACCAGCTCGCGGTCGTGGTCGACGACGCCCGGCAGGGCGTCACGCACGTCGTACGTGGCGACGATCTGCTTAACTGCACCGCGCGACAGATCCAGCTCTACCACGCCTTAGACCTCGGCCCGATCCCGAAGTACACCCACGTGCCGCTGGTGGTGGGCGAGGATGACCGCCGCCTTGCTAAGCGGCACGGCGACACGCATGTCAGCCACTACCGCGGCCTCGGCGTCCGCCCCGAGCGGGTGATCGGCCTGATGGCCGAGTGGTGCGGCCTCGGCGAACGCCGGGAACTATCGCCCGAAGCTTTCGCTGAGGCCTTTGAGCTCGACAGGCTGCCGCATGAGCAGGTCATGTTCGGCTCCGCCGAGGACCATTGGCTCAAATCAGGATGAGGCCAGAAATTTCTCGGAACGGTCTAAACCTTTTCGCTTCGAGCCGCACTCACTTAGCGGACAGGCAACAAGGAGCACCGCGTTGGCGGATCAAGACGACAAGGCGATCGGCGACGAGCGGCTGCTATCGCTCGCTCGATCGGCTCGGGCGGGCGACCGCCGAGCAGCCGCCGATCTGCTCCGTGGCCTGCAAGACATAATCTACCGCTTAGCGTTGTCGCAGTTGAAGGAACCCGACGCGGCGCACGAAGCGACCCAAGAGGCCGCGTTGCGATTGCTCCGTGGGATCGAGCGTTTTGAGGGGCGGAGCCGCGTCACGACGTGGGCGCTCGGCGTAACGCTCAACGTCTGCCGCGAGCAACGCCGCAAGCGTGCCGACAAGACCCACCCCGACGCCCTACAAACCGCCGCTGACACGACCCCATCGGGCGAGCTACGCCTCGAACAACTCGAAGCCAATCGACTGCTCATGACCGCCCTGGACGACCTGCCGCCACGCCAACGCGAAGCGGTCACGCTCCGCTACTTCGAGGGCCTCTCGGTGGCCGACACGGCCGAGGCGATGGGCTGCTCCGCCGGAGCGGCCAAGGCCTCGGTGTGGCAAGCCTTGCGGCGGCTGCGGGGTGTCTTGAGCGAGAAGGAGACCAGCCGGTGAGCGACCTACGCAACCAACTCAGCTCGGCGGGCGAAGCCTATCGACAAGCGGCCTACGACGGCGACTTGGGCGAGCTGGCGTTCGCCGAGCATGCCGACAAACCACGCCGACGTAGCCGCCGGATGGCCGCCTGGGGCCTCGCGCTCGCCGCTTCGCTGCTGGGCGTGATCGCTTTGCTTCCGGAGGAATCGGCGCCAACGCTCAAGCCGAAGCTGCGTCTTGCCGAGGCCGTACGGGTTAGCCCGGCTCGCACCGAACGCCCCTCGCTGATGAGCCAGATGACCCGGCTATCGAGCGGCCGCTCCGACTCGCGACCGCGGCTATCGCTTAGCGCCTTCCGCGCCCCACGACTCACGACCCTCAAACCGAACGCGGCGGCGATCACCCAGGCTGGCAGCCTGCCAACGACAAGCAAACGGTCGACGTCTCGTCGGCGCGAACTCTCTACCCCGTCACTCACTCTACGGAGCCTAAACGATGCGATCTCCCTTGGAATTTAGAGGCGCCCTGTCGGCGTTGGGCGTTGTTGCCTTGCTCGTGGCCTGTTTGACCCTCGGCAAGAGCTTCATCGGCCAAGCCGAAGCCGACCCGGCGATCGGGCTGCCGAAGCTGGCCGGTTTCGATGAGCCGATCAACCAGCGACCGAAGCTCGCCGTTCGCTATGCCAACTACCAGGAAGAGGAAGAAGAGGAGGAGGAAGACATCGAGGAAGAGTTCGACCATTTCGAGATGGAACGCTTGATGCTCGAAACCTTCTACGGCGGGCTAGAGATCGTCGAGAAAGTGGGCCAGCTCGCCGCGGATGACGATGGGATCGTCGCCCTCGCGATCACCAGCGCCGAGGACATGATGGAACGCGACGACCGTGTCGAGTTCTTGAAGCGAGTCGCCGCGGAAGCCCCTCGCAAATCGGCCCGCCGCTTGGCCCGCCTGCAACTGGCCGAGGTCTACGGCGAAGACGACAACCCGGCCGCCGCCCGCAAGCAGCTCGAAGCCCTCATCTTCGAAGCCGACTGAATGGCTCTCTCTCGCAGGCAATCAAACGATCTCCCGGGCCGGCAACGCTAGCGTTGCCGGCCCGGTTCTCAATCGTTTTATTCAAGCTAACCGTTACAAGTTGCCGAAACCGTTCGCTGAGGCGCGTCTTGCTGCGCGCCCGATCCGTTCATCACAGCGAGCGATCGATGAGTGATTGGTTATTCAGCCCCCTGCGGGCGGTGGCGGCCATCCTGCTAGCGAACGATTCGAGCCGGCAGATCGCCGCCGGCGTGGCGATCGGCGTGGTCTTGGGGCTCGTCCCCAAGGCGACCCTGCTAGCGGTCTTCCTCGGCGTGCTCCTTTGTGCCCTTCGGGTCAACAAGGGGGCCGGCCTGATGACCGCCGCCGCGGTCGCCGCGATCGCCCCGCTGGCCGACGGCTTCACGCACAAGCTGGGCCTCAAGGTGCTGACGCTGCCCAGCCTCCAGCCGACCTACGCCTGGCTATACGACGCGCCGCTCGGCCCTTGGTGGGGTCTGCACAACACGGTGGTCTGCGGCTCGCTGCTCTTGGGTCTCTACCTGTCGTATCCGATCTACCTCGCCACGCGTGGCACGGTCGATCGCGTCCGCCCGAAGGCCGTGAAGTGGATCCTCAAGTACCGCCTCGGCCGCGTGCTGCTCGGTGCCCAACTGAGCAGTCGTGTTGGCTCGGCTTTCGGCGCGGGCTCCTAACCCCGATCGAAAACGGGTGCCTCTCCTACTCCTCCTTCTTGTTCTGTTCCGGCGACCGACCATGACGCGTTACCTGCGACTCGGTTACCTCGTGCCCCGACTGGTCCTGCTGGTCGTCCTGTTCTGCGTGCTGGAGTTCGGCTCCGGCTGGGCGCTGCGGCAGGCCCTCATCGGCGGGGGCGAACAAGCCATCGGCGCGCGGGTTGAGATCGGCGATTCGGTCGTCTCGCTCGTCGAAGCCCGGGCGACGCTTAAGGACCTGCGGATCGCGGATCCGAAGCGCCCGATGCAGAACCTGGTCGAAGCCGACCGGATCGAACTCGATTTCGAGTCCGATTCCTTGCTCCGTCGTAAGGCGATCGCCGAGCACGGTTCGGTCCGAGGGCTCCGCTTCGGCACGCCCCGCACAACGTCCGGCGCCCTCGACCCGCAAGACGAGGAGGCCGGTTCGGCCGCCCCCGCTTGGCTGGGCGACGCGGCGAAGCAAGCCGCTGAGAAGGCCGCCAACCAATGGATCGCCGATCTGGAAAACAAGCTCGATGCCAAGGCCGAGAGCTTCGAGTCGGTCCGTCTCGCCAATGAGCTGTCGGAGGCTTGGCCCGCTCGCTTCGATTCGATCGCGGCCGAGGCCCGCACACTTCGCGACGAAGTGAAACGGCTCAAGACCATCGCCGACGAGGCCCGCCGCAACCCGCTCCGCCACGCTGACTTCCTGACCACAGCCCCGCAGCAGGTCCAGGCGATGCAACAACGCTTGGCGAGCCTGCACGCCGAGCTAACCAACCTGCCAGCCGATGTCGCCGCCGACAAGCAACGCGTGGAACTGGCTCGTCAACGCGACGAGCAGCGTCTCCGTGACCTGCTTCAAGTCGACCAGCTCGATCCCCAGTCGCTCACCAGTCACCTGCTCGGCGAACGGATGACCGCCTCGGTGCAAGAGCTCATCGGCTGGGTCCGATGGACCCGCGAGATGATCCCGGCCAGCGGAACCAAACGAGCCACCACGCCCCGCGATCGCGGAGTGGATGTCCACTTCGTCGGCCTCCGCCGCCGCCCCGATCTGTTGATTCGCGAGCTGGAATTGGCCGGCACGACCCGCTTAGCTGGCCGCCCTGTCGAGCTAACGGGTGTGGTCACGGACTTCACGACCTCGCCCGAACTCCACGGCCAGCCGATCCGCGCCGAGCTCCACGCCAGCGGCGGCCTGCCGCTGGAAGTCCGCGCCACGATCCATCGCGCCGCCGGTCAGCCGGTCGATGAGTTGCTCATCGACTGCCCTGGGTTCGATCTTCCGGGAGCCTCGCTAGGCGACGAGCAGAAGCTCGCCATGCAGATGGCGCCCTCCTCGGGCAGCGTGACCGTCAGCCTCCGGATCGAAGGCGAGCAGCTCACCGGCGAGTTGCAACTGATCCAAGACCGCGTGGCTCTCACCCCGGTCATCGGCGACACCGCGAGCCCGCTGGTCCGTCGGCTTGGGGAGTCGGTCGGTCGTCAGGTGGCCAGTATCCCGAAGCCAGCAACCCGGGTCACCCTCAGCGGCTCGCTCGACCAACCCCGGATGCGGGTCTGGTCCACGCTCGGCACGGCGGTCGCCGAATCGCTCCAGCAGGCGGCCCTCGGCGTCGCCCAGGCCGAGGCGGACGCCCGCCTCGCGACGGTCCGGCAGAAGGTCAGCCAAGAGATGGCCGGTATCGACAGCCAATTGGCGGACGCCACCCGACGCCTCTCGAGCGAAATCGACGCTCCGAGGCAAGAAATCGAGCAGCTTGCTAGCAACTGGCTCGGCGAACAACTGGGCGTCGGCGGCTTCTCGCTAGAAAAACTTGGCAAGCGACTGCCTTCCGCCGGATCGCTCTTCAAGTAGCGAGATGCGGCTATTATTACCAGCTAAAGAACTTTAGTTGGATTGATGCAGCAGCGAGGGGCAACGCGGCTTGCCGCACAACCAGCCCCTTCTCTTAACTCGTTTGCAGCATGAGGTTTGCGCTGCCTGCGCAGGGGATTTGTCTAGGGATTTTCCCGGTATTCTGGGGGAAGTTTGTTGATCAGTTCCCCCCGCCACCTTACAACTGTAGGCAGGAACGAGAGTTTTCTGCCGTCGGCATTATGCCGTCGCAGCTTTTCTACGACGCACGAATGCGTGGTTTTCGCGGGAAGTCTCACAACTAGCGAATCACCCAGTAAGCGACACGAGTAGACCCAATGAAGATGCACAACTTTGCTTGCCTCATCCGGTACGCCGGATTCTGCGCACTTACTTCGCTTCTCGCGGCACCTCTAACGGCCGCCCCGATCAACTACGGCGACTTCGAAGACTACGCCAATGGTGGTGTGGTTGAATATCAAGGAGTCCAGGAAGCGAGCGCCACGGATGACATCCCTCTCTTCGGTCCTCCGCTCATCGATGTCAACGAACTCGACTTCAACCCCGCCGGCTTCGGTTCGACCGCTTCGGGTGGTGACCTCGACATCACCGACGGCCAGCTGAACTTCTCGTTTGAGTCACTTCCCGGTACCGGCCTCGATTCGCTCGAATTCGAAGAAGCTGGTGACTACCGTTTCGTTGGTTCTGGCACGGCCGCTACGCAGGCATCGTTCAGCCTCGTCGGCGAAGTCATGATCACCGCCATCAACGGCGTCGACCTTGGCCCGGGCAACGAGATCCCGGTTGGATTCGGCATGGGGGCTGTCCTCGACGCGGTTTCCAACCCGACGCCCACCATGAACGAAACCTGGCAAATTGGTGCTTTGGTGGAGTTCGGCCCGGCTTTGGTTAGTGCCGGCTTCCTGTCGACCGACCTCGTCACGGCGGGCGACGTATTCTTGAACAACACCCTCACGACAGTCAGCGAAGCGGGCTCGCTCGCCTTTATCGCGAAGAAGGACTTCACCATCACGCCGGGTGGCGAACTCGATCCGGACAACGTCGTCCCCGAGCCGAACGCCCTTCTGTTGGCAAGCCTCGCGATGGCCGGCTTCGCCGCCCGTCGTCGCTGAGACCGATAGAAAAAGCTACTCGGCCGCTAAGAGTGAGACCTTAGCGGACCACGAAGAAAGCCCGCTGGCATCAGCCAGCGGGCTTCTTTTGTTTGGAGTCGTTCGCTTGTCAGAATGACAGGCGCTAAGGCGGCAGCCTCTGTAAGCGGCGGCAACGAGACGCAGTTCAAGCCATCGGAGCGTTGTCCCGCTCGATTAGAGCGCTCAGGTAGAGCAGCGACCGCTCGCGGACCGGCTCGGTCTTCAGCGAATCGACCGCGGCGTTGAGCACGTCTCGCCGGCTGACCTGACCCATCAGCGTGCCGTCCTCATCGAGCACCGGTAGGCGTCGGTAGTTCGTCAGCAAGAAGGCCTGGGCGATCGAGAGCAACTGCGTGTCGGGCTCGATGGTCATCGCCTCGCGGTCCATAAACGCCCCGACGTGGCTCGTCGGCAACTGCTCGTAGGCGGCGTCGAGCAGCACCTGCATGCTACACCGCTCCGAGAAGACACCGAGGAACCGATAACCTGGCCCAACCACCGGCGCGCCGGAGATGCGTCGCCTCAGGAGCAAGCGGATCGCTTCGTGGACCTCCATATCGGGGTCGAGCGTGGTCAGCTTGGTGACCATGAAGTCACGTGCCGTAATCGTTTGCATCATGTCAGTAGCTCCCGGATTCGAGGCGGGCGCTGACCATGCCTTGGACGTCGCAAGCGGCGGCGAGCCAGCGAAATCCTTCGCGGCTCGCCCGATGGACCTTGGGGACCGTGTCAGCAGAGAAGAGGAGAGTCGAAGGCATCGTTGCCCCGACAAGATTCGAGACTACCCACGCCAACGGCGCGGATCGATGCGAATCCGCTTTTTCTTGCCCGACCTTGTGACGGCTTTCACAAGGTCCACGCCCCACAGGAGCTGTGAAATCCTTCACAAGCTCACCACGCAGAAGCTGGGCGGCTTCTAGGGCTTGGGGGGCATCTTATTAGCGGGCGTTGGGGCGGGCGTCCGGGAGGTGTGGTCGTGGACGATCACCCACCGCCCCGCGACTAGCCGCATGACCAGCGTGAAGTTACCGCCGAGGGTCTCGTCGACGCCGTCGGCCTGCCGCACGAGCTGCCACCGCCCCAGCACCATCGCGGCCGACTCGCCCAACGGGGTAACCTCCAAGTCGCTGAACACCAGCTTGCCCATCTTCGCGGGCGTGGGGTAGGCCTGGAGGTAGCGTTCGCGGGTCGCCCGGAAGCCCCGCCGCGTGGTGCCGCCCGAGCTGAACGTCAGCTCGGGCGACTGCCAATAGTCCTGGACGAAGCCCTCGATATCGCCGGCGTTCCAGTGCCGTTGCTGGCGCTTGAGGACAGTGGTGATCGCCTCGGCGGTGGGGGCAACTCCTGGCGGAGCGGGCTCGGCTTGGCCAATCGCCGCCAGGCCGATTAGCAGGCTCACCAAACAGAGCTTCGTCATGCTGGACCTTCGGATCGATGTAGGAGGTGTCTCCTGACACCGATTGCGGATGGTCAGCCGGCAATCGGCTTGCAGCACGCAATCGGTGTCAGGAGACACCTCCCACAGGTTTCCTATCAAGTCTTGTTGATTAATCGACCAAGTGATCGGCGGTCAGAGCTTTGCCAGGGCGGCTTGGATTGAGACCAATTGAGCCTCGGCCTCGGCGAGGCGGGCCTTCTCGGCTTCGACCACTTCGGCGGGGGCGTTGGCGACGAACTTCTCGTTCGACAGCTTCCCCTTCACGCCTCCGACGTACTTCGTCAGTTGGGCCTGCTCTTTCGCGAGTCGCTTCTTCTCGGCCTCGACATCGATATAGGCCGCCACATCGACGTGGACTTCCACCGGGCCCTCGAAACCCGAGAGCGGCTTGCTGGCCGCCACATCAGGAGCGGCCGCTTCGGGGCCGAGCGCGGTCGCGGTCGCCCGAGCCATCTGCGTGAAGTACGGCTGCATGGGCCTCAGCAGGTCGGCGGTCGCTGCGTCGCATTTGACGGTGAACTCGAGGGTCTCTTTGTTCGGGATCTGCTGGCCCTGCCGGACCTCGCGGATCGCGCCGAGCACGGCCTGGAACTTGGCGAACTGCTCTTCAATCTGTGGGTCTCTCCGGCGACTCACGTCGTCGGCTCCTGGCCACTCGGATACGCAGACCGATTCGCCGGCTTCGGTCGCGGTCGGCAGGCCGCGGGTGGGGGCGACCTCGCCGAGCAGGTGCCAGACCTCTTCGGTCAGGAACGGCGCCATCGGGTGCAGCAGCCGCAGCAGCGTGTCGAGGGCATGGGCGAGCACGGCTTGGGCAACCTGCCGGTCGTGGCCATCACTGCCGAAACGGGCCTTCGTCATCTCGATGTAGAAGCTGCAGAACTCGTTCCACGCGAAGTCGTATAGCGACCGGGCGGCGTCAGCAAAGCGGTACTCGTCCAGCGCAGTCGAAACCTCGTCGGTGACCGTTGCCAAGCGACTGAGGAGCCAGCGGTCCTCGATCTTCAGTTCATCGGTATCCACCGGGCTCGGCTCGTACCCTTCGAGGTTCGTCAGCGCGAACCGGCTCGCGTTCCACAGCTTGTTGCAGAAGTTGCGGCCGAGCTCGAACCGCTCGCTCGTCACGGCACCGCGAGGCAGGGCGAGGTCGTCGTCCTTCTCGGCCCACTGCGTGCGGAACGGCTTGCTGCACTCGGGGCACTCGATCCGCGGCCGCACGCGGTTCTTCTTCGTCTGCTTGATGGTCGCGTCGCACTCCGGGCAGACGAACTCGACCGGCATGCGGACGTCTTGCGTCTCGGTGGTGAGGTACGCGATTCCGAACCGCAACGCGTCCGCGCCGAACTGGTCGATCACGTCGAGCGGGTCGACGCCGTTGCCCTTCGACTTGCTCATCGTCTCGCCGAAGCCGTCGAGGATCTTGGGGTGGATATAGACCTCGGGGAACGGCACCTCGTCAAGCAGGTACTTGCCCATCAGCACCATCCGCGCGACCCACAGCGTGATGATGTCGCGCGAGGTGACCAGCGTCGCGGTCGGGTAGAAGACCTTGAGTTCTTCGGTCTGCTCGGGCCAGCCCATCGTGGAAAACGGCCAAAGGGCGGAGCTGAACCAAGTATCGAGGACTTCTTCGGATTGAACGATATCCGTGGCATCTTCTATTGCGAAAGCTGCCTTCGTAGCTTGTGAGAACCCCGGAACTTCGTTCAAGGCGGGCTGCAACTCAATGCCAGGTTTTACCAACTGAAACTCGAAACTGGCAGAAAATTCATTCAGGGCATTTAGAGCATCCGCAACAGTCTTCGAGCTACTGCATATCCTGACCTCGTACCAATTCTGACTGATTATCTCGAACTCGACGCGGTTAACCCCACACTCGATCAAATAGTCAGAAAGTTGATTGATCCCCGCCTCCTGATGGCGACTGGCTAGTGCATAAAACTCATCACCCTGAATGGATTGGTCAACGCGTTCAGCCGTATACGCAGTCCATACAGGGATCCGGTGCCCCCACCACAACTGCCGCCCAACCGGCCAATCACGCTTCTCACTAAGCCAATCGAGATAGCTCTTCCCATACCGCTCCGGGATGATCTTCGTCTTACCTTCGGTGACGGCATCCATCGCCGATTGCGCCAGCTCGTCCATTTTCACGAACCACTGGTCCGCGAGGAACGGCTCGATCGGCGTCTTGCTGCGGTCGCTGTGGGCTAGCTCGATCAGGCGGTCTTCGACGTCCTGCTCCGGGTCGTGGCAGCCGGCCGCTTCGAGGTCGGCTAGCACCGCCTTGCGGGCGTCCTTCATCGTGAGGCCGCGGTACTTCTCGGGGACCGTGTCGGCGAGGGTGCCGTCGGTTTGGAGGATGTTGATGACCCCGATGCTCTCGTTGCGTTGCCAGACCGCGTAGTCGTTCGCATCGTGGGCTGGCGTGATCTTCACACAGCCACTGCCGAGTTCCGGCTTGGCCCACTCGTCGGCGATCAGTGGGATCTGCCGGCCGGTCAGCGGCAGCTCTAGCATCACGCCCCGGGCTGCCATGTCGCGGAGCTGTTCGAGCTTCGGCAGGTGCGTCTGGCGGCGCTCGGCGAGGGCTTCGAGCTGCTTTTCGACGCCCGGCTTCTCCTTGTCGTTGGCGGCGGCCAGCTTCTCACGCAGCTCGGCCTCGACCTTGTCGAGCTGCTTCGCCGGGTTCGGGTGAACGGCGACGGCCGTGTCGCCGAGCATCGTCTCGGGACGCGTCGTGGCAATCGTCACGCTCTGCGGCTCACCAGTCTGCGGATCAACCACGGGGTAGTGGAAGCTCCAAAAGTGCCCTTTCTTCTCCTCGTGGAAGACCTCGTCGTCGGACACGGCGGTCTGCAAGAACGTATCCCAGTTCACCAGCCGCTTGCCGCGGTAGACCTTGTTGTCGGCGAACAGCTTGAAGAACGTCTCGCGGACGGCCTTCGCACAGGTGTCGTCAAGCGTGAACCGCTGCCGCGCCCAATCGCACGACGCGCCGAGCTGCTTCAGTTGGCCGGTGATCCGCTCCTCGTACTGGGCCTTCCACTCCCAGATGCGATCCACGAGGCCCTCACGACCCAGGTCGTGCCGCGACTTGCCCTCCTCGGCCAGCAGCCGCCGCTCGACGACCGCCTGCGTGGCGATGCCGGCGTGGTCCGTCCCCGGCATCCATAGGACCTCGTAGCCCTGCATCCGCTTGCGGCGGCAGAGGATGTCCTGCAGCGTGTTGTTGAGCGCGTGCCCCAGGTGCAGGGCCCCGGTCACGTTCGGCGGCGGGATGACCACCGAGTACGGCTTCTTGCCCCCCTCGGTGACCGCCTTCGGGTCGGCGTGGAAATACTGCTTGTCCTCCCAGAACGCGTACCACTTCGCCTGGGCGGCGTGGTGGTCGTAGGCGGACGGCAGGGTCGTGAGGTCGGTTTTCGACATTTTGGGCTCACCGCGGAGACACAAAGGTCGCGGGGAGAAAGAGGACGGGATCGACGGGATCACTAGGATCGTCGATTCTGGCTGGAGAGACCAGCCGGCGGCAGAAGGGTTCGGGTCGTCAGGCTTCGACTAGCCGCAAGCCGGGGACCCGCTCGAAGTGCTCATCCCAGGTATCGAGGGTCAGGTTGTGCTGCAGAGCCTGAGCGGCGATCCACACATCGTTGGTGGGGATGAGTCTGCCCGAGCGTTTGAGCAGGGCGTACGTTCGTCCGTAGTAATCGGTCGTCTCGTCGTCGGGCACAAGAACCCGAACGCCCCGGACTTGCAGCATATCGGCGAGCTGTTGCTCGTTTCGCCGGTATCGCGAGCCGTGCCGGAATCCGGCGCGGAGCTCACCAACGGTGACAAGCGAAAGCCAAACCTCGGCGGCTTCGCTGAATCGCTCGACGACAATCGGAACGCGACCCATCAGGTCTTCGTAGCGGTTGGTGTCCAGCAACCGACGCACGATCCGCTACTCCCAGTCACGTGGATCGACCTGCCGCTGGGCCTTCAAGGCTTCGACCACCTCGGGCTCGAGTGGGTCGCCATCGAAGCTTGGGGGGAGCTCGCGTTTCTTGGCGGGCTTCACTTCCACCCCCAACCCGCAACGCAGCGCCCGCAGGAGGGTCTGGTTCAGGCTGACGCCCTCGCGCTCCGCCAACTCACGGGCGGCGCGATCGATCTCGGGGCTGATGTTGCGGACCGTGAACTGCATGCATTAACCCTACGCCATGCCTGCATGGTGGGCAATCGGATTCTGGCGGCCCCTCTAACCTCTAACCTCTAACCCCTCGTCCTTGCACAGCTTGTACTCGATCGAATCGACGAGTGCCTCCCAACTGGCCTGGATCACGTTCTCGTCGACGCCGACCGTGCCCCAGGTCTCGCCGTCGGCGTCGCGGGACTCGATCACGACCCGCACGCTGGCCGCCGTGGCGGCCTCGCTGTTGATGACGCGGACCTTGTAATCGACCAGCGACATCTCGGCGAGTTTCGGGAAGCGTTCGACGAGGGCCTTCCGCAACGCGCCGTCGAGGGCGTTGATCGGGCCGTCGCCCTCGGCGACGTGGTGCTCGCTGCTCTCGGAGCCGTCCGCCTCGTGGATCTGGAGCTTGACGGTCGCCTCGGTCAGTGGCCCGCCGCCGCGGCTCTCGGTCGTGACGTGGTACTTCACCAGCTCGAAGTGTGGCGTGAAGCTGCCGGCGAGTCGCTTCACGAGCAACGCGAAGGAGGCCTCGGCCGCTTCGTACTGGTAGCCGGCGTTCTCGCGGTTGACGACCTCGTCCAACACGCGGGCCATCAGCTCCTTGTCTTCGGCGAGGCCCATCTTGGTGGTGGTCGCGATGATATTCGACCGGCCCGACAGCTCGCTCACCAACACCCGGCGTTCGTTGCCGACGCTCTCCGGCGGGATATGCTCGTAGCTGTGCGCGACCCGATTGACGGCCGCCACGTGCATGCCGCCCTTGTGGGCGAATGCACTGGGGCCAACAAACGGCTGGTTGTTCCGCCGGAGCAGGTTGCCGATCTCGTAGACATAGCCGGAGAGCTCGGCGAGGCGGCCGATCTTGTCGGCGTCGAGGACCTCGTAGCCTTGCTTCTTGAGCGCCAGGTTCGCGGCGATTGAGATCAGATCCGCGTTGCCGCAGCGTTCGCCCAGGCCGTTGATGGTGCCTTGCACGTGGGTCGCGCCGGCGTCGACCGAGGCGAGCGTGTTGGCGACGGCCAGCTCGGCGTCGTTGTGGGTGTGGATGCCGAGCGGCACCTTCACCGCCGCGGCCGCTTCCTTCGTGAGCTTGGCGATCTCCTCGGGCAGGGTCCCACCGTTCGTGTCGCACATCACGATCCGCATCGCGCCGGCGTCGGCGGCGGCCTGGATCGTCTTGGCGGCGTAAGCGGCGTTGGACTTCCAGCCGTCGAAGAAGTGCTCGCAGTCGTAGATCACCTCGCGGCCGAGCGA
>CAYGUP010000032.1:0-45955 GCA_964353155.1 uncultured Planctomycetaceae bacterium | reverse complement strand
GGTGCCATTCCCTGGCGAGGTGGGTCTTCTTGGGGGCGGGGGGGGGGGGGCCGCCCGCGGCCCCGACGCCGGGTACCCGCTTCAAGGCGCGGCGGGAGCCTCGCCCTCCCGAGGACTCCTACAACGACACCTTATCGCGTGGCCCGACGGTGACCACCGCGTTGCGATCGAGCGGGTACTCGGTGGCGACACGCATCAGGTCGTCGCGTGTGACGGCGTCGAGGCGGGTGAGCTCCTCGGCGAGCGAGCGGTAGTCGCCCCGCATCTGCCAGCCGCCGCCGACATTGAAGAGCCGGCTGCGGGGGCGTTCGCTGCCGAGCACCACACGCGACTTGATCTTGCTCTTGGCGTGGGCGAGCTCGGTGTCGGTCGCCGGTTCGGTCTTCGCCGAGGCGAGCACCTCTTCCACGAGGGCGAGGTTGCGTTCCAAGTCGTCCGGCTCGCCGGAGAGCCAGGTGTAGAACATGCCGACGCCTTGGTAATCGTAGTGGCCGAGGCTGGCGGACTCGGCGAGGCCCGAGTCGATGAGCTTCCAGTACATCCGGCTGCCCGAGTCGTCGCCGAGGATCGTGGCGAGCACCTTGGCGGCGTAACGCTCTTCGCTGCGGCCGTCGGGGGCGTTGCCGAGCAGCAGGGCGTATTGCTGCGTGGCGGATTCCTTGGTGATCGCCTCGCGCGTGGTCGCCACGTTCGCCGGCGGCATGGCCCGATCGGTCTCGACGGGCTTCCAAACGGAGCAGGCGGCCTCGGCTTGTTCCACGAGGGCGTCGAAGTCGACATTGCCCGCCGCCGCCAGCGCGACGTTGCCGGGCGAGTACCGCCGATCGAAGTAATCCCGCATCGCCTCGGGCGTGAGGGCGGCGACCGATTCGGACGTGCCGAGCACGCTGTTGGCGATCGGGTGCGAGCCGAAGCAGAGCGCCTTGATGTGGTCGTCGGTGCCGTAGGGGGGCTGGTCGAGGTACATCTCGATCTCTTCGAGGATGACCTTCTTCTCCATCTCGAAGTCTTCGGTGCGGAGGCTCGGCCGGAGGATATCGGCCAGCAGGTCGATCGCCTGGGCCTGGTGCTCCGGGAGCAGAGAGCCGTAGTAGACCGTGCTCTCCTCGCTGGTGAACGCGTTGTAGTGCGCGCCGAGCTCGTCGAACTCGCGGTTCACGTCCTCCGCGGTGCGGCGGGTGGTCCCCTTGAAGACCATATGCTCCAAGAAGTGGCTCACGCCGGCCTCGGCGGGGGTCTCGTCGCGCGAGCCGGTCTTCACAAAGAAGCCGACGGCGAGCGACAACGCGGCCGGGTCGCACTCGGCGATGACATCGAGGCCGTTGGCGAGCGTGTGGTGCTTGAAAGTCATGTTTGAGTAGGCAGAAGGCAGTAAGCAGTAGGCGGTACAGCAAAGGCGTCGCAGCAGCCAGCGTCTTGAGCGCTGCTGCCGGCTGCCCACTGCCTACTGCCCACTCAAGCGAAGCGCCTCGGGCCCGAGCGTGACGACCGTGAAGTCGCTCGGGGGGTTGCGTCGCAGGTAGTCGTTGATCGTGTCGGCGGTAACGGCGTCGACCAGCTCGTTCACCTCGGAGAGCGGGCGGACGCGGCCGAGGTGTCGCCAATCGCGTGCCAGCACGCCAGCGCGGGCGTGCGTCGATTCTTGCTGCATGATGAGGGCGCTCTTCATGCGGGCCTTGAGCCGCGACAGCTCCTCGGGCGTGACGCCCTCCGCCAAGCGGACCAGCTCGCCGTGCGTCACGTCGAGTGTCTCTTGGGCGCGTTCGGCGGTCGTGCCGGCGTAGCAGAAGACCGCGGCGCGTTCTTTCTGTGTCTGGAGTGACGCGTAGACCGTGTAGCAGAGGCCCCGCTTCTCGCGGACCTCGGTGAACAGCCGGCTGCTCATGCCGCTCGACAACACGCCGGTCGCGCCCCAGGCTTCGAAGTAGTCCGGGTGGCTGTAAGGGGTCGACGGATAGGCGATGCCGACGTGTGCCTGCGACGAATCGTACGGCACGTGCGTGCTGCCTTCGCCGGGCGTCTCGGGGAGTTCGGCCGGGGCCTCGTTGTTGACCCAGTCGCCGAAGAGCTGCTCGGCGAGCTCGACCATCGCGTCCCAATCGAACGCGCCGGCGATGGCCAGGATGGCGGAGTCCGGCGCGTAACGCTTGTGTTGGAACTGGCGGACATCGTTGATCTTCAGCCGCGTGACCGAATCGATGGTCCCGCTCGAAGGCCGGCCGAAGGGGTGGCCGTAGTGACGCAGCCGGAGCTCCTGCATGAGCTTCTGACCGGGGTCGTCCTCGACGCCACGCAGTTCTTGCAAGCAGACCTGCTGGCCGGCCTCGAATTGGTCCTCCGGCAAGTGCGGGCGGCGGACGATATCCGCATAGATCCGCAACGCGGCGGGCACGTTCTCGCTGAGCGTGCTGACCCAGAACGAGGTGTGCGACAGCCCGACCGATTCGCCCCGCTCGACGCCCAGGGCATCCAGGTCGCTGACGAGCTGGCGGTTGTCGCGGTCGCCGGCGCCGCGGAGCGCCATCTCGCAGGTCAGGTTCGCGAGGCCGAGCTGTTCGGCCGGGTCGTAACGACAGCCAGCGGGGAGCATCAGCGAGAAGGCGGCCGACTGGAACCCGGCGGCGGGCTCCCCGATGAGCGTCAGACCGTTGGTGAGCCGATGGGTCCGGACTTCGCGGTCGAGCGATACCGGCGCTGTGGAGGGGGGGACCGACACGCGGGCGGACTCATGTTTCTTGGGACAATGGGGGACCACCGCAGGCTGGCGTGGCCTGATGGCGTCAAACCCTGGTGAGGACTGAACTTAAGGACGGTACCGATCGTGACGCCCGGGGGCAACGGTCCGCCGTCCGGCCGAGGCCCTGTTCGTTGACGTTTGTCCCGGTCGTTCGTAAGGTGTGAGCTGATGGCGGAGAGCAAATCCGGGGAAGATTAGCCGTTCACCATCACCCACCTGCCACTTCGGCCAGCCTCGCTCCTCCGCTGACCGAGACGGCTTCCCACCTACGAGAGCTTCCTATGCTCGGCGAGTTAATCCCGCTTGGCGGCGGCGACACGATCCCGCTCCTCAAAGAGACCCTGCTGATCGGTCGACGTGAGAGCTGCGACATCGTTCTGCGCTTTGCGAACGTGTCAGCCCACCACTGCGAGTTGCGGTTCGAGGGCGGCTACCTCTACATCCGCGACCTGCAGAGCCGCAACGGCCTCAAGATCAATGGCGTTCGCACGCCGGATGGCCGCCTCGATCCGGGCGACACGCTCTGCGTGGCGAAGCACTGCTACCGCGTCGATTACTCGCCCGCCGAGCTCGGCGCCGTCGGTCCCCCGCCGACCGAGAACCGTGCCGCGGAGATCATGAGCACCTCGCTGCTGGATCGTGCCGGTTTGAAGAAGGCCGACGTTCCCGGTCGCCCCGTGAAGAGCGGCCGCTTCGATCCGACCAACAATGACGCCGGCCAGATCAAGCTGCCGGGCGACAAGCTTTGACCCGCAGCAAGCGAGCCGTGGAGTCCATGCCCCCTGTGGGAGGCGTCTCCGACGCCGATTGCGGCTTCATGGCAATCGTGGCTGACCTGCCGCGATCGGCGTCGAAGATGTCTTCCACAGCGATGCCTCTTCAAAGCAGCCCCGCCGTCGCCCGTGGCTAAGAAGAAGAAACGCCGCCAAGTCCGGACGTCGTTTCGGAAGAACCACGAAGGTTCGACACGCGACAATAGCATCACGCGGTCGTTCAATCTCGACGGCGAGGACGCCGCGTACGATCGCACGCAGGGCGAGCGGGTCAGCGGCAAGGGCCGGTTGACCCGGCACCGGACCGTTGCCGGCGGCGAGGTTGTTGACGATGCCGCCGGGCAGATGATCATGCCCGAGGTCGATCGCGAGGTTTGTGTTGAAGGGCGCATCCTCCGCGTGCAGGGCCTCGTCAGCCGCGTGCTCGGCGACAACGGAACGCTCTACGCTTGCGCGACCCGTCAGCTGCTGAAGCAACTAGCAAGCGACCTTCGACATCCCGTGGCCGCCGGCGATCGGGTGTGGGTCCGCCCCGAGACCACACCGCTGGTAGAAGGCCAATTGCGTGAAGGGATCATCGAACGCATCGAGCCCCGGCACGGCGTGCTGAGCCGCACAAGCCGTGGCAAGCAGCACCTGATTGTCACAAACCTCGATCAGATCGTGATTGTCGCGTCGGCTGCCGAGCCCCGCTTGAAGCCGAACCTGGTCGATCGCTACCTGGTGACCGCCGAGAAGACCGGCCTGCGGCCGATCGTCTGCATCAACAAGGTCGACCTGATCGATCCAGCGGACCTCGTGCCGATCGTGGGGGTTTGGTCGCAGTTAGGTTACGAGGTGCTGCCGGTCTCCGCCGACACCGGCTTCGGCGTGGAGGCTCTGCGTGAGAGGCTCCGCGGCAAGGAGACTGCGTTTACCGGTCAGAGCGGCGTCGGCAAGAGCTCGCTACTGAACGCCATCGAGCCGGGCCTCGCCCTCCGCGTGCAGACCGTCAGCAGCGAGAGCGACAAAGGACGCCACACAACGACGACCTCCGAGCTCTATCCGTTGGAGGGCCTCGGCGGCGGCTTCCTGGTCGATACGCCCGGCATCCGCAGCTTCGAGCTGTGGGATGTCATCCCCGAGGAGGTCGCCGGCTTCTTCCGCGACCTCCGGCCGTATGTCAGCAAGTGCCGCTACCCCGACTGCACGCACACGCACGAGGACTTCTGTGCGGTGAAGGACGCGGTCGCCGACGGCTGGATCGATGCCCGGCGGTACGAGAGCTACACGCAGATCCGCTCGGGCGAGTGAAGGCTACTTCTTTTCAGGCGTCGGCCATCCGGGGGGCGGCGTGTTCTTGCCGTGCCACGGGTCCTCGGTCGTCAGGCTGCCGTCGGGCAGCTCCCAGTGCAGGATGCCGTTGATCGAGTAGACACACGGCACGCCCGCGGCGCGAGCCTCTTCCTGAGCACGCCGGACGCCTTCGCTGCCGATGCGAGTCATCTCGGCGGCCCATTCGTAGTGCTCGGCGTCGAGTTTGGGGCGAGCAATCATTTTGACTCTCCGAGCGAAGCTCTGAACATCTCGAACGCTTCGAGATTCTCAACGGTGTAAGTCCCGGCTGTTCCACTTGCTACGGCAAGATAATCAGTGCCTCGATTGTAGTGTAACTCCCATCGATCTACAGCATGCCGGTAAGCATCCCAGAAATTCCGGAGACTGGGAGCGTAACGCCGGCGGACATCATCTGTGGGTACGTAGTGGCCGCCCGTTCGAACCCTCTGAGCAACCCGCGCCACGCAGCTATCGACAGAGTCAAGAAAAACAAAGTTGACCGCGGTTTCGAAACCAGCTTCTGAGGCCCGCTCCTCGTGCTTAACGAGGCTCTTGCCTGCCAGCGTTGATTCGACGATCACCCCTTGGCCCGATTCGATACGATCGATCAAACGCTTGAGGAACTCACGGCCTGCTTCCATAGGGACCGACTCAGGGTCATTCGGACATATTTCAACCGCGATAGTGTCGGCACCGAGGTACTCATCGGAATACACGTCGAGGTGACGGCGGACGAATGTCGTCTTGCCTGATCCGTTGGGGCCGCCAACGACCAACAAACGTTTCGCCACTCTAGGCTCCTTATTGATCTGTAACTGGTTGGCTCACAGCGGGGTAAAATCCGTATCCGCTTCCAGCCCGAGCACGAACTCGGCGAGCAAGTCGGCGGTGTGGTCGAGGTCTTCCAGAGAAATCACTTCGACCGCCGAGTGCATGTAGCGGAGCGGCAGGCCGATGATGCCCGTCGCGACGCCGGCGCGGGTTAGTTGCAGAGCGTTGCCGTCGTTCGACGCGCCGCGGTTGAGGGCGGCCCACTGCATCGGGATATCGCCCTTCTCGCCGGCCGCTTTCATCCGATCAAAGGCAATCGGGTTGACGTTCGGACCACGCTGCACGACCGGGCCGCCGCCGAGCTTGATGTCGCCCTCTTGGGTCTTGTCGATCGTCGGGCAATCGGTGGCGTGCGTCACATCGACCGCCACGCCGACGTGCGGATCGATTCCGAACGCGCTGGTGCGGGCGCCCCGCAGGCCGATCTCTTCCTGCACGGTCGCGACCGCATGGACGGCCACGTTCAGCCCGCCCCGCTCCTTCGCGCGGCGGGCCGCTTCGATGCAGATCCACGCGCCGGTCTTGTTGTCCATGCCGGGCGAGTTCGCCAGCCCGTTGCGCATCTCTTGGTAGCCGAGTTCGAGGGTGACCGGGTCGCCGATTTGAACGGCCGCCTGGGCTTCCTTCTGATCCTTTGCACCGATGTCGAGCCACATCTCCTTCTGCTTGACGATCTGCTTGCGTTCGGACTCATCGAGCAAGTGGATCGCCTTGCGCGAGATGACCGCCGGGATGGGGCCATCGGCCGCATGGATCGTCATCCGCTGCCCGATGAGCTGCTGCGGGTCCCAGCCGCCGATCGGCTTCGTATAGATGAATCCGAACTCGTCGATGTGCGTGACGATCAGCCCGATCTGGTCCGCGTGGCCGGCGAACATCACCCGCAGCGGGGCGTCCGGATTGACCGAGGCGACCACGTTGCCGTGCGAGTCCGTCCGCACCTCGTCCGCCCAGGGGCCGGCGTACTCCCGAACGATCCGCTGGACCGGCTGCTCATAGCCCGAAGGGCTCGGCGTTTCGAGGATCCGCTGGAAGAAAGCTTTGGCGTCGGGAGTCATGCGGGAGGGGCGCGAGGTTCGGGGGAATCGGTTGCCAGCCCACGACGCCAGTCGCGGGAGCGAGCACGGAACGCTTGTGCTAGCAATTCACAACGACTCTACCAACCCCCGCGTGTCAGAGAAACTGCGGCGACCTTGACGATTGGCTCAATCGGCACGACACGAACCGCCGATCCCTCCTAGCGAGCACACCACCTGCGCCGGGTGCGTGCTTGCTAGTCATGCCGGCGTCGCCAGCGAAGGATCGCCGGCGTCTCGACTCCGACGATGTGGGGAATTCAAGGATGAATCTCAGCCAGCCCAACCAGACCGTCCGCGCCTGGGCCGTCGCTTGTTGCGCCGCGATCGCGATTACCACTGCCGTCGGCTGTGCCGCGGTACGCCCCGGCTGCGGCTGCGGTATCGCCGCGGGACCGAGCTGCGGCGCCGGTTGCATCCTCGAACCGGGATGCGATGTCGGCTGCGGCTGCGAGCCCGGCTGTGCAATCGAGCCGGGATGTGGCTGTGCAACAACCTGTGGTGTCGATGGCTGCTCCATGGCCGGACAGATGTGGTGTGGCGATGGTAGCTGCGGGCCGCGCAAGCCTCTGATCAATGTCTGCACCGGCCCGGCCTGCGGCGTGGGCTGCGACCCCGGTTGCGGTTGCGAACCGGGATGTGCCATCGAACCCGGCTGTGGCTGCGAGCCGTCGTGCGGTGTCGGTGGCTGCGGCGACGCGTGCGGCGTCGCCTGCGGGTGTGGCAATTGCCCGGTCGGCGAGACGCTCATCTTCGGCGCCCGAGCGATCGGCTCCGAGTTCCGCCGGCTGCTCGCTCCGCTGGGGCTCTGCTGCCCATGCGGCAGCGGCTGTGGCGGGTGCGGCGAACTGTACTGGAACGAGTGGCACAGCGACCCGCCGGCGTGCTGCGACCCGTGCGACCAATGCGGCAACTGGGTCGGGCCTTCTTCGGCCGGCGTGCACGCGACAGTCGAACCAAGCTTCTCCAAGCGTCGCGTCGCGAAGCTGCCCGGTGGCGGCCCGCGGCTCCACTGAGCAAGCGATCAGCTAGGTGGCAAGCGGCGTGAACAGCGCTTTGGCGTTGGCCGTCGTCTGCCGAGCGAAGGTCTCGAAGCCTTCGCCACGGACTTCGGCTAAGTGCCGCGCCGTGTGAGCGACATGACCCGGCTCGTTGCGTTTGATCTTCCGCACCGGCTCGGGCGAGAGATACGGGGCGTCGGTCTCGACGAGCAATCGATCGAGCGGCACGCTCTGTGCCACGTCGCGTAGCTCGTCGGACTTTTTGAAAGTCACCATGCCGGCGAAGCTAACGGACAGACCAAGCTCGACCGCTTCGGCGGCTCCGGCGGCCGAGCCGGTATAGCTGTGCATCACGCCACGCAGCGGGCCACGCTCGCGAGCTTCGCGCAACATGGCGAGCACGTTCTCTTCGCATTCACGCATGTGGATCACGAAAGCGAGCCCGGTCTCTTGCGACAGCCGTAAGTGGCGATCGAAGTAGTCTTGCTGCTGCTCAAACGGAGCCTTGTCCCAGTAGCGGTCGAGGCCGGTCTCGCCGAGCCCCACAACGCCTGGCTCCTTGGCGAGTCGGACGATCTCGTCCCAGTCGCCCGGCGCGGCTTCGTCGACATCGTTGGGTTGGATGCCGACGACGGCGTGGAGCATCGAGTGCTCAGCCGCCAACGCAAGGCACGCCCGGCTCGAGGCGGCATCGACGCCGATCACGTTGATATCCGCCACACGGGCCTCGGCAGCCCTGGCGAGCACCTCCGGGAGGTCATCGGAGAAGCGTGGCTGATCGAGGTGGGCGTGGGTGTCGTAGAGCAAAACAGGCGACGGAATGAGTGACAACAAAGTTGTTAGGCGGGAGGCCGAGCAGGTTCAGGCCATAGTGGACAAAGGAGTCTAGTAAGCCGCCAAGGTCCCCAAAAGCGGCTTGCCGTAGCCTCAATGCTCCATCCAACGATGAAGATTCGCCAAAAAAGGGGGTGAAAACGAACGCTTTGACCGTTTCGCGTTGGCAAATTCTTGACTGTCAACCCCCTTACCGTACAGTAAATGTGCCGGGAATGGTCCGCAGCAACCGCTGCGGCAGATTTCCCGATGGGGGAACCACCCGCACCGTGACGCCGAATCACCCTCGAACGAGGGTTTAACCAATACCAACCGGGTACGTGCGGCTGCCAGGAAGTCCCTCCCGACGAAGGAATCGAAATGCTGGTCCTCTCACGTAAGAAGAACGAGAGCATCGTTATCAACGACGACATCACCATCGTGGTGGTGGAAATCCGTGGTGACAAGGTGCGATTGGGCATTGAAGCCCCCAAGGAAGTCCCGGTCCACCGAAACGAGGTGTACGAGGCGATCCGCAAGTCAGCTCAGACCGAGACCCCTGCCGCTGGTTCCGCAGCGGGCGAGGCTCCGGCGGAATCCTGACGTCATCGGGCTTTCCGAGGTAATACCCCGCGCGAACAGGCGTAGGGTGCCGATTCGATAAGGCTCTCAGCCCGCGCATTCTCCGCAGGCGTGGCAAGAATCCGATCGACGCGGGTTGACCACTCGCCCCCGGCGTTTTAGCCTCTTTTGCTCGGAAACCGTTGGCCGCTGAGCCGATAGTCTCCGAAGCAGCGACCACGGCCCCATCGTCTAGTGGTCTAGGACTCCGGCCTTTCACGCCGGCAACACGGGTTCGAGTCCCGTTGGGGTCACTGAGTGGCATACGCCCCGGCAATCCAGAGCCATCAAAGGCCTTGGTTTGCCGGGGTTTTTTCGTTTCTGGATCGTCCGGTGATAGCCCCAGATCGGCGCTGATCGCACGACGTACAGCACGACATTTCGGTCTGTCGGCTTCCCAGGCGGCGCTGGGGGTGTCTGCGGGCTTCCCCGTCGGCGTACTTGCCCCGGCGGCATACTGCTCGTCGGTGACCTGGAGGTAGTGCTTCTCGGCGGTCTCTGTCGAATGGGCAAGCCAAGCATCGAAAACGTGCGACAGGAAAAGCTCCTGGAGCTCGGTCCGCCAGGTTGATCGTAGGTTGATGAAGATCTACGGCCATGGCTTGCAGTAAGCCCGAGTCACGATCCGCTCTAGCTGCCACACCTACTACAATCAAGCTATCCCGATTCTCTCTTAGCGACTGGTAGATAGAACGGGGGAAGACCATGTCGCGGATCACCAGCGGCCCCCTTCGCTCTAACACTGGCAGCGTGTGATCGCTCGGCTGTCTGATTGGTTGCCAGGCAGCCAATCAGAGTTGGTCAGGGACGGGCTGGCGTTGTGGCACGGGCATTGCTGTGAGGCTTCGCAGAGTTGCCCCACGCCAGCCGCCGCCGTCGTCAGAGCTGCTGGCATCTTTGAGATAAGTCAAGGAGACCACCATGAAGTACTTTTCCTCAACCTGCCGTTTGTCACTCGCCGCCTGCCTGATGATGGCTCTTGGCTGCCGGGACGCTACGACGCATCGTGCCAATAAGCCAATCGTCGATTCCGAGCCGGCCGAACAGGTCGAAGAGGCCGCCGAAGAGGCTGAGGAGAGTCTGTCCGAAGCGGCAGATGCGGTGACCCCTGACGAATCAATTGTCGATATCGATACCCCCCTGGGAAATGTCGACGTCGGCCGTGACCCGGCTACGGGAGGCACCAATGTCGAGGTTGATAGCGGCCGGGCCGACGTTGACGTCTCGTCCGACGAGTGACTGGCAGCCATGCCTCGCACGGCCTACGATCCACCAGTGTCGCGGTGGATCGTAGGCACGTCGTGCTTCAAGCCGCTGACTCACAATTTCGGGGCAGTCGATTGCATCTGCAATTAGGTTCCGCGAGTGCCACTATCGACCCAGGATGATCCTTTGTTCTCGTTACCAGCGTGCGAAAGCCTCGCCTCTCAATCCGGTAGCAGCGGCCACGGAGAAGCCGATGGCGGGCCGACTGGGAGTGCCGGCTTGAGCGGTTCAGCCGTGCTCGGCGAAGAACGATCCGAATCACCCGACTTATCTGATGAGTCGGGTGAAAGCGGAACCGGCCGCGATGCGATGGATCTCGTGATTGCTCACGGTGACCTGGCGGTCAGGTCAAAGCTGGTAGGGGTCGCCAAGTCGCTCGGCCACTCAGTGCGAGATGAATGTGAAGATGTACCTTCACTGCACAAGGCCTGCACACCGACTCCACCCGACCTCATCATGTCGGGATTGGAAATGGCGGGCGGAGATGTTGTCGAAACACTCATCGAGATCAGCGAAAACGACCCGACGCCGGCGATAGTAGTGACTCCCAAGGACAGCCTTTCCAGCGTTGAGAAGGCGTTGCGAGATCACGTGATGGCTTACCTCGTTGAGCCGATCGATGAAGAGCAGATCAAACCGACCATCTACCTTGTGTGCGAACGCTTCAAGCAGTTCGAGCTGCTCAAGGCCGAGAACGATGACCTGAGGCAGACGCTAGTCGATCGCAAATCGATCGAGCGGGCGAAAGGAATCTTGATGGGGCAAGAAGATATCACCGAAGAGGAAGCCTTTCGTCGCCTGCAGAAGCTCGCCCAATCTAAACGCATGAAGCTCGCCAAGATTGCTGCTGTGATCAATGACGTGACCGATCAACAAGCGAAGTAGTCGTTGCCGACCCTGCTCCTGTACCTGTTATCGAAAATTAGATTTAAGGCTGAACAGACGCTACGAGGCTGCCTTGGAACTATCAAGAACTATTGCCGATCTGGCCGCAACGCTTCTGAATGGTGAGAAGCAGTTGCAATCGAGGCTACGCTCGTGCGACCACCCCGGTTTGTCGGATTGGAGCCGGCAAGTACTTGCCCACACGCTACAGTCGAGTGAGCACGTCGCAGCGACCCTTGCCGACACCATGGAAGAGCTAGAAAGCCCATCTGGAACAGGGCATATCGCTTATAGCAGCGAGCCTTTCATTCGACGTATCATTTTGCAACCGGCTCCTTCGCAAGAGGCAAATAATAAGAACCGCCAAGCCGATTTTGAAACAGCCGCTGCCCTGTTGAGGTTCACTAAACTGCGGATTGCTGACCTCTCATTACTCCGTGTTGCCATAGTCGCTCTCGGTAACACCGAAGCGAGGCAACGTATCAATCAACTCTTAGAGGATGCCTATCTCTCGGCCGAACGCCTGAGAGAATTCGTTGCGTACCCGACACTGCCCGATTCCGAGACGCCAACGAACGAGGCTCCCCCAACTTGCCGATCGTGTCGTTACTGGGCTGGCAATAGCAAGGCGGATGAGCCCGCCAAAGCCGCTTGCTTACACCCTGAGCTCTCTGGTGTAAGGCTTCAGGTCTCCGCTCGCAGCGACTGCGTACGTCACGAAGGCACGGCTCTTATTGCCGATTGAGATTGCTGCGCTGTCGAGCCACACCGGTTGGCAAGCAATTTGCATTAAGCTTGTTTGTACGAACCCAAACTTCTACGAACGGAGCTCGAGATCATGGCCGCTAAAGCCGGTATCGAACTGACCGACCCGATCAAGATCCTTCTTGCAATCTTCCTACCGCCCGTCGGTGTCTTTTTTGAAGTTGGTCTCGGTCTGCACTTCTGGATCAATATCCTGTTGACGGTGTTTGGCTTTGTGCCTGGGATTATCCACGCCATTTACGTGATATTCTCTCGCTAGGCTCCCGGGCTCCTCCGCACTTGGAGGGGAATGAGTCGGTTATTGGCTTGGATGCATGGCTTGCACGATATCGCGGATCGCTATTACCTCGGACTCCGCTTTAGCAAGCCATTGCATCCGCCAGTCCGGTTCGCATAGTCGTATCAAGGCCAATCCACGCGACGGAAAAAAGGGTAACTCTCTACGACTCTGGCTGGTGGTCGAAGGCAAGACGCTCACCGTGGTCTGCCTCGGCCAGACAAGCCGCGCAGACCTCAACGAGTGTTGCGCCGTCAATTGGCTTCGTTAGGTAGTCGGTGCAGCCCGCTTCGAGACAGCGTTCCCTTTCACCTTTCATCGCCGCGGCAGTCAATGCGATGATCGGGCGGTGGAATCCCGAGGCAACCAAGGCTTTAGTCGCCTCATACCCGTCAAGGACGGGCATTTGCATATCCATTAGGACGAGATCGACCCGGCGACCTGCTGAGGTTTCCGACTCGACCGTCTCGCAAGCCTGCTGACCGTCTTCGGCCAGCAACACGTCGGCACCGCCACGCGTAAGGAAGTACTCGGCAACATGCCGGATATCACGACGGTCATCGGCGACAACGATTCGACGCCCATCTAGGCGGTGGTCGTCACCTGCGTCGCGATCTTCCTGCATCCCTGAAATCGCACCGCTAACATCGGCGGGGTCAATCCAGTCCTCGGACGGATCGGCCAACGGGAGCGTTAGCGTGAATCGGCTGCCTAACCCTGGCGTGCTTTGGACATCGATTTCGCCGCCCAACTCTCGGGCGAGCAGTCGGCTTATACTGAGCCCCAGCCCGGTTCCGCCCGCGGAACCGGTGAGTCGCTTCTCTGATTGCTCAAATGGTTTGAAGATCTTCCGCAACTCGTCATCTTCGATACCGATACCGGTGTCCGCTACCTCAACAACGAGCCGCAACTCAGTCGAGTCGTTACCGCGCTCACCGGGCCGTGATACGCCTGCCTTTATTGTTACCTCGCCACGCTCGGTGAACTTGACAGCGTTGCCCAGCAGGTTGACGAGCACCTGGCGGAACCGCCGATTGTCGGTCCGCATAACGCGCGGGATTGCCGACTTGAGTTCGAAATGCAACTTCAGGTCCTTCGCCTCGGCGCGGACTCGCATCAGGGTGGCGACATCGGCCATCAGCTTGACGATCTCGACGGGCTCAGGTTGCAGGTTGAGTTTGCCAGCTTCGATCTTAGAGAGATCGAGGATGTCGTTGAGGAGTTCCAGCAAGAACGCCCCGTTTCTTCGGATCGTCCCTATACGCTCGCGATTCGTTTCGTCCTTGATCTCAGCAAGCAAAATATCGGCAAAGCCAAGGATCGCACTGAGCGGTGTCCTGAGCTCATGGCTCATGTTGGCTAAGAATGAGCTCTTCGCCCGGCTGGCGGCCTCGGCGGCTTGGCGGGCGTGATTCAATTGCTCTTCGACGGCGCGGCGTTCGGTCACGTCGAAGAAGGTCATTACCGCGCCCTGGATTTGGCCGTCGCGGTCGATCGGATGACTCCAATACTCGGCGGTGAATTCTCCCCCGTCGGCGCGTCGAAAGACGGCGGCGTTGTCGTGGACCGGCTCACCGGTCACCAACGCGTCGCAGACATCGCACTCGGCCTGCTTTGCTTGGGCCGGTTGGTGGATGTACTTGCAGAGATCACTGCCGAGCAGTTCTGACTCTTCGGTGCAACCGAGCAGGTTAATCGCCGACTGGTTGACGAAGTCGCAAACGCCGTCGCGATTCATCCCGATGACCCCCTCGGCGGTCGATTGAAGCAAGAGCTTGAAACGATCCTCGCTCTGCTGGCGGTCTCCCTCGGCTTCCTTGAGGGTTTCGATATCGACAAGCGTCAGCAGGACACCGCCAGACGAAGACGAGGGCGAACTATACGGAAGCAGCCTCATCAGGTGGCGTCGGCCATCTCTTTCACGCACCTCTTGCTCAACGACCGGGCCGCCGTCGATGACGGATTTTAAGTCGTCCGTTAGTTGGTCGTACTCCAACCGTGAGGAGAAGGCGTCGATCCGACGACCCAGATCCTGCGGAAGCAGGTTGAAGCTATCGGCGACGTTGGGAGTGTAACGCCGGACTCTCAGGTCTCCGTCGAGGAAGACGACACCAACCTGGATGCTGGCGAGCAGGTTGTCGAGGTCCTCCGTGACACGGGTCAGCTCGTCGATCTTGCGTTGGTGCTCGGCATTGACCGTGTAAAGTTCTTCGTTGACCGAGTGCAGCTCCTCGTTCGTGCTCTGCAGTTCTTCGTTGCTTGCGACCAATTCCTCGTTGCTCGCCTGAAGTTCCTCGTTGGCGGTTTCGAGCTCCTCGACCGTCGCTTGCAGGTTCTCTTGGGTGCTCCTGAGCTCCCCCTCCAATGCGACGACATGATCGCGAGTCAGCTGATCGAGGTTAACCTCCATGTCAGTCGATGCCGTCGCTTCGGCCGCCACCATCGGGACGGGTTCGGCCGGTTCGAACTCGACGAGCAGATTGACCGTCCCGCTCTTGGCGTCATGGATCGGTTGAACCATCAAACGCAGCCGCTCGTCGGACCCGTCGGTGTTGTTTCGCCGCACGCCCGTGTAGCTGACGACGGATCCCTCTCGCAACGCGTGCTGGGTCGCCGCGGAGACCGGCGTGCGTAGGTCGGGATCGATCAAATCGACCAGCGACATCGAGGGCCGTCCGCCGACTTGCCGTAGCAGCCTTTCGGCACCTCCGAAGGTGTGCAGCAACTCCCCCGACTCGTCGATCAGGAAGCTGGGGGGCATCTTCAGCGAGAGCAACTGGTCGTAAGTCGTCAGCAGTTGCTGATCGTAGCCGCGACCGCGATTCGCGCCGCTGATCAATGAAGCACGCGGCTTCCGGAGCGGTTGCGAAGAGAAATCGAGTCGGATGTCCGCCGGCAGCCGGACGTCACGCCGCTTCCGATAGACCTTCCAACGCTTGTCGACGACCGTGAACTCGTCGGCCAAGTCGCCCGTCGATTCGCTCGGGCCTAGTGCGAGGGTCCCTCCCATCCTCAGGGCGAAGTGGAAGAACGAGAGGGCCTTCTTCTGGGCGTCCGGTTGGAGGTAGATCAGCAGGTTGCGGCAGGTGACTAGGTCGAGCTGCGTGAACGGGGCGTCCTGGACCAGGTTGTGCGGAGCGAAAACAACCATCTGCCTCAGCTCCGGCGAGACCTGCCAGCCGTCGGCCTCGCGGGTGAAGTAGCGGTCGCGTCGCGCTTGCGGCATATCGGCGAACGCCGAGTCGGGGTACAGGCCTTTCGCGGCGTGATCGAGCGATCGCTGGTGCACATCGGTCGCAAAGATCTTGGCGTTGGGGGCCCTTCCAGACCGTGTCATCTGTTCGTGAAGAACGATCGCCATCGAGTAGGCTTCTTCCCCGGTTGCGCAGGCCGCGACCCAAGCACGCACGGGATCTCCCCGTTCGACGCGTTCAAGCAGGTTCGGGACAACATCCTCTTCGAGTCGTTTGAAGAATTCCGGGTCGCGGAAGAACTGCGTCACCCCAATGAGCAGATCGCGATACAAGCGGTCGAGCTCTTCGGCGTCGTCGCGGAGGGTCTCCGTGTAGGTTTCGAGCTCTGCGATGTGCTGGATGGTCATCCGCCGCTTGATGCGACGGGAGATCGTGGCCGGTTTGTAGTTCGAAAAATCAATCCCGTAGCTCCCCCGCAGCAGCTCAAAAACACGCTCCGCACCCTCGAGTTGGCTGGGGCCGAGCTCCTGAGCCGCGAGCATATCGGGACTCAAGGCGCCGGTGATATAACGCTCGAGCGATGAGGCCATGGTCTCCGGCGGGAGGATCAGATCGACCGCGCCGGTCTCTTGGGCATTCACCGGCATCCCATTGAAGCCGGCCGAGTCTTCGTCTTGACAGAGGACCAGCCCGCCCGCTTCGTGGATATCGCGAATGCCGCGGGACCCATCGCTGCCGGTGCCCGACAGGATGACGCCAACCGAATGACGCCCCAGATCGTTCGCGACGCTACGGAAGAAGAGGTCGATCGGGTGCGACAACGACTTGCCCGGTTCGCGGTCGGTCAGCAATAGCTTCCGCTTCGAGATGATCATCTCCTTGCGGGGAGGGATCAGATAAATCGAGTTCGGCCGCACCTCCATCCCGTTCTCGACTCGGAAGATTGGCAGCTCGGTCTGCCGAGCGAGCAACTGCTCCATGTGGCTCTTGAAGTCGGGCGACAGGTGCTGGACCACCACGAAGGCCACGCCCAAGTCCGTAGGCATCGGCTTGAAGAACTGTTCTAGAGCCTCAAGACCGCCCGCCGATGCTCCGACAGCTACTACGTGAAAGTCACACGCCTCCGAGTCGCCAGAAGCGTCTGGCCGCTCGGGCGAGTTTGGTAGGTGGTCATTCATGATGTGACACCGACGTCATAGGGGGGGGCAGCCGGAGCTGCGGGTTTCAAAGCGGCCAACCTGGTCTCTAGGCGATCGATTCTTAGGCTGTCGTGCTTGCATGTGACTGCAGCTACGTCGGAAATTCCTGTTCTCATAGCCGTCTCTAGCCAATCCACCGAATGGCACGGCGTGTGCTCTTGTAGCAATCGAAAAGACATTTTCCAGCTACCGACCGCAGGCGGAACTATTCGCCACGGAGTAGCCATCAAACGCATAGGAGATTCTCATGTTGAGCTGGGCCATCACCTTTCTTGTTCTCGCTTTGATCGCTGGCGTTCTCGGTTTCGGCGGCATCGCCGGTGCCTCGGTTGGTATCGCGAAGATCCTGTTCTTCGTCTTCCTCGTACTGTTCGTCATTGGTCTGATCGTGCCTCGCCTGCGTGGCGGCGTCTGACAGCTGAGCAGCTAGAGGCAAAGCGACAGACAGTCGCCTCAACCCCCGACCGACAATGTCGTTCGGGGGTTTTTCTTCGTGATTGAGTTCCAGCCTAAGACTTCCGCACAGCGCACAAAAAAAGCCCGGCCGCCTCGTTGGAGCGAGGCGGTCGGGCTGTCATAGGCCGACGTCTCATTATGGCGCCGGGTGCCGAAACGTCAAGCCATGGCAATCACAATCAGTTCGATGGAACTCGGAAGTCAGCCTTTACAAAGGGATAATCTCGTAATGCTACGAGCCCTTTCGCTAGCAAGACACCCTTTTCGGCAGGTTGGAAACGCTAAAAATCGACTTCCGCTAAGGGCGGCAGCCGGTTGGATTGTTCGGTTTCAGTGGCCTGGCTCAGTCGCTCAACTTGGACTTCTCAGACTCGGCCCGCTTGAGCGATTCAAGCACCGCCGCATACTGGCGGTGGAGCACGTCATTGACGGCTGACACGCCGGTCGACTTGATGACCGACTCGTAGTGCTCGGCGAGATACTTTTCACCGCGAATGACTTCAGCGAGGAGCGGCTCGCCATCTCCTGAAGTCAACGCCGCTTTGGTCGCGATCCAGGTGCGGTGGTAGGCAGCGAGCCAACTTCCGTCACTGGCCGGCACCTTGCCGTTCTTGCTAATAAGCTGGGAGAGCTCGGTGGCGTGAGCGTGTCGTTCCTTCGCCCGCTCTTCGAATCGGACTTTCACGAAAGGGTCCTTGACATCCGAGGCAACTTCCTCGAAGCCCTTCGCACTGTCGATGTTTGCTTGTAAGAGCTCTTGCAAACCGTTAACGGTTTGGTCGCTCAGATTATCCCTAGTTTCGGGTTCATTGGTTGTTGCATTCATACGGCATATCTCCTTGATAAATGGTTCCTGGTCTGTTCATGAGCGAGCAACAGCCATACCAATGGCAGGATCGTGGTCCTGCCATTTGCCTGCCGGCAAGACTTGGTAGGCGAGTGCCCAGCGAGGTCGCTAGCAACCCAGGCTTGTGCTTGGATGATCAGATGCGGCTTGGCAAGCAACCGAGCTGACCGCTGGCTGACCATGGCATGTGTTTTGCAACCGGATTGACGAAGCCGCACTCACAGCGGACTGAATGGACCGTCACGCGCATTAGAGGGAGTCCCCACGATATGGATACGTCAGAGAACATCGCCTACGCAACCTTTGACAACGCCGAACACGCCCGAGTGGCGGTGAAGTTGCTCACCAATCAAGGTTTCGACGCCGAGCAACTCTACGTCCTCTGCACCGACGAGAAACGCCGCGAGGCTTTCCGCTCGCGGCTGATGCCGGCCGGCGCCACACAACTCAACACGGCCCCGACGGTCGTCGGTACCGCCGGCGCCGCAATCGGAGCGGGAGTGCTCGGAGCGGCCGGGCTGGCTACGGGTGGCGTCGCCGCTGCGGCGGGTGCCGCGGTGGGGGCAGCAACCGGGGCGGGCCTCGGCGCTTTGCTCGGAGCGGGCACGTGCAGTGATGACACCGCCAACCGGCTAGCGGAGCACTACGCTGAGGCACTCGAGCAAGGTCTGATTGTAGTTCACGTTCAGCTCGCCGATGATCCTTCGGAACACGCAAAGGCGACCGAGTGCCTGGAGACCGCACGGAATGGGATTGTGTGACGCGACTGAGTTGGCCACACACGATCCATTCGACTGAGGTAAACCAGAGTTGAGTCATCTAGATACCGCCGCGGCGACGAGAAAATCTTCCCAATGCTCCTCACGAGCGATCCACTTCATCGGATCGATCGGTAGGTCGATGACCGTCCTGGATACGTCCGTTGATCTATCCAGCGGAGATCGCACGGATGGCCCGGCTCGCGCTCAGTTGATGCTCGTTTGCGAATCGGCCGGCGATTCCGGCATTTGCCTTAGGCTGAACGCTAGAGCGGTCGATGCCACGACGCGTGAGCTGTTGCGTGACGATGACTGGATGGTCGCACTCGGGCAGGAAGAAACGGCCGGCGTGTCGGACGCCCTCGTTGCCGCCGTATCGCGTGCGGCAGAGTGCGTGGCCGAGTTTAAACCGGGCCAAGAAACGCCCGCGGCAGAGGCGCACCAGAGTGAGCATACGGTGGTTGCTTTGACCGCAGCCCTCGTTGCATGGCCGTTCGTCGCGGTCGCACGTACGGGCGAAGGGGCAGTGGCACACCTCCAGGGTGGACGCCTATCGCTTCCATTCGAGGCCGCTCCCGACAGCGGCGATGGAGAGCCTTCCGCCAACGTGAAGGCCTGGAGCGCCGAGCTCGGCGCGAGCGATGGTCTGATACTGGCGACTCGTCTGATCCAAGACGCCGTACTCGCAGATCGGGAGGCTTTCGGCAAGGAACTGGCCGGCGCCGCCACCGCCAAGAGGATCGTCGATCTCGTCTTGGCGAGAATGACTGATCCCGCCGAAGCCGCGATCGCGGTCGCCAAGCTATCAGAGGGCAACGCCGATCAGATGCAGTCGCTCGCGGAGCAAACGCTCGAAGCTTCGGAAGGTAGGGGGGCGACGGCTTCAACACAGAATGAATCGGAACCCGAGACGGTTGCCGAGACAATCGTTCCGGTTACGAACGAGGAGGCCTAGTCACGATGTCAGCCGATGCTCCTACCAAACTATCCGATCTAGTCGATACGCTAGTCGAAGGGACCTCGGGCGACCGCGTCTCGCTCGGTGAGTTGTTATCGGCACTCGATACGCGAAGCTACGGCCCGTTGCTACTGCTGCCGGGCTTGGTCGCTGCGTCGCCGATGGGGATGGTGCCCGGTATGTCTGTCGTTACCGGATCGATCATCCTTCTCACTGCGGTCCAACTACTGTTTGGCCTGTCTCACCCGTGGCTGCCAAGTCGCTTGCTCGAACTGTCTTTCGATCGCGAGAAGCTGACGGCAACCAAGAAGAAAATGAAGCCCTGGCTCGCCTGGGCAGAGCGTCCGATCAAGAACCGGCTCTCGAAGCTGATCGAGCCACCCTTCCAGCAACTCTTGGCCGTCTGCTGCATTGCTCTCGCCATCTTGTTCTACCCTCTCGCGCTCGTGCCGTTCGCCGTCTTCCTGCCGGCGATCGCGGTATGCTTTTTCGCTCTGGCCTTGTCGGCACGAGACGGATTGCTCGCGATCTTTGCCTTCATCATGACCGTCGGAACCTTTTGGGTAGCGATTGCCTTCTGGCCTTTCTAACGGATTCAACCAAGACGGACTCGCCATGACTGAGACAACCGCCCCCCGCTGGTCGCTCGCTAGAGGGTTGCCGGTCACCAGTTCGGCGGCGACGGCCAAAGCCTCACGAAAACTCGCCGTCTTGCTCGACGACGCGTTTCGTGTGTCGGGGACCAATCTCCGATTCGGCTGGGACACCATCATCGGCCTCGTCCCCGGCGTTGGCGATGCGGCGACGACGATCCTCGCGTTGGTCCCGGTCGCCACCGCGTGGAAAGTCGGGGCGAGCCGTTGGATGATCGCTCGCATGCTCGCCAATGTTGGCATCGATGCGGTCATCGGAGTCATCCCGGTTATCGGCGACTTCTTCGATATCTTCTTCCGGGCAAACCGACGAAACAATCGGATCCTCAAGCACCATCTGGCAAAACACGGAAAGCCCGATCGCAATCCACGCCGCGCCGAGGCTTAACCGCCGGCGTTTGTCTGATTGACCTGCTCGTTCAAGGTCCAGAAGTCATAAAGCACGCCGATCCCCACGATCCCACCCGATAGGGCGTATAGCAGCCCGGTGATCCACTTGCCTTGGTAAAAGCGATGGACGCCGAATACGCCTAGGAAAGTGAGCAGCACCCAGGCGACCGTATGGTTCACCGGCCCGGGGATCGACCTCACCGCTGCGTATCGCTGGAGCGATGGCATGAGGAGCAGGTCGAGGATCCAGCCGACAAGAAACAAACCAAACGTAAAAAACCAGATCGTGCCGGTAATCGGCTTGCCGTAGTAGAAGCGGTGAGCCCCCAAAAAACCGAAGAGCCAGAGCGCGTACCCGACCACGAGGAAGTGGGTGTCCTCATCGCGGTGGTGCGGGAGAGACGATTCGTCGGCCATGGTGTGGTTGTTCATCAGAAGCTCGGGTGGCTTGCCGTTTGTTGACCATAGGGTGAGCCGGGTCACGAGGTCATGGACTATAGGTGAAGGCCGAGTGATGCGAGGCAAGTGCCAGCGATGTTGGCGATTGAGGCCTCGCTCGGCGGCTCGACGCCTTCCGCTAAACCCGCAGTGATTAATACCGTTTCCGAGTCTTGTCGGTGCAACGATCCGTGAGAGCCGGCTCGGTGGGTTGTGGTGCCGCTCAGATTGAACTCATACCCGGGGCGGGCGGTGATCCAGATCGACGGTTGACAACCAGGAGCCCCATCCCAAAGGCGGTGCAACGCATCGGGGTAATCGCCGTAGACGAGTCGATCTTGCCCCAAGACCTTACCGTTGATCGCTGCCAAATCTCCTTCGACAAGCCACTCGCGACCGATCGGGTCCAGGATCGTGCGTGTGTCACTAGACTCTCGCCCCTTAGCGGGGCCGGCTTCGAAGGAGAGTGAGCCGCGTCCCTTCGTTTCGACGCGCAGCTTGCCCGTCTCGGTTGGACTGATCACCTGATCGATCCGCGAGTCGTCGAGCAAGACGTTGGCCACCTCGCTGCGCGAAGCTCGACCGTCGTTGGCTAAACGGACCTGCGCGGCACGCATATTGGGGCAGACCACCAAGTCGTCCCCGGGCCTCACCGGTTGACCCGGGGGCGTTAGGGACCACGCGTCGAGAACGCTTCTAAGGTCGATTAGGCGTTCGGTCTGGTCGGCAACCAAGTCATCGTGGCCATGATCGCCAACGACAACAAGGCTGGTGTTTTCGAGCCACTTAGCAACGCCACCCTGAGTCTCGGCGATCTTCAGCAGACGCCGATCGAGATCGATCAACCCTTCCAACGCCTCGCCGGCGCCGGTCTGGTGGCTAAGAAAATCATTGTCCGGGAAGTACGCGACCGTCAGGGCGGGGGTCGCTGTGCTATTCAAGAGGTCTTCAAGGCGTTGCAAGGTGGCTTCGTCATTGAAGCCGAAGCGATTGGTGACACCACCGGGGGCCTTTGAGAGGTCCCTGTCATCGAGGTCCGAGGCGACGAAGTCGCCAAGGAAAAGCCAGTCGGGCCCGTGCACATGATCTGCCAGTTCGACCCCCGGGAGCAGCTTCGTGAGCAGAGGTTTGTCGATCAGATGGCGCGTCTTGCCCCGACGCCACATCAGGTTCAGTCCCGCTGTCGAACACGCCTCGGCTTGAGCCAACTCGAAGACGGTATCGACCCGCAAGAGATCATCGTTCAGCGTGCGGAGGTAGTCGTCGAAGAAGTCATTGATCCCTTCGCGAGCGATGACCCGCGGGGCGTCGCCAAAGTAGTAGATATCGCCCCGCTCGGCATCGAACCAAAACGCCCCTTGGATGCCGTGGTCACGCGGCCCGCGACCCGTTATCAGAGATGCCGTTGCCGCTGGCGTGATCGAGGGGAAAATCGACACGCAGGGCTGCAGAACGCCTGCGTCGGCCAACTCGGCCAAGAACGGCAACCTCCCATCGCGGATAGCCGGTGCGACCACACGCCAAGTGAGACCGTCGATGATGCAAAGAAGGAGGGGCTTCGTAGTCTCGCAATCCATAACTGACTTTATGGGTGTCCACGTTGTTTAGCCGAGTGGTCGAGTTGCAACAGGTGCGCCAAATGAAGCCGGACCGCCTCGATACTAAACGCCCAATGCCGAGAGGCAGCGTCGAAAGAAGTATTAAGCCAACCTTTCGACGATCGGTTTCGCCACGCAGCCATGCTATCAGCCGTCAGCCAAGCTCGCGGAACAGTCGAGAGGTGATCAGCCTGGCGGAGCGGTTCTTGGTCGCGTAGTTCCAGGCCCATTGGCACGCCACAAGCACCCGATTCTGGTAGCCAACGAGTTGCAGCAAGTGAATAAAGAGCCAAACAAGCCAAGCTGGGTAGCCTGATAGCCGCCTCCCGTACAGATCGGCTACCGCTGCGCCGCGTCCGATGACTGCCATCGCCCCGTAGTCTTTGTAGACAAACGGCTTCGGTGCCTTGCCACGCACGCGATGAAGGATGGCGTCGGCGGCGTGCTTTCCTTGTTGGATGGCCGCCGGTGCAACGCCCGGGATCGGTGCCCCGTCGTTGTCGAGGCAATGGGCCAGGTCGCCGGTGACAAAAACATTCGGGTGGCTCGACAGGCTCAGGTCTTTCCCGACAGGAACGCGATTGCCCCTTTCGAGCTCAATACCGGCCTGCTCTGCCAAGGTATCCGCGAGGGGCGAACCGGCGATTCCGGCTGCCCAGACCATCACCGCGTGGTCGATCGATTCGGTGCGATGCTCGTTGCCAAGCACGACGGACCCCGGCGTCGCCTCACGCATCGACTCGCCGAGCCGCACTTCAACGCCAAGGTCCCTGAGCCGCTCGGCCGCTCGCTCGGATAGCTCTTCGGGATACGATGACAGCAGCCGGTCACCAGGATCGATCAGCAGGATACGACAACAGGCCGGATCGATCTTACGAAACTCCCCGCGGAGGGTTTGGCGGGTCAGCTCGGCGATCGCCCCCGAGACCTCGACGCCGGTCGGCCCTCCGCCGGCGATCACGAAGGTGGGGGGCCCTTTGGATTCGGATGCCTCGCTCTCTTCCAACGCCGAGAGCACCCGATGGCGGATCTCCGTGGCGTCGGCCAGGGTCTTCAACCCCGGCGCCGCGGACTGCCATTCGTCATGCCCGTGATAAACCGTCCGCCCGCCGGCAGCCACGATGAGGTAGTCGTAGGGGTAGGTGGATCGGTCCGAGCGGACGGAGCTATCGGCGAGGTCGACCTCGGTGATCTGATCCTGAACCACGGTAACCCGCTCGTGGCGTCGAAAGAGACTCCTCAGCGGCACCGCGATATTGGCCGGCGACAGGCCTCCGGTCGCAACTTGGTAGAGCAGCGGCTGGAACAAGTGGTGGTTGGTGCGGTCAATCAAAGTGACAGCCACCTTGTGCTTAGCCAGCCGCTGAGCTGCCGACAGGCCAGCGAATCCACCGCCGATAATGAGCACGCGGGTTTGATCCTTCATCGCTGTCCCGGTTGAGAGCACCTTGATGGCTGGTCTCGCAACTGCCAGATTGATTGCCGGCGAATCACCCGAACTAAGGACCACCCAGGAGGTGGTCGGTTAGCGGTCAGCCTAGGAGATATTGGCTTGGTATCAGATCGGAACACCGGTTGCATATTGACCACCTCCCTAGCTATCGCGACACCGAGAAGTCGATCAGATCGACCGACCACACGCCAACAAACCTTGTGCCATTGCCATGCCCCGTTTGCTCTCCATCGACGATGACCGGTCGGTTCATCATCTCGTCACCCGAGCCCTGGAGGATCTAGGGGTGGAGGTTGTGACCGCTCTCACCGCCGGTGCCGGCGTTGAGGCTGTGGCGACCCACCAACCCGACGCCGTGTTGCTGGATGTCATGCTGCCAGATATGTCGGGGCTGGATGCATTCAAGTTGATTCGAGAACGCGACCCCCGCTTGCCGGTGATCATCGCGACCGCGGCGGGCAGCAGCGAAACCGCCATCGAGGCGATGAAGCTCGGTGCCTTCGACTACCTGACCAAGCCGATCGATGTCGAAAACCTCGAACGGCTGGTAGCCCACGCGATCGAATCCCGCCGGCTGGCGAGCGTCCCGGTCGGCATGAACGACCTGACCAAGCCCGAGGACCTGGGCGACGCCTTCGTGGGTCGCTGCGAGGCGATGCAAGAGGTGTTCAAATCGATCGGCCGTGTCGCACCGCAGGACGTGCCGGTGCTCGTGCGTGGCGAGAGCGGCACCGGTAAAGAACTGGTCGCCCGGGCGATCTACCAGCACGGTGCCCGCAACGACGGCCCCTTCCTGGCGGTTAACTGCGCCGCCCTTTCTGAAACCCTTTTGGAAAGCGAGCTCTTCGGCCACGAGAAGGGTGCCTTCACCAACGCCCATGATCGGCGGATCGGCAAGTTCGAGCAGTGCGATGGGGGAACGATCTTCCTCGACGAGGTCGGTGACATGTCGCCCCTTGTGCAGAGCAAGGTGCTGCGACTCCTCCAGCAGCAGACGTTCGAGCGTGTCGGCGGCAACACCACGATCACCACCGATGTCCGCATCGTCTCGGCGACGAATCGCGACCTCGAAACGATGTGCGATTCGGGCGACTTCCGCACGGACCTCTTTTATCGCCTCAACGGCTACACGATCACGCTTCCACCGTTGCGGGAACGCGGCGACGACCGCGTGATGCTGCTCCAGCACTTCCTCGCCGGGCTCAACCAGGACCTCGGCCGCGATGTCCAAGGCGTCGCGCCGGACGCGATGCGTCGTTTGCTCGACTACGATTGGCCCGGCAACGTCCGAGAAATGCAGAGCGTTGTGAAGCAAGCGATGCTTCACTGCTCGGGTCCGGTGCTGATGGCCTCGGCGTTGCCCGCCGAACTCGATGCCCCTGCGGTACGACCCAAACGTGCCCCAGCGGCTCAAGCCGAAACGGATTCGGTCGACGATCAACCCGTCGAAGAAGTCGGGCAAACCGCTCAGGCGTCGATCAATGTGGAGGAAGCTCCCAACCCGAGCGCACCCACTTTCTCTGCCTTCGTGGCCGAGCGGTTGAGCGAGAGTTCCGGAGAGCTCTACGCCGAGACTCTCGCCTATATGGAAAAAGAGTTGCTAACCCAAGTGCTCACCCACTCCGGCGGCAACCAATCCGAGGCTTCTCGCCTGCTCGGGATCACACGCGGCAGCCTGAGGAACAAGATCAAGTCGAACGGCATCGTGATCGGCCCCGATGTCCATGTGAGCGATTGAGCCACGGATCGCCTTGCGACGCTCAGATTGACTGACTCTCTCGGTAGGCGGTCAATTGTTGGCAGAGGCGATCGACCTCGGCTGCGAGTCGTCTTGCTCCGGCGGGTAGTGACTCCGCGGCCCCATCGCGCGACGCCGTCTCCAGGTCGCGAGCCGCTGCAATCGCTGCGCTCGCATCGAAGGTCGCTGCGAGCCCTTTCAAGCTGTGCGCGGCTCTCTGGACCTCTTCGAGATTCCCTTGCTCGATAGCTGCCTGCACCGTTTGCAGAAGGGTCGGGGCATCTTCTTCGAAGAACCCGATCATATCGACCAAGAGTCCGCGATCCCCCCTCAAGCGTCGGAGTGCCGAGACGAGATCCGCCGGATCGTGTTGGGTCTCGTCGGACGGCACACTCGCCGTCTTAGCCGGCTCGTCTATAGCGGCAGCCGTGAGCCCAACGCTCGGGTCGGCGTATGCCTCGACGACGTCGATCAATTGCTGCAGGTCGAGGGGCTTCGAGAGGTAACCGTCCATGCCGGCGCGGAGGCAACGTTCTCGGTCACCTCGCATTGAGTGCGCTGTCATTGCGACGATAGGAACGGCAGGCTCTTTTCCGGCCGCGTGCTCGATTTCACGGATCGCTTCGGTCGCTTGAAAGCCATCCATAATCGGCATCTGGATATCCATCAGGACAACGTCGTACTGACCGTTCCGGAAAGCATCTAACGCCTCGCGTCCGTTGACGGCCATCTCCAGGTGATGCCCCCGTTTGGTCAGCACCCGCTGCACGACCTTGCGATTCGCCGGCGTGTCCTCGACGAGCAGCACCCGCAGGGGGGCGACCTCGGGGAGTTGGAAGAGGCCTTGCCGGCTCTCGCCCCCCAGGGCGGCGGCCCCGGTCGCTTCGACCACGGCACTCAGGAGCTGCGATTGACTGACCGGCTTCTGCACGAAGGCGGCCGCACCCGCCTCGGCGCAGCGTCGGCTGAACTCGAGTCGATCAGTTGTCGATGCCATCAGGATCGGCTTCGCCGTGATCCGCTCGTCGGCTTCGACCTTGGCCGCTACGGAGAAACCGTCGATGCCTGGCATCAGGGCGTCGATGACCGCCAAGTTGAAGCCTTGCTCACCTTCTTCGGAAGTCCGGGCAAGCCTTTCGAGGGCCTCTCGGCCCGTTGCGACCGCGGTCGGCTTCATCTCCCACGATCGGAACTGCTCTACAAGCGCCGATCGGCTTGCTTCGTTGTCGTCGACAACAAGCACCGTCAGCCCACGCAAACGGGCCGCCGCTTCGTTCGCCGCCGCATTGTCTGACTCCTCCGCCAAGGGGAACGTGAGTTCGAACGAGAAGGTGCTCCCCTCTCCGAGCGAGCTGGTCACGTCCAGTTCCCCACCGAAGCAATCGATGAGGTGTTGCGTGATCGTCAGGCCCAACCCCGTGCCGGCGTACCGCCGTGTCGTGGCGCCGTCGACTTGGGTGAAGGGGGCAAAGATCCGGTCTTGGTCCTCCGCAGAAATCCCGATTCCTGAATCGATCACGCGAAAAGCTAATCGGCATCGCCTCTTCTCGACCGCGATCGGCTCGACCTCGACAACCACCTCGCCCGAGGCCGTGAACTTGATCGCGTTGCCGATTAAGTTGGTCAACACCTGCCGCAAGCGTGTTGGATCGCCGACCACTCCCGCCGGTGTGGTGGGCGTCACGCGGCAGACCAACTCCAGGCCCTTGGCGTGAGCGGCCGCGCCGAGCACCTTGATCGTCGCCTCGACGAGTTCACGCGGATCGAAAGCCGTTTCATCCAGCTCGAACCGATCGGCTTCGAACTTCGAGAGATCAAGCACATCGTTGATCAGATGGAGCATCGAGTCAGACGAGTCGCGGATCGTCTCCAGGTAGTCCCGCAACTCGGGCGAGATCTCTTCTTCGAGGGCGAGGGCCGTCATCCCTACGATGGCGTTCATCGGGGTCCGCAACTCGTGGCTCGCATTCGCCAGGAAGCGTGACTTGGCCGAACTCGCTTCCTCCGCCGACGCCAACGCTTTGCGCAACTCGTCAGCCGAGCGGACGAGGCCCGAAACCTCTTTCTCAACAACCACATAGCCAGCGAACTCTCCCCCATCGCCCCGGACCGGGAAAGCACTCACAGAGACGGGGAAAGCCTCGTCGCAACGCCGGATGCGTACCGTGTCGAAGGGCTTCGTCGCCTCGCCACGCGAGGCGGCGTCGGCCATCTTCTTAATCTCGAAGACTCTTTCGGGCGGGACGATGAGCTCAAGAGTCTCGCCAACTGCCTCTTGGCTTGTATAGCCATAGACATTGGCCGCACTTTGGCTCCACGCCTCGATGCGTCCTTCCACGGAGCAGGCAATGATCGCATCGCCGCAAGATGCCATCACCGCCGATAGCAACCCGGCGACGGGTCCGTAGGTCGGGTCTTCTGCTGTATCGCTCATCGTGTCTTAAAGCGTTGCTGAGAAAAGTGGGGGGGCTACTCGCTCGGCGAAGCCTCGTTGAGGGCGGTCGTAAACGAATCGTATTGAGCCTCGATGTCTTCGAGATCGCGTTGGAGCAAGGCCTCCTCGTGGGCCGCTTCGACCACCATCTCGGCTTGTTCTCTAAGAGCCGTCCGATCGGAGGCTCGATCGGCTTCCCGCACGATCGCCGTTAGGGCATCAAGCAGACGCACGGTCACCGCGACATCGCCCCGCGAGTGTTGCCGCAGCTGGTTGAAAGCCGCATCAACAACACTCGCGAACGTGCGGGGCCGCGCGACCAACCGCAGGTTGCCGTCCTCGTCGACACGCCGTCCGGACGGCGGCCTTCGAATGGCGAGACGCCGCAACGCCCCGCTCAGCCGGTCGATGCAAGCCATCGCGGTGAACGGATCGTTGACGCCGGGCGAGAGGGCTCGCAGGGCGATCTCGACAAGGTCATTGACCGCGCACTCGACGTCTTGCTGGGTCGTCCTGGTGTTTCCCATCAAAAAGAGACGCTGCAGCTGGCCGGAGTCGTTCTCGCCGAGCCGCCCGGCGGGCATGACATCGAGCAGGTTCTCACCCTCGCGGACATAGTCACCCGGGCGGGTACGAACTCGGACCGTCAAGTCTTTCTCGCAAGCGATTCGCATCAGGTTGTCGTCGTCGAGTGCCTGGAGGTAGCCGTCGGATAGCGACGCGACCGAGTCGTATTCTCGTTCCTCGAAGGACCGCCACACTGGCTTCCAATCGTCTTGCCCGTCCGACGCTTCGGGCCGTGTGCCGATCCGATCGGGGAAGAGACGCTTTACCGCTTCGTCCAAGTCATCCGCGACATCCGAGACGACGTTCTGGGCCTGCATCGAGTGGACGACCCGGTGCGTAAAGTAGATGACCATCATCAGGGTGAGTAGGCCCAACGCGCTTGCTAGCATCAGCGACCCGTGCGGCACGAAAAGGCTGCCATCCAGCTTGTCGATCCTCCTGAGCAGCACCAAGCAATACACGCTTGAGGCAAGGCAGATGCCCAGGGTCACCTGGGTCACCAGCTGGCGGAGGAAGTTGCGAAGCAGACGCGGCCCCAGTTGATTGGCCGTGATCGAGAGGGCGACGGTCGTCGTCGAGAAGACCAGACCCGTCACGGTGAACATGGCACCGCACAGAGCCGTCAGGGTCGCCCGGGCCGTTTTCCCCGTGGTCTGGAGGGCGGACGGGACGGGCAAGCTCTGTCGCTGGTACCAGGCATCCAACTCGGGAGCGGCGAAACCAAGAAAAACGCCACTAAGCAGGAACAACCCTGGCACAAACCAGAATCCCGTTGAGAACGCATTCCACCAGTTCGTCAGCCAAGTTCGCACGAGAAGCGTCCGTAGGGGTGAGTTCCTGTTGGCAGCGAAGCAGTTCTCGTGCCGTAGCATTCGACTGCTTGACCATTGCAGCCCAAACCTGCTCGGCGGGCAACCGGTCTGGGTGACAATCGACCAGCGGCCGGCGGCGTTGCTGATTGGATCAGGTTTTCTGGACCTATCTAGCTCGCTGGCACGGCTGTTGCAGACCCAAGGTGAGCGGCCTCCATCCAACCTACTGCACGCCCTTGAGTCGCGATGAAGTGGTTTCGCCACAGCCTGCTAGCCCTGCTCCTCGTCACCAGCCAGATGACCGGGACAGCAAACGGCCAATCAGAAGATCCCCCCGCCGAACCAGACGCCGACGCAGCTGAAACGGTCTCCGAGACGCCCGAGCAGGTCGACGTCGAGCCGGTGGCCGACGATAGCCAGATCGCCAAACGGTTATCTCAGATCCTCGAAGCGACCGATTGGTTCGGCAACCCAAGCGTTCGGGTCGAGGAAGGCGTTGTCTTTCTCTCGGGCACGACCCGCACCGAGGATCACAAGGCATGGGCCGGAAAGTTGGCCGGTAAGACGCAGGACGTCGTGGCTATCGTTAACCGGATTCGCGTGGATGAGCCTGACCTGCTCGACTTCAAACCGGCTCTCGCTCAGCTCAAGGAGATGGCGAGGGCCACGATCCAAGCCGCTCCGACCACGGCCGTCGCGATCGGTATGTTGGTGCTTGCGTGGTTTGCTTCGCAACTCACGATGCGGCTGGCTCGCCTCTTCGCCCAACGGCGGATCAGCAACTCGTTGCTCCGAGGCGTGGTCGCGAAAGCGGCGGCCATCCCGGTATTGCTTCTTGGAGCCTACTTGGCCTTGAGGGTATCCGGCCTGACCCGGCTGGCGGCCACGGTGCTCGGCGGCACCGGGTTGCTCGGAATCGTGATCGGTATCGCCTTCCGTGATATCGCCGAGAACTTTCTGGCGAGCATCCTGATCAGCGTGCAACGCCCCTTCCACGCCGGCGACCTCGTCACGATCGACGGCCGGCAGGGATTTGTCCAAGCGGTCACGACCCGTGGGACACAGCTCATGACGCTGGACGGGAACCACGTCCAGATCCCCAACTCGATCGTCTACAAGAGCGTGATCGAGAACGCGACCGCGAACCCCAATGTGCGGCTATCGTTTGTCGTCGGCGTCGATTATGCCGACTCGGCGGCGGAGGCCCAACAAGCGGTCGTGGCCGCCTTGCGATCCCACGACGCCGTCCTCACCGACCCCGAGCCACTCGTCCTTCTCGACGAGTTAGCCACCTCAACGGTCAACCTGAAGGTCTTCTTCTGGGTCGATGGCGAAGTGCACAGCGTCCTGAAGGTCCGCTCCGCGGTGCTGCGCCGGGTCAAGCGATGCCTGCAAAGCGGCGGCTATACTTTGCCGGACGAATCACGCGAGATGATCTTCCCGCAGGGCGTTCCGGTAATGCTCAACTCGGGGGGAGCTTCGCTCGACATTGAGAATGGCCAGTCCGGAGAGGATCAGCGATCTCCGGAATTACCGCAGCCAGCCAACACGCCACGCCACTCGCTGATCGAATCCAATGATGAAGCGACCGATGCCGAAGGCGGGCTCAAATCCGAGCGACACGACATCGAGAAACAAGCGGCTACTTCGCGGCAGCTCGACGACGGCGAAGACTTGCTGAAGGAGAAGCCTCACTAGTCATGCCACTTGCGCCACCTAGGGGATGCTCAGGCGGTCGCTGCGATCGGAGCCGACTTGCTCAACGCGTTCTCGAACTGAGAGAGCTCGCCTCGCAGGACGGTGAACTCGCGAGGGGCATCGACGCCCACGCTCGCCGTGTTCCCCTTCATCTTGAGAAGGCGGATGGTAACGCCCAACTCGGGAAGCTTGATTTCATCACCCACGCGGCGGGAGAGCACGAGCATCACAGACTCCGTTCTGCTAAACGATTAAAGAAAAAACGACATGACGCCGACAGCAATCCGCGTGCCAACCCATTAGCCATATTTCGCGGTCGCGCAGCACCCAGGGTGGTTTCCTAGTAACCGGCAGCTGGTCGAACGTCGAGCAAGTTGTGCCTCGTTGATGCATCCATTCCAATCCGCGAGGTGCTCCAAAGCATGATAATGGCCCCGCCAAACAGCTAAACCACGGCAGATCCCTACGCCTCATTAGATAGTTGAAGACCCCTTGAGTCACTACAAGTTGATACGTGGGCTAACGCCCCGCCACACACGGGCTCCGGATCATCCGGGGCCCGTGTTGTAGTTTGACGGTTGCTTTGGCAGACCCGGGGCAGGCTCACGGCGATCATTTTGTTGCCGGGTTGCTATCGGTGCCCCTGTGTGAGGTGGGTTACAACTTGGGCCCGCGGAGCGTTTCCCGCCGGACGCTTGCTCACCTCGCATGGATGCGTGGCCACGATGATCCGACACCAATCGACCGCCGCCGTGCTGGCGTGCCTGGGGGTGCTAGCATCGTTTCCGCACGTTGCGTGGGGCCAACTCGAGGACGCCTTCGATGACCGCGTTGGTTACGCCTCGTCCGAGACGGAGCTGACCCTGCCGCCGGAGATCGGCCGCCAAGACGATCGCTTCACGCACGTGATCGAGCCCGGCGCGATGGCCGCCGAGATCGACTCGCCGCCGTGGCATTCGAACGACCTGATCGCGCCGATGTCGTTCGCGTGCCCGACCGATGGGTACTGCGACACGCCCTGCCCGGCTTGCCGGCAGGCACGGTACACGGGTCGTTCCGTATCGCTAGATGCGCTGGTCGTGACCAACTCTCGCGTCCGTTGGAACAGTGGCAATCGCAATGCTGCCATCGGCTCTAGGTTGACGCTGAGGAACGAACAGCACGACGGAAGCGGCATTGAGTTTCGCTTTTCAGGCGTTCGACTACCTGATCAAAGCTATTATTCGTCGTTCACAAACAGAGCGTCGGACCACTCTCGCGACCTGTTTCAATTCGACTTAGACTTCTACAAACGCGTCTGGTTTGGTGAAACCAACGTGACGTTCAGCATTGGCCCACGCCTATCGAACTTAGGAGGCCCAACGCCGCGTTCTGGTTCGGCGGGAAGCTTCTTGCCCCTCGAATGGCCATCTGGTAACTCAAGCACGGCAGGCGGGATCGGCTTCGGCGTGGCGTTTGACCACCCGCTCTATCGCAGTCAGATATCACAACTCTCGGTCGTGGGCCACGCTCGGCAGTCTTGGCTGACCACCGCCTTGGAGTTACCCACCGGCGGTTATTCAGGAGATAGCTTTCGGAGGCATGAAGCAGGGCTTGGCCTTGAATACCGGAGACAGCTCAGCCAAGGCAGCTTAAACCTGAGGGCCATGTGGGAAACCCAGACAGGCGGGTTCGCGAATACAAACGGCATCTCGCTCAGCGTCGGCTACCAATGGTGACTCACCCCGCCGCCGCGTAGCGGCGGAAGTCGGCTTCGGCGAGGGTGACGCCCTCTTTGACGAGTTCGAACGCCAAGCTCGCATCCGGCCAGCCCATCGTTCGGAGGACCATATCGAGGTGGCCAGCAGGGCACTCGCCGTTGAGTTCGATGCGGTGCATGGAGGGATCGTCGGCCCCTTCCGGCTGGTACTCCTGCATGTGGCCGTTGAGCTTCCAGAAGACGCCGTCGGGCGTGTGCCCGGTGACGAGGAAGAAGCCGTCGGGCTCGCAGTCGCAGCGGGGCAACTCCATCAGGCATTGCTGCATGGCCTCGAACGGTACCGGCAGCACTTCCAAGAACAACGGCGGACCGTCGTTGGCACCGGTTAGCGTTGGCAGGTCGAGCCCGCGTAGTTCGCGTGTCGTACCTTCCTCGGCTGTCGCGGGCAGCTTGTAGACGTTGGCTTGGAAACGGAGCATCGATGGCTAGGCGAGTTGGGAACGCTGGAAGCGGATCGGATGGCTGGCGAGCCGGAATCGGCGCGGGAGACGCCTCCCACCGGGAGTCTTCTACCACGCGTCTCTGGGTGCTACTCCGACGGCAGCTTGTGGCCCATCTTGTCGCGCTTCGTCGCGAGGTACGCGGCGTTCTCGTCTTTGACCGGCGGGACGACCGGCACTTGGTCGATCACTTCGAGGTCGAAGCCGCCGTAGACGACCGCGTCGAGCTTCTTCGGATTGTTCGTTAGCAGGCGGATCTTCGACATGCCCAGGTCCTTGAGGATCTGGATGCCGACACCGTACTCCCGGGCGTCGGCCTTGAAGCCAAGCGCGAGGTTCGCCTCGACGGTGTCCATGCCTTTGTCTTGCAGGGCGTAGGCTTTGATCTTGGCGGCGAGCCCGATGCCGCGGCCCTCCTGCGGCAAGTAGACGACCGCGCCGCAGCCTTCGGCCCCGATCTGGGCAAGGGCCATCTGGAGTTGATCGCCGCAATCGCAGCGGAGCGAGCCGAGCACATCGCCCGTGAAGCAACTGCTGTGTAGCCGCACGAGCGGGGCCTCGGAGGTCGAGGGGTCGCCGAAGACGATGGCGACCGGCTCCATCGCCTCGTACTTGACTCCGTAACTGATGATCTTGGCGTTGCCGTGCGCGGTCGGGAGCGCGGCCTCGGCGGTCCGCTCGACGAGTTTCTCCCGCACCCGACGGTGCGAGATGAGGTCCTCAATGGAGATCATCGGCAAGTCGTAACGGTCGGCCAGTTCGCGGAGGCTCGCGCGTCCGGCCCGGTCGCCGCTCTCGTTGAGGATCTCGCAGATGACCCCGGCCGGCTTCAGCCCCGCCATCCGTGCCAGATCGACCGCGGCCTCCGTGTGCCCGGCACGCCGCAGGACGCCGCCCTCTTTGGCGACCAGCGGGAACATGTGGCCGGGGCGGACGAAATCGGCCGGCGTGCTCTTGTCGTCGCACAGGGCACGGATGACGGTCGCCCGCTCTTCGGCGGTAATGCCGGTCTTGGCCGTGATGTGATCGACCGAGACCGTGTAGCCGGTTCGCAGCGGCGCGTTGTTGAGCTCGTCGTCGACCATCATCGGCAGCCGGAGCCGCTCGGCCGTATCGGGCAGCAACGGCATGCAGAGCTGGCCGCGGCCGTGCGTGATCATGAAGTTGACCTGCTCGGTCGTGATCGTCTCGGCGGCGGCGACGAAGTCTCCCTCGTTCTCGCGGTCCTCCGCATCGACCACCACGATGATCTTCCCGGCGGCGATTGCCTCGACGGCCTCTTCGATCGTAGAAAAGCGGTTGGGCACGGCGGCTAGCGGTTGGGCTCGGGGCGATGGCGTGGCGACAGGCTGATAGTATAGACCTGCAAGGGCTAACGACCCCAGCCGCCCCAACGAAACCCCGTAGGCAAGATGCCCAACGAGCCCGACCCGCTGCCGAACGTCGCCCCGCTCGGGGTCGAGGAGTACATCGAGCAAGCCCACTTCTTCGGGATGCTGGCGAAGCGGCTGGCGGAGAACGCCCCGGCCCAGGAGGTGCTCTCCTCCGCCCGCGAAGAGGTGCTGGCGACCACCAAGCTGCCGATGGCGATCGATTTCCTGCTCTCGGAGCTCAAGCACGCCGGCATCATGGCCACGGCGATGGCCAAGCTCAGCCACTATTTCACGCCGTTGCAGGCGTACATCATCGGCGAGGGAGAGAACGAGCGGGGGCGTTTCGACCTGCGGATCGGCCTGGATATCCTCTCCCGCGAGGCTCAGTATCGCTCCGGCACCGCCCCCGGCTCGAAGCACGTTCCGACGCTCCAGGGACTGTTTCTCTATCAATTCGAGGTGCTCTGCCGCAATCGCTTGGGCTACGACAAGGGCCTGACCGCGGTCGCCGCGGACCCGGCGTACCCCGAAAACTGGCGTGAATGGATCCTCGCGACGCGGCACCAAGTCGGCATGGTCGATATCGCCGACCTGATCTACGTCCAGAGCGAGCACGCCGCCAAGCGGGGCGGCACGACCGGGCAGACCCTGTTTGGAGACCAAGAGGGCCGGATTGCGTTGGCCAACCGACGCAAAGACCCGATGTACCTCTTCAACTCGCTACACCGCCAGCTCGGCTACCCAGAACCCCCTCGCACGCACCTCGCCACCGAGGACGAGAACCCGATCCCGCCGATGGCCCGACGACTCGAGCAACTCGAGAAACGCATCCAGTTGCTCGAAGAGGAACAGCGTGGCGGGTTCGACTTGAGCAAGTTCTACAAAGAGCCGCCGTCATTTGAATAACCAATGCTGAGTGGCATCTAACCGAGACACCGTAAATACGAGAGTTTTCCGAGGCGGATGCGGTTCTCGCCGGGTAGCTCAAGTGCTATTCTCCGAGAGAGGCGACGCGAATAATCGTCGCACCCATCGCCCTTACACCGCCCGCCGCCACCGTGTCGACCTGACGAGCCGCTCTGCGATGCTCGTGTCTCGTCGGCGACATGCCCCTCAGCGATCTGCCGTGGACTTCCAGCTAAGTCTACAGTCCGAAACGATCCGCTCGGTCTACCCCGAGGATCCGGTCGCCGTTGAACCGGACACGCCGATCGAAGACGTGTTGCGTCTCATGCAGGCGGAGCGGGCAACCGCCGTGCTCGTCTGCGAAGGCGACCAACTGGCCGGCCTGTTCACCGAGCGTGATTCGCTCCGCCTCGCCGCCGAGAAGGCGGACTTGCAGCGGCCGATCAGCGAGGTGATGTCGCAACAACTCGTCACGGTTACCGAGAATGACACCGTGGGCGAGGTGATCCATCGGATGGCCGATGGCGGCTACCGACACCTGCCGATCGTCAGCGCGATCCACTCGGGCGAAGCGACCGGCATGATCGACGTGCGGGGCGTCATGCGTTACCTCGTCGAGCATTTCCCAAGCACGATTTACAACCTCCCCCCGACGCGTCCCACTGGCGGCGAACGATCCGCCGCCCAACGCGAAGGCGCCTGAGAAACGAACCAAGCATGTCCACCGTCGCTGAGAAACCGATCGAAGAACTCGCCGAAGCCACCGTTCGATTCTGTGGTGACTCGGGCGACGGCATGCAGCTCGCCGGCACCCAGTTCACCACGACCTCGGCCCTCGTGGGCAACGACGTGGCGACCTTCCCGGACTTCCCCGCCGAGATCCGTGCCCCGCGCGGCACCCGCGCCGGCGTCTCGGGCTTCCAGGTCCACTTCTCCTGCGAAGAGATCTACACGCCCGGCGACACGGTCGACGCGCTCGTGGCGATGAACCCGGCAGCGTTTGTCACCAACCTGTGCGACTTGCGCGACGGCGGCATCCTGATCGTCAACGAGAGCGGCTTCGACAAGAAGGGCCTCGACCTCGCCGGCATGGACGGCAACCCGATCGAGGATGTCGCCCTCCACGAGCTCCAACAGAAGTACAAGGTCTACAAGGTCGATATGACCAAGTTGACCCGCGACGCGGTCAAGGAGCACGGCTTGAGCACCAAGGAAGCCGACCGCTGCCGCAACTTCTTCGCGATGGGCCTCGTCTTCTGGATCTACGGCCGCCCGCTCGACCCGACGCTCCGCTTCATCGAGACCAAGTTCGGCAAGCGTCCCGACGTGGCCAACGCGAACACCGCCGCCCTCCGCGCGGGCTACAACTACGGCGAAACCGTCGAGGCGTTCGACACGCAGTTCCATGTGCCCAAGGCCGAGCTGGCCCCCGGCACCTATCGCAGCATCATGGGCAACACGGCGTTGTCGTGGGGCCTGATGACCGCGGCGAAACTCTCCGAGAAGCAGCTCTTCCTCGGCGCGTACCCGATCACGCCCGCTAGCGACATCCTTCACGAGCTGTGCAAGCACAAGAACCACAACATCCTCACCTTCCAGGCCGAGGATGAGATCGCCGCGATGACGGCCACCATCGGGGCCTCGTTCGCGGGGTCGATGGCCATCACCGCGAGCAGCGGGCCGGGCATCGCCCTCAAGGGCGAGGCCTTCGGCTTGGCGGTCATCATGGAACTGCCGATGATCGTCATCAACGTGCAGCGAGGCGGCCCGTCGACCGGCCTGCCGACCAAGACCGAGCAGTCCGACCTCTACCAAGCGATGTACGGCCGCAACGGCGAATGCCCGATGCCGGTCATTGCCGCCCGCAGCCCCGGCGATTGTTTCGACGTCGCTCAAGAGGCCTGGCGTCTGGCCGTGAAGTACATGACGCCCGTCTTCCTGCTGACCGACGGCTACATCGCCAACGGCTCGGAGCCTTGGAAGATCCCCAAGTTCGAAGACCTGGAGAAGATCCCGGTCACCCACCCGGGGGCCAACGAGGGCGACGAGCCGTTCCAGCCCTACACACGGGACGACAAGCTGGCTCGCCCCTGGGCTCTGCCCGGCACGCCCGGCCTGGAGCACCGCCTGGGTGGCCTCGAAAAGCAGGACGGCTCCGGCAACGTCAGCTACGACCCGGACAACCACCAGCACATGATCGATACGCGGGCCGCCAAGGTCGCGAACATCGCCGATGATATCCCGCCGCAAGCGGTCGATGGCCCGGAAAAGGGCGACCTGCTGGTCTTGAGCTGGGGCGGCACCTACGGCTCGTGCCTCTCGGCGACCCGCCTCGCCCGCCAACACGGCAAGAGCGTCGCCCACGCCCACGTGCGGCACATCCACCCGTTCCCGAAGAACCTCGGCGAGCTGCTGGGCCGCTACAAGAAGGTCCTGGTCCCCGAGCTCAACTCCGGTCAACTCAACACCCTCATCCGCGACACCTACCTCATCGACACGATCGGCTTCAACAAGATGCAAGGCAAGCCGTTTAGCGTCAGCGAACTGGTCGAGAAGATCACCGAAGTAGCCGACGGTTGAGAAGCTAGAAGCTAGAAGCTAGATGCTAGAACCGAAAGGAGCGATAAATGGCCGGGACTGTAAGGAGCCATCGCGACCTGAAAGTCTGGCAGCTAGGAATGGACCTAACAGAGAGTGTTTACGAGCTAACGAAGTCGTTTCCACCCGAAGAGAACTACGGATTGACGAGCCAGTTGCGACGAGCTGCCAGTTCGATCCCAGCGAATGTTGCCGAGGGCAACGGCCGCGACTCACCTAAAGACTACTTGAGACACTTGTCCTACGCTGTCGGATCACTTTGCGAGGTTGAGACTTTCTTGCTGTTAGCCATCCGACTCAGATACCTAAACGAACAACAAACCGCCCCCGTACTCAGCATGCTCGACGAAGAAGGCCGGATGCTGCGAGGCTTGCAGAAGTCACTACGCCGCAACATTGCGTCGTGATCGCAATCACTAGCATCTAGCTTCTAACATCTAGTATCTCCACAGTCGCCATGTCCACCGCTCCCCTCCCCGTTCTGAAGCCCGCCGACTTTGCCAGCGACCAAGACGTCCGCTGGTGCCCCGGGTGTGGCGACTACTCGATCCTCGCGCAGATGAAGAAGGTCATGCCGACCCTCGGCATCCCGCGTGAAAAGATCGTATTCATCTCCGGCATCGGCTGCTCCAGCCGCTTCCCGTACTACATGAACACCTACGGGATGCACACCATCCACGGCCGCGCCCCCGCGGTCGCGACCGGCCTCAAAACCGTGCAGCCCGACCTCACGGTCTGGGTCATCACCGGCGACGGCGATGGGCTCTCCATCGGCGGCAACCACCTGATGCACTGCATCCGGCGGAACATGGACCTGAACATTGTCCTGTTCAACAACCGGATCTACGGCCTGACCAAGGGCCAGTACTCGCCGACCTCCCCCCTCGGCAAGCGGACCAAGAGCACGCCGATGGGCGCGCTCGACAACCCGCTGCACCCGCTCTCGATCGCCATCGGCGCCGAAGCGACGTTCGTCGCCCGCAGCATCGACACGAACATCAAGCACCTCGGCTACACGCTCCAGCGGGCGGCCGAGCACAAGGGGACCTCGTTCATCGAGGTCTATCAGAACTGTAACGTGTTCAACGACGGCGCCTGGGACTACGCCAAGGACCGCGACACCAAGGCCGACACCACGCTCACCCTCGAGCACGGCAAGCCGCTGATCTTCGGCAAGGACGGCGAGAAGGGCATCCGCTTGAACGGCCTGGATCCCGAGGTGGTCGAGCTAGGCAACGGCATCACGCAAGACGACCTCCTCTTCCACGACGAGAAGTCGCCCGAGCCAAGCCTCGCGTACTTGCTCAGCCGGATGCGTTACGAGAACGGCTTCCCCGAGCCGATCGGCGTGTTCCGTTCGGTCGATGCCCCCCGCTACGACCAGCAGATCAACGACCAAGTCGCCGAAGCGACCGAGGCCCAAGGCCCCGGCGACCTCAACGAACTGTACGGTTCCGGCGAGACCTGGACCGTCGAGTGATTCGAGTGCGGAAGTCGGATTTCGGAATGCGGATTCCGGCTGCCACTGATATTCCGCATTCCGCCTTCGCCCTTCCGAAATCGAATGCTTGTCTGCCCTTCCTGCGGAGCCGACGACCTCATCGAGGGCGTTGACCACTGCGACCATTGCCAACAGCCGCTAACGGACCTCTTCATCCGGGTGCCGGCGTCCTCGGTCGAGGCCGACCTCCTTAAAGACCGGGTCCGCGACCTCCCCTCGCACGAACCGATCGAGCTCGGCCCCAGCGCCACGGTCGGCGAAGCCCTCACCCGCATGTCGGCGTGCAGCATCGGGTGCGTGTTGATCGTGGTCGACGACAAGCTGGCCGGCATCTTCAGCGAGCGTGACGCCCTGATGAAGCTCGGCCCACGCGGCGGCGAACTCCACGACGAGCCCCTGCTGAAGTACCTGACGCCCAACCCGACGACGGTCTCTGTCGACGACCGGATCGCCTTCGCCCTGCACGAAATGGACCTGGGCGGCTACCGCCACCTCCCCGTGATGCAGGGCGACCGAGCGGTCAGCGTGATCAGCATCCGCGATATCCTGCGCTACGTCACGGACCACGATCGCCAAGTCACCAAGACCTGATTGACCCGGTGCCCTCGAATGCTGAGACGGCGGCTACCGCATCTGACGTTGCTGGCAGCAGTCGCTCTGCCACTCCTGGGCTGTCGAGAAGCTACAAGCGACCTCAAGCAGTACAACCAAGCGATTCTTGAAACGGTGCCGCAGTGCACCCAGATCAAGATAGCGGCATACGCCGAGGCGATTCGCACCCGCGGCGGCAACGACCACGCCGCTCATTATCGAGTGCTGGAACAAGGTTTTTCGGCTCAAATGATCATCAGTGCCTTGGTTGAGCTCGGCCACCCCGTCATTCTAGCCGGCTACGCGTCTCTTGAAGAACCGCGAGTCGAGATCCAGGTCGAACTGCTGGAGGTCTTGACGCAACGAGCCCGCGCAATAGCAACAACTCGCTTGACAGAAGCGGCCGGTCAGCGGGAGACGCTCATCGAACTACGACTCTTCGGTGACAGATGGCAGGTTGTCGATGAGGCACGGCATTCTGTTTCCTGCCCCTAGGGCCGCAGCGGCGAAACGTCGCGGCGGAGGATTTCAAGATTGCGAAGAGGCGTTCGCAGCGGGATGATGTGGGCCGATTGCAAGATGCCTCGCCCCGCCCTGCCTATCCCGCCTCGACTTCCCGCCCCAATCGTCCACCATGCTTCACGGCAGCCGCAACGAGGCGCGACGCGTCCTCGGGCTTTTTGAGTTCTCCCACGTCAAAGCGATCATTACGACGGCCCTTTGCCTCGGGATCGCCACGGTCGTCGCCTTTGTCCCCGCTTACGAGGGGCTCAGCGAGGCGGGCCATCGAGCCCTATTCGTCTTGGTCTTCGCCGCCGGCATGTGGATCAGCGAGGCGATCCCCGCCTTCGCCACGAGCCTGCTGGCGATCGCGAGCCTGATCGCCCTGCTCGGCAAGCCGGATGGCGTCTTCGCGACCGGCCCCAAGGACTGGGAGATCTTCATCCGCCCCTGGGGCAGCCCGCTCATCTGGCTCTTCTTTGGCGGCTTCTGCTTGGCGACCTCCGCCGAGAAGACCGGGCTCGACCGCTGGCTCGCCGCCCGGGCGCTCGGCTGGTTCGGCCAGAAGCCCGCGATGCTGCTGATGGGCGTCATGCTCGTCACGGCGTTGCTCTCGATGTTTGTCTCGAACACAGCGACCGCGACCCTGGTGTTGGCGATGCTGACCCCGTTGTTCGCCGCACGGCCCAAGGGAGACGGGCTCACCAAAGCCCTGGTTCTGGGCGTGGCGTTCTCGGCCAATATCGGCGGCATGGGGACGGTCATAGGCACCCCTCCGAACGCGATCGCGGCGGGCCTGTTGATCAACGGCTCGTCCGTGAACTTCGCCGAGTGGATGCTGCTCGCCGTGCCGCCCGCCATGTGCTTGCTCGCGGTCTCTTGGGGCTACCTCGTGGTGAGTCAGCTCGGGAAGTCAGCGTTTGAGGAGGGCGAGGAGATCCTCTTCCACGCCGGCGTGGCCGCTGACCCGGTGCCGAAGCTCAAGCAGATCGTCGTCGTCGGCACATTCCTCGTTACGGTGGGCCTCTGGATCACGAGCCCGCTGCATGGCCTGCCAACGACGCTTGTCTCGATCATCCCGATCACCGCCCTGACGACCACCGGCATCCTCACCGGCAACGATATCCGCTCGCTGCCGTGGGATATCCTGCTGCTCATCACCGGCGGCTTGGCCCTCGGCGTGGCGATGGACAAGACCGGGCTGGCGGCCTGGGCGGTTGGCCAATTGCCAATCGATGGCCTCGCCCCGCTCGCGTTGGCGATCGGCTTCGGCTATGCAACGATCTTCATGTCGAACCTGATGAGCAACACGGCGACCGCCAACCTCGTGTTGCCAATCGCCATCGCCGTGCTCGGCGCCCTCAAATCGACCGGCGGCGACGCCCGCATGGCGGTGCCGATCGCCCTGGCGGCGTCCGCGGCGATGTGCCTGCCGATCAGCACCCCGCCGAACGCGATCGTCTACGGCAGCGGCCACCTGAAGGTGACCGATATGCTGACCGGCGGCTTGGTGGTCGGCCTGATCGCCCCGCCGATCGTCGCCTTCTGGGCCTGGACAGCGATCGGTTGGCTGTGATTGAAAAGCTAGCTGGGTTTGACGAGCAGCGCCATGTAGAAGCCGGCCAAGCGCTCGTCCGGGAGCACTCGGACCGTCATGGCGAGCTCGTCGGCGAGGCGTTTGCCTCGCCACTCGGTTAGGCCAGGACACCAACCAGCGACGGGCAGTTCGATCGGTTCGAGCCGGACCGCGTCGCCCAACCGCCGCAGCGTGTGGGCGACGATAAGTTCGTTCTCCTCGGGCGAGAAGGAGCAGGTGCTGTAGAGGACGCGGCCGCCCGGCTTGGCCGCGTCGAGCGCCGATCGCAGCAACGCCTTCTGCTTCCGGGCGCTCTCGGACAGTTTGCGCGGTCCCCAATAAGCGAACGACTCAGGCGCCCGCGGGTCGAAGCGGGCCTCGCTGCTGCACGGGGCGTCGAGCAACACCGCGTCGAAGCGTCCCGGCGTCTTGCGGCCGATATCGCGGCCATCGTGCGTGAAGGTCCGGACGAACTCGCCCGCGCCGCAACGATTGAGGTTCGTCTTTAGCTTGAAGAAGCGATCGCGGACCGGCTCGACCGCCGAGAGTTCGCCTTCGAGCCGCATCCTGGCCGCGAGGTGGAGCGTCTTGCCGCCCGGCGCGGCCGCCAAGTCGAGCACGCTCTCGCCGGGCTGTGGGTCGAGGATCAGCGGTGCGAGCATGCTCGAGAGGTTCTGGACATAGAGCCGCCCCGACTCGACCGCCGGCGAGGCGGTGACCGTCGGCTTGTCCGCGGGGTCGATCGTGGCCGCCTCAGGCAGCCAATCGTAGCGCGCGGCCTGGACGCCAAGTTCCGTCAGCTCGGCGACAGGATCGCCTGCGCCCCGCAACGGATTGGCCCAGACGCCGGGCCGACGGGGCGAACCGAAGGTTGCCAGCAGCTTATCGGCCTCATCGGCGTAGATGGTCCTCATCCGCTCGACGAACTCGCTCGGCAAGCCGGTGGCTGCATCGTTGTCCATACCGGCTCCGGTGCGTCTTCGTGTGAATCTCTAAGGCCGAGCCGCCAGTCTCACGCAAAGGCGCAAAGGCGCGAAGGAGCCCTTCGGCTAGACTCCCTGTTTCAGGCGTCGCCCTTTGCAACCACCGCAGGATTCCCCCTTGGCCGAGCACCGCACCGCCCCCGATCCGAATGAAACCGGCATGCCCGGGGGCATCCCCTACATCGTCGGCAACGAGGCCGCCGAGCGGTTCAGCTTCTACGGGATGAAGGCCATCCTGGCGGTCTTCCTGACGAAGCACTTGGTCGGGCTGGACGGCTCGGCGGACAACCTTACCGACGAAGGCGCCAAGGCAGCCCTCGCCTGGTTCACGGCAGCGGCCTACGCCACGCCCTTCATCGGTGCCCTGATCGCCGACCGCTGGTTCGGCAAGTATCGGACAATCCTGTGGCTCTCGCTGTTCTACTGCGTCGGGCACGGCGTGCTGGCGTTGGTCGATACCTCGATCGCCGAGATGGTGCGTTCGCGGTGGATCATCTTCGCGGGCCTCACCCTGATCGCTTGCGGCTCGGGCGGGATCAAACCTTGCGTGACCTCGCACGTGGGCGATCAATTCGGGGCGAGCAACAAGCACCTGCTGTCCCGTGTCTACAGTTGGTTCTATTTTTCCATCAATATCGGGGCGTTCACCTCGCAATTGCTGACGCCCTGGTTGCTTAATCATCCCGACTACGGACCGAGCTGGGCGTTCGGGGTACCGGGCGTCTTGATGGCGATCGCGACCTTCATGTTTTGGCTGGGGCGTAAAGAGTTTGTGCATGTCCCCGCCGCAGGGCCTTCGGTTTGGCGAGAGGCATTCGGTCCCGAGGGGCGTCGCGCCCTATTGAACCTGACCCCCCTGCTGCTTTTCGTGGCGATGTTCTGGTCGCTATTCGATCAAACCGCCAGCGCTTGGGTGCTGCAGGCGGAGAACATGGACCTCCGTCTGCCGCTGCTTGGATGGACCTTGACCCCATCACAATTGCAGGCGATCAACCCGATTTTCGTGCTGACCCTGGTGCCTGTCTTCTCGCTGTTCGTCTACCCGATGGTTGGGCGTGTCATCGAGGTGACCCCGCTCCGGAAGATCGGAACCGGCCTCTTCGTCGCAGCCGGATCGTTCGCCATCTCGGCACTGATCGAACAACGCATCCAAGCCGGGGCGACGCCCGGCATCATCTGGCAAGCCTTAGCCTACTTCGTGCTCACCTGCGCCGAGGTGATGGTATCGATCACGATGCTTGAATTCTTCTACACGCAATCGCCACGGCGTATGAAATCGATCGTCATGGCCTTCTGCATGCTCAGCGTCTCCCTCGGCAATGTCTTCACGGGCCTCGTTAATAGCTTCATCCGCCAGGAGGATGGCACCGTCTTGTTGCCGGGTGCCACCTACTATTGGTTCTTCGCCGGAGCGATGGTGATTGTGGCGACGCTCTACCTCTTCTGGTCACCGTTCTACAAAGGCCAGACTTACCTGCAAGGCGAAGAGGTCACTGACGAGCAGGCGGTCGACGAGGCGCACTGAGTCGCCTTAGCTGAGCCGCCTCGCTTACTTGCCGATACAGAACTTGCCGAAGATCTCGCCGAGCACCTCGTCGGTGACCACCTCGCCCACCACGCGGCCGAGGCCGTCGAGGGCCTCGCGCAGTTCGAACGAGACGAGCTCGTCTCCCGCCGATGCCTCGGCGGCGGTGGCGGCCCGCGTCAGGGCCTCGGCGGCGGTGGCGAGGCCGGCTTGGCAACGCTGGGCGGTTGGGTCGGTCGTTGCCGTCGCGTCCAAGCACGCCATGACGGCACGCACCAGGTGATCGAGGCCCGCCCCTGTCAGCGCACTGGTGGCGATCCACCCCTCGGGTGGCGAAGCGCAGCCGCGGTCGGCCATCGTGAGCACGCCGAGCGTCTTCTCACCCTCGCTTGTCGGTGGGGCGGGCTCGGTCGCGGGATGGCAGGCGATCAGCAGGTCGGCGTCGCGGTGGATCGCGGCGAGCCGCTCGCGGGCGGTCGCGTCGATGGCATCGACGGCGGCTCGCTCGTCGTTGCCGGCGGTGTCGATCAACTGCCAGCGTTGGCCTTCGCAAGAGAGCTCGGCAACGAGCGAGTCGCGTGTCACGCCCGCTTCGTCGGCCACGAGGGCCTGTGACTGGTCGGCCTCTGCCCCGTGCCGCTCCAACA
>CAYGUP010000031.1:0-46570 GCA_964353155.1 uncultured Planctomycetaceae bacterium | reverse complement strand
GCCCGAGCACGAGCCACTCTCGATAAGATCGAGGATTAGCGAGGCGGTACACTAGGAAGAAGAGCGGGGTTGCAAGTCGCGTCCAATAGGACGCCTTGACTACTGCCCTTATGCATACCCTACCGCCAATCTTCCTAACCCAGATCCTACGTGAGACTCCAGCTACTGCCCAACCGGTGGCACTACCAAGAAACACAGAAGCAAGGTTGTACCGAAAGTACTGCTGCCCAATACTCTCCAAACGATCATAGTGTGGCATCAAAGCTGCTAACGCTGCAGAGAACACTGCAACCAGTAGCATCCAACTTCTCAGCGAGTTTTGCATGGCGTGCTCGCTCCAATACTAGCTACTACCTGAATTACCGTTAGTTTAATGCACAAGCTAGTTAGGCCGTGACGAGCGGAGCGCGGTGGCGGCACGAATCACCGCCGCGGCTCGCCTGCCGTAACTGCGCCTGATGGCTTGTTACGGCCTACGATTACTTAGCCGGGCTTGCGCTTGCGCCAGGCTTCGATTTCTTGTTGGTCGTAGATCGGGCGGTTGCCTAGTTGTTGGCCGGCGTGGCGGTTGGGGGCGTCGGTTGGTTGGAGGTTGCCGTCGACCGCGAGGCGGTCGTCGAACACGAAGCACTCGCCGGTGTAGTGTTGGTCGCCACACTCCTCGAAGTACTTGAGGATGCCGCCTTCCAGTTGGAAGACGTTCTCGAAGCCGGCTCGCTCCATGTAGGGGCCGGCCTTCTCGCAGCGGATGCCGCCGGTGCAGAACATGACGACCGTCTCTTGCTTGCGGTCCGCGGGCAGGTTATCGACCGCGGCGGGGAAGTCGCCGAAGTGGTCGACGCCGATCGGTTCGGCGTCCGTGAAGGTGCCGAGCTCGACCTCGTAGTCGTTCCGCACGTCGAGCAGCGTGACGGGCCGGCCCTCGTCGAGCCACTGCTTGAGCTCTTTGGCCGGCAGCTTGGGCGAGGTCCGTTGCGATGGGTCGATCCCCTCGACGCCGAAGGCGATGATCTCCTTCTTGAGCTTCACGAGCATCCGGCCAAACGGCTGATGGTCGGTGAGGCTCTCTTTGAACTCGACGGGGCCGATCTGTGGGTCGGCCTGCAACGCGGCGGCGAACTCGTCGACGGCCGCGCGGGTGCCGGCGAGGAAGAGGTTGATCCCCTCCGGGCTGAGGAGGATGGTCCCCTTGAGGTCGAGCCGGGCGGTGAGGTCGCGGAGGGCCTCGCGGAGTTCATCGAGGCTGTTGAGCCGGACGAACTTGTAGGCGGCTAAGTTGACGATCGGCGTGGGGTCGGCAGTCGTTGAGATTGGCTCGCTCATGGCGATTATTGTAGCCGAGCCCTTGCTTAGGGTGGCGGGGGCGCTCCGCGCTTCAGCGGAAGCCCCCGTGCGTCCCAATCCGGTTTCCAAGGGCTCGGGGGCTTCTGCGAAAGCGCAGAGCGTCCCCGCCACCCACGCACCTGTATGGCCAGGAACTATCGCCAGTTGAGCGTGGTGAAGCGTTCGTGGGCGGCGCGGGTGAGGGACTCGCGGTGGTCCGGGTGGGCGATCTCGATGAGGGCCTGGGCGCGTTGGCGGAGGTTCTTCCCGTAGAGGTTCGCGACGCCGTAATCCGTGACGACGTAGTGGACGTGGGCGCGGGTGGTGACCACGCCGGCCCCCTCTTTGAGGAACGGCACGATGCGGGTGATGCCTTTGTGCGTGACGCTCGGCAGGGCGATGATCGCTTTGCCGCCCGGCGAGAGCGAGGCCCCGCGGATGAAGTCCATCTGGCCGCCGACGCCGGAGTAGATGCGGCTGCCGATCGAGTCCGCGCAGACCTGGCCGGTGAGGTCGATCTCGATCGCGCTGTTGATGGCGGTGACCTTCGGGTGCTTGCGGATGACGGCCGTATCGTTGACGTAGCACGCCTCGAGCATCTCGACGGACGGGTTATCGTCGATGTAGTCGTAGAGGCGTCGGGTGCCCATGCAGAAGCTGCCGACGACCTTGCCGACCTCGCTCGCCTTCTTCTCGCCGTTGATGACGCCCATCTCCACGAGGTCGACCACGCCGTCGGAGAACATCTCCGAGTGGACGCCGAGGTCCTTGTGGTTGCGGAGCGAGGCGAGGACGGCGTCGGGGATGGCGCCGATGCCCATCTGGAGCGTCGCGCCGTCTTCGATCAGGCCCGCGACATGGCGTCCGATCGAGCGTTCGACCTCGGTCGATGGCTTCGGCGGGTGCTCGGGGAGCGGGCTGGCCTCTTCGATCGCGAAGTCGATGTCCGAGACATGGATCACGCCCTGGCCGTGGCAGCGTGGCATGTGCGGGTTGATCTGCACGACGACGTGGCGTGCCGATTCGGCCGCGGCGAGCGAGGCATCGACCGATACGCCCAGCGAGCAGTAGCCGTGCTTATCGGGGGGCGAGACCTGGAGCAACGCGACATCGAGCGGCACGATGCGGCTGCGGAAGAGGGTGGGGACTTCGCTGAGGAAGATCGGGATATAGTCCGCCATGCCCTCTTGCATGGAGTTGCGGACGTTCTGTGCGACGAAGAGCGCGTTGGTGTAGATGCGTCCCTTGAGCTCTGGATTGAGGTAGGGCGTGACGCCCTCGGTGTGGAGGTGGATGACCTCGATATCGTGCAGCTTGGCGGCGCGCTCGGCGAGGGCTTTGACCAGCGGCTGCGGGGCGGCGATCGCCGTCTGTACGAAGACGCGATGGCCGTTCTGGACGACCCCGATCGCTTGCTCTGGCGTGAGGATTTGCATCGGCGCTTCGTCTTGCGTTCCGTGTCGACGTCCGTGTGACAATCGGGCAGGCCGGGCAGTGGCCTACCAGTACTTCTCGTAATGGATGTTGCCGGGCGACTTGGGCTCGTCGGCCTTGAAGCCTTTGTTCTCAAGGATCTCGACGACGCCGCGTTCCTTCGGGTAGCGGCCGTCCGGGTGGTCCTTCTTATTGGGGATGCCGATCATCGCCGGGTTGCCGCAGAGGAAGACGTGCGTCCCCTCGGGCTGGAGCGGGAAACCGATCTCCTGGTCGACGTTGTCGCCGTCGAGCAGGTTCTGCACGTATCGCACGCCGACATAGTCCGGGTGGTTGGTGTCGCGGTTTTCGAGCTCGCGGGTCGTGAGCGGCACGTAGCGGTAGTTCGGGTGGGCTTTCATCAAGGCGTCGTGCTCGGGCGTGTAGCCGAGGTCTTCGCGGTAGCGGACGCAGCAGACGTTCGTGATGTTGCCGGTGTGGCCCTCGGCGAGCAGCTTGCTGATCATGGCGTTGTGCGGCGCCTCGCCCGTCCCGGTGCCGGCGAGCAAGACGTTGTCCGTCGGCTTGACGCCCTCGAGCGTGAAGACGCCTTTCGGCCTCGGACTCATTTGTAACCGGTCCCCAAGACGTGCGACGAAAAGCCGCGGCGTGAGGGCGGGCGGGAGCTTCTCGGTCCTGAGGACCAGGGCGATATAGAACTCGATCTCGTCCTCGTTGCCCGCCGGGGTGACCTTGCCCGACTCGTCTAGCAGGCGGCAACTGATCGAGTAGGCCCGCTTGGCCATCCTGTGGAGTTGCTTGTCCGAGAGGTCTTCCTTATCGGCCTCCGGGACACGCGGCTCCCAATAGCCCATGCCCAGGGTCGTGTATTGGCCCGGATCGTAGTTGAGGGCGAGGCCGTCCTCTTTGACCCCTTCGTCCAGGCGAACGCGGATCCGCATGAGGTGCCGGGTCGGCTTCCAGAGGTGGGTCACCGTCGCGTTGTAGTGCTCGTCGCGGAGCGCCTGGATATCGGCCTGGGTGAGGCGTGGGTCGATCGTCGGCATCGGGAGCCTTCGCGGGTGGCACTGGCACGCCGAGGAGCGATTGCCCCCGGCTCGGAATACTCGTCTGAATGCCAGAATAGCGGAGCGGTCCCTGCCCGACTATTGCGGGACAGGCCGCTTTGCGCGATGGCTTGAGTACGCCGCGCACAGGAAGCCCGGCCGCCCCCGCTTCGCACCAAGCCGGGGTGGCCGGGCAACGCTACGGGGCGGGCGCCGATGCGGCAGCAAGCACACGCCCCGTGTTCGCTTCTTGCAGGTAAACGATCGTTTCCAGTGGCCCGATCGCCCCGGCTGGAGCGGCGAGAGTGATTTCCCCGACGCCGTCCGGATCGACCGAGGCTTGGCGGAAGGCGCGGACGATATTCACGTGGGCCAGTTGCCGCCCCGCGTTCTCGCCGCGGGCGACGTTCTGCGTGCCGGCCGGTTCCACGAGGGCGACATTGATCACGGACCCCGGTGGGGCGTCGGTCGCCCGATAGCGGAGGCGATAGCTTTGCCCAACGGGTGAGGCTTCGAGTGCCAATGACGCGGAAGGCCGCGCTGCGACCGCCTCGCCGAGGGCGGCCGCGGCTCGCTTGCCGTCCGAACCGATAAACCCAGAGCCGCCGTTTACGATCATCTGGGGCGTGTAAACCGAGCGTTCATTCGAAGCAGCGGCGTACTCACGTTGGCGACCGGTGTAGGCCGCCGAGGCGTACGGGTCTTTCCAGCCGAGGCGGTCCCAGTAATCGACATGGAACGACAGCACGTAGACCGGCAACCCGCTGCTGTCGGCCCATTTGTCGATCTCAGCGAGCAGGCGATCCGCCGGCGGGCAACTGCTGCACCCCTCGGAAGTGAAGAGCTCAACGACCGCAAAGCCGGGCCGGGTCTCGCCCGTCGCGGGCGTCTGCCCGTTCGCTTGGGTTGCGAGGCAGGCTGCCAAGACGGCGTGCGTGGCCGAAAACGATGGAATCGACATAGGGAGGCCGCTAAATTGACGTGAAGGCACGGGGGGTGACTCACGGTACGGTGCGCTGGCCTGGAAGGGTTCGTGGCTCCGTCGCCACGCGGTGGGATGCCTCACAAACCGGTCGATTTGAACGACTGAGCGAGAGGGTCTACGATCGGTGGGGTCCAACCCGCCTCCGACCACCCGAGGCTAAGCCATGCGATCGCCCTCACTCCGCGGCACAATCCTCGCTGCGTGCATCGTCGTCGGCCAGCCGAGTGCTCAGGCCGCCGACAGCGTGATCTGGACCATCGGCGAGACGATCGCGCGGAACGATAACGAACTCGCATGGACCTCGCCGACGGCGATCGACTTGGGGTTCGATCAGTACGCGTACGACTACGAGATCACCCGGATCTTGGCTTCGCTCGGATTGGGCTCGGTCGATGTGACGGACCTCATCGGAGACTCATTCCCTCTGCTTGGTGGTGGGACGACCGAGATGCTCCCCGTGGTGTTGATCGACTCGGCGCTCGACGATCCAACCACCGGCACGACGGCGGACGTCTTGATCGAGGTCGATTCCGAAGGCTTCGGTCAGGCCTCGTTCACCAACGTGATGCTCGGCTCGGCTCCGCTCGGTCCCGTCAGCCTGCCGATCCAATCGATCCGTGTCGAGGCGACCATCACGCTCACCGGCACCGACTTTGCGCCCGGCGATTACAACCGCGATGGCGCGGTCGATGCGGCCGACTACGACCTCTGGGCACGCGACTACGGATCCACGAACCTCCTCGCCGCCGATGGTAACGAAGATGGCGCCGTCAACGCGGCGGACTACACCGTGTGGCGAGACAACGCCGGGGGCTCGTCCGCGATGGCGATCCCGGAACCCGCAACGGTGTGGCAGGCGGCAGCGGCCGGGATGCTATTGGTCTTCCGACGCCGCGGCTGAGGGGGCGGGGCTGAGGTTCGAGTCGAAGACCCGCACGCCCGACCAGAGCGACTTGGCTTCTTTGATGAAGGCCAAGTGGCGGGGATGCGTCTGGTAGACATTGTGGGCCGCTTGGTCTTTGAACACGACGTGCAACGCGACATCGAAGCCCTTGTCGTTGACCTCACGGGTCATCTCCTTCGCCCGTCCCCCAACCGAGAAGTAGACCACGCCGTCGTGCCCGGCCAAGTGCTTGTGGCACGCTGCGATCAGGGCGTCGCGGTTGGTGTCGGTCGGCTCGGCGAGCGTGAAGAAGACCATATGAGCCTGGGCGGGCTCGGCGATCGGGGCGGCGTTGGTGTTGTCGGCGGTCATCGAAAGCGTGGCGAAAAGGGCAAGGGAAAAGATTCGGCGGGTGAACATCGGGGGGCCTCGTGCGTAAGGAGGGGCGCGAACCGGCTGAGCCCTAAAAGTAGTCTGATCGTGGTCGGTTCGCTACAGTTCGCCGATGCCCGCCTCCCGCCACCCCGCCCTGGGAAGATAGTTCGATGTCGATAAGCCCCCTCTTGCAGTCGTTTGATCTCCATGGCCTCGAACTGAAGAATCGGGTCGTCCTGGCCCCGATGACCCGCGCACGGGCGGGTAAAGATCGTGTGCCGAACGACCTGATGGCGAAGTACTACGCGAAGCGGGCCTCGGCCGCGATCGTCCTCACCGAGGCGACCACCATCAGCCCGCAGGCGAACGGCTGGAACGAGTCGGCCGGCATCTACACCGACGCCCAGGTCGCCGGCTGGAGAAGCACGGTCGATGCCGTCCACCAAGCGGGCGGCGTCATCTTCTGCCAGCTTTGGCATTGTGGTCGGGCGTCGCACTCCGCCTTTCACAACGGCGAGAAGCACGTGGCGCCGTCGGCGATCAAGCTCGATGGCGACTACATCCACACGCCCGACGGCAAGCTCCCGCACGAGACGCCCCGGGCGCTGGAACTCGCTGAGATCCCCGGCATCGTTGCCGATTACAAGCGTGCCGCCGAGCGGGCGAAAGAGGCCGGCTTCGATGGCATCGAGGTCCACGCCGCCAACGGCTACCTGATCAATACCTTCCTCGAGTCGAAGACCAACCACCGCGACGATGCCTACGGCGGGTCGATCAAGAACCGGACGCGGTTCCTACTGGAAATCGTCGAGGCGGTCACGCAGGTCTTCCCCGCCAACCGCGTCGGCGTGCGGGTCAGCCCCAACGGGGCGTTCAACGATATGGGCTCGCCCGACTACCGAGAGCAGCATGTCTATGTCGCCGAGCAACTCGACAAGTTCGGCCTCGCCTACCTGCACGTGATGGACGGCCTCGGCTTCGGCTTCCACGGCCTGGGCGAGCCGATGACGCTGGCCGAGTACCGGAAGGTGTTCAATGGGCCGCTGATGGGCAACTGCGGGTACACCCAAGCAACCGCCGAGGCAGCGGTCGCCGCTGGCGACGCCGACCTGATCAGCTTCGGCCGGCCCTATATCAGCAACCCGGACATGGTCGAACGCTTCGCCAACGGCTGGCCCCTCGCCGAAGAGGCCCCGGTCGAGGTCTGGTACACCCCCGCGGGCGAGGAGGGCTACTCGGACTGGCCGACGTATGAAGAGCAGCAGTCGGATTCATGAGCGTGTGATTGCGCCAGCGACTGAACACGAAGACAGTCAGTGGAGCCCGTCGAGGCCTTGCAGGAAGAAGGCGTAGTTCTCCCAGCTCTTGATCCGTAGGATCACTTGACGCACGAGGGCGATGGCGTGGAGGTGGTGCGTATAGACCGCGACACTCGCCTGGGCACCCGCCGGCAGGTTGAGTGCCTCGACGTCTTCGCCGTACTCGAAGACGACGGGGATGCCACCCGAGGAGCTGCCCGCGGTGGTCGCTTGGAGCTTGCCGCTACCAACGAACTGCCCCTCGGGCGAGATCGGAGCAACGAGCTTCACGGTCGCCGGGAAGATTCGACCCGGGTATGCCTTGAACGCAAGCTCCGCTTTAAGGCCCGGCTCGATGCCGGCGATCGTGTTCTGGTGGAACGTCGCGACGAGCATCGGCTTCTCGTCGGGGACGAAGAGCATCGCGGAGTTGACCGAGAACGGCGTGGCCATCTGGCCCGGTCGGAGAGAGACATAAGTCACAAGGCCGTCCGACGGAGCGCGGACGGTCGTTTGCTCGAGTTCCCAGCGCTTGCGATCGAGCTCAGCCATCGTTTGCCGCACGTCCGGGTTCTGGCCGTCACTCTCGGCATCACGGGCGATGCGTGCCTCTTCCTCGTTGGCTTCGGCTTGTTTGAGGGCTTCTCGGGCGGATCGCAGGCGCGCACCGCCTGAGTCGAGGTTTTCTTGGGCCGCTTGCTCGGCTTCCTTCGCTTGCTCCAACTCGGCCTCAAGGGCCTTCACGCGGGTCTCGTCCTCTTCCAGTTCTTCCCGCGTGACCGCACCGGAGGGAACCAAGGCACGGGTGCGATCGAGGTTGTCGCCCGCAAGCCTCAAACGACTCTGCACCTGTTCGATTTGCGCGCTAGCCGACTTCAGGGCGATCCGAGCTTGACGATCAAAATCGGACTCGGAGACTTCTAGGTTCGAGCGAGCCGCGCTCGTGGCCGCTCGTGCGGCAGCGAAGCGGGCGTCGAGCTGAGCGACCTGGGCGTTCATGCCAATGAGTCTCGCCTCGATGCGCTCGACTTCCAGTCGGAACGGCGTTTGCTCGATCTGGAAGAGCACGTCGCCCGCTTTGAGCGGCAAGTTCTGCTCGACGGGGACATCAATCACCCGTCCCCGGACCTGAGGCATGACCTGAACCACCGGCGCATAGAAACGGCCGTCGTGGCTCGCCGGGTGGCAGAACGACAGCACGATCAACAGGCCGAACAGCATCACGATCGCGCCGAGGATCGCCGTGCAAACGGTGTAGGTCGTAATCGGGACGAGGCGGAATTTCTTGAAGATCAACCAACAGGCAAGGCCGTAGGTCGTGACGATGAGTTCGATCACTTGGCGGCGCTCCCTTGGCGAGTTGTCGCGGTTCCTTCAAGGCGTGCAAGCCGACTCTCGAGCGCGGCGAGCCGCTCGACCGAGGCCTCCGCCTCGGCTTCCTGATGCGAAACGGCCCAGATGAAGACAATCGGCCAGATCGCGTGCAGCGTGAAGAGGCTCAGCCAGCAGGCAATGTAGATCGCGTCTTGCTGCGGGTGGTTGCGGTGCTTGGCCGCCTCGTAGGGAAGCTCGTGGATGTAGATGAACAAGTAGAAGATCGCTGTCAATGAGCAGAGGACCATGAACAGCGCTAGGTAGTTGAGAAACACCGACCCCCTCCTGCTTTTCTTGGTAAGCCCTACCGGTTGAACAGTTGCTTTCCATAGGGTTGCGTCCATGATGCCGCTTCGAGCAGGAGGCCGCAAGGCAACGCCCCGAGAGCTGTACCATGCCTTGTCGAAGGCCCGTTAATATCGTTGTGGCGTTGGTCCCAGGGCATTGCTGGCGCTGCGGTTCATCGTTGCTCGATAGTGCGCGGGGTGCTCCTCCTCGCGTTCGACGTGTGGCTGGGCAAGCCGCCCTATCTTCTTTGCTAGCGGCAACTGCTTGACGGCGCGGTCACCGGCGCGGTAGGTGTACACCGTTGCACTTGGCCGTGCTGGCCGCCGAAGCCACGGAAGGAACGCCGCGATGCCCGAGGGAGATACGCTTTATCGTGCCGCCGCCGGCGTGCGGCCGGTGCTCGAAGGGCAGCGGATCATCGCCGCGACCAGCAGTGATCGAACAACCGTCGAGCCGATCGCTGTCGACTCGCTGGTCGGACGGACCGTGACCGAGGTCGCCGCCCGTGGCAAGCATCTGATGATCTCGACCGACGACGACCGGGTCGTCCATTCGCACCTGGGCATGACCGGATCGTGGCATGTCTATCCGCTGGGCGAGGCATGGCGGAAGCCGGCCAAGAGCGCCGCCTTGGCCCTGCACACCGAGCGGCACACGGTGGTCTGCTTCAGCCCGAAGATGATGGAGTTGGTCACGGTCACGCAGCTCAAGCGGAACCGTTACCTGCAGCGGCTCGGCCCCGACCTGATGCTCGCCGACAGCGATCTGCGGGCGGGCCTGGAGCGGATGCGGGTGCACAACCTCGCTCCGATCGGCGAAGCGGTCATGAACCAGACGCTCGTCGCGGGGATTGGGAATGTCTACAAGAGCGAGACGCTCTTCTTGGCCCGGATCAACCCCTGGACGCGTGTCGGCGAGTTGTCGGACGCCGTGCTGGGCGCTTACTTGGCTGACAGCCGCCGGCTGATGCGGCTGAATCGTGGCGCGGGCCGGCGGGTCACGCGGTTCCGTGACGACGGCAAACGGCATTGGGTCTACGGTCGCCGGGGCGAGCCATGCTACGAGTGTGGCGGCCTCGTCACGCTCCGCCGGCAGGGCGACGCGGGGCGGACGACCTACTGGTGTGCCGCGTGCCAACCGGCCGGCGGGGTCACTCCGCGTGTCGATGCCGAGCGCCAACGCCGCCAGCCGCCGATCAAAGGGTGTGGATAGAGGGGGCGGGTCGTGGTGGTTGTCCGGTGACAAGGGGTTGGCAGCCGTGGTTTGCGGAGGGCCCGAGGTGGCGATTTGCCCTCGCCGATTGCGGGCTTTTGCTTACTCCTGAGTTAGACTGGAGGAGTCGAACTCTCCGGCCTGCTCAAGAGCTCCCCGATGCGATCCAACGCCTTCGTTGCTTCCTGTTTGGCATTCGTACTCACCCTCCCGGCGGTTCCTGCGTGGGCCCAAGAGAGTGACCTCGCGAACGAGGACCCCGAGTTCCGTCCCGCTCCGACCGACGGGCCGCTCGGGTTGGAGATCCCCGATGGGGTCGAGCCGACCGAGCCGGTGGTTGATGTGGCCGAGTACCGCGGTCAGGTCGTGCGAGTGGTTTCCGAGCTCGACAAGAAGCGGCTCATCAAGCTGCCGACCGGCGAGATCAAGATCGTCCGGAAGAAAGACACCTCGCCGACCGAGGCGCGTTTCCGGGCGGGTTCAACCGAGGACATCGTCGCCTCGTTGGCAGAGGACGGGATCAAGGACTTCAAGATCGTGCAGGCGGGCTACTACGTCTTCGCGTACGATTGCACCGAGGCGTACTACCGGCACACGCGGTCGATCCTCGAATCGATGCTCAAGGGCGTGGTCAAGCAACTCGGCGAGTGGGGCCTCAAGCCCGACCGGCCCGAGACGCGGCTCGTCGTGGTGATCATGCCCAACCGCAAGGCGTTCGACGACTTCGAGGAGATGGACCCGGGCGTCGCGGCGTACTACGACGGCATCAGCAACCGGGTGGTGCTGTACGAGGACGAGCGACTGTTCAACGCCGCCCCGGAGTTCGCCTTGAAGCAAGGGGCGTACACCGTCGCGCACGAGGCGATCCACCAACTGCTGCACAACACCGGCATCCAGCGCCGGCTCTCGGCGTGGCCGGCGTGGATCAGCGAGGGCGCGCCGGAGTACTTCTGTCCGCTGAGGGTCAATTCGCGGCTCGCGAAGCTCGACGGCGATCAACTGCCCGTCCGCACCGTGAAGTGGAAAGAGGCCGGCATGGTCAACGACCTGCGGATGCACGACCTGCTCCGCACGCGGGCGACCAACGGCGATATCATCCGCACGGTCATCAGTGCCAAGAGCCTGACGGCACACGGCTACAGCGTGGCGTGGGGGCTCACCCACTACCTGGCTCAGAAGCGGCCCAAGGAGTTCGCGGCTTACCTCTCCGACGTCCGCAAGAAGCCGCCGCTCTCGCGGATGTCGAAGGTTAAGTGGCGTGGACCCGACCCGCTCTTCGTGAAGCACTTCGGCGACGAGTTCGATGTGATCGAACGGCAGGTGCAACGCCACCTGACCAGCAAGAAGGTCCAGAAGGCGTACCTCGACCCGTATGTGAACCAGACGCATTACGTGGTGAGCGTCACGTATAAGAAGGTCCGCACGTATTACACAACGGCCGGCATCGCCCTCTCGCCGACCGCCGCCAAGGAGTGGTGCGAGAAGCAACGCAAGCTGCTCGACGCCCGCGGCCTGAGCGGCCACATCCTGACCCGCGAGTGCAAGACCCGCCGCGAGGCGGCGTATCAGATGCGGAAGATCATGAACTGAGGCCGTGGGTGACTTCCGGACAAGCGGCTGACCTACCGCACGCCCACCGGGTCGCGGAAGCGGTAGCCGACGCCGCGGACGGTTTCGACGAGGTCGGCGTGGTCTTCGAGCTTCTTGCGGAGGGCGCGGATGTGGACGTCGATCGTCCGTTCCAGCACTAGCGAGTCGCCGCCGAGGGCGGCGTCGATCAGCTCGGATCGGCTGAACACGCGGCCGGGCTGGCGGATCAACGCTTCCAGCAGGCCGAACTCACTCGGCGTGAGGTCGAGCACCGTGTCGTCGACCGTTGCGCGGTGGCGTTCGCGATCGACCAGGATGCCCTGGCTGACGAGCACATCGCCCGGCTGCGCGCTGCCGCCGACGCGGCGGAGCAGCGCCTTCACGCGTTCGAGCAGCACCCGGACGCTGAACGGCTTCGCGACGTAATCATCGGCCCCGACCGAGAAGCCGGCGACCTGGTCGGTCTCCTCGCCCTTGGCCGTGAGCATCAGCACGAGCTGCTTCCTGGTGACCGGGTCGGCGCGGATCCGGCGGCAGATCTCCAGGCCGTCGAGGACCGGGAGCATGAGGTCGAGCACCACGAGGTCCGGCGCGCGGAGCTTGGACTGGTTGAGCCCGTCCTGGCCGTCGGTCGCAACGTGCGTGTCGTAACCCTCTTGCCGGAGGTTGTACTCGAGCACGTCCGCGAGGGAGCGGTCGTCTTCAACAACCAGGATCTTCGCCTTGGCCATCGTTCGATGCGTTGGGTTGGACGCGGGTCGGGTGGGGCGTTGGGGGCTAATGCCCGGCGGTCGGGCCCATCGAAGAGGGCGACGGGTCCCTGCGGTGGCGGGCGATCTCTCCCTCGACGAGGTAGATCACGTCCTCGGCGATGTTCGTGGCGTGGTCGGCCATCCGTTCGATGTGTCGCGATGCGCTGAAGACGTGCAAGGAGGCCTCGACCAAGTGCGGCGAGCCCTTCATGACCTCGTAGACGTTATCGATCACGCGGCGGTTGAGGTTGTCGACCTCGTCGTCTTGGGTGCGGACACGGCGCGCGGCGTCGGCGTCGAGTTCGACGAACGCGTCGAGCGCGTCGCGGACCATGAGGATGGTCGCCTCGGACATGCGTTCGATGAAATCGGGCAGCGGCAGGTCCGGGAACGCGGCGAGGGCCTCGTTGCGTTCGCCCAGGTTGACCGCGAGGTCGGCGATCCGTTCGAGGTCGCCGTTGGCCTTCAAGACGGTCGCCACGCGCCGCAGGTCGACCGCGACCGGCTGATGGAGGGCGAGGATCTTGAGGCACTCTTCCTCGATGAGCACCTCGCGTCGATTGATCTCCAGCTCGCGTTCGAGCAACTCTTCCAAGAGGCCGGGTTTCCGATCGCACAGCCCGCGGCAGGCCAGCCGGATCATTTCCTCGACGAGCGCCGACTGCGAGAGCAGGTCTTGCTCAAGGGCGCTGAGGTCGCGTTCGAGGTGGATGGACATGGGATGCGTCGGCGGTGGGCAGGGGCGGCAGGAGGCAGGCGGGCCAGGGAGCTAGCCTATCCGAAGCGCCCTGTGATGTAGTCTTCGGTCTGTTTCTTCGTAGGGTTGGTGAATAGCTCGTTGGTGAGACCGGCCTCGACCAAGTTGCCCTCGAAGAAGAAGGCGGTCTGGTCGGACACGCGGGCCGCTTGCTGCATGTTGTGTGTCACGATGACGATCGTGAACTGCTCCTTGAGCTCGAAGATCAGGTCTTCGATCCGCGAGGTGCTCGCCGGGTCGAGGGCGCTGGCCGGCTCGTCCATCAGCAGGACCTGCGGCTCGGTGGCGAGTGCCCTGGCGATGCAGAGGCGTTGTTGCTGGCCGCCGGAGAGCGCCAGGGCCGAGTCGTCGAGCCGGTCTTTCACTTCTTCCCAGAGGGCGGCGTGGCGGAGGCAGCGTTCGGTGATCTCGTAGAGCCGCGACTTGCTCTTTTCGCCCGCGACGCGCGGGCCGTAAGCGATGTTCTCGAAGATCGACTTCGGGAACGGGTTCGACTTTTGGAAGACCATGCCGACCCGCTTGCGGAGCTCGACCACGTCGACACGGTGGCCATAGATGTCCTCGCCGTCGAGGGTGATCGAGCCCTTCACCTTGGTGCCGTCGATCATATCGTTCATGCGGTTCATGCAACGCAGCAGCGTGCTCTTGCCGCAGCCCGACGGGCCGATGAACGCCGTGACGCACTTGTCTGGGACGACCAGGTCGATATCGAAGAGGGCCTGCTTCGGGCCGTAGAAGAAGTTGACGCCCGACACGTTGAGCTTCGACGCGGCACCCGCGAGCTCGTCGGCTGAGCGGCTCACCCGGTTGGGGTCCATCGACGGCGCCCGCAGCCTGGGCTGCTCGTCGGTCTCGATTTCGGTATCGATGTCGCTCATCGAGATCGTCTTGCGGGGTTTCGTAGCGGGCATGGTGGGGGGCTCGCTTACCATTTGATGCGGCGGCCGAACTTCGCTCGCGCGATGACGGCCCCGGTGTTCATGAGGATCAGGACGGCGAGCAGGACGACGATCGCCGCCGACGCCAGGCCGTGGAATTCTTCTTGCGGTCGCTCGGCCCAATTGAAGATCTGCATCGGGAGGGCGGAGAACTCGTCGCCTAGCGATTGCGGCACGAAGGCCACGAAGGCGACGGCCCCGACGGCCACGAGCGGGGCGGCCTCGCCCAGGGCGCGGGCGATCGCCAGGATGACGCCGGTCATGACGCCGGGCAACGCGGCGGGGAGCACCTGACGCCAAACGGTCTGCCAGCGGGTCGCACCCAGGGCGTAGGAGGCTTGGCGGATCGTACTCGGCACGGCTCGCAGGGCTTCCTGGGTCGCGAGGATGACGATCGGCAGCACCACCAACGAGAGGGTCAACGCCCCGGCCAGGACGCTGCGCTCGAGCGACATCGCTCGGACGAAGAGGCCGAGGCCGAGGATGCCGTAAACGATCGACGGCACGCCGGCGAGGTTCGAGATGTTGAGTTGGACGAGCTTTCGCCACCACGTGTTGTTGGCGTACTCTTCCAGGTAGACCGCTGCGCCGACGCCGGTGGGGATTGATACCAGCGCCGTGATGACGATCAGCCACACACTGCCCATCAGTGCCGGCAGCACGCCCGCGTTCTCGGGGATGCGCGAGGGGTAGCTCGTCAGCAGGGTCCAGCTCATCCAGGGCAGGCCGTTCACCAGCACCGTGACCAGCAGGCCGATCAACGCGGCGAGGCAGATGAACGTGGCACTCGCGCAGAGCCAGCCAAACAGGGTGGAGGCGAGGTAGCTCCGCTGGGCCTCCAGCGAGCTCGAAGGGACCTGTTTGTTATGAGGGCCGTGGCTCATTCGTACTGCTCCCGCATCCGGCTGAGGATCCACTGCGCGAGCAGGTTGAGGATCATCGTGCAGATGAAGAGTGCCAAGCCAACCGCGAAGATGGTGCGGTACTCGACCGATCCGGCGGGGGTGTCGCCCTTGCTGACTTGCACGATGAAGGCGGTCATCGTCTGGACGCTATCCAGCGGGTTGAGCGTCATGCGAGGCGTTGCCCCGGCGGCGAGCGTGACGGCCATCGTCTCGCCCACGGCACGCGAGATCGCGAGCAAGAACGAGGCAACGATGCCCGACAGCGCGGCCGGCACAACCACCTTGGCGGTCACGTCGTACTTGGTAGCCCCAAGGGCGTAGGCGGCCGATCGGAGGTCGCGTGGCACGCTCCGCAGCACGTCCTCGCTGAGCGAGATGATCGTCGGCAAGATCATGAATCCGACGACGATGCTCGCCGAGAGCGCGTTGAAGATGCTGTCTGATTGGAAGAACCCGCGGACCAGCGGCGAGATCGTCGTCACGGCGATCACGCCATAAACGACCGACGGGATGCCGGCGAGGACTTCGAGCATCGGCTTGACGGTCTCACGGATCGCCGGCGAGGCGTACTCGCTCAGGTAGATGGCCGCGCCGAGGCCGAGCGGTGCCGCAACGAGGATTGCGCCGAATGTGACCAGCAGCGTGCCGCAGAACAGCGGCAAGATGCCGAAGTGCTGCGGTTTGATGAGCGGGGTCCAGCGTGTGCCGAAGAGGAACTCGGTGAGCGGTACCTCGCTGAAAAAGCCGGAGGACTCGACCACCAGCACCACAACGATGCCAACCGTCGTCAGCACCGAGACCACGGCACACGCCGCGAGGAAGACCTGGATGCTGGCTTCCCAGGTACGCCGAGCCCCACCGCCGCGGGCGGTTAAGGCCCGGGGGGTGGCGTGGTCGGCAATTGCGGTTGCTGGCATCTTTTGCGTGGTGTCCGCTTCTGATCGGGTCGGGCTATTCCTTTCTATTTTGCGGGGAGAGCCGCCTGGTACTTCTCTTGGTTCTCAGCAGCGACGTCTTCAGACACCGCGACGTAACCAACCTCGGCCGCCATCGCACCAGCGTTGTCAAGGTAATACTTCAGGAACTCGGCACCCGCGGGGTCTTCAAGGAGGTCGTTGCGGACGTAGATGAACAGCGGACGCGAAAGCGGTGCGTAGCTGTTGTCGCGGATCGTATCGACTGAGGGCTTCACGGCCTCGGCCTCGCCGTTGGCGACGCCGAGCAGCTTCAGCTTGTCCTCGTTCTCCGCGTAGTAAGCGAAGCCGAAGTAGCCGAGCGAGTTCTTATCTTCCGAGACGCCCGTCACGAGGACGTTGTCGTCTTCACTGGCCGAGAAGTCAGCACGGCACGACTTCTCTTCGCCGACGATTGCCTTGGTGAAGTAGTCAAAGGTTCCCGAGTCGGTTCCGGGGCCGTACAGCTTGATGGGTTCGTCGGGCCACTCGGGGTTTAGGTCGCTCCACTTGTTGACCGGGTCGTTGGGACGCCAGATCGAGGCAAGCTGTTCGACGGTCAGCGTGTCGCACCAGTCGTTCTCAGGATTCACGACGACCGCGATGCCATCGAAAGCGACCGAGTATTCGGTGAACGGGACCTTGGCCTCTTCGAGGGCTTCGACTTCTTTATCCTTGATGCCGCGCGAGGCGTCGCAGATGCTGATCTCGCCGGCGGTGAACTTCTTCATGCCGCCGCCCGTGCCGGAGTAGCCGACCGTGACACGGACGCCGGGCTTCACCTTCTGGTACTCCTCGGCGACCGCTTCGCTGATGGGGTAGACCGTGCTGGAGCCGTCGATCTTGATGCTCTCGGCCCGAGGACCGCAGCCGACGAGGCTCACGCCGATTGCTAGGAGGGTGGTCGCCGCGAGGAAACGCCTACCGCCTTGATTCATCGTTTATTCGCCATCGTTTCTGAGGTGGGGGCAGCAGGGTGCCCAAGTGATTTCGACAGCACAGTACGAGATCAGTATGAAGAAAATGTTAAGGGGCTGTGAAGTGTCTGCTAGCGGGTGGGGATGATCGGTGTTTGGGGCTGAAATACACGGTAAGTCTGCCGTTTCGGGCCATTTTGCCGAGTCTCCCGATCAGGCGTGGCCTGACCAAGAGCCTCGGTTCGCCTACGGTAAGGGAGCCATGCCCGTATCCGACTCGCCGAAAAACCCCGACAACTACCCCTCAGCGGCCCCGCTGGTCGACCTGGCGGGCGTCGGGAAGGCGTACCCGAACGGGACCGCGGCGCTCGACGGGCTCGACCTGCGGGTCTCCGACGGCGAGTTTGTCTGTTTGGTTGGCCCATCGGGGTGTGGCAAGAGCACCGCGTTGCGGATGATCGCCGGCCTCGCCACGCCGACCGCGGGCGAGATCCGTTGGCCCGCCGAACACGCCGCCGGCGATATCGGTTTCGTATTCCAAGAGCCGACGCTGCTGCCGTGGGGGCGTGTCTGGGAGAACGTCTATTTGCCGCTCCGCCTGCGGGGCGAGAGCCGATCGGCGGCTCGGGACCGGGTCGACGAGTCGCTCGAGTTGGTTGGCTTGACCGACTTCGCTCGGGCGTACCCGCGCGAGCTGTCGGGCGGCATGAAGATGCGGGTCTCGATCGCGCGGGCGTTGGTCACGCGGCCGCGGCTCCTGCTGATGGACGAGCCCTTCGCGGCGCTCGACGAGATCACGCGGTTTCGCTTGAACGACGACCTGCTGCGGCTGTGGAGCGAACAGGCGTGGACCGTGCTCTTCGTCACGCACAGCGTTTACGAGTCGGTTTACCTTGCGCAAAGGGTGCTCGTGATGGGGGCGAAGCCGGGGCGGGTGGTCGACGAGGTCACGATCGAACAACCGTACCCGCGTGACGAGGCGTTCCGTCGCGATCCCGGCTACGCCGAGCGGTGCGGGTTGGTCTCAGCAGCCCTGCGCGGGGCGATGGACGGGTAGCCGTCCGTTTCAGTGCGTGTGGTTCGCGTGATCGTGCCCGTGCGAGGGCTTGAGGTCGTCGGGCGTTGGCAGCGGGAGGCCGAGGCCATCGCCGTTGGGCTCGAAAACGATGCCGTCGCCGTCGGCGTCTCCGTTGGTGTCGAGGAAGATCGGGTTGGCGACCGCGACTGGCAGGTTGCGGCCCCAGTCTTGATCGAGCTCGTCCCCGCCGAACATCGAGCGGAGCGAACGGCCTTCGCCGCAGCAAGCGACCACGAGGTGCGTGTCTTCATCGACCTCGATTTCGATCTCGCGATTGAAGACTTCGGGCCCGTCGGAGAACCAATCGCTATGAGAGCGGATCGTGTAGTTGTGCTCGGCCGAGGGGCGTCCATTGAGGAAGAATTGGACGCGGTTGATCTCGATCCAGTTCGGCACGCGGACGACGACACGCACGGCGGCCTTGCCATCCTGGGCCGCTAAATCATCGCCGGGGATGGCCGTCGACTGATTGCTGGTCGCTTCGACCGACAGGAAGGGGCCGTTCGACATCACGACATGGCCGTGCTCGAACTCATGGACGAGCTCGGCGACCGAGACCTGGGACGGATTGTCGTTGGAGGACCGGACCCAGTTGCGCATCCAGCCGCTGCCGTGGAAGTTGTAGTGCGCGTCGGTGTTCACGACGCCCGTGACGCGGTAGCCGAGGTTGAGCATCTGGAGCCAGTTGACGATCGAGTTGCCGCGGCCTTCCCAGCCGCCCGTGCCGACGCCGCTGTTGCCCGTGTCGTTGGGGTCGATCGCGTTGAAGATCAGCTCGGGAGGGTGGATTTCGAGCACGTCCATGAAACCGAACATCTTCTCGAAGCCGCCGTCGGGCGTGTCGTCCTGGTCGCGGTCGCCGATCATCTGAGCGAGGTCGGGGTGGTTGGTTTGGATCAGTTTCTCTGAGTTGTCGTCCCAGCCCGCGAGGCGTTCGATCTGCGTGACCGGGTTGGGATCGGTCTGAGGCCCGCCACCGTCTTGCTCGTGTGGCTTGTGGATCAACGGGAAGGCGTTCTGGTGGTTCAGCGGCAGGGGTGAGCCGGTGAGCTCCATCCCGGCGCAGGTCAGCATCCGATGGCCCGCGTCGAAGTGGGCGAGGTGCTCGTCGTAGACGTCGATCCGTTGGTGCTCGGTGCACGGGCAGAACTCCAGGTGCTCGGCGAGCAGGTTCAGCACCCGCCCCCGCTGGCTCGCCGTGTTGTCGCCCGACGGGGAACTGTGGCTGTGCAACTCGCTGCTGAGCCAGCCGGTGGTATCGACCGTGTGAGCAAGCGAAGCCTCGACTTTGGCGGTCTGGCCGCCCGCGACCGTGAACTCACCGTAGGCGGCGTCGTGCTCGGGGCCGTAGCTGGCGATCCACTTGTACGAGCCGGGCAGCAGCTTGCAGCGGAGGGTTCCATCGGCCGTGTATTGGAGGTTCTTCACGCCGTGGACGGCGGATTCGGGGCCGAAGTTGGGCGACTTGGTTTCGCCCTGGCCGATGATCTGGACCTTGGCCGGGATCGGCTCGCCGCGGCCGTTGGTGATCCGCCCCTCGGCGTAAGCCGCTGGGGAGAGGGTGAGCTTGGTTTCTCCACGGGTTGGGAGGACAAGCGTGGCCCGAGCGCTCTGGTGGCCCTGGGCGGTGACCCGTGCAAGGTAGTCGCCCATCGGGAGATCGAAGCTGAAACGCCCTTCGGCATCGGTGAGGCCGACGCCTAGCGAGGTCTGCTCGCCCTTGGCACCGCCCTTCGGGGTGCGGATCACGCGTACACTTGCGCCGACGACCGGTTGGTCGCCATCGAGGACCTCGACCGTGGCGGTGTAGAGCCAGACTTCGCGGTTGCGGTAGGCTTGGGTCTGGAGCGCAACGTTGCTCGCCGCGGGAAACAAACGGCGTTTCCAGGTGTAAGACTGTCCCGGCTCGAGGGTGACTGGCTCCTCGGCTTCGCGATCGGTCGGATAGATCACCTGCTTCGGACGCCGACGGTTGCGGGTCCGTTTGCGATTGATCTCGTGCCTGCCGTCCTCGGGCTGAAGGCCGTAGGCCTGGCGCCAGTGGCGGTCGTAGGCCCACCAGAGGTTGGCTTCATGATCGACGCCAAACTTGAACGTGTCGCCGTCCGCGCGGATGCCGTCGGCGGGGAGGAAGTCGTAAGGTTCGTCGCCCGCGTTGGTAACGGTCGAGGCGACCCGCACGAAGGGCTCGCCGATGCGGAGCTCGTAGCCGACTTGCAGACGCAGCGGGCTCCCCTTGGGCACGGCGGCCGGACCGGCGAAGGCAAGTGTCTGGCCCTGGGATTGGCCCCACTGAGCGGCTTGCCAATCGATCGTGTCGCGGAGGTCGAACCCGCCCCCGCCCGGATAGAAGCAACTCAGTTGGTCGCTGGGGGCCGAGAGGATGGCCAAGTCGATGATCGAGCCGCTGACGTGGCGGACGGTGAGGTTGGCGTCGCGCTCTTCGCCAGGGGTGGCGATGACCGCGGCGATCTTGTCGTTGCGTAGGACACGGTCGCCGTAGATCGCATCGACCTCTTTGCCGGCTGGGACAAGCCGCTCGTAGTTCGTGGCGTCGAGCGTCGGGACTTCGGCCCCCCCGGCGAGCGAGGCGGTTAGCAGCAGTGTGGCGAATGATCGGAAGGGCATGGCGCATTCACGGGTGAGGGCATCTTTGAAGGCCCTCATCATACGTCTCTAGGTGAAGCCCGAGTGAAGAAACCACCGGCTCCTCGCGCAGCTTTGCCGACACGGATGCGCAATCAGTCGTGGCGGAGGGCTTCGATCGGGTCGAGCCGGGCCGCACGGATCGCCGGGTAGACGCCGAACGCCACGCCGACCACGACCGAGATCCCGAGCGAGAGCGGGATCGACCAGGGCACCACCTGCGGTTCAACGTTCCGCACCAGATCGGGCACGGCGGCCATCTGTTCGGGGATCCATTGCTCCAACTGCTGGCGTAGCGAGATCGCGATCGGTCGGCAGAAGAGCCCGCCGAGCACGCCCAGGCCGCCGCCGACGATCGACAGCACCACGCTCTCGGTGAGGAACTGGCCGACGATGTCTTTCCGCTTGGCCCCGAGGGCGCGGCGGATACCGATCTCACGCGTTCGCTCGGTGACGGTCGCCAGCATGATGTTCATGATGCCGATGCCGCCGACCACCAGTGAGATGGCCGCGATGAGGCCGAGCAGGAGAATGAACATCAGCCGAGTGGTGTTGGCTTGTTCGAGCAACTCCATCGGCACCGTGACGGCGTAGTCGCCCAGCGGGTGGTCGCCGGCGATGGTGTCGCGCACGAGGTCGGCGGTGGGGAGCACGGCCTCCTTGTCGGCGACGCGGAGCGTGACCTGCGAGAGCTCGATCAGGTCGCGGCGGAACTGGCCGGGCTGGATCTGCACGATCTGATCGCCGAGTCGTCGCCACATGGTTTGTAGCGGGATGTAGGCGTCCTTCGAATAGTCTTCCGCGGCGAGCGAGCCGCCGATTCCTGCCGAAGCGTTCCGTGGCTGGCAGACGCCGACCACGGTGTAAAACTCATGAGAGACCTGCACTACTTGGCCGACGGCTCCGCCGGTGGGGAAGAGCGTGCCGGCGACCTCGGCGGAGATCACGCAGTGGTTGCGTTCGGAAAGCCCATCGCTGTCGGTGAGGAAGCGGCCTTGGGCGACCTGCAATCGGCCCGTCTCTTGGTATTCGGGCGTGCAACCGACCAAGCGGCCTTCGACCGCCCGGCGGCCGACACGGAACTCGCTCTTCATCTCGCGGATGGGGACGGCCGATTCGAGCGTCGAGAGCGTCGAGCGGAGCTTGACGTAGTCGTCACGCGTGACGCCGTAGCCGCCGCCGTCGAACTTGTCGCTGGTCGGCTTGATGGTGCGGACGATGATGTTCTGCGCGCCGAGCGCGGCGATCTGTTCCTGCGAAGCGCGGCTGATTCCCTCGCCGATCGCCAGCAGCCAGACGACGCTGGTCACGCCGATGAGGATGCCGAGCACGGTCAGCCCGGATCGCATCGGGTGCAGCAACAGGCTCTTCACGCTCAGCACAACCGTGCGGCGCCAGCGGGCGAACGAGCTGAAGAGGGAGTTGGCGGGCATGTTGAGAACGGTTCGATGCTTTAAACTGAGCCGCGACCGTCAGGGAGCCGACCAGAGGGCTCAGCAGCCAGGATGGTCGCTCCCTGACGGTCGCGGCTCTGCTAAGTTGCTTGCCGGCTCGATTCGAGCGCGGCACGCGATCCTTCCGGGGGGCCATCGTAGACGACCAGTCCGTCGCGGAGCACGACGGTGCGTTTCGTGAGGTCGGCGACTTCGGGCTCGTGTGTGACCAGCAGGATGGTGCGGCCTTCGTTGTTGAGTTCGGTCAGCAGGTCGAGGATCTCGCGGGTGGTGGAGGTGTCGAGGTTGCCGGTCGGTTCGTCGGCGAGAAGGAATCGCGGATCGTTGACGAGGCTCCGGGCGATGGCGACGCGTTGCTGCTGCCCGCCGGATAGCTGCATGGGCCGGTGGTCGAGGCGGTCGCCGAGGCCGACGCGGGCGGCGAGCTCTTCGCAGCGGTTGCGGCTGTCGCTGTCCAGCAGGCCGCTGTAGTGGAGCGGGAGTTCGATGTTCTCGACGACCGTCAACGCGGGCAGCAGGTTGAACGATTGGAAGACGAAGCCCAGCCGGCCGGAACGCACGTCGGCGAGTTGGTCGTCCGACATGCGGGCGACATTGTCTGCGCCGAGGAAGAACTCGCCGTCGGTCGGGCGGTCGAGGCAGCCGAGCAGGTTCAGCAGCGTGCTCTTGCCGCTGCCGCTCGGGCCCATGATCGAGACGAAGTCGCCGACCGGCACCTCGAACGAGACGCCGCGCAGTGCGTGGACGGTGCCGCCGGCCAGCGGGTACTCCTTGGTCAGGCCGTGGAGGCTGGCGGCCGGCTCGGTGGCGGGGGGCGACGCCTTGAGGAGGGCCATCACCCTTGCCCCGCGGCGGCGTTGGTCGGCTTGGCGGCGGTTTCGCCCTTGGCGGCCGGGACGGCCTGCTCGCGGAGCTTGCGCCAATCGCGTCCGACGTCGACCGCGTTCTGCGTCTGCTCGGGCGAGAGCTCGGGCAACGCGACCCGATCGACCAGCTTGCGCGGGTTCAAAGCGATCCGCTCGCCCGGTTGGAGACCGTCGTTGATGACGAAGAACCGATCGTTGGTCGGGCCGACGGCGACCTCGCGAGCCGCTAGGCCTTGGTCCGCCTCGACAAAGCAGTAGAGTCGATCGCCGTGGGCGTGGACCGATTGCACCGGGGCGACCAGCGAGTTGGGCTCGTACATCGCGCTGATCGTGACGCTCGCCGTCATGCCGGTCTTGAGGACGGAAGACGGCTCCTCGATCGCGATGAAGGCCTTGTAGTCTTTCACATTGGCCCGACGCCAATTGGAGGGCTCGGCGTACTGGTTGACCTTCTCGACACGGCCGCGGAGGACCTCGTCGGTGGCCCCGACCAACCGGATGGCCGCCGGCATGCCTTCTTGGACGTACTGGATCAGCGATTCGTTGATCTCGACCTCGACCTGCATGCTCGAGATATCGGGCAGGCGGATGATCGCTTGGCGTTCGCGGACCACGGCGCCCTCTTCGACGACGAAGGCATTGCCGTCGCGTCGGCCTTGCTCGCCGTGGGCGTACTTCACGACCCCGGCGGCGGGGGCGGTGATCAAGCACTTGGCGATCTGGTCTTCGATATCGCCGAGCTTATCGATTTCGAGCTGGTAGCTATTCTGGAACGATTCCCACTTCGCCTTGGCGATCGCCGCGTCGGACGCGAGTTGCTTGAGCGTTTTGGTCTTCGTGAAGTCTTCGAGGACACGGAGCTTGGTCTTGGCGGCGTCGAGTTCCTTCTGCGATTTCTCGACGGCGAACTTATCGGCCTGGAGTTGCAGGTCGCTGACATAGCCCTTGGCGGCGAGCTTGCGGCTGTACTCGACATACTCCTCGGCGCGGCTCAGGTTCTCCTCGGCGACGAACACCTCGCTCTCGACCGTCTGTTGCTCTTGCACGAAGAGGCCTTCGAGGTACTCCTTCTCGGCGATGACCGCGGTCTCGTAGAGGTTCTGCGCCTCGATGACCGCGGCCTCGGCCGTGTTGACATTGATCTGCTGGAGCAAGCGGTTCGACTCCAAGACGGACGAGTCGAGCTGAACGAGGAAGTCGCCCGCCTCGACGCGGGTCCCCTCGGGCACGATGTTGAGGATGGCGATGCCGGCCCCGCCATCGGCTTTGACCTCCGACTTCACCTCGACGCCGCCGGCGGACTGGATCTCGCCGCGCTCGGTGATATCGAGCGAGAAATCCTGCCGGACGACTTGGTGGAAGAGGGCCTCCTGGATGGCGGTTCCCTCGGTCGCCGGCTGAGACCACTTCCACCAGCCGTAGCCGCCGACCCCGGCCAGCACCAACAACGTCAGCAGCCAAGTGCTTGCCGCACCGTGGCGAGTGATCGGCTTTTTCGGGCTGACTGGCATGGAATCGGAGGGAGGAGGCGTCGGGCGAGGACTTACAGCTCCCGGCAATTGGCTTTTACGCGGGAAACGCCGACGGCGTTCGTTAGGCCACCCGCATTATGGTTCCGACGGGGCCAAACGCCCACCCGAAGCGGCTAATTCTCCCGACCAGGCGTGGTCCGGGTTGGCGGTGTTCAGCCTTGGGAGGCAGTCCACCGGGGTGACATCGCCGCCGCCGGGGCAGGGGCCTTGGGGGAGGAAGTCCTCGAGCGGGCCGTCGAAATCGACCCGCAGGCCCTCCGAATCGACCAGCATGATGCCCAAGTCGAGCTCCAGGTTGAATCGCTGCACCCGATTGTTCACCCAGACGCTCAGCAGGTCGTTTTGCGCATTCAGCAGGTCGCCAAGCGCTTGGACGAGGTCGCGAGCGGTCGTATCGCCAAACTGCTCTTCCTCGCCCGGCTTGGGCGGTTCGGAGAGGCGGAGCTGGGTCAGGTCGACCTGGGCGATCGCTACTAGCACCGCTTCACGACGGAGCTCGAAGTTGATCTCGTTCAGGCGGATCTGCCGCAGCGTCGAGCGGAGGCTCTGATGGATGCGATCGACGAACTGGTAGTAGCTCCGCCGAGCCTGCTGGTACTCGATCAGCGATTGGCGGTAGACATTGCGTTCGGCGAGCCGCGAGGTGGGCGAATCGAACTCGACGCCAACCCGCAGCCGGCTGTTAGACGTGCGCAGATCGAACGGATCGTCGCCAACGTTGCCCAGGTCGCCCGAGAAGACGAGATCGACGGCCGATTGCAGGTCGTTGGCGTTGAAGTGGATCAGCCGCCAAGCATCGACGAGCGCCGCTCGGGCGTTGGCCCAGTCGCGGCGGTTGACCCGAGCGATCTCAAGGGCCTCGCCGGCGGTGAGCTGCGTTGGTTCGATATCGAGGGCATCGAGTCGGGCGCGGGCTTGGAGGATAGAGAGCTCAAGCACCAAAGCCGAGAGGCGACGCAGGGCCTTCGGCTCATCCTGCTCGTCGGCGTCGGTGAGCTCGGTGCGGACCTCGGCGAACTCGTCTTGCCAACGGCCGAGATCGTTCTCGATCGATTCGATGCGTGTGTCGAGCCGTTCTGGGTCGAGGATCAGCGGATCGATCTGGGTCTCGGCGATCTCGGGGCGTGTGCGGATCTCCTCCAGGTGCCGGCGGCGGGCCGGGGCGGCGGCGAGGAGCTTCTGGACATCCTGCTCGACAATGGCCAGTTGCGCGGCCGCCTCGTCGAGCAAGCGGATTGCTTCGTTGGATGGCCCGGCAGCGACCGGCTCGGCGGCGATGACCTCTTGCGGTTCGACGAGCTCGGGGCCTTCGACCGCGGGCACACCGGGGTCGTCCTTCGCGAGCACCACCGCGGCGATGCCGTTCTGCAGCTCGGTCACTTCGGGCGACAGGAGCTTGAAGCGATCGAGCAGCGGGTCCGCGATCACGAGTTCGAGATCGGGCGGCATGCCGAGCTCGATCTTGAAGTTGTCGAGCGTGGTCTCGAAGTCCGCCTCGGCGCGGAGCAACTGGCTCTGGGCGTTGAACAAGGCCTGGCGGGCGAGGTCGACTTGGAAGCGGTCGAGCCGGCCCGCTTCGTAGGAGGCCTCGAGCTGGAGCACACTGTCACGCAACGAGGCGACATTCGCCCGTTGGTTGGTGAGCACCTGCTGGGTCTGCAGCAAACCGAGGTAGCCGCCGGCGGCTTGGGCACCGGCGACGCCTTGCCCGCCGCCGCCGAAGAAGCCGCCGCCACCGCCGCCGCCGAGTTGGAGGTTCACGCCCGCGAAGTTCGCGAGCCCGGCCCCGCCGAGCAAGCCGCCGCGCCGTTGGGGGCCGCCGCTGGTGAACCGGCCGACCACGACATTCAGGTAGTACTCACGGCGGAAGCGTTCCATCGCCCGCACATTCGCGAGCAGCGTCCGCTCGGCGACGGTGAGGCGCTCGAGCACGCGGACGCGACCGCCGCCGCGGAGCAACGGTTGAACGATCGAGAAGTCGAGCAGCGTGGCGCTGGAGTAGTTGTTTGGGCCTGAGAACTGCCAAACGAGCGTGTTGGCCAGCCCGGCAACGATCTCGCCCCCCGTGGCGGTGAGCCGCTGGAATCGCCAGCGATTCGGCGCGGCGGGGCCGAGCGTCCGGCTGCTGGGGCTCACGAAGAGCTGGCTGGAGGATTCACCGGTGCCGGTTCGATCGCGTCCCTGGGCAACGAAATCGACCGCCGACCCTCCGAGCAGTTGGGTGTCGAAGCGGAACCGCTCGAACGAGACATCGAGCGACGAGAGGTAGAGCTCTTCGAGTTCCTGCTGGAAGTCGGGGTCGTTGATCAGGCCCAGGCGGACCGCGGCGGCCGTGTCGAGCACGAGCCGCCCTTGTTCGTCGACCGGCAAGAACTCGCGCCAGTTCGGGCTCTCGACCCAGGGTGTGCGTGGGGCCTCGCGCCAGCACTTGGCGCCCTTCTTACCATCGACGCATTCGAGGTACCGGTGCGACGTCGGATCGTCCGGCGGCATCGGCGGGCAATCCGGGTTGTTCTCGTCGTGCATGCGAGAGGCCGGATCGACGCCGATGCGGTACTGGCCGAGCTCGCCGCCCGCGACGGTCGATTTCTGATCGAGCAGGTAGTACGCGTCGCGGTCGGCGCGCAGGCGGGCCTTGCTGCGGCTGCAGCCCGACAGCGGTGCCAGCACGGCGGCAATCGCCATCGCCGCGAACAGAGCTCGGATCACGCCACGCAACGCCAGCCTCGATGTTCCGAGGGAGCACGGCCTTCGCCGCACGATTCGGTCGAGCCGCCCCCCTTGGCGACTGCGGGTGCGGACGCACCCACGTCCTAAGGCATCGACAGGCGTGCTTGATCGGCATGAGTGGTAGCACCGATAGAATCCGATGAAACGTCACAAAGCCCCGCAGTCTTTTATGGCCAGGCGCAACCGCGGCGCACTGATTGGCGTAGGTTTCGGCAACTACCCACCGCCCAAGCCGTTCAAGCGACCACGTGCCAGCATGCCCCGCTCCGCACCAACCGATCCGCCAACGCCTTCCCGTGCTTTTGGACAAGCCGATCTGTCGAGCGTTGTCGAACAACTCGGCAGCGAGTTCTATATCTGTGACTTAGAAACGGGTCGCTTCCTCGAAGCGAACCGCTTCTCTCGGGAGCGGCTTGGGTACTCGCTAGAAGAGATGCGCGAGTTGATGCCTAGCGACATCAACGACGAGTTGTACGGTCGCCCCGAGGCCGTTAGGGAACGACACCTAGGATTGCCCGAGACAGGCGAGTCGGTCGAGTTCGAGACCGTCCATCGTCGCCGCGACGGATCGACTTACCCGGTGTTGGTGAACCTCCAACGCACCCGCTACGACGGCCGCGAGGCGGTCGTTGCCGTTGGGGTCGACTCCTCGGAACGCTGCCGATTGAGGCGGGCCGCCGAGCACAAGCACCAGATGCTCACCCTGGTCTTGAACACGATCCCCCGCACCAGCATCTTCTGGAAAGACACGGATCTCTTGTACGGAGGCTGCAACGAGGCGTTCGCTGAGATCGCCGGCCTCGGGTCCCCCGAAGAGATCGTTGGGCTCTCGGACTTCGACATGCCGTGGGGCGAGAGCGAGGCCGACTTCTATCGATCCTGCGACCGGCGGGTGATGGATTCTGGGAATCCCATCGTCAACCTGGAGGAGCCGATCACCCGAGGCGATGGCAGCGTTGGCACGCTCATGACGAGCAAGGCACCGCTCAAGAACGCCGACGACGAGACGATCGGCGTCATGTGCCTCTTCCAAGACATCACCGAACGCAAACAGCTCGAACAGCAGCTCGCCGAAGCCCGCCGACTCGAATCGATCGGCCAACTCGCGGCCGGGGTGTCGCACGAGATCAACACGCCGCTCCAGTTCATCTACGCCAACATCGAGTACCTGGAGCAGACGATCCCGGTGCTCACGGCGAAGATCGATAGCCTGACCGAGTTGCTGGCTTCCGACGCGTTGCCCGCCTCGGTCGAGCAACGCCGCGCGGTCTTCGGCGAAGCCTTCGATCGAGCGGTCTCGCAGGTCGAGCTAGACGGCGTCTACAAGCAAACGTCCGAGGCCGTTGAGGATTGCAGCCAGGGCGTCCGTCGTGTGATGGAGATCGTCCATGCGATGAGGGAGTTCTCTCACCCCGGCAAGTCAGACCGCAGCCGAGCCGACATCAACCACGTGATCGAGAATGCCCTGACGATCACACGCCACCATTGGGGCCCCGCGGCAACGATCCGCCGCGAGCTCGTTGATGGAGAGCTCCCGGCCGCCTGCTACGAGCCCGAGATTAACCGTCTGCTCGTCAACCTGATCGTCAACGCAACGGACGCTGTTCGCGAGCACTACCCGGATGTCGATCCCCCGGAAGGGATCATCACGGTCCGCTCGTGCCGGGCGGTGGGCGGGGTGCGGATCGAGGTTGAGGACAACGGACCGGGCGTTCCGGAGTCGCTCCGCGAGCGTATCTTCGATCCCTTCTTCACGACCAAAGAGGTCGGCGAGGGGACCGGCCAGGGGCTCGCCATCTGCCAGAACATCGTCATCGCCCGGCACGGTGGCGAACTGGAAGTGACGAACTTGCCCGGAGGCGGGGCCAGGTTCTCCGTCTTCCTGCCTAACGAGCCGCTGGTCGAAACGCGGCGAGACCCAATCTGGGTCGCGGGTCATTCCGGACCGTCGAACAGCTCACCGAACGCCACCTCGCGGACCGATTCTTCCTCGACACTTCCGTCCTCGGTCTGAGTCTCTTCGGCGAAGCTGTCTTCCACGGATCCTGAGGAAAACTCGGCAAGCGCGAGCAGCAACTCCGCACGACCGGACGCCCCCAAGGGTTCGGAAGGAGACAGGCTGCCGCGGACCGCCGTCACGCCACGCGAACGGGCGTTGCCGGCCGTCGCGAACGCCACGTAGCTCGGCGGTGTGCTCACCGCTTCGGCGGGGGCTTCGGGAGTCGTCTCCTCGGCGGATGCAGCGCCGGTCGCGATGGCGGCACTTGCCGTCGAGGTTGCTCCCAGGTTGTCTCGCCAAACGGTGTAGTCGGCCGCATCGACGACGCCATCGCGGTTGCCGTCTGCGTTGAGGCTCAGTTCCGATCCGTAGACGGCCGCCCACGTGGTTCGGTCGTCTTGATCGACGTCGCCGTCCCAATCGTAGTCGCCCGGAATCGGATCAACGATCACATCGATCAGGAAGTCGGCGTCTGCCGCGGTTAGCCCGCCGGTTCCGTTCAGGTCGTAGGCGGCGAGTGGGCTGCTCCCGTCGATGGCATCGATGAGTTGCACCAAGTCGGCCGGGGTCACCGAGCCATCGCCGTCAAAGTCGCCCACGACGCCGGGCGCGACGATGCCCGGCGAGGCAGCCGCGCCAACCCAGCTCGATGCCGCGTTGCCGTAGGACGTCGAAGTGACACGCTGCAACGAGCTCCCCAAACCGTCGGCCGAGGCGGGCCACGGGGTGAAATCGTCGTAGACGACCTCGTCGCTGGTGACCGGAGTGAAGCCGGCGGGCAGCTCGGGTGCGCTGTCGGGGCGGGTCAGCTCGACCCGACCGTATCCATTGTTCAAGCGTCCGCTGAAGCCACCGACGACCGCGACGCCGGCATCGAGGCCGTAGTGCTCGCGAAAGCCATCAAGGCGAAGGGCGTTCGTTGGTGTTGCGGGGTTGAACGGGAGCACCAACAAGGTGCCCCCCGGGGCGAGGGTCGTGCCATCGGCGAAGGCGAACGGCACCTCCCCGGCGAGGGCCCAGTCGTCCAACGAAACGGTCCCGGCGGTCGGGTTGTGGATCTCGACGAACTCGATGTCGTCTTCGTCGAGGTTCGGGTTGACGGCCAACGCGGCGGCGCTCGGCGTGCCCGGGTTGTATTGCACCTCAGTAATCACCAAGGGGCCGTTGCGGTGAGCGCGGTTCTCCGTGCCGAGCGTGCGGCGCGACTGAGGCGTCAGACGCCCGCTCCCATTTGGCAGGCGCCCCAGCGACTCCCCGTTGGCGGTCGGACCGAACTCGACTTGATCGGCGAAGGCTCCGGCCGGGGTGGTGAGCCAAACCTGATCGCCATTGGTCGAATCGAGCGCAAAGTCGTTTGGACCTTGGTTCATCGGCGTGGGGTTGAAGTCGCTCTCGTCGAAGACCAAGTAGCCTCCGGCGGCGATGGTCGTGCCCAGCGGGATGAGGAACTTCTGGAGGTTGTCGTCCGAGTCGCTCAGGTACCAACCGCCCACGTCGATCGGAGAGCCCGTCGCGTTGTACAGCTCGATCGCATCCGACAGGGGATTATCGGTGTGCGTGAGCACCTCGTTGATCACCACACCAAGCGGCTGCGAATTGGGGGCGGCCGGCGTCCCCCCGATGACCATGCTGCCGCGCCAGCTCTGCGGCTTGCCGAGTTGGTGGCCGGGCGTGCCGGCCGGGTCGGCCAGTTCGAGCGTGCCGCCGGCGCCGTCGGCGATGCGGGTCCAGAGGTCGCGGTCGAGGTAATCAATCTCAACGAGCGTGTTGTTGTCGGCATCTTCGAGGACGATGTCCTCGCCGCTGTTGCTGAGACCGCCGCTAAACTCGCCGGCGATCCTTGCGATGCTTACCCCCGGATAAGCCGCCTGGAACGCGGCTTGGTCCTTGACGACCACGAGGCTTTCGCCGGCGGCGAGTGTGGTGCCGGGCGCAAACACGAACGGTTCGCTGGGCCCCTCCGTGATCGAGACCCCCGACAGATCGAGTGTCGTCGCGACGCCTCCCGAGCTGATGTTGGTCAACTCGATGAACTCGGTCGGGTCATCCGATCCCGGCGGGTTGTAGTTGATCTCGGTCAGCCGGAGGAAGCGTTGGTTCGGCGTGCTCGCGTCCGGCGTGACGATTGTGTCGATGAGCGTCCCGTCGCCGGAGACCAGCTCGACGACTTCCGCTGTGCTCGCGAGGCGGCCATCGTAGTCTCCCGAGACCAAGAGGTTCTGGCCGCCGCTCGGTCCGGTGGTTCGTACGCGGAAGGCAGTGGCATCGGCCACGGCGTACAGCGAGCCGCCCGCGGGGATGACGGTGCCGGCGGGGAAGAGCCGATCGACCCCGCCCCGAAGGCGCCAGCCCGAGATATCGACGGCGGTGGCGTTGGGGTTGTTGAGCTTGAGGTACTCTTCGGCCTGGTTGCCCGAGGCCGGGTTGGTGTCGAGATCGACCGGATCAATCACGATGGGCAGGTTGGCGACTTGCTCATCTGGGATGCCCGCAACCTGCTGCGGATCGGCTCCGCCGCCGCTCACCAACTCGACCATGATGAGTTGGTCCGAACTCGTGGTCGATGAGTTAATTGAATGGATCGATAGGACGTTGGTGGAACCGATATTCAGCAGCCCGATGTGCTGCGAGATATTGACCGGCTCGAAGTTGACCGCATCGCCGTCCGGGTTGCTCGACGCCTGACCGTCGTAGGTGGGCGTGCCCGACACGTTGCGGCGTGCCACCTCGGTGCCGTTCAGGTACGCAACGAAACCGTCGTCGTACCGGGCGAACAGCGTCAGGGGCGCATTGGTGTCGAGTTGATCCAGGGTGAAGGGGATCCTCGTGAAGACCGAGGTCGCTCCGCCCGGGGTGTCCTGCGGACGGACATTCGTGCTGATGAGGGGGGCGTAGTTGGAGCCGCTCGTCTCGTAGCCGATGCCGAGCGTGGCGTTGGTCCAACCGCTGTCGTCGAAGCCGGCGGTGGTCCAGCTTGTGCCGAGGCCGTTGTTGGTTGGCACGAAGTACTTGCCGGTCGCTCGCTCGGCGATGAGCGTGGTCGGTGCGGTCGCCGGCAGGTTGGCGATGTTGTGCGTTTGGAAGAGGTGCACCCGCCGCGGGGCGAGGTAAAGGTCCTTGATCCGCTGGAAGTTCTCGGCCAGCGTGAAGTCGAATCCCCAGTCGACGCCGGCGTTCTTGTCTTGTTGCGGGGCCTCGATCCAGCGTGCGTCATCGAGCGTGTAGTCCTGCAGCACCTGCGGCAGCAACTCATCGAGGCGTGCTTCGAGCTTCAGTTCACCCGCCGGCGTGTCGGGTGATTGGAGCACCTCGTCCATCACCGTCCGCAAGCGGCGGAGGTACATGTCGCGCAACTCGGGTGTGTCGAGCACCGCATCGATCAGTCGATTCCAGATTTGCGCGGCGTTGTTACGGCGGTAGTCGCTGGTTCCGAAGAAGGGGTGACCGCCGGGGATTTCGTCGGCACGGAAACTATCCGGGGAACCCGGGTTGGCCGTGCTGGCTCCGTTCTTGCCAAACGAGAGGTCGAGGTCCCACGGCAGGAAACGCCATTCTCCGGTGCCGTTGGTGTCTCGGTAGAGGTAATTATTCTTATGGACGTGGTCGTTGTTGTGGATGATCGACATGCCGGCGATGTAGTTGATCACCGACGGGATATCGACGTTGTCGTAAAGGTATTGGGCACGATCCGCTTGCGGGCGCGAGGGGCTGATGCCGTCGATCAGCTCCTGGACATCAGAGAAGTCCTCGTCGAGGCGGGTCTTCTTCTCGATGCCGCTGAGGGAGACCAGCCCGTTGTTGCCGGTCACTTTGTAGAGGGCGCCGTCGGGGTCGAGCCCGACGCGTTCGAGGAACTCTTCGCCCGGCTGTTCGACGAAGACGGCGAGGCTCCAGAAGTCGCCGTTGAGCTGGGTGCGGATCGGGAAGGTCTGAGGGGTGGGCACGCCGGCGTCGCTCAGCACCTCCGAGGCGAGCGTCGCGCGCACGTCGGACTTATCGTAGTAGGTGTTGTTGAGGTTGATCTCATCGACCCGCGGCGACTCGGGGTCGAGCCGGAAGCGGTAGCCGGGGTTGAAATCGAACTTGAGGTTCTTCTTGGGGTCGTTGTTGGACGACTGGCCCCGCCGGCGCATGAAGATGTTCTCGTAGAACTCGCCGTTGTAGTAGACCGACCCGCGTGCCCCACCGCCGGTCGCCCCGGAGATGTTGTCCGTGAACCAGTGGATGATTGGCAGCTCGCTATCGACCGAGGGGTCGGCGATCATGGTGCCGAAGTATTGGGGCGACTTCGAGGCGTCTTCGAACGCGGGCGCTTGCGTGGAACGGCTCTCGGCATCGTCGGCGGTGACACGCCAACGGACCATCTCGCCCGGGTCGGACGCGGAGGCGGGGATCACCGCGGTGTACACGCCGTCGCCCGCGATGTCGCCGCCGATCGAACCGTCATCGACCATCGTGACCGCGGTCTCTTGCCCGAACATGACGCGGTAGTGGAGGGTGACGCTCGCCACGGGCGAGACCGTCTCGAAGAGATCGGCCTGGATGATCAGGTCGTCGGTATCGTTGGCCGCTGGGGAGTCGGTCACCGAGACAACGATCGGAGCCACGTCGGCCGGAGCCGCGTCGTTGGGCAAGCCGGGGGTCGCTGTGGTGAAGTAGCGGCCGCTCAGATTGTCGTGAGCGACCGACCCACCGACCAGCTCGTGCGAAAAGAGGAAGTCCCGATCGTTCGCGGCGGTGTTGAGAGCCTGGACCGCGAGGACGTTCTCACCATCTTGCAGCAGGCCGGTAAATGCCGAGAGATCGAACTCTTGGAAGTTGACCGCTTGGGCGTCGTCGCGTGCCACGCCCGCGGCGCGATCCCAGGTGTCGCCGGTAATAGTTGGAAGGACAACCAGCCTCGCACCGGAGAAGACGAGCTCATCGACATTTGTCGTATTGGCGCCGCCACCGCTGACGAGCGTCAGGTGCGAGGCATCAGACGGGACCGCGATATCGAAGTCGACAGCGCCGGACGTCGGCGTGATCTCTGCGGGCAACCCGCCGCTGAAGTCGAGCGACCAGACGCCCGCATTGTTCAGCACCGGGGTCGCTTGCCCGTTGACCCATGCCCCGAGCACGGTGCCGGCATCGTTGCTGAGGATGGCGATCGCGTGGCCGCCGTTGCCGCCGAGGGGTGACCAATCGCTGAACGCGGCACGCGACTTGAATTGGAATTGGCTCGCGCTGCCGAGCCCTCCGGCCGAGCGGATCTCGTCGAGGTCGAAGGTGATCAGTTCGTCGGCGGTCATGCCGATCCCGTCCTCGACCGTGACCTCGTCGAGCGATCCGAAGGAAACGCCTCGTGAGCGGATCGGCTGCTCGATGTTGTCGTTGACGGTGTCATTGCCGGGAGCGACGCCGTCGCCTTCGGTCGAGGTGCCGACATTCGCGAGGTTGAACTGGACCCCGGGGGCGATCGTCTTCGTGGAATCGAATCCGCCGTCGATCACGGTCTCGACACCCAGGTCGTTCGGGTCACCCGATTCACCGTAGGTGTTGGTCGCAATGGCGTCGGTTAAGAGCGTGCCTTTGGCGTCGTCGAAGAGGTTGCCGAGCGGGATGCTGTTGAATTCCAGCGAAGCGCCGGAGAAGACTGCGTGGTCGCTATCGATCGAGCTGCCACCGGTTGCGGCGAGCGTCAGGTAGGCCGCCTCGGCGGGGACGCCGAACGCAAATTGAGCGAAGCGATTGTCTCCCGATCCGCTGAGTGATCCAGGAACCGCGCCGGAGAAGGACCAAGTCCCGCCTTGTTGGCTGACCTCGACCCGTTGGCCGTTGATATAGCCGCCGAGGACGTTGCCCGCGCTATCGCTCAAGATGGCGATGGTGCGGACGCTGCCGTTGCTCGGTGCGGCCGTATCGTTCACGCCCCCACGGGCGGTGAAGTAACCGTCGGTGTTGAGGAAGTTGCCGGCCGCACGGATCTCGCCGAGGTCGAAGGTGAGCAAGCCGTTGGCGTGGATGCCAATGCCATCCTCGATCTTCTGATTCGAGCCAACCGGACCCGCTCCCGTCGTGCGGATGGCCCGGAGGTCGCCTGCGCGGAGCACATCGTTACCAGGGTTGCCGGCGGAACTGCTGCCGCCCCCGGCGTTAGACAGGTCGAAGGAGACGCCGGGAGCGATCGTTTGACTGGAGTTCAGGCTGCCGGCGATGACGGCGTAGACGCCCAGGTCATTGGTATTCGCCGAGGCCCCGAAGGTGTCGGTCGCGATGGCATCGACGAGGGGAGTCCCTGCGGAGTCGTCTAGCAAGTTGCTGAGGGCGACACTGCCGCTGCCGACGTCGCCGGTTGTTGGCCCGTTGACGGTCAGCACCTCGACGCCGTTCAAGTAGGCGATGAAGCCGTCGTCGTACTGGGCCCGCAGCCGCAGTGAATCGAACACCTGGGCCGGCGACTTGGTGAAGGTGGATCGCAGGTAGGCCGAGGTCCCTTGCCCGAGCAGCGAGGACTCGATGTCTGTCGCGATGAGGGCGTCGAAGTCGCTGTCGAGATCGTAGCCGATGCCGGTCGGCCCGCTCTGCCAGGACTCGCCCTTCGAGCCGAGCGTGTATCCCGGAAGGGTCCAGGCTTCGCCAATCGCCGGACCGGTCGTCGCGTCAGGAATAAGGTAGTCCGTCGTCGTGCCTACCGTGACGATCGGCGTCCCCGTGGTGGTGAATTCGCGTCCGTAGGAGACATCGGTCAGTTGCGGGGGGTAGTCGGCGCCGCCCGCATCGAACTCGGAGAGCAAGACTCCCTCCGGGTCGAACAGCCCCACGTACTCGCCGCCAGCCGAGAGCTTGAAGTCGGTGTGCAGATTGCCCGCCAAGTCGGGCACCCCATCGCCGGACGCGAAGACAACGAGATACTCGCCCGCACCGAGCAGGCGGCTCGGGAATTCCCATTTCGTCGGGTCGGATGGGTTGTCGGTGAGTGTGTAGTCGTCGAGATCAACGGCCTCGTCGCCGGCGTTGAAGATCTCGATCCAGTCCGAACTCGACCCGTTTCCGTCTACGAGGGTCGTGTCGTTCGACGCAACGAACTCGGTGATGATCGGGTTGGCCGAGAGGACCATCCGGGGCTCGAGCTGCTGAAAGCTGTAGCCGCGACGCTTCGCGGCCCCAGAGCGGAGCGGCTTCTTGCCGAACGAACGACGCAAACGGGCCATAGAGGTAAATCAGTGAGGAGGGACGCTGATAAGACAGAAGAATCACGAATCGTAAGGCCCGGATGCGCACGGCACACCCAGCCTAAGCCATTCAACTTAACCGCGATTGCGGTCTGCCGCCACTAACTGGCGAGCGGCTGGTCCAGCAAGTTCAGGACACGCACGGACGCCTTCTACACAGCCGAACGAGGCTTGTAGCCCCGTTCGGTGGAATAGCCGAGGCTTATTCCTCGGGGGGTTTAGCGACCATCCCGTAGAGGCGGAGCTTCTTGCGGAGGCTTGCCCGCGTAATACCTAGGTACCGGGCGGCCTGGGCCTGGTTACCGCGGGTGTGGCGGAGCAGGCGTGAGAAGAGCTTCCGCTCGGTCTCGGCGATCGCCTCGGCGTGGAGCGTGTCGGTGCCGGCTTCCACTCGCATGTCGGTGAACGCCGCCCAGTCCGAGGCGTAGCGATCCGAACGCGGTCCCTCGGCGGTCGCGACCACCGACTCGGCGGCGTCCGAATCGAAGAGCTGGGTTGGCAGCAGGATATTCCCTTTCTGCTCGATCAAGGCCCGCTTCAGCACGCTATCGAGTTCGTTCAGATTGCCCGGCCAGAGGTGGGCCGACAGCGCACGCATCGCTTCGTCCGAAACACGCGGGTTATCGATCCCGAACGCTTGGGCGATCGGCTTGATCTTGGCAAGGCTGTTCTGGACCAACAGGCCGAGGTCGCCGTGGCGTTGGCGGATGGGGGGCAGCGTGATGACGAACGACGACAACGCGTAGTACAAATCCGAGCGGAACTCGCCGGCGCGGGATTTTGATTCGAGGTCGTCGGTCGTGATCGCGATCAATCGGCATTCGACCCGTCGTGTGGGCCCGCCGCCGGCGGGCTCGTAGCCTCCCTCTCGCACGACCTTCAGCAGCTTGGCTTGCAGCGGCAGCGACAGCGCCGACACGCCGAGCAAGACGAGCGTGCCCCCTTTGGCTTCAGCCAAGCGACACTCGGGCGAATCGGCCGTGCCGAACAACTCTTCGTTGAGGCGGCGATCATCGAGGCCGCGACAAGTGAACGAGACAAGCGGGCCGGCCGAGCGTGGGCTGTGGGCGTGGATCTCCTTGGCGACCGCCTCTTTGCCGGTGCCGTGTTCGCCGCGGATCAGGACCGCGACATCCTGCCCGGCGACTTTGCCGATCGACTTGAAGACGGTCTGCATCGCCGGGCAATCGCCGACGAGGCTGGCCGGCTCGGCGGGCAACTCGCTGGCCCGCATCGATTCGCCGAGCAGCGAGTCTCTTTCGGCGTGGAGGATCCGACGGTGCGAGAGGATGCGATCGATCTGCTCTCGGAGCTTGGGCGGATCGAGCGGCTTGGGAAGGTAGTCGAACGCCGAGAGCTTCATCGCCTCGATCGCGGAGGCGCCCGATCCCCGGGCGGTGATGAAGAGGATCGGCAGCTCGGGTGCGAAGTCGTGCACGCGGCGGAGCACGTCGAGGCCGAGGCCGTCGGGCAGGACGTGGTCGAGGATGACCAAGTCGGGAGATCGAGCCTTGATCTCGGCAAGCCCGGTCGCCGCGTCCGGCGCGGTGAAGAGGCGATGACTCACGCCTTCCATGGCGCGGCGCACCACGACCGAGACAAGCGGGTCGTCATCGATTACCAGCATCACCGGATCGGCCGGCGGGGGCGGTGCGGTACGTTCTACAGCCACGCGTTTCACTAACAAGTCAATCGGAAGGGGCCGCGCATAGCAGGCCTTGATAATTGGGGAAGCAACTGCCGTGCCGCTCGGCTGTCGCTTGTGTCACTCGCCATAGTCGCCGTGTTTCCCACGTTGTGGGAGAGTCGGCTGCCCTGTCTCGTTGATCAGGCTGCCTCTTTTTCGGGCGGCGGTCGTGAGGAGATGGGGCCGTCGAATCCGGTGTGGGAATCACGCTATGCCGGCTTGGCGATACGCACGGCTGGATTGAGGACCGATCGACTCAACAAGCCTGCGAACGCCGCGGCAGCGAGTAACCACGCCGCGGCGACCGCGGGGGTGTAGTCGTCGGCGAGGCCCTGTTCGATGGTCCAGCAGAGGGCTTCGCCAACCGAACTTGCGTGCGTGCGCTCGAAGCCGATGCTCTCGGGATCGAGCTTCTGTGAAGCAACCGGCTCATCTGGCAGCCGATCGATCACGCCTTGGAGCAACTGCATGAGGACCCGACCGCCGGCGACCGCGTCGTGCCAGGCGAGCTTGATCGAGTCCGGCTCGATCTCACGGAGCCGTTCGTACACCAAGATGGCAACCTGCTCCGCGTTGGGAGCGAACCGCGCCCAAGTCGTGCGTACGATGTCGATCTGTTCGGGAGTCACGCGGGAGTGTTCTCGGTTGAGGCCACGTTGGACCGTACGAAATCAGTACACGTCGCGGGAGTAGCGATTGGTCTCTTTCATCTGCTTCACATACGCCTTGGCGGTGTCGGCCGACATCCCGCCATGCTCGGCGATGAGGTCGTGCAAGGCTTTGTCGACATCCGATGCCATCCGCTTCGCATCGCCACAGACGAAGAAGTAGCCGCCCTCGTCGATCCATTGCCACAGCTCGGCACCGTGTTCGCGCATACGATCCTGGACATACACCTTTTCGACTTGGTCGCGGCTGAAAGCCAAGCTGAGTCGGTTGAGGAGGTTGGCCTCCTGCATGCCAGCGAACTGGTCGGCGTAGAGGAAGTCGGTTGCCTCGTGTTGGTCGCCGAAGAAGAGCCAGTTCTTGCCCGCCGCCCCGGTGGCTTGGCGCTCTTCGAGGAATGCACGGAACGGGGCGATGCCGGTGCCGGGGCCGACCATGATCATCGGCTTGGCCGGGTCGGGCGGCACGGTGAACCCGTGTGATGGTTGGACGAAGACACGCACCTTGTCGCCCGGATTCAGCCGGTCGGAGAACATCGTCGAAGCGATGCCCTTGTGGAGCCGATCGCCGATCTGCACGGTCGCTTTGCCGACCGTCAGATGGACCTCGCCCGGGTGGGCCTTCAGGGAGCTGGCAATCGAGTACAGGCGGGGCGAGACCTCGCTGAGCGTGGCCGCGAACTCGTCGGGTTGGAGCTTGGCCGACGGCGCACGTCGAAGGACTTCGAGCACGTCGAGTTCATCCAGTTCGTCCGAGTCGATCAGGGCGTTGATGGCGTCCTCCTCCGCACCGACGGGGGTCGCGGCGGCGAGCAGTTCGAGCAACTCGTCGGTTGCGTCGCGGAGGTTGAGCTCCTCGACGAGTTTTTCGCGGAGGTCCTCATCGCTTGTCAGGCCGAGCTGCTCAAGGACCTGCTCGACGAGCTCCGGGCAGTTGGTCGGGTAGACCCCCAACGAGTCGCCGACGTTGTACGTCAGCCCGCTCTCGCCGAGGTCGATGACGGCGTGCGTGGTGTGCTTGGCAGACCCCGCGCCGTTGAGGTTGTCGCAGGCCTTGATTGCGGCCGGGAAGGGATTCGCCCGAGTGTAGCCCGTTTCGGCGGGCGCATGGGTGTTGTTGGTTGACGCGTTGTCGGCTGCCGGCTCTTCCTTGAGCAGACGCTTGAGCGTCTTGGCGGTCTCCTTGCCACCCGGCGAGCACAACGTGAGGTTCTTTTCGTCGCCTGCGGCGATCGCTTCGCTGTAGCTCTTACAGACGTAGCCGCACGCGCCGCAATCGAGCTGGGCCATCGCGGCCATCAGCTTGCGCTTAAGCGGCTTGCCCTCGGCGAGCCCGAGACGCTCCTCGATGGCGAGGCTGTCGTCGTGCCAAGGGAAGTCTTCGTCGTCTTCTTCCGACGGCGCGGGGAGCGTCGCCACGCCACCGACGGCGGCCAGAGCGTCTTCGGCCGTGCCGTCACCGTTGGGCATGCCGGTCCACCCGGCGAGAAAGCCGTTCAGCCACGCCCGTTGCTCGGCGTTGAACGGGGCGGACTCGGGGATGATGGAAACGCTCATAGTCTTCTTCGTTTCGTCGTTATCTTCGTTGGGAAGGTGTCTCTAAGCCGTGACGGGCGTGGCGAGGCACATCTCGCGGAGGGCGTCGTCCTCGGTGCGGCGGGTGAAATCGACGAACGGCTCGTCGGGCGATTCGCGGTTGTCGAGGTACGCTTGCAGCAGCGACGCGACCCGCACCGGCACGTCGCGGGCCGGGATGCCTTCGATCAACTCGCGACCGATCCCCCGGCGATTGCCGTAGCCGCCGCCGACGACCAAGTGGTACCCCTCGACCGTTTCGTCCGGGTCTTCGGGGTCCTCCACATTGGCCGAGATCAGACCGATGTCACCGATGTAATGCTGGGCACACGTGTGGTGGCAGCCGGTGACATGGATGTTCACGGGCACGTCCAACTCGAGGCGTTCCTCCACGTAGTCCGCGATCTGCATCGCGTTCGCCTTGGTCGGGGCGGCCGCGTACTTGCAACCGGCCGAGCCGGTGCAGGCGACGAGGCCAGCGCGGACGCTGGTCGCCCGCCAATCGAGGCCGATCTCTTCGATCGAGGCTTTGACCGCTGCGACCGATTCGTCTGGGACGTTGGCGATCAGCAGGTTCTGCCAGACGGTCATGCGCAGGTCGCCGTCGCCGTACTGCTCGCTGATGGCCGCGAGGCCACGCATCTGGTCGCTCGTGATCCGCCCCACCGGCAGCACGACGCCCACGTAGTTCAAACCGGGTTGCTGCTGTGGGTGGACACCGACGTGGCCCTGGCGGTCGTCGTCGGATCGGTCTTTGACGGCGTCGAGCTGGGCCTTGGTGAGCTCGCGACCCAACTCCTTCTCCATCTCGACGAGGAACTTGTCGAAGCCCCAATCATCGAGCACATACTTCAGGCGGGCCTTGTTCCGGTTGGTCCGATTCCCGCTGCGGATGAAGACCTTAACGACTGATCCGGCGACCTCGACGCACTCCTCGGGACGCAGCAGCACGCCGGTGGGGCGGGCGAAGTCCTTGTGGCCGGTGATGCCGCCGAGCGTGAGTTGGAAGTAGACGCCCGCGGGCAAGGCATCCGTGGCGGCTTCGGGCTTGAGCTCGACCGCGGTGAATCCGATGTCGTTGGTGTCTTCCAACGCGGAGATACGCCCACCCCCATCGAAGGCGATATTGAACTTGCGGGGCAGGCCGTACATCTCGCGGTGGTTGATGAGGTAGTAGTGCATCTCCTTGGCGAGGCCGAGCGTTTCGATCAACTCGGTCGCGTCGAAACCCGAGAGCGGGCTGGCCGTGACATTGCGGATGTTGTCCCCGCCGGCGCCGTAGTTGATGATCCCGAGGTCGCGTAGGCCGGTGAGGATATTGACCGGCTCGGCCGCCGGGATCTCACGGAACTGCAGATTGGCCCGCGTGGTGACATCGGTGTAGCCGCCGGCGGAGCGGTCGGCCAAGTCGGCGAGGCCACGCAACTGCCAGGAGCGGATCGCCCCGCCCGGGAACCGCAGGCGGCACATGTAGGAATCTTGAGCCGGGGCGACATAGAACATGCCGTGGAACTTGGTCAGGAAGACATCGGTCCCCTTGGGGAACTCGCCGGCCGCCGCGCGGGCACGCATCTCGTCCCACATGTCCCGCGGGTTCTTCTCACGCTTGGCTTTCTCCTCATTAACCAGCTTGCCACCGGCGGCAACCTGTTCGTCCTGGGCGGCGAAGTGGGGGGCCATCGGGTCGTCACCCACCACGCCCGCGGCAGGCGGGGCCGCGGCGCCAACGGTCACGGTTTCGCCATTCTGCCCGCCGCTGCCGGAGAGGATGGGCAGGCCCTTCACCTTGCGCTGGACATCGGCCCCGAGGGCGAAGCCTTGCAGGTAACTCTGTTGTTCGGGCGTAAAGCCGTTCTCGTTACTCATCGCTTACGGTTGGTTAGTTCTTTGCCGCGATCTTGACCGCGCAATCCTTGTAGCTCGGCTGGTGCGAGTAAGGATCGAAGTGGGAGAGGGTCAGGCGGTTGGTCGCTTCGTAGTGCATCGGGATAAAGAGTTGGCCCGGCTGTACGGTCGGTGTCACCAGGGCGGTCGCTTCGAGTGTGCCACGGCGTGAGGTGACAGCGACCTTGGTGTGTGGTTCGATCCCTGCGGCGCCGGCGTCGTCGGGGTGGACCTCGACGTAGATGCCGGCCGGGTACAGCTTCCGCAGCACGGGCGACTTGCTGGTGCGGGTCTGGGTGTGCCACTGCGAGGCGGCCCCCCGGCCGGTGATCAACAGCATCGGGTAGTCGGCGTCGGGCGGTTCGGGCATCGCGCGGGACGGCTCGAACAAGAACTTGGCCCGCTGGTCGGTGTGGTAGAAGCGGCCGTCTTCGAACAGGCGGCGTTGTTGCTCGACGTCGGCCGCCGGCTCGACGCAAGGCCACTGCACCCCACCGGCATGATCGATGTCGGCGTAGTCACCCATGCCGGTGATGTCGCACGGCCGGCCGGCCGAGAGTTCTTTAAGGATCTCGAAGGCGGCTTCGGGCGAGCTCCATCTCTTGAACAGCTCACCGCAGCCCCAGTACTCGGCGACCAGCCGGAAGATGGCGAAGTCGGGCAACGCCTCTCCCGGCGGGCGCCGGACCTTCTTGATGACGCCGAAGCGGCGTTCGCTGTTGATGAACGTGCCTTCTTTCTCGCCCCAGCCGGCGGCGGGCAGCAGCAGGTCGGCTTGCTGGGCCGTTTCGGTCGAGTGGTAGAGGTCTTGGACGACGAGGTAGTCCAGCTTCGAGAGCAGCTCGCGGGCGTCGGACTGGTTGATCCACGAGTGCGAGGTGTTCGTGCAGACGACCCACAGGCCTTTGATCTTGCCGTCGCGGATGCCCTCGATGATTTGGTGGTAGGGAAGGCTATCGGCCTGCGGGATCCGTTCGACCGGGATGTCGAGCGTCTCGGCGACTTGCTGGCGGTGCTCCGGGTTCTTGAAGTCGCGGCCGGCCAGCAGGCCGGTCGTGTTGCTGAACAGCCGCGAGCCCATCGCGTTGCATTGGCCCGTGATGCTATTCGCGCCGGTGCCGGGGCGGCCCAGGTTACCGGTCATCAAGGCCAGGTTGATGAGGCTCTGGGCGATGCGTGTCCCCTCGAAGCTCTGGTTGACGCCCATCGTCCACCAGAACGAGACCCGCTTCCCTTCGTGGATCGTGCGGGCGAGCCGTTCGATCGTTTCGATTGGGATGCCAGACGCCTCCGCTGCTCGCTCCGGCGTGTAGTCTTGGACGAACGTGGCGAACTGGTCGAACTCGGCGGTGTGGGCGTCGATATATTCGCGGTCGATCCAGCCCTCACGGATGAGGACATGGGCGATCGCATAGAAGAAGGTGAGGTCGCTCTTCGGGGCGATCGGCAGGTGGAGCGTCGCGGCCATGGCCGTTTCGGTCCGCCGAGGATCGACGACGACGATCTCCGGCGAGTGCGGATTGCGGCACACCCGCTCCCACATGATCGGGTGCGCGACGCACAGGTTGGAGCCGACCAAGACAATGACATCGGATTCTTCGAAGTCTTGGTACGTGTAAGGCGGGGCGTCGAAGCCGAACGATTGCTTGTAGGCGGTCACGGCCGTGGCCATGCACTGGCGTGTGTTGCCGTCGCCGTGGACCATGCCCATGCCGAACTTGGCGACCGAGCCGAGCAGGGCCATCTCTTCGCTTGCCAACTGCCCGGTCGAGAGGAAGGCGACCGACTCGGGGCCGTGCTCTTCGCCGATGGCCTTGAAGCGATCGGTCATCTCGTGGAGGGCGGCGTCCCAGGTGATGGGGTGACGCCGGCCGTCGGCCGTGCGGAGCAGGGGGGTGGTCGCGCGGTCCTCGGCGTCGAGGACGTTGAGGGCCTCCCAGCCCTTGGGGCACGCCATGCCGAGGTTGACCGGGTACTCGGTCGTTGGTGAGAGGTTGACCGCTTCGCCCTCTTGGAGGTGGACCTGCAGGCTGCACCCGGTGGCGCAAAAGCCGCAGACCATATCGGTCGTCGCGTCCGGTCGCGCCTTCGCCGGCACTTGGCCGAGGCCGAAGCGTCCCGGCTTGCGTAAGAGATCACGCGTCAGCGGGCCGCTCTTGCAATGGATCAGATCGCGGACTAGATCGGCAAACCCGGGCTTCTTGGTCGTCGGCAGTGCGGTGAGGGTCGTGCTCATCGGGCCGGGGCTCCTCCCGGCATCCGCAGCGGGACGACCGAACTGAAGTAGAGGTGTCGCTCGGCGAGCTCGCCGACGAACAGGGCGCCCGCGCCGAGCGTTGCCGTGACCGCCGGGGCGACGCCGAACCCGGCGAGCATCAGCAGGCAAGCCCCGGCCGCGACGCCCGCGACCCGCGCCCGCAGAACCTTGCGAAGCGGGCCACGCTGGAGTCGAGCGGTCAGCGGAAGATCAGATGACTTGTCGCTTGGGTGATTCAAGAGTGACACCTCGTAGTAGAGCTTCGCGGCGACAACGAGGGCGGCCAGGATGGCGATGACGGCATAGCCGTTGGCTATCGCCGCCAGGGCCGATACGGCGGCGAGCCCGAGCACGACGGCGGTCCCGAAGAATTTCAGCAGGGTTCGTTGACCGAGCCAGAACTCGCGCCCGGTGAACATATAAATCTTCGCCGAGCAGTAGATGGCGACCGCCCCCGCAAGGATCGAAGCGATCTCGAGCGGTGTGCGTAGCGAAGCGGGCAGCACGACGGCGAGCAGCGACTTGGCGAACTCGGGCACGTAGCTGTTGAGGTGCGGCAGGGCGGCGAGGATGGCGGCCGGCACGCTGAAGGCCGCGTAAACGCCGAACAGGATCGCCTCGCGGCTGAGCCAAGAGTGCCGCCAACCGAGCACGGCCCGGTACGCCAAGTGCGGTCGGCCAAGGTGCAACGGGGCGACGGCGAGGCCTCCCTGTCCGGCGAGCATGCCGGCGATGAGGGTCCAGTCGGCCCAGGCACCGCCGCCGAGCCAGCGAGCGATCGCTCCGGCGGTGACCGCTCCGACCGACATCTGCGTCAGCACGAGCATCACCACCAGCGGGGCGTGGGCGTGCTGAGGCTCGGCGTGGGCGAAGTCGGCCCCGACGCTGTTCTCGGGCAGGCCACGCTCGGTGCGATAGACGGTGGTTGGGTTGGTCAGTTGCGACGGGGGGGAATCGGGTAGGAAGACGCCGCTCTGGGTCTTGGCGACGGTCTCTCCGACATCAACCACGCTGATCTTGATCGCCCCGTTCGGACAGGCGGCCACGCACGCCGGCGCTTCGCCCGCGGCGAGACGATCGTGGCACATATCGCACTTGCGGACGATGCCCTTGTCGCTGCTGTACTGCGGCACCTCGTACGGGCAGGCCATCGTGCAGTACTGGCAGCCGAAGCATTGATCGTCGAGGTGACGCACGATGCCCGTCTCTGGGTCTTTCTCGTACGCGTTGGTGGGGCAACCGGACAGGCATCCCGGATCAACGCAGTGATGGCACGCCGTGGTGACGTGTTGGATCACGGGCAACCCGTTCTCGCCGTAGAGCTGGCCGACACTGCGCCAGGTCTCTTGCGGCTCGAGGCCGTTCATGTGGTGGCACGCACTGACACAGGCCTTGCAGCCGCTGCACGCATCGAGATCGACATCGAACGCATACTGCTGCCCCTCGCCCGGTGTGCCGGTGGGGATCAGGTCGCGGTAATACTTCGACTGGGCCGGTGCGTCGCCGGCTTCGTGCGACTTGGCGAACCGTTCGACGGCGGTCAGCTCGCGTGACTCTTCCAGCAACGCACGCAGCAGCCCGGCGGGCTCTTCTCCCCGGGTCGGTGTGTCGGCGTTGGTTGGGATCGCGGTCATTCGCGAGGGATGGCTCACAAGTAAAGGTTGACGCACGCCACGAGGTCGCCACCGACGAACACCGGGAAACCGACGCCGGTCTCGAAGCCGTATTCGACGAACTTCTCGCCGCGCGGGAACTCGACGCCGAGCAGGTCACGCGTCATCCACGGCGACTTCATCTCGAAGACATGCCCGGCGATCGCTTCGCCGTGGCGATGCCTGAGTCGACGGCTGGCGTTGGCGAGCTCGGTGTAGCAGCCGTAGTCGGCCGAGACGATGCGGAGTTGCCCGGAATCTAAGTCGCGTGCCCAGACCTCCATCGCCTTGGCGATCGGCG
>CAYGUP010000030.1:0-47258 GCA_964353155.1 uncultured Planctomycetaceae bacterium | reverse complement strand
CCCCCCCGCCGTGCCCGCCGTGCCCGCCGTGCCCGATCAACCCCGCCAAGCCGTTGTCCTCCTGTCCGGGGGGCTCGATTCGGCCACCACCGCCGCCATGGCACGGGCCGAGGGCTTCGAGGTCTATGCCCTGAGCATCGACTACGGCCAACGGCACCGCTTCGAGCTCGAATCGGCCGCCCGCGTCGCGGCGTCGGTTGGCGTGGCCGAGCACCGGGTTGCCCGGATCGACCTCGGCTCGTTCGGCGGCAGCGCCCTGACCGACGATATCGACGTCCCGCACGACCGCACCGACGAGGCCATGGGCGACGGGATCCCGGTCACCTACGTGCCGGCCCGCAACACGGTCATGCTATCGCTGGCCCTCGGCTGGGCCGAAGTGCTCGGGGCGGCCGACCTGTTCGTGGGCGTCAACGCGGTCGATTACAGCGGCTACCCGGACTGCCGACCCGAGTACGTCGAGGCCTTCGAGCGGCTGGCGAACCTGGCCACCAAGGCGGGCGTCGACGCGGCCGCCGGCAAGCCCGGCGCCCAGCCGATCCGCCTGCACGCGCCGTTGATTAAACTGACCAAGGCCGAGATCATCCGCCGCGGCACAGAGCTCGGCGTCGACTACGGCCTGACCCACACCTGCTACGACCCGAACGGCGAAGGAACCTCCTGCGGCCACTGCGACGCCTGCCAATTGCGGCTCAAAGGCTTCGCCGACGCGGGGCTTAGTGATCCGATTCGCTACTCAGGTTAACCGCGGAGCTCGCGGAGGACGCGGAGAAGAAAAGGGACGATGGACAGACCAGGAATCGATCGGATCGCAGGGCAGGTTGTCGATGCTTCGATTGCTGTACATCGAGCGCTCGGACCGGGGCTGCTAGAATCGGCTTACGAAGCCTGCTTGGCTCATGAACTTCGTGAGCGGGGCCTACATGTCGATCAGCAAGTTGTTCTGCCAGTCAAGTATCGTGAAGTGCAATTGGATGCTGGTTACCGGCTCGATCTCGTCATCGAGCACGAAGTCATCGTTGAGCTTAAGGCAGTCGATGAGATCGCTCCAATCCACACCGCTCAACTCCTTTCCTACCTGAAACTTAGCAACCGCCGACTCGGCCTGCTGATCAACTTTAATGTCGAGCTGCTCAAGAACGGCATCAAGCGAATCGCGAACAATCTTTAGCAACTCAACCCGTTTCTCTCCGCGTCCTCCGCGAACTCCGCGGTGACTCCCTCCGATGCGTATCGCCGAAGTCTACAAGTCGATCCAGGGCGAAGGCCTGCTCACCGGCACGCCGAGCGTGTTCGTACGGGCCAGCGGGTGCAACCTGCGGTGCTGGTTCTGCGACACGCCGCACGCGTCTTGGGAGCCGGAGGGCCGGGACCTGTCGGTCGATGAGATCGTGGCCGAGGTCGAGGAGTGGGACTGCCGGCACGTGGTGCTTACGGGCGGCGAGCCGATGCTATTCTCCGAGCTCATCCCGCTGTGCGAGCGGCTGCGGCAAAAGCGGCGGCATGTAACGATCGAGACGGCCGGCACGCTCTTCTTGCCGGTGACCTGCAACCTGATCTCGATCAGCCCGAAGCTCAGCGGCTCGACGCCCGACGTCGTCGAGCACGCCCATTGGGCCAGGCGGCACGAGCGGTCGCGGCTGCGGCCGGAGATCGTCCGCCGGCTGATGGCGTCGCACACCTACCAGCTCAAGTTCGTGCTCGACACGCCCGAGGAGTTGCCCGAGGTCGAGGCCTTCCTGGCCGACCTAAGCGAGTTCGATCCCGAACGGGTCCTGCTGATGCCCCAAGGGACCAAGCCCGAAGAGCTCGAAGAACGGGCCGCTTGGCTCAAGCCGCACTGCGAGGCCAAGGGCTATACCTACTGCCCACGGAAGCAGATCGAGTGGTTCGGAGCCGCTCGCGGGACTTGAACGAGGCTGAACTCGCTGGCCTCGGTGCCTCGATGGTTCCTCAAGAGCCAATCGGCTCGCTGGCCTCGCCGTTGGCCTCGGCCTCAGGCTTCGGCTCAGCGGCTTGCTTTTTCGGCGGTGGCCCCTTGGGGGCGAAGACCAGCACCATCGCCGCGCCGGTAATCACGAGGATCAGGCCGGCAAGGAACATCGGATTAACCTGGCTCAATTGATCCTTCGCGATGATTGTGGCAAAGGTATTAACGACCGGCGCCCCGCCAAACACCAGCGGCATCACGTAGACCGGTTTGCCGCCGAAGTTGAAGGCCATGATGATGCCGAGGGCGCCGATCGCGCCGGCGGCCCCCGCTCCCATGCTCCAGGCGGTGCCGGAGAAGTTGAACTCACTCGTCTCTGGCAAAGGCCCACTCAATAAGAGTTGTGGGACCACGACGGCGATCGCGAAGTACGCCAGCCCAACACAAAGCAGCGGTCGCAAGCGGCTGTGCTGCATGGCTGCCTGGCCGACGTGCAAGACCGGGCCGTAGGCACCCCAGCAAAGGACCACCGTCGCGATCGAGAGGATCTGCATCAGGCCATCGAGCCCGAATACGCCCGCCTGACCGACCTCACTGAGAGCTTGAGAGACGGCTGCCTCGTCGGCCGCAGCCACGGCGGCGACCGACTCCGGAGCGACGGTCGCTATGGCCTTACCCGGCTTAAAGACCAGGACCGTCACGGCACCGAGCACGACCATAATCAACCCGGCGAGAAACACCGGACCGATCTCCTTCATCTTCTTTGACCAGTAAATCGTTAAGAAGGCATTCACCACCGGAGCCCCGCCGAAGACCAACGGCATCACGAACGAGGGTTTCCCACCAAACGTGAACGCCATGATGATGCCCAAGGCACCGATCGCTCCCAAAGCCCCGCCGAAGAGGCTCATGGTGATGCCCCGCATGCTCCAGGACCCCTTCTCGCCGCGGGTCCAGAGGATGATCGCGGGGACCACCACCGCGATGGCGAAGTACGCCAGACCGACGCAGACGAACGGCCGCAGCCGGGCGTACTTGAGCGGGGCGATGGCCATCTCTTCTTGACCGATGTGGAGCGTCGGGCCGTACAAGCCCCAGCTCAAGATGGTCACACCGAACGAGGCGATGATGAACAGCAAGCCACGCATAGAAGGTCTCGTGTGGGAACGGTTTCGGCGACACGCAAGCCCGACACTCTAAGCCGACCCGGCCCGCACGGCCACCGTGTCCGCGTCATTCGCCGCGCAGGGCGGCCGTGATCGGGGCGGCCAAGGCACGCCCGGCGGCGAGGCGGGCGGCGGCCAATCCGATCAGCAAGGTTGCCGCCAGCAATCCGCAGGCGACCAACCAGGGGGGTTGGGCGTCGCTGGTAGCCGACAACGGGGCGAGGGTCGCCGTCGCGGCGATCGCCCCGATCACGAGGCCCGCGGCCAGCAGAGCGAGGTTCTCGACCAGCACCAATCGTCGGAGCCGCGTCTTCGGGAAGCCGCCGGCGCGCATCAAGGCCAACTCGCCGCGGCGTTCCAGCAGGTTGCGGAACTGGGCGACCGCCAGCCCGATCGCCCCGAGCAGCAGCCCCAACGCCCCCAGCGATTGGAAGGTCGAGAGATACGTGTTCTGAACGGCGAGGTAACCGGCCAAGCGAGCCGCGGCGTCCTCGGTGTCAAAGCCGTAGTCGCTGAGGGTCTCCTCCAAGACAGCGGCGACACCGCCTTGATCCTCCGACGAGTCGATCAGGTAGAACGCGTGCCCGGCGGCCGAAGGGAAGAGCCGCAGGAAGCTCGCCTCGCTCATGAGCAGGTCGCCCTGCAAGACGCTGTTCTTGAGCAGTCCGGCGAGCACGACCTCGATAGGCTGGCCAGCCTCGTCGAGGATTTCGAACCGAGAGCCGACGCCGCCGTAGAGTTTCATCGAGTAGACGGCCGTATTGAAGTCGAGCACGACCGGGACGGCATCGTCATCGGCCGGCGTGAGCGAGGACCACGGCGACTCCCCCTTCGACGCTACCGATTCGGCCCAATTGAAGGGTGTCGGCGTCTCGTCGGCCGCTGCGATGAAGCGATCCGACACGCCGAGCACACGCGGCTGCTTGGTCTGATAAAGGTTGCGGCAACTGGCGTCTTCGCCCGCGTGGACGCGGAAGCCGAAGACGCGTGCCTTCTCAAGCGGCTGCTCTTGCTTCGGACCGAAGCCGAGTTCCCACCGGCCCTCGGGCGTGGCGAGGTCGTAGTGGAGCGGCTGGTCGCTCTGAGCGATCAAATCGAACCCGCCGGTGCCCGACTCGGTCGGTGGCAGGCGAAACGCACTGGTCGCCAGCAGCAAGAAACTGGCCGCGGCGACCAAGCCGATGGTCAGCAACGAACGGCCCGGACGCCGACGGATGTTCTGGCCGGCCAAGCGAGACAGGCTCAGCCCACCGCCCGCGGAACGCCGGCCGCCCTGGCCGAGGCGGTAGACGAACGCCAGCAACGCCGTGAGCGCCAGCCCGCCGGCGCCGAAGAAGGCCCCGGCGGCCGCTTCGCCCCGCAACGTGCCGCCGAGCATCGTGAGGATGCCGGCCCCTGTGACCGAAGCGAGGGCGAGGCCCGTTGGCCAAGTGGCCTGGCGGGTTTCAGAGGGCGACGGTGGTGTCGAGCCGGCAAGCAAGGCTTTGGGTGGGGCTTTGGTCGCGTTGCGCACCGCCCAAGCGATTGCCGCCATCGCAACCAGCCAAGCCCCGATCAAGCCGCCGACGACAGCGAGCGGCCCCACGTGCAGGCGGAGGAACGGGGCGCCGATGGCATCGATCCAGACCGTCCTGAGCAGGTAGAGCAGGCCGGCCGCATAGGCGACACCGATCGCGGCCCCCAGGGCGGCCCCGAACCCAGCAACGGGTCCGAACTCGCGTAGCAGGCCACGCCGGACCGCCTTGCGATCGAACCCGATCGCCCCGAGCACGCCGAGCTCGCGGCGGCGTTCATCGACGGCCAGCCATACCAACAGGACAATCAGCAGCAGCGCCGAGCCGATCAGGAACAGGCTGAACAGCAGGAACAGCACATCGAACGGCGTGCTGCCCGATGACGCGGCGAGGCCTTGCTCGCGGATAGCGATTGGCGCGAAGCCCAGTGATTCTGGATCAATCTCACTGAGCAACAACGCGGCCAGCTGGTCTTCGGTGGCGTTGGGATCAGCCACACGGATCGAGCTCGTATCGCCCCAACGTGATCCCCAAAGCCGCCGTGATATAGCCAACGAAACGAACGCCTTCGGCGTGGTGCTGTGCTCGTCCCAATAGTCTTCGTCCGCGTCGCGGATGGTCTCAACCAACTCGAACGGCAGGTCCCAATCGTTGATCGATTCGGCGTCGGTTACGCCTTCGAGTTGGGGAGTCCAGCGGGGGTCGCCGGCTCCGGTCGATTCGCCATCGGCATCCAATAGGTCAACGATGCCCGCCAGCTTGAGCGTCACCGGCTCCGCCTCGCGGAGCACGCCGTGCGTGCTCTCGGGCTCGTAGTAAGTGAGCGTGATCTCATCCCCCACCGTGGCGTCCAAGTCATCGGCGGCCCAGCGGTTGAGGACGATCTGGTCGTCAGCCAGCTCTTGGGTTGGCGAAAGACCGTGCGTGCTCTCGACGCCGGCCACGGTCGAGTAAGGGATCGACTTCTTGCCTCGGCGGATCGTGTTCGCCAGGTACGTGTTCACCGCGGCATTCGGTCGGCTTCCCCATGCCCGCCGGGCGGCCTCGACGATTGGCTGTCGGGTGACGAGCTCGCGTGATTCCAATTGCCAGACGCCGGGGCGTGGCTGGTCGAAGGTGAGGCCATAGTCGGCCAGCCGCGGTGAGACGCTCGGCGACGCCTCGGCATCGACCACCAGGGCGTTAGACTCGCCCTCCCGCTGGATGAGCTGCTGCACCACGGCCAACGGAGCGAAGGCGTTCCGCGGTTCGCCCTGCGACGGAGCGAGGGCAAACCGGGCGAGGCCCTCCGGCGGGATGATCTCGCTTACCTCCAGTCGGACGGAGGCAACCGTCTCGGACTTCTCGCCCAACGCACTATCGGCGGGCAACGCGGTCACGATCGACGACGTCACAAGAACCGAGTCACCAACCGCCACGCCTAATTCGTTGGCGATCGACCGGGTCAGGAAGAGGCCGCCATCGAACGGCGGCCAGCCTCTGGCTTCTTGGCCCGAATCCATCGCGAAGAACCGGCGATCGCAGCCGATCAGGTTGAGGCGACCGGCCCGGCGGGTCTGGTCGTTGATCCGATGGCTGAGCGTCGCGGGGACGAGCAGCAGCGGGGCGGCGTCGGCCTCGATCTCGTCGGCGAGGGCTTCGCGAAACGTGCTCCCCGGGGCGACGGCGTAGTCGATGTCCCCCAGCCGCTGGAGCGTCAGGTCGCGGAGGCTACCGCGGACCGAGTCCCCCACCACCAAGGCCCCAACCAGCACGGCGGTCGCCACCGCGACGCCGGCGGCGATGGCCGCGTGGGCTCGGCGATGGCCACGGAGCCCGCGTCGGGCGAGTTGCCAGGGCGTGAAGTCTTTCATGCCGATCAGCAGACCACGCCGGGGCCAACGGAAAAACCCCTCGATCTCAGGCGAGACCGAGGGGCTTAACGGTTAATCGTTCCAACGAGTGGAATCAGATCGTTTCTTCGGCGTCAGGGCAGGTGCCGCCCTCGCAGCAGTCGCCCGTCTCGCAGCAACAGGCGTCGCCACCGGCACAGGTCTTGCCGCATTCGCAGTCGTCGCAGCCGCAATCGGTGCAGCAGCCACAGGCGGCTTCGCCGGCCATCATGGACGCGCGGCTCAGCGAGCCACAGCACGCCCCACCGGCCGGGCAGGTCGCCGCGACGGCGGATGCTCCGTCGCAACAGGCACCGCCTTCGCAGCACTCACCGGTCAGGCAGCAGCAGGCATCGCCGCCGGCACAGGTCGCATCGCACTGGCAGTCTTCGCAGCTACAGTCCTCGCAACAAGCACAGCAGTTGGCTTCTGCCGAAGCGTTCGAGTTGGTGCTGGCCGTCGCGTAGGCGAGGACGCCGGCCAGGGCAAACAAAGCAAGGATTCGAGTCATCTTTCAGCTCCAGGTATTTGATTTGAGACTCCCCGCGATCGCGGGGAGGGAAGTTCTTGAATCGCTGAGAAGCTTCCATATCGATTCAAATCGACCACACACAGAGCAGGGCCTGCCGATCGGGCGGCGGCGGTTGGGCGAGCGTCGCGACCGACGCAACGGCTGCCGCCGAAGAAGGCGGCGTTTGCGAGGCGACCGGGTTCACCGCCGGCGGCAGGTCATCGATCGAATCCGGCCGAGCCGATTCGTTGCTGGCTGAGCGGGGATCGGTTGGCTTCGAGGTGGGGCAATCCTCGCAACCGCAGGGATTAATTACGAGCCGAGAAGCCGGGCTGGCCGACGTGTCGCAGCAGGAGCGACCGTCGGGCTTCGGCGAACAGCAAGAGCCGGTCGCACCGCAGCAGGTCGCCTTGCTCGTTGCCGGCTGGCTGGCGACGCAACAACAATCCGGGCTCGTGAGCGCCGGCATGGCGACCGTGAGGGCGAGCAACAGGATGATGAGCCGGTCGATCAAACGTAGGGGTCCCGGAGCATGGTCGGTCTGAACGCATCCTAACGAGGTACGGCTGCGGAGAGCAAATGGTTCCGCCTCCCCATCGTTCGGTATCCCGTGCCTCAGCGTTCGGTAATCGTCAACGGGAGCTGATCATGGCCCTTCTTGCGGCCCAGCTTGTCCTCGACCGTCAACTCCAGGCGATAATCGCCCGGCGAGAGGCCGCTCGGCAGCGTGATGCCGTATTGGATATGGAAGTCTCGCCGGCGGGTCAGGCAGAGGTCATCGACCTCGGGAAACTCGCCACCAACCACCTCGTTGCGGGTCAGGCTAACCAAGCGGTAGCTGCTGGCGATCGTTGTGCGATAGCCCTCTTGGGTCTCGTCGCTTTGGTAGTTGTCGATTTCTGCGTAGAGGATGACCTGATCACCGGGGGCGTAGCGTGCCTCAAGCATCGGGTCGTAGGCCCCGTAGCCGTAGACCTCTCGGCACGTGACGAAGTTATCGACCTGCAGGCTGCCAAGCGAACGGAGCTTCGCCGAAGCCTCCATTAAGTGGCGCGCCGCGGCGTCGGCCCGGCTGCGGTGGTCGCCTCCGTTCTCGTCGGACAGGAGCGTGGCCAATGCGTAGATCTGCTTGGACCAGTAGCCTTGCTCATCCGTCGAGAGCCCCGGCGTCGCTTGCGAGGCGGCCTCCTCATCGCCGGCGACGAGTTGCAGCAGTTGCAAGCGGACCCGCTCGTACGCCTTGCTGGATGACTTCGGTTTGAGGGCGGCCTCGCGATCGAGCGTGGCGATCGCCGCGGAGAGGTGTTCGCGCCATCCCTTCTCGTCATCGGCCGCTTCGCCGTTGAGTTCGTCGGCGTCTTCCGAAGTCGTTGGGAACGAGAACGAGGTCCGCGACGCGACACGGGGCGTTTCGCTCGTGGTCGGCGTGGCCTTGCTGGCGACTTTGAAGTGTGGGTTGCCGATCGTTTCGGGGTTAGCGTTGCCGTTCACGATGGCCGGCAGGTCGGGCGTCGCGGAGAGGTCCAGCGTCGCGCTGGTCTGCACCACGCCGGTCGCCGCCTGCGACGGGGCAGGGGGGGCTGCCGGAGCCTGTGGCTCATTCGCCGGCATCTTGGCAAGGGCCGTTGGTGTCGTTGGCTTAGGCGTTTGGCCGGCCAGTTGTTGGCGATACTCCAGCGTGTTCACGGCCCGCTGGACGGTCAGCGACCAGAGCGAGGGCTCGACGCCGGTGAGCTGGTTGAGGGTCTCGGTATGGAGCTTCGCGTCCTCGGCCGCCAACTTGCCTAGCAGAGGAGCGATCTGCTGCATCGCCTGCTGTTCGGTGACGACCGGCGGCGGGCCAACGGGCGAGGCGACACCGGCAGTCGCGGGCGTGACCGGCACCGCGTGCGCAGCATGGGCCGGTGTGCTCGCAGCATTCTCCAACGCAACCTTCGAAGCCAATCCGGCCGGGCCGGACATGCAACCGATCGAGAGCGGCACGAGGAACAGGTTGAGCGGAGCGATTCTGGCAAGCATTGCCGATCCATGGCGTTGCGCGTGACATCGTTGCCGGGTGAGGCGCCCGGCTATCGAGGGGCGGGGATCGTAGGAGAATCGCCCACCTGCCAGCAAGCTCAGTCGAAACACACGCCGCGGCTTAACCGCGTTGCTTGCTAGCAACGATGCGAAGGGGGAAGGACGAAGGCGGAAGGCGGCATAGGAATGCGTCGCTGTGTACGGGGTCTGAAATGCGGGTTCCGCCTTCCGCCTTCGTCCTTCCCCCTTCGCATCACGCCGCTTCCCGCGACAGCCGGATGATCAAGCGTTCCAGCTCGATCCGCGCCCGCGCCGGCTGGCTGTTATGGCTCTTCATCGCCACGTCGGCCGCTAGCACCCACTCGGCGAGCTTCGTGGCTCGGCCGCGGCCGACTTGGCGCAGCTGCCGCTCCGCGTCGGCGGCTTTGAACGGGGCGAAGCCGGCTCCCTTGATCGCCGCGGAGAGCGAGGGACGCCCGCCGGAACGCTCGGTCGCCTCGACCTGGGCGGCGGCGGCGGCGAACTTGCGGAGGGTCGCCCCGAGCTGTGCCAGCACGCCAATCGGTTGCTCGCCGGCGATCAGGAGCCGATCGAGTTGCCCCAGCGCGTCGGCCGCGCGGCCTTCGACCGCGGCGTCCACCAAGTCCCAAGCGGTCCGCACCCGCCAACTGCCGACATGCTCCTTGGCAAGAGCCGTGTCGATCGCCTTGCCTTCGCCCGCGAGCAACGCCAGCCGGGCGATCTCTTGATCGATCACGCCGAGGCTCATCGGCAGCAGATCGAAGAGGACTTCGATGGCGGCGGTGTCGATCTTCGTTTGATGGACCGCCGCCGCGCGGGCCGCGAGCCACTTCGCAGCGTCGCGGCGGTGCTTGGCGACCTCCGGGCCGCGGTCGGGCGTCTTGCAACTGAGGTGCGTCCCGCTGGCGGCGATCGCCTTCGCGAGGCGCGTATTGCCCGGCAGGGACTTCACGTCGAGCACGACGATCCCGGCTGCTGAGCTGCCCGCGAAGTCTTCGAGTTGATCACGGTAGCGCGTGACAAACGTATCGGCGTCCTCGATCAGAGCGGCCGGCTTGCCCCCGCCACCGAAGAGGGACCGCTGCGCGACCGCATCCGAGATATCGCGCCACTCGGCTGCCGCCCCCTCGAAGACATGCCAATCGAGCTCGCTGTCGCCCTCGCCGCAGAGCGATTCGCGGAGGGTCTTTATGACCTCCCGCTTGAGGAAGCCGTCGTCGCCGGACACGGCCAACAACACGCCGACCGGCTCGCTCGGCGCGAGCAAGTAATCGAGACCGGTCGTGCCCTGTTTGCCGCCCTTTGCCATGAGCGGCAGTCTAACGGACTCCGAGTCGCCGCATCAGCGGGGCGTTACCGGTTCACCCGATCACCGAGCCGCCCGCACGCCTTGCAGGCTGCCGCTGGCGGTGGGGACGTCGATGGCGATCGGCTCGGGCGAGATGACTTCGGCCGTGTTGCCGGCGTCGTCGTGGGCTTCGATCTTTAGGTAGACCGACCTCGGCAGGTGGCGTTGGAGCCGCCAAGCGTGTTGACCCGTGTTCCCCAGGTTGGTTGCCACCGGGATCCAGGGGCCGGTTGAGCGGTTGCTATAGAAGAGGTCGATCGGGCGTTCCGACAGGTGGGCATCGTCGGCCCGCCATTGGATCATCAGTTGATCCGCAAAGTACCCGCTGCCCTGGCGGAGGTCGGTCAGCACGACGCGTGGCGATTCGAGATCGACGCCGACAATCGCCTCGGGCGTGTCGCCCGGCCGGGGGCTGGTTGGGTCGAGGCCGCCGATCGATTCGATCACGAGCCGAAAGCCGTACTCGCCTTCGCCGGGCGTGGTGACATGGATCGGGCTCTGGCGGTCGCTGTCGATCGCGAATCGCCGCCAGCTCTTCCCGCCGTTGTCGGTCCCCCAGAGCTCGACTTTCGCCACGCCCCAACGGCCGGTGTCTTCCAACTCGTAGTCGAACTCAAACTCGGTGCTGTTGACCAAGCGGCTGGGCGTCGCGGCGTTGAGGCCCGCTGACGGGGAACCCGGTCCGAAAGGATCGCGAGTCGATGGGAAAGGGTCCACGGGACCGCTCCGGAAGCTCGCCGAGCTGAAGGGCTTGGCCTGCGAAGACTCGGGCCAACGGTCCGACGATCGCGTGCCCGCCAAGAGCGGCTTCGATCGTGTCGACTCGCTCGGCCACGGCGTGGCGGCCAATGGTTGCCGGCGCTCGCGTCGCGGAGCGGCTGCTGGACGGTTCTGCTGCGGGACGGCCTTGGCCTCAGCGGCCGCGAAGGGGTCGTGCGTTCCGTAGGCGGATGGCTGGGTACGAGCGATACTCGCGTTGGCTGATGGAAGAGTCGGCGGAACGACAGCCGCTCGGGCGATGGCGGATTGCTCGGTCCGATTGCCGGCCTTATCGACCACCGTCGCCCGGATCGAAACGCCGGCCGCTCCGCCAGAGCGATACGTGCCACTCAACCGCATCGAGCGTCCGTCGGGACTCGGCTGGCTAGAACTCACCGGCACGGGTGTCCAACCGGGCTGGCCAGCCGCCTGGGCGTAGAGATGGACGTCCTTGGGATCGATGCCCGAGGCGTCGCTCGCCGCGAGTTCGACCGCCACCATGCCGTCGGCTGCCGCCGCGTCAAGGCGATCGATGCGGGGCAGGCTGGTATCGACTTGGACCCGCATCTCCGGCCCCAACGGACCGGGCGGGGTGGCCGTGCCCAGGGCGTTGTAGGTGCGGATCGCGAACCAGTATTCGCCGTCGCTGGGGGCTTGGAAGCGGAACGAACGGACGTGCGGCAACGCCGCCCCGGCCCGCTGCCAGGACCGGCCCTGATCGGCCGAGTAATAGAGGACAACCTCGCGGGCATCGCGGGCGTTGCCGTTCCAGGCATAAGGGATCGTCAGGTCATGGCGCGACCACGGCACGAGGTCGCCGCTCCTCACGCCAGGATCCGATAACGCCGGCGAACCGATTCCGAGGAGGCATACGGCCAACATCGCTCGCCCGAGGCGTGCGGCGTTGATCGTCGTTGGCCTACAAGCTTTCACCATCGGTCGGTATCGACGCGGCGGCGGGTTGGGCTTGACCGTCGGCGCTTGCTGCGAGGGTCGGGTAAGATAGGGGCACTGCGGATTCGGCGGCGGCGGGCGACCCGACCCTCGGGGTTGGGTAACTGAGTGCGCCTTTTTCGCGGTTGCCGGCTATGCTGTCGGTAGTTCCAGCCAACGACCCACGCCGCCGAACCAGAACCCGGTGACGATTTCCCCGCTAACCGTCGGCCTCTTCTGGCTCGCCGTGATCCTTGGGATCATGGCCGGGTTCTTCGTCTTGTTGCGAAAACTAGCCGAAAAACGCGAAGCGGCCGCCGGCAAGGATGCCAACCAGATGCTGGCCCAGTTCCGCCGCCTCAGAGATCGCGGCGGGCTGAGCGACGATGAGTTCCAACACATCCGCACGAAGCTCGGCCCGCAGATCCAGCTCGAAGCGGCCGAAGCGTCGGGCGCCGCGTCGCTGGCTCACGCCGCGGCCGCGATGCGCGAGGCGGCCGAATCGGCGGCCGGCGATTGGAATGACGATTCGGACAACCGAACCGACCAGCGCGACAAAACAGCCGGGGCGGACCGCGCCGCCGGGGAGGATTGTGACACGCCGCCACCCGATGGTGGTGATAGCACGGAGGCCGACCGATGAACCTATCCTGTCGGCGGCCCGTACACACGGACGCTAACACTGCTCGAACTGATAAGCGTGGACAAGGAAGCCCCGCCTGGCGTGAGGTGAGCGAATCGGAGTCACAAGACCGCGGATCCATAACAGCGAGCGAGGCACGACATCGGGACGGATGTCGCATCCCTCCAACGGCTGACCGCGGATCGGAGACTTCGGCGAGCGAGCATCGAGCGGCACCACTGAAAACGACCCCCACGGCCACCCAACCAACCGGCCGTCCAATGGGTCGTCACGCACGCAAGACGGGAAACGGAGTTGTCCATGCCCACAGGTAAAGAGATCACCGGCGCCAAACGCGGCGGTACGACTAAGCGGAATGCGTTCTGTTCGTTCTGCCGCAAGAGCTACCGCGATGTCGGACCGCTGGTCGAAGGACCGGGGGACGTCTACATCTGCGGCGAGTGCATCGAGCTCTGCGAGTCGATCCTCGATCAGGAACGCAAGCGACGCGGCAACAGCCAGTCGCTGTTCACGAAGATCCCATCGCCGCGTGAGATCGTTGCCGAACTCGACCACTACGTGATCGGCCAAGACCAAGCGAAGCGGGTCCTCGCGGTCGCCGTGCACAGCCACTACAAGCGACTGGTCGCCGCCGAGGACGAGGGCGACGTCGATATCGACAAGTCCAATATCTTGATGGTCGGCCCCACCGGCTGCGGCAAGACGCTCCTGGCGAAGACCCTCGCCCGCAGCCTCAACGTGCCGTTCGCCATCGGCGACGCCACGACCCTGACCGAGGCAGGCTACGTCGGCGAAGACGTCGAGAACCTGCTCCTGAAGCTGCTGCACGCGGCCGATTTCGATGTCGAAGCGGCCCAACGCGGCATCTTGTACATCGACGAGATCGACAAGATCGGCAAGACGAGCCAAAACGTCAGCATCACTCGCGACGTGTCGGGCGAAGGCGTTCAGCAGGCCCTCTTGAAGATGCTCGAAGGCACCACGGCCAACGTCCCCCCGCAGGGCGGCCGCAAGCACCCTGAGCAGCAGTACATCCAGATCGACACCACGAATATCCTCTTCATCTGCGGCGGCACCTTCGCCGGCGTTGAGGACGTGGTCCGCAAGCGGCTCGGCAAACGCTCGATGGGCTTCAGCCAAGACTTCGAGCAGAGCGAGGAGGTCAGCTTCTCCGAAGCGATCGCTCAGGTCACCGCGGACGACTTGGTCGAGTACGGCATGATCCCCGAGCTGGTCGGCCGGTTGCCGATGGTGACCAGCCTGCGTCCTCTGGACGAATCGGCTCTTGTTCGGGTCCTCACCGAGCCGAACAATGCTCTTACCAAGCAGTACCAACGCCTCTTCAAGATGGAAGAAGCCGAGCTGCAGTTCACGCCCGGAGCCCTGGAGTCGATCGCCCGGCGTGCCCACGATCGTGAGACCGGTGCCCGCGGCCTGCGGAGCATCATCGAGACGGTCATGCTCGATATCATGTTCGAGCTGCCGGACCAACCGCGTGGCGAGAGCTACTCGGTGACCGAAGACATCGTCGAAGGCCGCGAGAAGCTCTTCTCCGATATCCCGGAGAAGAAGAGCGCCTGAGGCACCGAAGTCACGAGGCGACGTTCAATCCCGGGGCTGGGGGCGCTAGACGCTGCCGCCGCCGGGGGTCCAGTCGCCTCATTACAACGAACGGCCCGGCGAGCCTCGGCTCGCCGGGCCGTTTTCTATGACAGACCGTCAGTTGGGTTGCTGCCACATCGAACGCATGCCATGGACTCGCAGCTCGGTGATCCGGGCGGTGCCGCGTTTGCAGGTCAGTTCCGCCTGATGGTTTTCTAGCGAGGGCTTGATGATCCGCGGAAGGTAGACGCGGCCCTCGTTTCCGTAGACCTCGATCGATGCCCGGTCGAGCAGCAGGCGCAGGCGGATCACGCCGTCGGTTGGTTGCAGGGGGGCGTGGCGGTTGCCCAGCGTGAGCTCGCCTTTCGCAGCGTCGTAAGAGACTTCCGTCCCGCGCAGATTGAAGGCGACTAGGGCGTCTGCCGAAGGGACGAACTCGACCTCGATATCCTGTGCATCGGCCACAACACCCGCGAGCGGGTTGTCGCCGGGCTTAAGGCTGAGATCGGACCAAGCCTTGGATTTTTGGCGGAGTGTCTTGAGTTCCTCGATCGGATACATCCGCAACCGCGGCCCCTGCGGCGTGGCGTGAAGTGTCAACTCGGAAGGGACCGTGAGTTGCTGCCCGAACGGTGTGTTAGTCGGGGCACGCTTCCTCATCCAGGTGACCTGCACCCGCCGATCTTCGGGGGCGTTGTGCCAGGTCATCGTTGCGTAGTAGTGGCCTGGGTAGACCAGGTTCCGCACCCGATCCTTGGTCGCCGCCGGCTCGCCCGCAAGCGTGTCGAACTGTTTGCCATCGAATTCACCGATGATGTAGCTGCCATCGATAAAGACCATGACCCACTTCTTGTTCTCCGGATCACCATCAACCGGGAGCTGGAAGAAATCGACGCAGCCGCAGAGCTCGTCGCCCCACTCGCCTTGCTCGACACGGCTCTCGTATCGCCAGTCGGTGAGGTTGGCCGAGCTATAGAAGCCAACCGCTCGTTGCTTCGAGCCCGCTTGGTCGGTGTAGAAGTCGTAAGTCGGCGCGACCCACCGTTGCGTCGGGGGGTGCCAGAAGGGGCGGGGCGTATCGATCCGTGCGCCATCATGGGTCAGCACCGGATTGTGCTCGTAGTCGGTGAAGGTCTGACCGCCGTCGTTCGAGTAGGCGAGGCAAAGCCCAATCTTCGTCCTGAGATAGAACGCGACGAGGACCGCCTCGCCATCGATCTGCTTACCCAACTGGTTCCACCGATCGATAAATGTGGCCCCCGAGTAACATGCCCCATGCTCCTGACTGGGGAACAACACGGAGGGCTGCTGATCCCAATGCACCAAGTCCGTGCTCGTGGCGTGGCCCCACGTCATGTTGCCCCAGTTAACCGACACCGGGTTGTGCTGAAAGTAGAGGTGGTAGACACCGTCTAGGTAGATGAGCCCATTCGGATCGTTGAGCCACCCCGTCCGAGCAGTGAAGTGAAACTGAGGACGGCGGCTCTCTTGATAGGAAGTATTCGTGCCCGGGACTTCGTCAGCCTGCTTGATGAGCGAGACCCCTTCCTCGGTCGCCCCCATGACTTCCAGCTCGGCCTGCTCGCCGGCGTAGCGGCTTAGGTCGAATGAGGCGTACCAATCGACCTCATCTCGCGAAGGCGCGATCGCGAGACGGTAATCGCGTTTGACGGCGCCATCGATACGGAGAATCAGACGGCCGTCTTCTTTACCGCCGTTCTTGATGGGGATCACCAGCAGCTTGGAGCTCACCTCGAAGCTTTTTGTGATCTGATCAACCGGCCGATCTTTGGCAACCGCGTTCTGGGCAAGGCTTGCGGTAAAGAAGACGGCGCAAAGAAACAATCGTGTTGGCATCGCGAGGGCTCAAGAGGTTTATGATCCTTACCCCCAGCTTAACTGGTGCCCACCCGTGCGTCTTTCAAGCCGGATCCTTCTAAGCCGCCAGCCCGCCCAGCACCGCCAGCCCGCGTTCGATCGTCTCCATCGACGCCGCGTAGCTCAGGCGGAAGTGCGTGTCGCGGCCGCTGAAGATGCTGCCGGGGATGATGAGCAGCTCGTGCTCGATCGCACGCTTCACGAACTCGGTCGCGTTGGCGTATCCCGCCGGGACCTTCGGGAAGGCGTAGAACGCTCCGCCCGGGTCGGGCACTTCGTACCCGGCCTCTCGCAAGCCGGCGAGGACGTGATCGCGTCGCTCGCGGTACGTCGCGACAAGCGGAGTGATATCGGTATTGAAGGCTTCGAGCGCGGCATGTTGGAGCGGGTGCGGCGCGCAGACAAAGGTGTACTGCTGCAGGGCGGCCATCTTTTCGACCACCGCCGAGGGGCCGTGAATCCAACCGATCCGCCAGCCCGTGACGCCGTAGCTCTTGCTGAACCCATCGACAACGATCGTCGAGTCGTTGTGGGCGGCCGGGCAGGGCAGGGGGGCGTCGTACGTGAACTCGCGGTAGATCTCGTCCGAGAGCAACGCGATGCCGTGCTTCGCGGCCAGCTCGGCGAGGCCCCGGGCGGTCGTCGCATCGGCCACCACGCCGGTCGGGTTCGCCGGACTATTGAAGAGGATGAGCTTGGTCTTGGGAGTGATCGCCGCCTCGACCTTCGCGAGGTTGATCGTCAGGCCGTCGTCGTAAGTGTCGATCACCACTGGGACGCCGCCGACCATCTCGGTGAGCGTCGGGTACATGACGAAGTAGGGATCGAACATGATCACCTCGTCGCCCGGGTTGATCAGCGCCCACATCGCCAGGTTCAACGCGCCGCTCGTGCCGCTGGTGACGAGCACCTTGCGGTCGGCGTGGCCCCATTCGTTATCGATCCTGGCCTGCAACCGCGAGACCAACTCGCCGATGCCCTGGGTCTGGCTGTAGCCGTTCTTGTCGTCCTGGATCGCCCGCACGGCGGCCTGCTTGAGCGGCTCGGGCACGGGGAAGTCGGGCTGCCCGATCGAGAGGTTGATCGGATTCTCAAGGTTCGCGGCCAGGTCGAAGACCTTGCGGATGCCCGATGAATCGAAGCGGTCGGTGCGATCGGCGAGCCAGGGATGAGCGGGCATGTCGGAAGGCGGAATTCGGAATTCGGAAGGGGAAGGGCGGAAAGAAGTGAGTTTACTCGACCGATTCCGTGGTTGCCCACGCTTCGGGCTAAGCATCAGCTGGCAGCGGTTCGACCGACAACTCTGGGTCGGATTCTTCTTGCTTCTTCCCCGGAGCCTGAACGAGCGTGACCATCGAGAGGATGCCGGCGATGGCGATGAGCTGGTTGGCGGTGATTTTCTCGCCGTCGGCCAAGCCCCACAGCAACGCGATCACGGGCACGACATAGGTCACCATGCCGGCGAATAGCGGGCCGCGGTCGAGCACCATGCGGACGAACGCCCAGGTGCACGCCCCGGTCCCGAACAGGCCAAGCACCCCTAACGCGGCGGCGGCGGTGCTAAAGTCTTCGCGCACGGCAGGCGGCTCAACGCCGATCTGCGACTGTAGCGAACCGTTCGCAACGATCGGCAGCATCGCAAAGGAAGAGACGATCAACATAACGACCGACAGCGGCGTCGGATCGGCATCCGACAAGGTTCGTCGCATCCAGGTATTCCCCACGGCGTAGCTGAGCGGCACGCTGACCGCGAGAGCGAGCATCAGCGGGTTGAGCCCACGGAGGCTGCCGTCATACATGAGCAGGAATACAAACCCGAGCCCGCCCAGCACGCCGACGACCTGCCGCCCGCTGGGCCGGACGCCGAGCATCGGGATCGAGACCAACACGGTCAGCAGCGGCACAAACGCGACGGTCATGCCAAAGAAGCTATGCCCGAAGCCGCTACCGATAAGGGCTGGTTGCAAGACATACGGATAGGCATTTGCGAAGACCCCGATCAACGCGATCGAGGGCAGTTCACGCCATCGGATGCGTTGCTTTCGCTCGATCAGCAGCCAGAGCAACCCAAGCACCAACGCCGCGCTGGTCGTCCGCCCGAAACCGACCTCGACCGGCCCAAACCACCGAGTCGCCCGGTCCATCATCACGAAGTTGGACCCGAAGAAGAGGCAGACGATGGTGAAGTAGACGTAGGCCATGCGGGCGGGGCGAGCGGAGGAAACGGCCGGAGCCGGGCGGGAGAGCCCGATTGTAGGCCGTCGCCTGCCGATAGCCCATCGTGGGACCGCAAAGACCCCCGGCGGGTTCAGCTTCCTCCACCAGCTGGCGTCACCGCACGCGGCATTTAAAGGTGATCACGCCGCCGTCGCCAGCTGGGAGCTTGCCATCGAGTTGCCAACGCAAGACGAGCGAGCCGGCACCGTTGCGGGCGGTGGAGAATTCGGCGTCGGCGGTGCTCTTGGCGGAGTCCTCGACATACTCCAGCCGGGTCGTCAGGTTGTCGACGATCACCAGGTCTTCGAGCGCGGCGTCGCCGACGTTGTCGTAGCGGAGCGTGAAATCGACCTCGTCGCCCGGGTGCGCGGCGTCGGTGGAAGCACACTTCACCAACCGCAGTCGCGGGCAGCCGTTGCTCGTTTGATAGAGCAAGCCGGGGTTGGTCGGTGAGAAGATCGCCGAGGCGGCCTGCCCAGAGATCGCGACCTGCACTTCCTGATCGCCGGCCCAGGTGATCGCGGCGAGCGAGAGCTTGGCGACCGTCGGCCCTTCCGACATGACGATCTCGCCGGCGTGCATGAGCTGCAGCGTGGCGTACGGCGAGACCAAGCCGCGGGTCTCGGCGGCACCGACCAATCGGATCGCCGCGCCGGCCTGCTGACGCCCCTTGTACAAGCCGGGCGGCAGCGGGAGCACTTGGCCTTTCAACGCGAGGTTCTGCAACGAGGTCGAAGCGGGCTGGGCACGTTCGGCCTCGGCGAGCGAGAACGTATCGCCGAACGAGCCGACGAAGTCACGCTGGATGGCGCCCATCGGATGGATCACCTGCCGCACCGAAGCGAAACGCGGTGCATAGATGCACGTCCGTGTGCTGGGGACCACGTTGGTCCGGCCTTCGCAGCCGGTGTAGGTCGCCACGGTGTCTTCTTGCTGGAGCCCGACGAGCTCGCCATCGCGGGTGACGGCGACCGAACTCGGTTGATCGCCCCCATCGCACAGGTACTCGTCGCCCGGGCCGGCGTGGCACTCGGGTTGGCAGACGGGGCAGCCATCGACGACGCAACCGCCGTCAAGGCAACCGGGCTCGGCGCATTCGCCCGATGAGCAAGGCCCATCAACCGGGCACGACGGGCAGTCCTGCCCGTAAGCGCGGCACGAGCACATCAGCAACGCCGCGACGACCACCAGCGTCCGGCGGAACCAAGTCGGCATCAGCGGTTGGGTTGGCGAGTGGCTCATCGTGCAGCTCCGCGCGAGACGCTCAAACCACCAAGACACGGAGGACACAAAGAACCTTCGTGCCCTCCGTGTCTTGGTGGTTCGCAATGGATGGTTACGGCGACGATGCTTGTCGCACCTTGGATGGCTCTTCGTTGGTCGCCAGCGGCGTTGGCGTGGCGTAGACACCGCGAGCGAGCACGCCCGTATCGCGGTTGCCAATCCGCAAGATCGCGACCGGTCGGCCGAGCCCCTCGGCGAGGATCAGCGGGTCGTCGCCCGGACGGGCCTCGAACCACTGCTGGCCGCCGGCTTCTTTCTCCGAGACCGGCAGGGCGGTCTTCGGGTCTTCGACGTAGATGATCCGCGTGACGAACGCCCCCTCGGCGGCGAGCCGGAGGTCTTCGAGCGTCATCTCGATCGTGATCGGAAAGTCGTTCTTCCGATCGCAAGGCGGGTAGGTCCGATCGATCAACTCGACGGTCGGATAGACCGCCACGCCCGGCAGGCTGGGAACGCCCCGCGCCTTGAAGCGATAGAGCTGAGCAATCTGCAAGCCGACCTTGAGCCGCTCCGACTCGATCGTCGTCTCGCCATGGGGGCCGATCGCGGCGATCGACATCCCCGCAGGCAATCGCAGCTCGACCGGCTGCTCGTATCCCAACAACGGTCCGCCTCTCAGAAGCCGCTGGTTTCCAATCGCTCCCGGTGGCATGGCGCCGGCGTGAAGCCAGTGCTGGGGCGGTTCGGCAACCGAGTGAGGCACACTCATCCCAAACCCTCCCAGCATCGCCAGCAACATCAAACTGCCAGCGGCTCGGCCCCGCATTCGCGGGACGCATCGGAGAGGTCGGACCGTTGTCATGGTTTCGCTCAGGTTTGGTGGTTAGACCAAGCGGCCGGGCAGCTCAAGCTGCCCGACCCGTTCTCAATAGCAGGTCTCGCAGTTGCCGTTGCCCATCGCGGCCCGACCCTGCTTGGCCGTTCGCAGACCGGCCCCCGGCTTGAGCGTGCCACCGTGCAGTTGCAGCGGGGCACGATTGACCTCGTCGACACGGACGTGGGTCACCGGACGCGGGTAGTTGAGGCCCGGACGCTGCTTGACGGTCATCTTCAGAGCGTTGGTCGGCGGCGGCATCACCACGCGGGTGCGGTTCACCATCGTGTGCTTCCGCAGACCGGCCGGCGAACCGAGCGGGATGTGCGGCGGACCGGGCAGACCAATCGGCGTGCCCGTGTGAGGCATGCCGTACTGCGGGGCACCGGCCATCAGGTGAGGCGGCATCCCTTGCGGGCCCATGCCGGCGGTCGGCATGCCCATCGGGGCCGGGCCACCGCCGCCCATCGGAGCTCCGCCCATCATGGGAGCCGAGCCGATCGAGTGGCTCGGACCACAGTTCTGGCAGCCATCGCCGAACGAAGCAGGAACCACGTTCTCGCCGTAGCCGTTGCCGACGCTCGCACTCAAGTCCTTGCTACCGATGCGGAGGACGGCCAGGATCGAACCGCGGCGGTCCGCTTCGCTGACCGGATCGACGCCCGGATCGAGCCGCGTGCTGACAAGCGTCTCGACGCCTGACAGGGCGAGCTCTTGGAACTCGGGGTCCGGCAGGTAGATCACCTTGGTGACATAGTTGCCGCTCATCACTTGGTCGAAGTCTTCCTCGGTGAACTGCACCGGCACCGCGGCGTGGGCCAAGAAGGCGTCCGTCCGCGGCGTGACCGGGGCCACTTCGAGGGTCGGGTACAGCATCACTTGGCCGCGTCCCGGGATGTTGCTCAGCTTCAGGCGGTAGATCGCGCCTTGGGCGAAGTCTTGGCGACCGGGCACGAACAGCGGTGCCGAGTCGAACATCCCCTGGCCCGAAACGTCCCAGGCGATCGTCAGGCCTTGCTCGCCGACGAATTGAATCTGCGAGGCGGGGCCCATCGAGCCGGCCATCGCGCCGCCGTTGCAGCCGGCTCCGCCATCGATCGGGCAACCGCCGTCTTCGCAGTATTGCACCTGCTCGACATAGTCGCATTGCGATACCGGCGGCGTTCCGCCGGGGCCATACTGGGCCGGTGTCGCCTGTCCCATCATGCCCGTGGGCGGCGGGATGACGCCCGGACCGGGGCCACCGACGCCCGGTCCCGGGTGCATCAGACGCTGGGCGGGCGGCAGGTTGTAGGCCATACGCCCGCCGCAACCGACCGACGCAACCGCGGCTGCTAGCAGTGTATTGGCGATGAATGTTTGCACGCGCATCTATCTCCCCCCCTCGGCGTGGTCGACGCTTCGCGTGCCCGGGCTTCCTGCCGAGGGCTCGTGCGTCGCCGGATTGGCTTGTTTGTTTGGGGTTCGCGTCCCCAGCAAGCGGTTTTTGGCCGCAACTGCCGTGGACGCCCCGCCGGAGCGGCCCCTAGACTCCCGCCGCAAGCACCAGCAATGGCACACGCACCGGGAACCTGCTTCCCCTGGGGCATAAGTTCGGCCCCGGATAACGCGTTTCTTTGGCGAAAGCGTCAAAACCGGTACATGACGACCAATCCATCCAGCCCGACGCCCGCCGGCGAGACGCCGCGGCGTCGACGAAAGACGCCCCGCACCGGCGGCTGGCGGCTCCGCGGCCTCTTGCTGCTGGCAATCGGCGGGGCCGCTTACTACGGGCTCGAAGTCGGAAACCAGTTGCTGGTCGATCGCCTCGCCGGTGATACCGCCGACGAGGGCGTCATCCAGGTCATCGAGACCCCAATCGAAGAGCCGACCGCTCCGGTCAGTCCACGGGTCGCCGCCAGCGAAGGCCCGGGCAACGCCTTGCTGAGGCAGGCCGCCGCGTTGCTCGACCAGGGCGACTCGCTGTCGGCGAATATCAGCCAGGTCGGCTGGCTCGGTGGGCAAGCGACCCAAACCCAGGGCGTCTACCACCAACTCGGCGGCGGCAAGAAGCGTCGCTTCTTGACCGACCTCTCGGGCCAAGTCGCCGGCATCCCCACGCGATTGCTCCGCGTCTCCGATAGCCGACGGCTCTACACCGACCTCGCCTGGGGCGAAGACCCCTCGAACCCGGAGCGGAGCGTCACGCGGATCGACCTACGCCACGTTCGGGAAGCGATCGAAGAACAGTCCACGACGCCCTCACCCAGCGATTGGCAACGCTTCGGCGGGCTGCCGATGCTGGTCACGGGGCTCGAAGAGGCCTTCGCCTTCGGCCAACCCCGTCGGATGCAGTTCCGCAACGAAACGGTCCTCGCCATGGTCGGCCGCTGGCGGCCCGAGCGGCTCGAGGGCCTTTCCGCCGTAGGCGCCACCGCCGATCGGGCGCCGCAACACGTCGTGATCGCCCTCTCAGAGACCACGCGTTTCCCGCTGATGGTCGAGTACCGCGACGCCCGCGACCCGCTCTCCGCAAACGGTCTGACAGACGATGCCATGCTGCGTCCCAGCCGCCGCCCGTTGCTGAAGATCGAGCTCGCTCGGCTGCCGCTGCGAGAGCCGCTCGACCCGCGTCAGTTCACCTACCAGCCCAACTTCAACGGCCTGAGCGATCAAACCGACCGAGAGCTGCGGCTGGTGCGTGCCCGGCGAGACACGGCCGCCCTGGCCTCGAAAGCCACCGCGAGGCGGTAGCCGTGGCCGGCTACATCAGGTGGTTGATCGCGTTGAACGTGATCAGCTTGGCTTTGCCGTCTCGCCATCGCACGACATTCACGCAGCAGTTGTGCTGCGGGATCGCCCGGCCGCCGGCGAGGGTGAGGCCCAGGAGGTGGCCGACGTAGACGCGGTTCACCACGCTGTGGGCCGTCACGGCGATCTCCTCGCCGACGTGCTGCTGCATCAGTTCGGCGAGCGTGGGGGCGATGCGATCGAGCAAGCCTTGGAGCGTCTCGCCGCCCGGGTAGCCGTGGGTGCCTGGGTCTCGCTGGAAGGCCTCATAAGCCTCAGGGAAACGTCGCTGCACGTCGGGCCAATTGCTCCCTTCCCATTCGCCGACCTTCACCTCCCGCAGCGAATCGACCGGCGTGACCTCCAAGCCGTGTCGATCGGCGACGGCGGTGCCGGTCTCCATCGCCCGGAGCAGGGGGCTCGAGTACACGGCCTTCAGGGGACGACCCGCCAAGGCCTCCGCGGCACGCGTCGCCTGCTCGCGGCCGATCGGCGCAAGCGGCTCGTTCACGCCGTCGCCCTGCATGACCGGCGGATCGACCAGGTTCGGCGGCGTCGCCCCGTGGCGTAGCAGGTACATCGTGCAGGCATCGGCAGCGGGCAGATCGATCAGAGACATTCGAAGTGGGAATTGGGAAGTCGGAAGTGGGATCACTCAACAGCGAGCCGACGACGCCAGTCGTCGGAGCGGCCCTTACGAAACCGCGAACTTGCGGGCATCGCGGTCCCAGGGCGGGGTGCTATCGATCGCTTCGATCACGTCATCCACGCTCGAAACAACGGTCCACATCTCGCGGTGCTTCTCATTCATGAATCGCTCATCGACCACCTGGTTCAACATCGATAGCAGCGGATCGTAGAAGCCATCCGGGTTCACGATCACGATGGGCTGATGGAAGAGGCTGAGTCGCTTCCAGGTGATCGCTTCGAGCAACTCCTCCAGCGTCCCGCAGCCGCCCGGCAGAGCGATCGCGGCATCAACCCCCTCAAGCATCGTCCGCTTTCGTTCGTGCATATCCGCGACGAGCTTCAATTCGCTGAGCCGGGTGTGACCCCATTCGACCTCGTCCATGAAGTGCGGCAGCACCCCAACCACACGGCCGCCGGCCTCCAAGGCCCCGTCGGCGAGCGCTCCCATCGAACCGACGGCCCCGCCGCCGTAGACGATCGTCGTCTCGTTCCCGGCGAGCAGGCCGCCGAGGCGATTGGCGGCCGCGGCGTACTTCGGATCGGCCGACTTGCTCGACGCACAGTAAACACAAACCGATCGCAGCGTGGACTCGGGCATAGCAACGGGCAGGGCAGGGGGGTCAACGAGAGCGGCTGGCCAACGCGGCGGCGGATTCGATCGCGGCGATCATCCCACCGGTCTCCGCGATGCCTTTCCAAGCCTTATCCGGGGCGGTGCCGTGGGCGACGCTCGTGCGAACGATTGGCAAGCCGAGCGTGATATTCACCGCGCCGTGCATGCCGAGCAGCTTGAGGGCGATATGGCCTTGGTCGTGGTACATGGCCACCACCGCATCGAACTCGCCGGCGACCGCCCGCACCATCAAGGTATCGACCGGGTGCGGCCCGCTGGCATCGATTCCGAGCTGGCGTGCTTGATCGACGGCGGGTTGGATGAGCCGGATCTCCTCGTCGCCGAAGAGGCCCTCCTCACCACCATGCGGATTGAGCGCCGCTACACCGATCCGCGGCGAGCCGGCCCCGTAGGCGATCGCCGCGTCGTGGGCCAGTTTGCACTTCTCGACGATGCCGCCGACCGAGAGCGAATCGATCGCGTTCCGCAGCGAGGTGTGCAGCGTCGTATGGATCACGCCGAGCCCAGCCCGGCAGTTTGGCACCAGCTCGGCTGGCAGGTAGAGCATCATCGCGAACTCGTCGATTCCGCACAGCTCCGCGAGCAGTTCGGTATGGCCCGGGTAGTCGTAGCCGGCCGCTTGGAGGCCCGACTTGCTGATCGGAGCCGTCACGATCGCCTCGCACTCGCCGGCGCGGGTCAACTCGGTCGCGGCGAGGATCGCGTCGTACGCCACCCGGCCCGAGGTCGCGTTGGGGGTGCCCGGCTCGAAGGCATGGGGATCTAAGTCGGGCCCGCCGACGCACGGCATCTCGGTCGGCTTCGTGATCGCATAGGCCGCTTCGGCGGACTCGGCCCGCGTCACGGTAGCGGTCAGGCCGATCAGCCCGGCCGCCCGAGCCATCACGCCATGGTCGGCGTAGACGATCGGCCGGCACGCCCGCCAGACCCGCTCGTCGGCCCAGACCGCGGCGATCACCTCCGGGCCGACTCCCGACGGATCCCCCATCGTCAGCGCCAATCGGGGCAGGGCGGGGCGGTTGGTTGGCTGGGTCGCCATCGGGCGGGTGGCTCTTGCTGAGGTTGCTTGGCAGAGCCGGATTCTAGGCCGTTCCGCTCGCCGGCGACACCAACCGACGGGGTTCGGGCTGTATCGACTGGCGAATCGGCAGCCGTTGCCCGGGTTGCCCCGGCCGGTTCGATCACGCCGGACTCCACGGTCCGCCATGCCGATTCCACAGCAATGCGTGCCCAGCCGCGATCGCGGCCGGGGTTCCCGTCATGGATGACCGCCCATCAAAGTGAATCGACCCGAGCTACTGCTGATCGCTGCCCTGTTGGTGGCTCCCGCTCATGGCGAGGAGCCGCCCGCGCCGTTGGGCCTCGTGGTTGAGGCTCCCGAGGTCGAGACCATCCAGCAGCGAGACAAGGCCGGCCGCGTCCGCGTGGCACGGCAGGTCTGCCTGAACGAGGCCGGCGACTACGTCAATCACGGCACCTGGCGGTCCTGGGATGCCGACGGGCAACTCGTCGGGCAGGGTCGCTACGCCTGGGGCGAGCCCGCCGGGGCTTGGAGCCGCTGGGCCGATGAGGCCGATTCGCCCCTGCTGGCGACGGCCCCCTTCGCTCGGTTCTCGGCTCCGTTCCTCTCGCAGGCCAACTACCAAGACGGCAAGCTCGACGGCCGCTGGTCGATCTTCGATGCGGACGGCCGCTTGGTCAGCGAGGTCCACTTCGCCGACGGCAAACGACACGGCGAGGCGGTTCTGAAAACTCCCGCCGGCGAGGTCTTCCGCCGCCAGCGGTTCGAGAACGACCTGCCAACCGGCGACCTCGAAGAGCTCACCGACGCCGGCGAACTGCGGGTCACAGCCACTTACGAAGCGGGCCGTCGGCAGATCGAACGAGTCGAGCGATACGACACAAACGGCCTCAAATCCCGTGAATCCTGGCTCGGTGCGGTTGAGAAGGCCGCCCGGCCCGACGACCCCTGGCGGCTGCGGCTGGCCCGCTACAAGGCCCGCGGCGAGGAGCTTCGCCATGGCCGCCGCGAGGCTTGGTGGCCCAATGGGCAGCCCAAGCTCCGCGCCGACTACCACCTGGGTCAGGCGGGCGGGACGGCCCGTTGGTGGCACGCCAACGGGCAACTGGCCCTCCAAGGGGCCTACGAAGAGGGCCTCGCCGCCGGCGAATGGTCCTGGTGGCGGGAGAATGGCGTGCGGGCCGCGAGCTGCCAATACCGAGGCGGACAGCCGGCCGACTGGTCGATGTGGGCCGCCGACGGCCGCCGCGTCCCCGCCGGACCGACCGAACAACTGGCCCGCGACCCCAGCGCGACCCTGCGTCGCTAGCCCGGCGAGGCCTCCCCAGCCCCAACATCCGGCACAACCCATCGCTCCCCAAGAGTTTCCGCCGGCTTGCAGCGGCGGGTTAGGGGGGATGGCTGTGAAGGGCAAGCTTGGGCAATTATAGTGGCCCCATCGCCCCCGCCGGCGTGCTTCCAACTAAGACGCTCCACGGACCCCAGCTCACCACCATGCCCAAAGCGATGTCGATCTTCGGCATGGTCGTCGCGGGCCTGCTGCTGCTGGCTTTCGGCCTCGACCCGATCCTCGGCGTCCCGTTCGGCGGTGCCAATGTGATCATGGATATCGGCTTTGCCGTGTGTGCCGCGATCCTCGGCTACATGAGCTTCGACGCGTTCCGCAGCGTGAGCTGAACGAGCCGCCGCCAGATCTCGGTTCGGCTGGCCAAATGGTAGTGTCGCACGATTCTGTCGCATCGCCGCTGCGCCCCTGCTGGTGGATCGAGGCCGTTCTAAGGCCCTAACTCGTTGGCAGATAAGGCCTTCGCGTTTTGTCGCATGCCCCGGCAGCCCAAGCGACAAAACAGCCCACCAAGATCGCCGATTCCGGCAAAAGCATTATCGCTCCCGGCGTGGCCAAATCGGAGGTCGCACGCCCTGAAGGGACGGTGTCGAGTAATCTCATCTTCTGCGTTTTCTTCGCTTACCATCGCAATCAATCCGCGGAGCGGCGACATCTACAGCTAGTCCGGCGATTTGCGTCCGGTGACTCAACACGGAAACCGAAGAGCGTGTCTGCCATGCCTCGCCAAACCAAGTCGAAATACAGAGTGAACCCCTTTTGCGTCGAGCGGCTCGAACGCCGCGAGGTACTCTCGGCAAACAATACGGCCGCCGTCTTCGGCGACTACGACCTCAGCGGCGTCGTCGACCAGGCCGACTACGCCGTCTGGCGTGATGCCTTTGGCTCGACCGAGTTGCTAGCGGCGGACGGCAATCTTGATGGGGTGGTCAACGCCGCCGACTACACCGTTTGGCGGGACAACCTTGGGCGCGAGCTCAGCGAAGACTTCGACTTCGGTGACGCCCCGGCGAGTTACGGCACGTCGCTCGTTGACGACGGGGCCCGCCACACGCCGGTCGGACCGACGCTCGGGGCAACCCGCGATGCCGACTTCGACGGCGTCGCCTCCGAGCGGGCCGATGCCGACGGCGTCGATGAAGACGGCATCGGCTTCCTCGACCCAATCAAAGTTGGCGCCTTGGGCGTGAGGGGATTCGTTGATGTGTTCGGCGCCGAGGGCGAGGCGACCAAGCTCGACGCTTGGATCGACTTCAACGGCGACGGTTCGTTCGGCGGCCCGGGCGAGCAGATCTTCTCGTCGCTCGAGTTAGCGGCGGGAGCAGACGGCAGAAGGCTCTTGGTCTTCGACGTGCCGAGCTTCGCGGTCGCCGGGGAGCAGGTCGCGCGGTTCCGCTTGAGCACCGAGGGCGGCCTGGGGCCAACGGGCGCCGCCGCCGACGGGGAGGTGGAAGACTACGTTGTGACGATCGTCGGCCCAACGCCTAGCGATGCTATCTTCGGCGAGCAGCAAGTGGTCTCCGATGCGGCGGCGGGCGCTAGCAGCGTGTCGGCGGCCGACATCGACGGCGATCGCAATCTGGACGTGGTCTCGTCACGCGGCAACGAGTTGGTGTGGCACCGGAGCCTCGGGTCAGGCTTCTTCACCGAGGAGATCCTCATCGACACGTTCGACGCCAACGTGTCGGCCTCGATCGCCGCCGACCTGGATGGAGACGGCGACATTGATGTGATCTCGGCAACGAACTTCCAGAACGGCGTGACCGACCGCGGGGTTTTCTGGCACGAGAACGACGGCGACGGCAACTTCACCCGCCGCAGCGTTTCCAACGCCGGGGCCGTCAATCGGGTTGAGAGCCTGTTTGTCTCGGACGCGGACGGCGATGGGGATCAGGACATCCTGGCGATCACCAACGCGACGAACGGCAACAACGTCTCGGTGCTGGTGAACAACGGCTCGGGGAGCTTCTCCCGGCAGACGGTCGGCACCGCGAGCTTCGGCAGGAGTGTCTTCGCCGCGGATGTCGATTCCGATGGCGATATCGACGTTCTCACCGCTTCTCGCAACGACGACAAAGTCGCCTGGTTCGAGAACCTCGGGGGCTTTAGCTTCCAAGAGCACGTGCTCACCACCTCCGCGAACGGCGCCGCGAGCGTCTTCGCCATCGACCTCGACGGCGACGGCGACACCGACGTGATCAGCGCCTCGAATCAAGACAGCACCGTTGCGTGGTTCGAAAACGACGGCAACCAGAACTTCACCGAGCGGGAGATCTCGACCAACGACCGCGGCACGTTTGCCGTGTTCGCCGCCGACTTTGACGGCGACGGCGACATCGACGTGCTGAGCAGCGCGACGGCCAACCAGGAGCTGGCCCTGCACGTGAACGACGGCAACGAGAACTTCGCGAAGCGCCGTTTCGGATCAGGAATTGCCAACGCCCGCCGGGTCTTCGCCGCCGACATCGACGGCGACGGCGACCTCGACGCCCTGGCCGCGTCAGCGACTGAGGGCAGCACCGTGTCGTGGTTTGAGAATCGAATCCTCGAGGGCCAAGCCGAAAACGTCTTCGATAACGGAGCGGGTGGCGTCAACACTCCTGGCCAGGTCTTCGCCGACTCGCCGGGCGACCGCCTGAGCGCCGACGATGTCGAGCTCGCGGAAACGACGCTGGTAACCTCGATCGCTTGGTTCGGGCGTTACCAGGACCCCATCAACAACAACGCTCCCGTAGAGGTGGACGACTTCACCATCGCCATCTACGCCGACGACAACGGCAGCCCGGCGGACGGCCGGCTGCTTGCGGAGTTCAAGGTCGGCAACGAGGTCAACCGCACGGCCACCGACCGAAACTTCATCTTCGCGTACGAGGCCGACATCGACTTCTTGATGGAGGCTGGTGTCCGCTACTGGGTCTCGCTGCGGAACAACACCCCCGGTGACACGGCCAGCTTCCAGTGGTTGGTTGATCCCGACCTCACGAACAACGTCCATTTCTCGGGCGACGGCGGAGCCACGTGGCTGTTCCAGGGCCAGCAGGCCGACTTCCGGCTGTCTGGGGTGACGGCCACGCAACCGGCGACCTGCGAGGCAACGATCGGCGATGAACCGCTCATGGCGAGCAACCCGTTTGGCTTGGGCAACCTCGTTGGGGCCGTCCCAACCGGGGCAACGCCCGAAGCGCCGGTGGCCAGCCCGGTCCCGGCGACCAGCGTTTCGCCCCGAGACGAGGCGCTCCTGCTGGTGCTCGACGATCTCCGCTTTGCGGACGCTGCCTTGTCGATGCGAGAAGCCGATCCCGCCCAGCACGAGTCGAGTGACCGTGTCGACCGCGTCGTTGACGAAGGCCTTGAGATCGCCTTCTCCGTCCTATGACTCCCGCCCGAGCCGGTCAAACCGATGGTCCCGCGGACATCGCCTCAGCGGCGGAAGCCCCTGAGCATTACATACCCGGCTCGGTGATTCTGGGGCTTACCCGACGGGAATTACCCCGCCACACCGAGTTCGTGCCCTGCTAACGTGCGTAGCGTGGCGTCGGGCTGAGCTCGGCGGTTTCGCTGATCCCGACCTGTTCGATAACCGGCTCGTTCGGCGGGGCGTGGGTGTGGGTCTCTAGGCGGCGGGCGACTTCTGCGACGCCGAGGCCCGCTACCAAGCAGAGCGACAGGGCCAAGCGGTCGTGGTCGTGGAATTGGAGTTCGGGGAGCAGGTCGCTCATCGACACGCAGAGGAAGACGCCCGCCGAGAAGGCGATGCCCGCGGCGACTTGGGTCGAGGCGGCCCCTTCGCCCGCCGGCGTGACGCCGAGCATGAACAACGCGACGCCGGCCGGCACCGCCAGGGCGAACAGGCCGTTCACCAACGCCTGCATGCCGGTCGACCACTTGCCGTGGCCCATTAAGAACGCGATCGTCATCGCGTCGAGCGGCTTGTGGAGGATAATCGCGACGAACGCCCCCAGGCCGGCCCAATCGGCCCCCTCCGGCGCGTGTCGCACGCTGGCCGCCAACGCGACGCCCGCCAGCAGGCTGTGCAGCGTGAGGCCCATCGCGGCACCGCCCCAAGACATGGTCTGCGAGTGCTCGCTGTGTGAGTGGTCGTGGCCGCAGGTGTGGCCTTCTTCCTCGTCGTCGGGGGCGTCGTGGTGGTGGAAGCAGAAGAACCGCTCGATGAAGAACATCGCCAGGAAGCCGAGCAGCGTCCATTGGAAGACGCCCAGCGTGGCCGCCGAACCGTTGCCCGAGGCCAAGATCGCGTGCGGCAGCAGGTGCAACATCGCCACGCCGAGCATTGTGCCCGCGACGAAGCTGACGATCAGCTCCGTCCGGCGGTGCGAGAGCCGCAGCCACTTGGGCAGCAGCCCGCCGGCGACCGACGCGGCCACGATCGCGGCACAGTAGTAAGTGAGCAGGACGGTATCCAAAGTCGAACAGCGGGGCAGGGGAGGGGAGAAACCGCCAAGACGCCAAGAGCGCCAAGGAATCGACAGGGTTTGACAAGGTCGACAGGATGAACAGGATCGACGGTTCAATCGAGAGTTACCAGTCCCCAATCCCTCTCTTACTTGGCGAGTCCTGGCGTTCTTGGCGTCCTGGCGGTTCAAAAACACGAGCAGCTATGCGAGCAGTGATCCAGCGTGTCAGTGAAGCGAGCGTCACGGTCGATGGCACGGTCGTCGGCCGGATCGACGCCGGGCTGATGGTGTTGCTCGGGGTCGCCGAGGGGGACACCGAGGCTGAGGCCCGGTGGATGGCGGACAAGCTGGTCGGCCTGCGGATCTTCGAGGACGACGACGGCAAGATGAATCGCTCGCTGATCGACACCGACGGGGCGATGCTGGTCGTCAGCCAATTCACGCTGCTGGGCGATTGCCGCAAAGGCCGCCGGCCGAGCTTCGTCGGCGCGGCGGCACCGGAGATCGCGAACGAGCTCTACGAGCGCTTCGTCACGCTGGTCGCCGAGGCCGGCGTGACGACGGCGACCGGGCGGTTCCGCACCGAGATGAAGGTGTCGATCACGAACGAGGGGCCGGTGACGTTAGTGATCGAATCGCCCGAGCGATGACAAGATCGACTCACGCAAAGTCGCGAAGACGCGAAGAAACTTGAGGTATCGACTTCTCTGCGTCTTCGCGTCTCTGCGCGATTCACTTCTTCTCTTTCTTGCCAGAGTTGCCTTCAGACTTGTCCTTGCGTTTCTTGAACGCCTTGATCCAGGCCGCTTCGCCGCCGACCACTGGGAGCGAGAGGGAGGTCTCGTCGAGATCGATGGTTAGCCTGGTGCCGGGCTTGGGCCAGAGGGTGAAGTCTTGGTCGCTTGAGAAGATAATCAAGCCGATCTCTTGGCCGGCGGGGATGATCTGGTCGTCGGGCTGGAGGTCGAACTCGACGTCGTAAAACTCACCCGGCACGAGGGGCTCGCCGTCCGTTAGCGAGGCGTGGTTCTGCGGGTCGGCCCAGCCGCGGGTGATGAGGTTATCGGTGATCTTGGCGTTCGGCTTCGTGTTCCAAGGGAGCGAGACCAGCCAGACCGACAGGTTGGCCGCCGGCCGATCGCACGCCAAACGGACCTTGATCCGGGGCGTGCCAGAGAGGTGGATCGGCGTCTTGAGTTCGCGTGTCGTGTAGATCAGGCGATGCTCGGTCCATTCGGCACGAGCCAAGGCTTCGCCACTGAATGAATAGTTGTCGACGAGCGTCTCAGTCCCTTGCTCGCCTCGAACGCGGAAACGCAGATCGCCCCGTTCGGGTGACTTACCCCGGGGGTGGAGTACGACCGGCGCGGCCTTGCGGTGTGGGTAGGTGCCATAAGGGGTCGGCTTGTCGCGTCGATCGCCTTCGCGGACGATCCAGGCCCTGGCGTCTTTCTCGACGCCGTTATCCACGCCGTGCAGGTAGCGCGTGAACCAGCGGTTCATTTGCTTCATCGGGGGCTCGCCGCCGTGCCCGCCTTGGTGGTAGTAGACTTGGCAGGGAAGGCCTTTCGCGCGGACGGCCTCGACGATGCGGAGGCTGTGTTCCGGAACGACGTTCCAATCATTAAAGGCGTGGGCCATCAGCACGGCACAATCCAAGCGGTCGATGCGATTCAGATAGTCACGGCTCGCCCAGAAACCGTTGTAGTCGCCGGTGCGGCGGTCCATCTGCTTCTGGAAGAGCTTGTCACGGACCTCGCAGTCGCAGCCTTCGCGGAGTTCCTCGGGGCCGGAATGGATGAAGTCGTAGAGACAATCAATGTCTTCACCCACGTAACCGCCCGGGTGCCGCACGAGGCCGTTCGATCGGTAGTAGTGGTAGAACGAGGTGCACGGGGCGACGGGGATGATCGCCTTGAGGCCCTCGACGCCGGTCGTGGCCGCGGCGAGCGGGAGGGTGCCATTATACGAGGTGCCGATCATGCCGACGCTGCCGTTGCACCAACCGGCCGAGACGCGGGCGAAGCCGTCGGGAGTGGTGAAGCCGTCCGCTCGGCCGCGGAGCCAATCGATGACGGCCTTCGGCGCGAGTGCCTCGTTCTCTCCGCCGACCGTGGGGCAGCCTTGCGACAGGCCGGTGCCGGGCGACGACGAGTGCACCACGATGTAGCCGCGTGGAGCCCACTGCTTGGCTTGCGACTTGGAGATGATCGGCCGCATGCCTTTGCGTTTCACGGCCGGCTGGTTCTTCCGCTTCTTCGGCTTCTCGCCGAGCTCTTGGTGCGGGTCCCAGAGATGCTCCGGTTTCCCCTTGCCCGTGCCGGCGTAGTAGGGGCTCGTCGCGTAGATGACCGGCAGCTTGAGGCCTTTCGATTCGGTCTGCCGCGGCCGTGTCACGCTGACGTGTACACGATCGAGCTTGCCGTCCTCGTCGGAATCGATCTCGGTCTCGACCCAAAGGTCGTGGCGGAGCCAGTAGTCTGAGTCTTTGAAGCCTTCAACGACCTGCGCCTCGCCATCCTTGAAGAACGGAGCGTCCTTCGGCTGCTCGGCTTGCTTGTCGGACGGGTTGGCGTCGTCCGTCTCGTCACCGCGGGTCGATGGCACGGCGCAGGCGAGAAACAGGCCGGCGAGAATCGAGAGGGAGAGTCGCGTCACCGAGGGGCCTGCTGGGCGTGTTGCTAGTCGAAGCAACGATTATGCACAGCGGGCAACGCGAACTCTACGAAATCGCCCGGGCGGCCATCGCGGGCTTCACCTCAGCGGGTGAAGCGGCCGTTGGGCGGTGCCGGCGGGTCGCTGCGATTCGGGGCGAAGCCGCCGCCGCGGTTGGCGCCGGGCGGGGCGAACCAGGGCGAGGCCACGGGCGCGGGCTGCGATCGCCCCGACCAAGCTTGGTTGGCGTTCTGGGCTGCCGGTTCGCGTGGCTGAGCGGGCAAGGGCAGGGGGGTGGGCGGCGTTTCGGTTGAAGACGCGTCGCCTGGTTGAGCATCGGGGCGACGGGCGAGGCGTTCCTTCGCGCCGCTCAGCTTGTCCGAGACGTCGCGTAGGTTGGCGGCGAGCTCCGGGTTCCGCAGCTCGATCCGGTCTTGGACCATCGTGTCGGTCAGGATCGCGCCGGCGACCGCGGCGAGCTTCGCGTAGGTCGAGAAGTTCGCCCAGCCCTTTTTGCCCCAGAACTTCACGGCGGTGCCGAATGACTTTTTAAACTTGGGGACCACGCCGCGCGTATCGACGCTGTAGACCTCGTCCAGAATCAGGTGGCTGAACGAGCCGAGCCCGACGGCGATCGCCTTAAGGTAACGGTCGAAGACATCGGTCGGGCTGCTGATCAGGAACGCGAGCCCCGCGAAGATCAGGATCGCCGGGATGCTGTGCCACATCCCGCGGTGCACGCTCCAGCGCCCGATCAGGTCGGCCGCGACGAAGCGGATCGCGAAGTAAGTCCCGGCGGCGAGCAGGATCATCTGATCGTGCTCCAGACCCAGGTCGCGGAAGCGGCCCAGCAGCAGCATCGGCACGATCGCCGCGGCGAAGCCGAGCGCCTCGCGGCGTGGCACGCCGGAGTCGCTATCGACGTCGGGCAGCATGCCGGACACGCCACACAGCCCGCCGGCGACCAGCGAGGTCGAGAGATGGAAGCCCATGCCGGAGGCAACGACCGCGTACCCCGCGCCGATGGCGCTGGAGAACGTCACGTGGGTGCGGAAGTCGGCCACGGTCGGAGGGGCGAGGGAACCAGGGGCTTGGGGCGAGCGGGGAGAGTAGGGGAGATCGGCCCGCGTCGGAAGACGGAACGCCCCGCCACGCCAGCGGTGCTATCGCGAGTCACTCGGTATTCGAGTTGCCGGCCGGCCACGCTACACTCGCCGCCCTACCACTAATCCCACGCCCCTCCGCACCGCGCTCTGATGGCCACCTACGACCTCTTGATGCTAGCGATCCTGATCGGCCTCACGCTCTACGGCTATTTCAAGGGAATGGCTTGGCAGGTCGCTTACATCGCTTCTTTCGTGGCCAGCGCGGTCCTGGCCAACAAATTCGCCGGACAACTCGCGCCACAGGTCTCCAGCGTGATGGGCGTGCAAGCGCCATGGAACAAGTTCGTCGCCATGGCGATCATCTACGCGGTCTCGTCGTTTGCGATCTGGATGCTGTTCCGAGTCGTTAGCAAGATGATCGACAGCGTGAAGATGGAAGGCTTCGACCACCAGATGGGCGCGTTCCTCGGCTTTGGCCGTGGCGTGCTGTGGTGCGTCGGCGTGACGTTCCTCGTGCTCACCGTGGCACCGACGCCGGCGGCTTGGAAACAACACGCCGTGAACTCGCGGTCGGGTTACTACATCGCTCGTTTGATCGACGAGACCGAGTCAGTCTTTCCGCCCGAGGTGCATCAAGTCATCGGGCCCTACCTGGATCAGCTCGGCAACGAGCTCGAAGGCAGCCAAGGCTACCAACCCGGCACGGCGGCTCCACCGCAGAACGGTGTTTGGCCGAACGCCGGCGGTCAGGCCCCTGCTCAATCCGCCGCACCCGTTTGGAACCAATCGGCGACGACCAACAATCAGCCGCCCAGCAACAGCGGGATCAACTGGCCCGCCCCGACACAATCGGCGCCGGCCCCCGCCAACAACAACTGGCCACCGACGGACTCACAGGCCAGTCGCCAACCGGCACCACCGGCGAGCAACAACGACAACATCTGGCCCGATCCGGCCGACAGCCGTCCCAACAACACGCCGGCCCAGCAAGTGACTTGGCCCTGGGATTGATTCGCAGCGGACCTAGCCAGCCGTCACGCGGCGAGCAGCCCTCAGAGCGGCTTCTTGTAGAACAACGCGCCGCCGGCCTCTTCGGTGTAGGTCGCTTGGCGGAAGCCGCTCGACTCGTAGAGCCCCTTGGCCGGCAGGTTGTTCTCGAAGACCTCGAGCGTCAGCAGGCAGCAGCCGGTCTCACGGGCGTGGCTCTCGATCGCGGCGAGCAAGGCCCGGCCGACGCCGCGGCCTCGCGCGTCGGGCATGACGGCCAAGTCGTGCACGTTGATGAGCGGCATCGCCCGGAAGGTCGAGAAGCCGACGAACGCCACCGAGATCCCGACCGCTCGGCCACTCAGTTCGGCGAACCAAACGAGCGAGGTCGGCAGCGCCCGCAGGCCGGGGATCAGCCGCTCAAGCACCTCGTCGCTGAGCGGGGCGTCGGCGCTCATCGGGTCGCGTGCGAACTCGTCGAGCAAGGCGACGACCGTCGCGGCGTCGGCTTCGTCGGCGAGGTCGGCACGCCGGATCGAGAGGTTTTCGTTCATACAGCAAGCGACAGGGCGAGAGAGCCGGGCGTTCGCAGAACGCACGGAATGCGGGCCGAAAGCGGCCCAAAACGAACATAACAGAGATTATCGGACGTTACCTAGCGGTTCTGGACGGCAAAGTGCACCAGGGTTTGCACCCCGCACCACGCGGCGAGAACGGCCCACCAACCGGCCGCCACGCGCCAGCCGACCGGCTTGGCTTCGAGCCGTTGGGCGATCGCGATCCAAGCCGATCGCGAGCGGGCGTAGCCAATGACGGCCACCGCCGCGCCGACCGCGACGAGCCCCGGCAGCGACCAGCCGACGCGTACGAGTTGGCCCGTGTCGGTGAGCCGTTCGGTGCCGCCGATCGCTAAGTAAGCCCCGCCGGCGAGCAAGCAGAACGCGGCCCAGGCTCGCAAGACGGGCCCGAGCAAAACCGGGCCGGCCTGCCCTGCTCCGCTCCGCCACCAGAACACGGTTAGCTGCGGTGCAAGCCAACCGACTAAGAAACCGCCAAAAAGGACCACGCTCGGCCGCGGGTTGGGCTCAACCAGCGTGTGCGATAGGTGGCCGGGCCGGAGTTCGACCGAAGTGATCACGCCACCGGTCGCCCACGCCGCCAGGACATGCCCCAGCTCGTGGACAAACATCATCGCCAGCCACAACCAGAGGGCGATAGCGAGCAGGGCGGCGGGCATCGCGAACCGCTCGGGATTCATCGCTATGCCCTGGAATGCCACAGCTTGACGCCGACCACCACTAGGAAGACAAGCATTGAGGCCGTCGGCTCTGGCACGCTTTCACCAGCGAGCTGCCATCCGAAGCTCGCTCTCCAGTCCGCCAAATCCTGCGTGTCATAGAGACGACCCATTCCGTCACGGAGCAGAGTGTAGTCCGCGGCATCAACCAGCCCATCGCGATTGAAGTCGCCGGGCGATTTATCGGAGACGATCCGAATCGCTTGGATATCACCGCTTACCTCGGGAAATCGATGCGAGTAATCGCAGACCCCACAGATGTCACCGAAGCCCGTGGCAAAGCTTCCCGTGCCCGCCAGCTTGTCGATATCCAACGACAAGGACTCGTACTCACCAAAAAGGATGGTTCCCGTCACCAGTGAGAACTGAACGGAGAGGCTTTCGGGCGCGTTCTCGATCTCATTTGCGAGGGAAGCCATCTCGGCCTGGCCTGTGCCGATGAGACCTTGCCAAGAGAGGGCATAAGCTTCATCGACCAGCGGGCCGGAACTCTCAAGTGAAGAGATCGCCAACGTCCAAAACTCTTCGCTGTCGTCTAACACGAAGGTCGCGACGTAAACGAATGGCTGGTCTTCAATCAGTTCGGTTGTTGGCACAACGAGGCTCGCCCAGGCCGAGACCTCTCCCACAAAGCGGACTTCGTAATCAGCAGACGCGGCACCCGACAATCCGAGTGACGACAGAGCCAATAAGACTCTTCCGGTGAATCCTCGCATCGTTTCAGCCTCCGCATGGGGTGTTCTGAAAACTCATCGCGATGCAAAGCACGCAGTCTTTCTAATGGGCTCCTCGACTGGACGCCGATCGCCTCACTCACGCCGCGCCGCCGTCGAGGAACTCGCCGATCTGGCGGAACTTCTCGTAACGCTCGGCGACGAGTTGCTCCTTCGGCTTCTCGCTCAGCTCGCGGACCTGTTTGCTCAAGTACTGCTTGAGGCGGGCCGCCATCTGGTAGTGGTCACGGTGGGCACCGCCGAGGGGCTCTTCGATGACATCATCGACCGCGCCGAGTTCCTTGAGCCGCTTGCTCGTGAGTTGCAGCGCCCGGGCGGCTCGATCGGCGAAGTCGTGGCTCTTCCAAAGGATGCCGGCGCAGCCCTCGGGGCTGATGACCGAGTAGTACGCGTGCTCCAGCACCGCGACCCGGTCGCCGACGCCGATGCCCAAGGCACCGCCCGAGCCCCCCTCGCCGATCACGACGCACACGATCGGTGTTTCGAGCTTCGACATCAGCAGCATGCTCTCGGCGATGACCTGGGCCTGGCCGCGTTCCTCGGCACCGATCCCCGGGTACGCTCCGGGCGTGTCGATCAGGCAGATGATCGGCATGCCATACTTGGCCGCCATCTCCATCTTGCTCATCGCCTTGCGGTAGCCCTCGGGGTGGGCACAACCGAAGTAACACTCGGTCCGTTCCTTGAAGGTCTTCCCCTTGTGGTGGCCGACGAGCATCACCTTCTGGCCGTCGAGCTTCGCGAAGCCGGTCCGCAAGGCACGGTCGTCACCGAAGAACTTGTCGCCGTGCAGCTCGACGAACTCGTCGAAGACCAGTTCGACGTAGTCGGTGAACTTCGGCCGGTCTTGCAGCCTAGCGACACGCACCGTGTCCCAGGCGTCGAGGCTGCCGTAGACCTCGCGGACCGCGTCGAGCAGCCGGCGTTTGGTGGCGCGCAGCTCTTCGCGTTGCTCCGGCGTGGGGTCTTCGACCTTCTCTAAGCGATCGACTTCTAGCTCGAGCTCAACGAGCGGCTGCTCGAACTCTAGTCCGGGTCCTGCTGACATCTTTCAACCTGCGATTCGTTCAGCCGCCGAGTGCAAAGGGGGTGCCTCTGCGGTGCTTTCTCTCGGTGGCTCGGGGGTGGCTTGTTTCTCTTATTGCTCGGGGGTGCCGTCGCCCTCTTCGGGCTTCGGCTTCTCCGGCTGGACGTAGAAGATCGGCTGGGTCTTGATCTTCACCATGATCTCTTTCATCGAATCCGGTCGGTCCTCGCGTTTCTTGGCGAGCATCCGAGCGACGTAGTCGGCGAAGTCGGGGTGGATGTTCTTGTCGATTGTCGTCAGTGCGGTCGGCCGGGCCTTGAGGTGTCGCTGGAGCAACTCCTGCGGCGTGTTGGCCGTGAACGGCAGCTTGCCGGCTAGCATCTCGTAGCACATGCAGCCGAAGCTGTAGATGTCGTCGCGCGGGTCGACGCCCTGCCCGCGGATCTGTTCGGGGCCCATGTAGCTGTAGGTGCCTTGGACCGTGACCTTCGACCCGAAGAGCTTGCCGAGCCCGCCGGTCTGCTTGGCGGCGATCGTGAAGTCGATCAGCCGGACGTCGTTTTCGTCGTTCGCCAAGTAGTTGTCGGGCTTCACATCGCGGTGGACCCAGCCCTGCTCGTGCATGTGGGCGAGGCCAGCCGCCGCGTTCGTTAGGAGGTCCTTAATACGCCATTGCAGCTTCTTCACGTCGGCCGTGATCTGCTGCTTGATGTTGGGCGTCTTGAAGAACTCCATCAGGAGCCACGCCCCGTTCTTGCCGGACCCGTAGTCGTGGGTCTTGATGCACGCCGGGTGGTCGAGCGCCTTGCCAACGGTGTACTCGTGCTTGAGCTCTTTGACGCCCGCACTGCTGTACTTGGGGCTGTCCCGAGGGAGCCACTTCATGGCGAACGCCTCGGACCCGGACATGGCACGGACGGCCCAGATCTCGTAGAGCGCACCGGCGCGGATCAGGTGGTACAGCCGGTAGTCGCCGACGATCTCGTTATTGCGTGCCACGCGCGGTCTCGCACAGATGTTCCGAAGTCCCTTTCCAGGCGGGACTTACAGTTTATCTGACCGGCACAAGCGGAGGAAGGCCAAGGGGATGTGTGGAGGGTCTGGTTGCTGGGTGATCGCCTTGAATCTTCGGACCGTGGGAGGCTGGCACTGCGTGAGCCTAGGAGATGTGGTGATGGCAAACTCGCGGGACACACCGCTCTTCGGCTATCGCCGCGGAGTCGCACTCCGCACGAACTGTTCCGCTTAACGGCGGTAGCCCGTTGGCAGCTTGCCCAAAATCCCTGCCATCACCCCCATCCCCGAACGTGGCCGCATGCTCATACTTGGCGGCTGAGCAGCCATACCGAACCAACCCTCGCGTCGAGCCATCCCCGTATCTCCTTCAGTATTCGACCCGAACAAGGACCAACCCTTGTGGCGGGGCCGTGGGGCCGGCGGCGCTGCGGTCGCGGGCGGCGAGCACCTCGGCGATCCACTCGGGCGGCTGCGCCCCCCTGCCGACTTCGACCAGCGTGCCGGCGATGGTGCGGACCATGTTGTAGAGGAAGCCGTCGCCGGTGACCGTGATATCAATCCGCTCGCCGCCGTCGGCGGGGCGAGTGATGACCGTCAGGTCGGTGATCGTACGGACGGTTGTCGAGCGTTCGGAGCCGGTCGATTCGAGCGAGACAAAGTCGTGCCGGCCGATGAAGTGCTTGGCCCCCTGCCCCATCGCGACCGCGTCGAGGCCGCTCGCCTTCCAGTGCCACACCCGGCCGCGATCGAAGAGCGGGCGGACCGGGCCGTTGTGGATCTGGTAGCGGTAGGTCTTCCGCAAGGCATCGTGCGTGGCGTGGAAGCGCTCCGGCGCGGGCTCAATCGACCGAACGACCACGGTGTCCGGCAGCACGGCGTTGAGCGCGAGCAATAGCCGCCGCGATTCCAGACGAGTGGCGGTCTCAACCCCGACGACCTGCCCCTCGGCGTGCACGCCCGAATCGGTCCGGCCGCTGGCGGTGAGGCGGGCCTCTTCGCGTGTGATGGTCTGCCAGGCGTCTTGCAGCGCACCCTGCACGGTGGGCTCGTTCGGCTGCCATTGCCAGCCGGCGAACACCGCCCCGTCGTAGGCGACGGTCAGCTTGAGCCAACGGGTCGGCGAGGCCGCTTGGTCTGCCACGCTGTCACACCGCCGCCGCGTTGTTGACCAGCAGCTCGGCGATCTGCACGGCGTTGGTCGCCGCGCCCTTGCGGAGGTTGTCGCTCACGCACCAGAACGCAAGGCCGTTATCGCACGAGAGGTCTTCGCGGATGCGGCCGATGAAGGTGGCGTCGTCGCCGTCGCAATCCTTCGGCATCGGGTACGAGCCGTTGGCCAAGTCGTCGACGACCTTCAATCCGGGCGTCGCGGCGAACAGCTCGCGTGCCTCGGCGACCGTGAGCTTCTTCTCGGTCTCGACCAGGATGCTCTCGCTGTGGCAGTTGCTCACCGGAACGCGAACACACGTCGGGCAGACCTTGATCGATTCGTCGCCGAAGATCTTCTGGGTCTCGTAGACCATCTTCATCTCTTCGGACGTGTAGCCGGCGTGCTTCTCCGAGCCGATCTGCGGGATCAGGTTGAAGCCGATCGGGTACGCAAACGCACTCGACGCGAAGTCGGTGCTCTCTCCTTCGAGAGTGGCGAGCGCGGCCTTCGAGCTGTCGATCAGTTCCTGCTGGCCGGCGACGCCCGCGCCGCTGGTGGCTTGGTAGGTGCTGACGATCACGCGTCGGATCCTGGCGGCCTCGTGCAGCGGCTTCATCGCGAGCACCATCTGGGTGGTGCTGCAGTTCGGGCTGGCGATGACGCCGGTGTGGGCAAGCGCCGCCTCGGGGTTCACCTCGGGGACGACCAGCGGGATCGAGGGGTCCATCCGCCAGAAGCCGCTCTCATCGACCACCACGCAGTTGCGCTCCTTCGCCCACGGCACGAACTGCTCCGCGATGTCGTCCGGCGTGCTGCCGATCGCGAGGTCGATGTCGTCGAACGCCTCGGGCGTCATCTCTTCGACCGTGTGCTGCTGGCCTTTGAACTCGATCGTCGTGCCGGCCGATCGGGCCGAGGCGAGGAACTTGATCCGCTGGTACGGGAAGTCCCGCTCGGCGAGGAGCTTGCGGATGATGCCGCCCACGGCACCGGTGGCGCCGACGATCGCGATGGTCTCAAACACAGCAGGTCTCTTGAACTATAGGTTGGGGTGCCCCCCTACAAACGGAGCACTCGGGTCGAAGGGAAGACCGCAGTTTAAACGGCAGGTTCGCGCGGAGCCAGCGGCTGGCGTCTCGGTGGGTTCGATTTGACACGACGAAACGAAGAAACGACGAAGGTCGCTGTTTCGTCGTGACTTCGCGAAGGTGAGCCCGCCATCAGTCGCTAGCGGCGGCCTTGGCGGCCTTCGCCGGCTGTTCTTTGGCGAAGGGGCTCGAGATCCGGCTGGCGACCGGGTCGAGCAGGCCGCGGACGAAGCCGGTCGACAAGAACGCCGCGTTGGCGACGAGCATCGCGAGGGCGAACTCGGGCATTCCCATGCCCAGGGCAATGAAGCCATGCACGCCCAGGGCGGTTAGCAACACCCAGGGCCGCGCCCAGCGGTTCCAGATCAGGCAGCAATAGAACAGCTCGAAGAAGACCGTCGCGTGGGCGAGCAGTTCGGCGAACCACAACGCGTTGGCGAGCCACGTCATATCGAGCGAGCGGTACTCGACGTTGGCAACCGAGAACCAGATCGCTTGCCCGGTCCACCACTGCTCACCCTGCAACTTGCCGAGCCCGCCGAACAGGTAGATCACGCAGAGGTGGAGTTGGATCAACCGCAGCGCGAGGTTCGCCGTCCATGATGGCGTGACATCGTCTGGGTCGGCCATCACCTTGCCACGTCGGATGCGGAGCAGGCGGTCGAGGCTGTAACGCTCGCCACACGGGCCGAGCATCACGTACATGACCAACAGGCAGTTGATCTTATCGAGCCCAAAGAACGCGCCGGGCGTGACGTGCAGCGCGTAGCTGATCGCGGCGAGGTACGACAGCACCGCGACCCAACGGCTGAACAGCCCGATCATCAACATAAAGAAGAGGATCAGGCTCAGCACATGGAAGGTCCAAATGGCCCATGGCGCCTGGGTCAGATCGAAGAAGCCGAAGGCCAACCGGAAGGCTTGCGAGCGGTCGGCCATCTCCGGCGGGACCCAGCCTTCGGCGCCGAAGAACGCCAGCAGATCGAACGACCAGACGAGGTGCGTCCAGAACAGCAAGAAGCCGGTGACCGCACGGATCGCACAGAGCACCGCCGGGTCGGTGGGCGTGAACCAGAAGCGATCCCAGGCCGAGACCAACCCCGCGAAGTACGACTTGGTAGCTGCGATTGCCGTGGTCATAGCGTGCCTCCCGCGGGAAGCGTCTCGGTGTCGTACGTCGGCTCGGGCTCGGGCAACGCCGGCACCGGCAGCGGGTTCTCCAAGTCAGCGGCGACCTCTTCGATCGAGGCGACCGGCACAAACTTGTCGGGCGTGTTCGGATCGACCCCATCCAGCACTTGGCTCGGGTAAAGCAGCACGTGCCTCACGCAATCGACACGGACGCGGTCGCCCTCATGCACCCGCAGCAAGTGACGGCCGTAAGCCCGCAGCGAGAGCCGGAGCCATTGCTCGGGGTCGATGTCCGGCGGGCCGGGGGCGGCTTGGTCGGCGAGCATCATGTGGCGGTGATAGAAGAGCCGGGGGCGTTGCTGCTCCTTGTTGGGGAACTCGCCCTCGGCGATCACCGTGCCGGCCTCATCGGTCACCGAGTACCGGACGACTTGGTTGATCGGGGGCTCGGGCCCAAAGAAGTGGTACCCGTGGTTCAAGTAGAGCGAATCGGTGTACCAGCGGACCCCAACGGATGTGGCGATATCGGTCACGAGCTTCGACGCCGGCTGAACGGCGAACGGCGAGATGAACACAACGAAGACATGCCAAATCACCAAGGCACTCAGAAGCCAACGGACCCACACGGCCGGCTTGCCGGTCGCGGCGTCGGGCGGTGCCGCCCTGCCCTGCCCTTCGGCTTTCTGTTTACGCTCTTTGCTCATCTTGCGGGGCTGGGGCTCGTCTCGGCGTGGGTTGGATGGGTCGTTCGGAGAGACGGAGAAGAGGTGCGGGCCGACTTATCAGGGCGCCTAGCAAAGAGAAAACCCCCGCCCCGGGCAATGCCGGTGCGGGGGCTTTTGTTTCTCACGGGCTCCAACCGACCGGAACGAAGCCCCGATCGGCCTAGCTAGCACCGAACTCAGCGAGCGGCGACCTTCGCCACATCGAAGTCGAACACGAGGTGCTGCGACTCACCTCCGACCAGGGTGATGGTCCGCTCTTGCGTGTCGCCGTCCTTGGTGACAGCGATCGTGTACGAGTCCCAGGTCTCGCCCTGCGGCAGGCGGCTGGTCGTGTACTCACGCATGTCGCCGCTCTTGTTGGTCGGCACCCCGGCGAGCGTGACCTTCGCGTCGGCCGGAACCGAGAGCGTCAGCTTGGTCTCGGCGGGCGTGCTAGCAACCGCTTCGGCGTCCATGAAGGCGAGCTCGGCCGAGCCGCCACCGTTGATCGTGGCGGTCTTGGTCTTCACGACCTTCTTGCCATCGACCTCGAACTCGGCGCGGACGCGGTACTGGTACGATTCACCGCTGGCGAGGTCGTGCGAGACGTAGTTCCGCATGGTGCCGGTGCTGGTGGTCTTGTGATCGTTAACGAAGACGACCGCATCGGCCGGGACGCGGACACGGAGCGTGCCGCTCGCCTTCTCGGCCTTGGCGATGACCGGCTTCGCCACCGAATGGGCCGAGTAGCCGCCGTGGTGGATCACGTGACCGCCGGCGCTGCCGTGCGACGGGGCGCTGTAAGTCGGCGTGCTGTAGGTGGGCGTCGAGATGATGTGACCGCCGGTCGAACCGTGGCTGCTGCCGCCGGTCGATCCGTAGCTGGTCGTCACGGAGACATAGCCACCCGTCGAGCCATGCGAACCGGTCGAGGCGTAGCCGCCGTGTGAGCCGGTCGATCCGTGCGAGCCGCTCGAACCATGGCTGGCGTGGCGGGCGGCGTGCTTGGCGCGGATATGAGCGACCAGACGCTTGATCGGTCCGGGGCTGTAGCTGCCGTGCGAGCCGTAGCTGCCGGTCGATCCAACGCTGCCCGTCGAGCCGTGGCTGCCGGCCGATCCGGTCGAGGCGTAGCTCACCGAGTAGCTGCCGTGGCTGCCAGCCGATCCGTAGCTGCCGCGAGAACCGTGGCTGCCCAGCGAGCCGCGGCTGCCCAGAGCCAAACGACCACCGATCGAACCACGGCTGCCGTACGACCCAGCGCTCGCGTACGAGCCGCCGCCGTAGGAACCATAGGAACCGCCGCCGTACGAGCCGCCACTGCCGTGGCTCGCCCAGAAGGCATCGGCCGACGTTCCCATGAACAGAACCGCGCTAGCGGACGCGAGGGTCAGCAGCGAACGACGAATCATGCTCAAACACTTCATACTGGGGTCACTCCTCCGGTGAATCATTGCGGGGCAGGCATCATGCGGCGCGATCCGCGCCGCGGATCGCTAGCGCCGACAGCGGCGCGTTACCGTCGCAAGAATAACAACGGGCCTGGGAAGATCAAGCAACTGCGGGGTTTTTAGCGATTGGGTCAAATCGCCTATCTAAGAGGCTTTTGTCCTCTTGTGCGGGCCTGGAAACGCCCTGGGGCGTCACTTTGCGGCCGATCCGAGCTTAACCTCGTCGATCCAGAGGGTGCCGATCGCCCCCAGGAGGCCGATCCGGAAGCCGGCCTCCCTAGCTTGGGGGGGAACGCTCAGGACTTGGCTCCGATCAGTCCAGTCAAAGGTGCCTCGCAGCGGGCCGATGAGCTCATCGCCGAGCCAGACACGCCGTTCGTCATAGAAGGTGACCGCGACATAGGGCATCTGTGACGGCTTCTGACCGAAGCGGATATCCTCTCCCTTCGCCGCGAACGAGACGCGCAGCCGTTTGACCTTCCGGCCATCGACGGCGAAGCCTTGCAACGCTTGGCTCGGGAGTCCTGGCTCCTCGTTCTCGAAGCGGAAGGCGGCTTGCCCCCCCCTGCCCTCGCGGACGACTTTCCCTTGGCGGACGTAATGCCACCCCTCGGGGCGTGGCTCGTCGGCGTCGCCGGTGGCCATCTGCTCGAAGGAGCCGTTCTCAATGCTTGGGCGCGCCGGGTCGGGCAGCACTTCGCGTTTCTCTTCGGCGGCGCCGGTCATCGGCACGAAGAGCGTCGCGCGGAGCGGTTCCTTCTGGAGCTTGCCGTCGACCTTCTTCATCAGCAGCAGGTTCTGCTGGAACCGCTCGCCCAGCGGGATCACCATGCGGCCCCCCTCGGCGAGTTGCTCGACGAGTTGCGGCGGCGGGTTCTCGGGGCTGCACGTCACGATGATCTTGTCGAACGGCGCAGCCTCCGGCCAGCCTTGGTAGCCATCGCCGATGCGGGTGTGCACGTTCTCGTAGTCGAGCTTCTTCAGCGTGCGGGCGGCACGCTTGCCGAGCGACTCAACGATCTCGATCGAGTAGACGTCTTTCACGAGTGGTGAGAGCACGGCCGCCTGATAACCGGAGCCGGTGCCGATCTCCAGCACGCGGTCGGTCGGTTGCGGGTCGAGCTTCTCGGTCATGTAGGCCACCACGAATGGCGGCGAGATGGTTTGGCTCGCGCCGATCGGCAAGGCCATGTCTTGGTAAGCCAGCCGGCGTTGCGACTTGGGGACGAACTCGTGGCGGGGGGTCGCCCGCATCGCGTCGATGACGCGCGAGTTCGTGACGCCCGCGTTGACGATCGCCGCATCGACGAGGCGATTGCGAACGTCTTGGAGGGTGGACCGGCCCTTCTGGGCGGCGGCCGGCTGACCGAGCAGGCAGCCGAATAAGGCGGCAAAGAGCCCTGCGATCAGGGCGAGGCGGGTTGGCCGGGCGGTGGCAGTCATGTTCCAACTATAACTTCACCCCGGTTCGCCCCCCAGCCCCCCCCCACCCACCACCCGCCCACGCCCCCGGCGCTTGCGCTGCCC
>CAYGUP010000029.1:0-49451 GCA_964353155.1 uncultured Planctomycetaceae bacterium | reverse complement strand
CAATCCGGGCTTCGGCCACGGCCACAGCCAGAAGGTCAACACCGGCGGCGAGGGCTCCAAGCACGGCATTTGGCACACGGACGTCGCCGATTGTGTGGAGCGTGCCGAACGTTGGGGCCTGCGTGTGACCGGCATCCATATGCACATCGGCAGCGGCACCGACATGACCCACCTCGGCACCGTCGGGGATGCGTTGGAAAAGATCGCTGCGGAAGTCGGCCCGACCGTTCACTCGATCAGCGCCGGCGGCGGGCTGAGCACGCCTTACCGGGGTGATGAGCCGACGGTCGATATCGACGCTTACTACTCGACCTGGAACGCGGTCCGCGAACGCCTCGCCGAGCGGTTCGGCCATGCGGTGAACCTAGAGATCGAACCGGGTCGTTACCTCGTCGCCGAGAGTGGCGTGCTGATCACGGAGGTCCGTGCCGTGAAGCGACAGGGCACGAAGGACTATGTGCTGGTCGATGCCGGTTTCAACAACCTGGCTCGCCCCGCGATGTACGGGGCGTATCATCCGATTTCGCTCTGTGAAGCAGAGAGTGGGCAGAGGGCAGCCGGCAGTGGGCAGGGAAGCGCAAGCGGCTCGGAGGCCGATACCGCTGACCTCTTCGTCGTCGCGGGCCCGTTGTGCGAGTCGGGCGATGTCTTCACGCAGCAGGAAGGGGGCTTCGTCGAGTCCCGTGCCCTGCCCCGCCCCGCGGTTGGCGACTTCCTGGTGATCGGCTGCGCCGGGGCCTACGGCTACACGATGGCAAGCAACTACAACAGCAAGCCGCTGGTGCCCGAAGTCCTGATCGAGGACGCCACGCCGAGGCTGATCCGCCGGGGGCAGACGGTCGAGGACCTGCTGGCGGCGGAGCTCGGCTAATCCCCGGTGCTGATCCCGATGCCGGGCGTGAATCGCTGGCGCTCGGGCGGTCCGTCCGTTATGCTAGCGGGCATGGAAAAGTCGCTTTTCGGTGCCGGTATTTTCGAGAACGAGGTCGCCCACAAGTCGGCGTCCGCGGACGCCGGGGGTGAGGCCTCCTCCGCCAGCAACCCGGCACCGGCGGTGGATGCCATTCACCAAGGCGATTGTGTCGAGCTGTTGGCGCAGTTGCCGGCCGATTCGATCGACCTGGCGTTCGCCGATCCGCCCTACAACATCGGCTTCAAGTACGACGAGTACGACGACAACAACAGCGACGAGGATTACCTCCGCTGGTGCGAGGCCTGGATCACCGGCCTGCACCGGGTCGTGAAACCGACCGGCTCGTTCTGGCTGGCGATCGGCGATGAGTACGCGGCGGAGCTGAAGGTGGCCGCGAAGCGGATCGGCTTCACCGCCCGCAATTGGGTCGTCTGGTATTACACGTTCGGGCAGAACTGCACCCGCAAGTTCAACCGCTCGCACGCGCACCTGTTCCACTTCGTCAAAGACGAAGAGCTCCACACGTTCAACGCCAAGGACCCGGCAATCCGCGTGCCCTCCGCGCGGGCGCTCGTGTACGGCGATAAGCGTGCCAACCCGGCCGGCCGCCTGCCGGACGACACCTGGATCTTGCGACCCCAAGACTTGCAAGAAGACGAGGCCGCGTTCCACCCGCAAGACAACACGTGGTACTACAGCCGGGTCGCCGGCACGTTCAAGGAACGCCAAGGGTTCCACGGCTGCCAGATGCCGGAACAGCTGCTGGGCCGCATCGTGCGGGCGAGCAGCAACGCGGGCGATGTGGTGCTCGACCCGTTCGCCGGCAGCGGCACGACGCTCGCCGTGGCGAAGAAGCTGGGGCGGCATTGGATGGGCTTCGAGCTGTCGAGCGACTACGTGAAGTACGCGACCGAACGGCTGGAAAAGGCATCCGAGGGCGACGATCTCTCCGGCCCCGCCGACCCCGTGCGGAGCGCGCCGGCCACCGCCAAGGGGCGGCGGTTGAAAGGCCATCCAATGACGGAAGCGAAGGCGGAAGGTGGAGGGCGGAAGGACGAAAGCGCTGCCGCTCAACCGGTTACCCCTTCCCCCCTCCCCCCTCCGCCTTCGAACATTTCGCTTCGCGATCTCACCCGGCAGGCCCTGGTCGATGCGTTTCACCGAGCGGCCGATGGGGCCTCACTCGATTGGTTGCTCTGCCGCCCCGACTTGCAGGCCCAGTTCGCATCGGCGTGCGAGGAGGCCGGCCTGATGGGCACGCCTTACGAGTGGAACCGGCAACTGCTCAAGCTGCGCAAGTCGGGCCACCTCGGCGGCAACGAGAAAGGGACCACTACCAAGACGCCCGTCGCCGACCCAGAGGGTTATGCGTTCGCGGTGGAGATCGCTTGGGCTCGGGTGCGGGCGAAGCACCCGGGGGTCTCGCTCGACGACCTGCTCTGCGACCCGGCCAAGCTCGAACTCTTCGATAAGGCCGCCAAGAAGGCCGCGCCGGGCTACGAGCCGCACGAGTATCGCTGGGCCGCCCTGCGGCTCCGCAAAGCGGCCAAGCGGCACAAGGCCGAGGCGATCCAGTTCGAGTTCGTCACCACGAAGCTCGTCAACCGCCTCGCTGGGGATCGCTCGAAGAAGCTCACCGCGCGAGCGATCAAACCGCTCGACGGACGCGGCGGCGTGTACCTGCTGTCGTCATCGACCAAGCCGGAAGACACGCTCTATATCGGCGAGGCCGACGACCTGGGCCTGCGATTGGCCGTCCACTTCGGCAAGCCCCTCAAGGCCGGCGGTCTCTGCTTCGCGGTCGCGACCGACGACGAGCTCACCAGCCCCGACTACCGCCACGCCCTGCGTTGGAACCTGACGCATCGGCTGCGTCCCCCCTTCTCGATCGACTTGCTCGAAGAAGACGCCACGCTTTAAGCACGCGAGCGGTCGGCACGCGCGGCGTCGGGACACTAAGATAGGCGGAGGGACGCGATGCCCTCCCCACAACTCCTCAGAACGACTTCTCTGCGAGCACTATCGATGCACAAGAGACAACCCCTTCTTTTTGCCCGCCTCGCCGCGGCACTCTTCATCGCCGCGGGACTGGTTGGCCGGCTCGATGCCGCCACGGTCAGCGGCGAGCTGCGTTGCTGGCACAACGTAACCCTCTCGCTCAAAGGGCCTCAAGCCAGCGAGACCGATACCTCGCCCAACCCGTTTACCGACTACAGCTTCTGGGTCGATTTCCGCCACAAGGAATCGGGGGATCGTTTCTGGGTGCCCGGATACTTCGCCGCCGATGGCGACGCGGCCGAGTCCGGCGCGACCTCGGGCAACGTGTGGCGAGCACACCTCGCCCCGCATAAGCCGGGCGAGTGGGCCTACACGGTGCATTTCACCACCGGCGAGGGAGCCGCTCTGGATAAATCTTGCCCGGGCGAAGCGGTCGATGGCGTCGACGGCCAGACCGGCCAGTTCTCCATCGAATCCACTGACAAAGCGGGCCGCGACTTCCGGGCGAAAGGCCGCCTGCAGTATGTCGGCGAGCGCTACCTCAAGTTCGCCGAGACGGGCGAGACCTTCCTCAAGGCGGGCCCGGACTCTCCCGAGACCCTGCTCGGCACGAAGGACTTCGACGGGACCACCACCCGCCGAGTACGCCTCAAGACTTGGAAGCCTCACCTCAAGGACTGGCGTGAGGGTGATCCGACTTGGCGAGACGGTCGCGGCAAGGGGCTCATCGGCGCGTTGAACTATGTCGCCTCGAAGGGCCTCAACTCGATCTCGTTCATCCCCTACAACGCGGGCGGCGACGGCGACAACGCTTGGCCGATGATCGCGCCGGACAAGAAGATGCACTACGACTGCTCGAAGCTCGATCAATGGGGGATCGTCTTCACCCACGCCCAGCAGCAAGGCCTCTACCTTCACTTCAAGATGCAAGAGGCCGAGAACGACGACTGGCGTAGGTTGTGGGACCCCAACGTCGAGGAGACGCCGATCCCCGCTGCCCTCGATGCCGGCCTGCTCGGCGTCGAACGCAAGCTCTACTACAAGGAACTCGTCGCTCGGTTCGGGCATCAGCTCGCGCTCAACTGGAACCTGGGCGAGGAGAATTCGCAGCCGTACGAGGTCCAGGCCCAGATGGCCAAGTACCTTCGTGCGATCGACCCCTACGGCCACTTGGTCGTGCTGCACACGCTGCCGCCGCAACAAGAGATGCGTTACCGCCCCCACGTCGGGAATCGTGAGACGCTGACCGGCGTGTCGGTGCAAGACCATTGGATCAACAGCCACCGCCAAACGAAGCTCTGGATCAAAGAATCGGCCGACGCGGGGCACCCGTGGGTGGTCGCCCACGACGAGCAAGCCCCCGCCGACGGTGGCGTGCCGCCCGACCCGGCCTACGCGTCGAAGAACAAGGAGCAGCCCAAGTACACGCAGGACGATATCCGCAAGCACACCCTGTGGGGCAACCTGACGGCGGGTGGGGCGGGTGTCGAGTACTACTTCGGTTACAAGCTCGCCCAGACCGATCTCAACTGCGAGGACTGGCGTAGCCGCGACGCCGCGTGGGACGACTGCCGCCACGCCTTGGAGTTCTTCACGGGCAACGACCTCCCGCTGATCGAGATGCACTCCGCCGACGGCTTGGTGGCCGTGCCAAAGAAGGCCAAGGCCTTCTGCTTCGCGAAGCCGGGCAAGGCCTACGTCGTCTACTCGCTGTCGGGCGCCAGGCCGGAGCTCGACCTGACCGACGCGGCCGGCACCTACTCCGTGCAGTGGTACGACCCACGCAATGGGGGCGATCTGCAGGCGGGCTCGGTCGAGACCGTCCAGGGTGGCGAGAAACGCTCGCTCGGCACGCCCCCCAACTCGCCCCAGCAAGACTGGGCCCTCCTCGTCCGCCGCACCGAAACGCCATGACCCGATCGACTTGCTTGGCGGGGCTCGGCCTCATTTTCGCCGTGGCGGCGAACGCCGACGACGCACGGCCGAATCACCCGAACTTGCTGGTCGTGACCCTCGAGGGGGCGGCCGGCGTCGGCGTGCCGGCTCGCGGGCTAGAAGACGTTCTGCCCGATCCGGAGATCCGCGCCCGGGTAACGCCCGACGCGGAGCGGCTGGCCGAATCGGGTGCCCGATTCGAGAACGCCTTCGCCGGCGGCGACGCGGCCGCCAGCGACCTCGAAGATGCCTTCGCCCACCTGCGTTTGAAAGCGGGCTATGAGGCCGGTTTCGTCTCGCCCGCTGAGCAAGCGATACCGGCCTACCAAGACGAGCGGGGAACTTGGTCCGTGCCTCAACGGCAACAGCCGCTGAGCCGCTGGATCAAACGGACGCCCGACGAACAAACGATCGCGGCGTGGGAGCAACTCGCCGACACGCAGGACGCTCCCCTCACCGCCGTCGCCGCGGTCGAGGCGCTGCGGCGGCCAACCGACGAGCGGCCGCAGGCGCTCGCCGTGCGGCTCTCCAACGGGTCACCGTCGCCGATCATCCCGGGCATCTTCTTCGACCGCTTCCCGATCGATCAGATCGAACTCCCGAAAGGTGCTAATGCTCGCCAAGCCTTGGCCGCACGGATGGGCGTTTACGATCTAGAGCTGGAAGGCCTCGACGCCGAAGACGAAGCGGCCTGGAAGCGGGCGATCCAAGCCTGGCTCGCCAAGGCCAGCGCCCTCGACTACGCCGCCGGCAAGCTGATAGATGCCGTCGCGGAGCTCAACGGCGACGACGATCCCGCCAACGATTGGGCGCTCGTCATCGCGGCGTTGCCTTCCGCCGAACGAGGCGGGGTACGGGCCGTGCAAGAGATTGGCGCGCGGGCGGACGTGTTGGCTTTCGCACCGGGCGTGACGAAGCCAAAGCAACGGGTCGTTACCCCGGTCGACTTATCTGACCTACCGCTGGGCATCATCGAGCTCGCGGGCATTGATCCGTTGCCGCTCGATGAGCTCCGACTCGAAGAAGGCCGGCCCGTCGATTTCGCGAGCCGCCGCGCTCTGTCGCAACTCGCCGGCAACGGCCTCCGTGACTTGCTCGCGCCGGCGGGCGAGCGATACGATCGCGTCGCCATCACCTCGGCCGGCGATACGCACGGCGTTCGCTCCCATCGCTTCCGATTGGTGCAGGCCGAGGACGGCTCGCAATCGCTCTATGACTTGGCGATCGATCCGGTGGGCTCGGTCGACCTCCTGGAGCCGGCGAACGCGTCATCGATCGAGACGTTCGGCTTGAGCCAATCGCAAGTCGAATCGGTGCGCAAGTGGCTCGCCGGCCTGCTGACGCATCATCTGATTGTGGAGCAAGGCAACGGGGATCGGCACCGCCCAACCATCGGGAGACTCAAGCAAGCGGGCATCTTCCCCAAGGCGCCCGGTCCGAACCGGGTGATCCCCGGCGACTTCAATCGGGACGGCGTGGTCAACGCGGCGGACAAGACCGTGTGGGCCGACAAGCTCGACCAAGAGGTCCCGCGCCCCGGCGACGGAGCCGACGCCAACCACGACGGCCGCGTCGACCAACAAGACGACGAGGTCTGGCGAGCCAACTACGGCCGCCGCGCGGGTTGAGGCCGAACGGCCCGGATTTAGTTGCCCGCGTGAAGGATCACGGATAGGCTGGCCAGCGCAAGCGATGCCGGGGAGTCTCCCGCCTCGATCGCCGCTGACCTCGTCAACGCGAGCATGCCATGAAGCCAACCCAAGCGGTCGTCGCCTCTCGCCACCTGCGTCTGGAGCCGCTGGAAGCCCGATGCCTGCTCTCGGCCAACGCGGCGTCCGATGCCGTCAACGCCTTCGCGGCGGATGCTTATCAGCACCTCCAGCAAGAAGAGGGCAACCTGTTCTTCTCGCCGTTGAGCATCTCGGCCGCTCTGGCGATGACCTCGGCGGGGGCGGCGGGCCAGACCGCCGCGGAGATGCAGCAGGTCTTCCACCTGGGAGCCGACCCCTCGATCCACGGCTCGTTCCGCGAGTTGCTGGTCTCCCAACTCGCCAGATCGATCACGGTCGACGACTTCGAGCTAACGCAGGCGAATTCGATCTGGCCGGACGACGACCTCCTTGTCGAACCGAGCTTCATTAACACGATCGAAACCCAGTACTTCGGTCACGTCGAACAAGTCGACTACGCTGACCCACAGCAAGCTGAAGACACGATCAATGCCTGGGTGGCGGACCAGACGGACGGAAGGATCGAAGACCTTGTCTCGGGCTTGAGTCCTCTCACGACGATGGTGCTTACCAACGCGGTAAACTTCGACGCCCTCTGGGACATCCCGTTCTTGCCAGACAGCACGTACGATCAAGAGTTTCGCCGCGCCGCCGGCGATACGGTCTTTACACCGATCATGTACACGCAGCCTGTGGTGGCACGAGCTCAGATGGCGGGGTTCGACGTTCTCGACTTGCCCTTCGCGAACGGTCAGGCGTCGATGGTGCTAGCCATGCCTGAGATCCCCGGCGACTCCAACCATCTGACAAGCGAAGCCTGGGCTGAGATCGGGGCCTGGGCCGACAGCCCGCGAGATTTCTACAAAGCGGAGGTGCGACTCCCTCGTTTCGAGACAACCGTTGAGGTCAGCTTGAAGCCGCTCTTGGCGGGCCTCGGGATGCCGACCGCGTTCACGGGCAACGCCGACTTCGGGGGGATTGCCGAGGGCGTCGGTTACATTCGCAAGGTCTCCCACAAGGCGACCATTGAGGTCAACGAAACCGGCACCAAAGCAGCCGCCGCCACGGAAGTCGAGCTTTTTCTCTGCTTCGCCGCCGGTACGCCCGTGCTGACACGCGACGGGTCGAAGCCGATCGAATCGTTGCGTGTCGGGGATCGTGTCTTTGCTCGCAGCGAGAACGATTCGGAAGGCCCGATCGAGGAGAAAGTCATCGAAGAGGTCCGGCACGGCGTCGCGAGCCTGCTGGAGGTGACCGTGCACGGCCGCGTGATCCGTGTGACCGGCCTCCACCCGTTCTTCGTTGAGGGACAGGGGTGGACCCCCGCCGAGAAGCTGCGTGTTGGCGATCGTTTGGCGACCAACGGGGCCGAGGCGGTCGCCGTCGAGAAGTTGAGCGAGAGCCGCGGCGAGGAATCGGTCTACAACCTGCGTGTCGCCGACCACCACACCTACTTCGTCGGCGAGCGCGAGTGGGGATTCGCCGTCTGGACCCACAACTTCTACGACGACGGCTTCTACGCGGACCGGCCGTTCCACTTCATGATCCGCGACAACGTCACTTCGACGATCGCGTTCATGGGACGTGTCGACGACCCGACGCAGCTCGACAACAGCATCACGCCCACGGTCGCGTACCCGAACGCCGACCGCGGCGACTTCAACAACGATGGCGTCGTCAACCAAGGCGACCACGCGGTCTGGAAGGCAGCGTTCGGCCGCACCGGGGCCACGCTGCCCGGCGACGGCAACGGCGATGGCGTCGTGAACGCGGCCGACTACACGATCTGGCGTGACCACGTCGGCCTCGAACTCACGCCGCCCCCACTCTTATCGAGCAGCGACAGCCAACCGGCCGATGCTTCTCCGATAAGCCGCCTCCCCGGCACCGGGTCTCTGGTTCCGAACGACAACGCCTCTCGCAGCCGCTACACGCCGGCGTCACGAGCGCCGCTTGCGATAAATAGTGGCCCCACAGGCGATGCGTTGTTGCTGCTGGCGACCGACTCCCCCCAAGAGAACCCAGGGTTTGGATCGCGTGCCGCGATCGCCAGCCCGTATGAGTCGCCCGATAGCCCGACTCGTGAAGAGTCGTTGGACCAAGGATTCGCAGCGATCAGCGATGGCACCGACGCCTGGCCGCTCTCGCTATAGACTCGGCGTCGCAACCACTACTTGCTCTCGCCGGCCGGCTCGGCCTGGCTCTCCAGCCGGCTGATGCGGGTCAAGTAGTACTCGATCGCTTCGCGGTACTCCTCCGGCGGCAGGCGGCCCTCGCCCTGCAGCAGGTCGTCGCGGAGGCTCGACAGGAGCGTGTTCCACTCGGTCCGCTTCACCCTGGCGACACGCTTCGACTTCTTGCCCGCGGCGTCCTTCTCGGCCTTCTTCGCGCGGGCGAGTGCACGGCGGTAAGCCTCCTGGGCCTGGCGTTTGGCGGCCTGGGCTTGCAGGCGGAGCTGCTGCGCTATCATGCCACCGCCCCCGCCACCGTTGTTGCCCGGGCGCATCCAATCTCCGATGATCCGCAGGTTGCTCGGCCGAGCCGGGATGCCGAGCAACTCCTGGAGAGGGGTCTCGTTCTCGAGTTGGGCCAGAAGCTCATCGAGCGTGGGGTCGCGGAGGAGTTGGGCGATCGGGTCCTGCACGGGGAGCTTATCGAGCTCATCGAGGGTCGCCCGCATGAGCTCGTCGAAGAGGCGCTCGACTTTCTGGAAAGCCGTGTCGGCGGCGGCTGTCTTGGCCACGGCCGGGGCATCGCGCCCGCGGCGCATCGCAAACGTGGCCGCGAGCTGGTTCGCTGAGACCTCGTTGTCGAAGGTCGTGAGCAACTCGTTGGCCTTCGCGGCGAGGCCGTCGCTCGCCTCCGAGCCGGGTGGCAACGCGCCGGCGAGCTGCCGCTCAAGACCGGCCAACTTGCCGGCGAGCGTGTCGCTCTCCATCGCGAGCTTGTACTGCTCAATGGCCGCCTCTTGCCAATACTCGCCCTTCTCCAGCAAGTCCGTCTGACGGATCCAAGACGAGGCGAGCAGCGTCAGCTCGCGGACCTCGGCCAAGCGATTGAGCAGGTGCGTGGCGAGCTTGGCGTCCTCGCCGTCGATCTCCACCCGCCGGATCGCGGCATCGAGCTTGCCGAGCGTGGCGTACAGCTTGCGTCCCTCGGCCAGTCGGCCCTCTTGGTCGGGCGGCATCGCGGCCAGTTTGAGGGCCTCGCTGGCCGCCCGCTCGGCGAGGTCATGGAGCGGAGCGAGCGTCGGGTCGTCGAGCGTGTTCTCAAGCGGCGCCCAAGCTTCCAGGCGTTCGTTGTGCAGCGTGGCCAGCTCGGCGAGGCGGGTCAGCCGTGAGAGCCGATCGATCCGGATCGCTTCGAGCAGTGCCGGGCGTTTCGATTCGTCGGTCTCGGCCCAGAGTTTGGCCTCTTGGGAGATCGCCTTCTGCCGCTCCGCGAGCAGGGTGGCTTGATCACGGAGGGTGTCGTTACGCGTTGTCAAGCGATCGAGGTAACGCCTCATCAGGCGTGGGTCATCGGTGAGCAGTCGGGCCAGCTCGGCCTGCATGTCGCGTTGCAGTTCGAGCACCTCCTTCAAGCGTTTTAGATACTCATCGTCCATCTCGAGCTCGGCCAGCCGACGCTGGTAGTTGTTGATCCGCCCGTCCTCCGGCGTGAGCAGCGCGAGCGAGTCTTCGATGAAGACTTGGTACATCTTCTTGACCTTGGCGGTCGCTTCGGCGAGGCGGTGCTCTCGGTGGATCCGCTCGAATGACTTGGTCAGCTCCGCGATCCGTGTTCGTGCTTGGGCGATCTCTCCCCAGGCGATCCGGACCTCCTCGGCGCGGCCGACCTCGGTCTCTCTCGCTTCCCAAAGGGATTCGCGGGCCGGCGGCAGGTGGGCGCGAACGATTGTGCCGAGCTGCAAGCCGACAAACGCGTAAGGCGTTCCCCTTGTCTTGGCGGCGAGTGCCTCGACCGCTTCCTCGCAGTCTTCTAGCAGGCGGTCCGCTCGCGAGACGGTCCGCTTCTGCTCCGCCTGCCACGCCTCGCCCGCCTCGACACGCTCGGCGACCGCGCCGGTCATCTCCTGGGCCTCGGTGAGGTTGCTGTCGAGCTTCGCGAGCACGGGCGAGATCGCGATGGCCAACTTGTCACGCACCTGCCCATCGAACGAGCCGGCCCACTCGTCGACCTTCAGCCGCATCCGATTCGACGCGGCCGATTGGGGACGCGGCGTATCGAGAAGCCGCCTAGTCATCTCGTTGCCCGGCCGGGGTGCGCCGTTGGCTTGGTCTTGCGGTTGCTGGTCCTGGTCTTTCTCCCGTGGCTTGCCGTCCTGCGAGTTGTTGAGAGCGACCATGCCCTCTGGCACAGCCACCTTGCCCGACTTCTGACTCGCCCTGGCAGATGCTTGCTTCGCGTTGGTCGCGGCCGATTTGGTTGGCGACTGGCGATTGGATGGTCCGCCGACGACCTGCTTCTCCGATGGTTTCTCGGAGGTTGGCTTCTCGGCCTCCGGCGGCTTCGGCAGACCGGCGACGAGTCGCTGCGCGTCGCTCGTCGCCGAGGCGTTCTCCGGCTTGGGTGGCTGGTCTTCGCCGGTCTTCTCCTCCAGGCTATCGGGTTTCTCCGCGGCCTGCTTCGCTAGCGATCCTGCGGGAGGTGCGGGATTCGGTTTGCCGGCCGGAGTCTTGGACTGCTCGGCAGCGGGTTCCTTCGGGGTCCGCTTGCCGGTTGGCTTGGAGGGATCGGTCTTGGCTAGCATTTCGCTTGGCTGGTCGGCACCGGCTGGCGGAGCTTTTGGCGGCGTAGGCGTCTTGTCGGCGTTGGTGAGCTGCGATTTAGATTCGTTGGTAGCCGGCGTATCGGTCGGTGCCGTTGGCTTCGTGTCTCGGCCCTTCGGTGGTTTTGAAGCCACTCGGTCTGCGGTCGATGCGTCTGGCGGCGTGGAATCGGGCGAAGCGGGCTCTGCCGGCTGATCGGCGGGCTTTGTCGCGGCCAGCGTCTTGGTCGAGGCCTCGTTGCTTGGCTGGTCATCGGAGGTTGGATCGCCGCTCTCTGATGCCGCCGGGGCTCGCTTGTCGGCTGGTGTCGCCTGGGCGGTTTGTTTGGCGGATGGCTGCGGTTGGATCGCGGCGGTTGACTCGGCTTCTTGGCCTTGCGGCGAATCGTTCTGTGCCAGGGCGGTTACCGGCTGGTCGATCGGCGATTCTTGCTTCTCCGCGTCCGACGGCTCGCTGTCGTCGGCCGTCGGTTGCGTTGCCTCGGGCGCGGACGCGATGACCGGGGGCTGAGCCGTTGGGTTGGGCGCTTCGCGATTGTCGTAGACCCGCACCGCGTAGGAGATCGATTGGCCGTTCTCCAAGTCGAAATCGGTCAGGTCGAGCGGCACCGAGCCCTTCACCTTCTTGTTGCCCTGCTGCTCGCCAAGATCGATCGGCACGGTGCGCAAGACACTCGCCTCGCCCTCGGCGTTCTCGCCGTAGACGACGAGGTCGGCGTGGGTGATCGCGAAGTCGTCCTTGGCGAGGAACTCGATACTGATCTGCTCGTCTGGCTGAACGGCCATCTCGTTATCGGGGCTGATCACCTCAACCGATGGCGCGCGGTCACGGACGACTTGGAACTTGCAGGTGGCCGGCTTGCGCATCGCCAAACCGTGTGATTCGACGAGTTGCAATTCGAGGGAAGTGTCCTCGATCGCCTCGGCACTCCAGACGTACCAGCCGTCGTCGACCGGCGACAACGCAAGGGTCGTCACGGAACCGTTGGTCGTGGCGATCAATTGACACTTATCGACCGGCTCCTTGGGCTGGAAAGAGAGCTCGATCAGGCTCCCTTCGATCACCCGTTGGCGTCGGGGCAGGCGGTCGAGGGTGACCGGTTTCCGTTTGGTGTAAGTCGGCGGCGTGATCCGCAGGCGGACGCTCTCGATCTTCGGCCGATCGGCGACCGTGACCGGCGTCCATTCGCTCCTGCCATCGCCGGCGAGCCAGCGGACCTCCACCGGCTCGCGGACCTCGCGGAGGGTATGCGACACCCGGTGCGACTCGGCCGCCTCGGGCAGCTGCTTGATCGATCGCGTCTTGCCGTCCTCCTTGCGGATCTCCAGCCGCGCCTCGTTAGGGATTCGTCCCTCGATCGTTGCCGACAAATCCAACGACTCGCCGCGGGCGGCAACCAGGCCCTCCGACACCCCCGTCAGGCGGGTCATCGTGATGTTCTTGCTGGGGGCCAAGAAGCGACTCACGAGCACGCCGGCCCGTTGGCTATCGGCCAGGAAGAAGGCCAGCAGCAGCGCGAACGCCGGCGTCAGGATCCAGCCGGCGTGCCACAGACGGGTCTTCGGGGCAACCTGGGCGGGGGCGACCCGCGGCACCCAGGCGACCGACTCGCGGGTCAGCTTCCGATGCATCGCCGGGTGGCTCTCGCCCTCGGCGCGGGCCAGCGTGGTCCAGCGTTGGTCGAGCTCGGGGTGCGTCCGATCGACCTCGGTCGCTGCCCGCCAGAGGACGCGTTGCCGGGCGATCACCCGCCGGCTGCCGACCACCAAGACCGCCGACGCCGCCAGGATCGGCAGCGAGGTGAGCCAGGGGCGCAGCACTCCGTTCTCGGGGAGGGTCCACCAATCGATCAGCATGGCGAGCAGCATGCCGCCCAACAGCACGCCCAACGAGGCGGCGACGGTGGCGATTAGCCCGAGCAACAGGCTCCAACCGCGCACGCCGCGGAGCTTCTCGGCGATCTCCGGCGCAAGCGTCATGCCCGGGGGCGATGAGTTGGCGATCGACATGGTGAATCGACTCGGGGAAAGGTGGGGGCTTAGACGAGGCCGATCCGGCGACGGATCGTCCATTCGGTCGCCAGGCAACCGACGACGATCCAGAGGTAACTCCAGCGGTTCCACAACGGCGTCCGTGTCGCGGTCTCGATCAGGCTCGGTTCGCTCGCCGAGAGTCGCAGCACCTCGGCGATGGCGGTCGGTGGCAGCACCTGCCCGCCGGTCGATTCGGCGATGGCACGCATCAGCGAGAGGTTGCCGCGTGGGTCGGCGAGTTCGAGGTTGTCCGGCGCGACGACGTTCACCAGCGCGGTTGCCCCGTCGGCGTCGAGGTCTTCCTCGGTGAGCGTCTCGGCAGCTTCGCCGGCGACGACGATCCGATAGGCACCGGGCTTCAAGCCCTCGAATCGGCCGAGGTAGCGGCCGGGCACCTTCGGGTCAGCGCGGAGCGACGCGATGATCGGTTCGCCGGTGAGAGTCTCCGCGGCGGCGGAGACATCGGCTTCGCGGACCGGGGTGCCGTCTTGGCCGTTGAGGGCCACGGCGACCTCGACCGATTCGCCGTAGTCGTAAGTGGAGTCGCTTGTGCGGACGAAGACCCGGCTCGATCGCTTGCCACGATCGGTCGCGGTCAGCCAGCGGAGCAACTGCCCCCAGAAGCGATGGTGCAACTCGTCCCCACGCCGAAAGCGGAGGTGCCAACTCACCGGCGAGGCGAGGTAAACGACCCGCCCGGCGCCGACGTCTTGCCACGCGAGCAAGGCTTGCTCGGGCCGCTCCTCGCGGGGCCCCGTCGATCGCTGGTCCAGGGGCATCGCGCCGGCCCAGACATGCGCAGAGACCTTGGGCCGGCAGAACCGGGAGAGGTAGTAGACCGGGACGTGCCGGAATTGATCCGACCACAGCCTCGCGCTCTCGGGGCCAGAATCCGCAAGCAGCAACGCCTCGCTGCGAGCCCCTTCGGGCGTCAGCGCGGGGACGTAGCCGTTGCGTTCTGGCACCATGTCGGGCGAGGCTTGCACGGGGAGCAGGTCGAGCAACGGGCCACGCCGATACGAGATCGGCATATGCTCCGACCCGGCGATGACGACGACCGACCCGCCCCGCTCTCGGACCCAAGCCTCCAACGACCGTTGCTGCTCTCTGTCGAAGGCGTCCGGGTGCAGGTCGCCGAGGATGGCCGTGTCGTACTCGGCCCAGCCTTCGATGTCGCGTGGCAGTTCCTTGCTCGCCTGCAAGCCGCCCGTGGCGAGCAGCTCGGGCATGTGGAGGAGCTTGTCGAACTCGACCCGCTTGTCGCGGCGGAAGAGTTGATCGAGGTAGCGATACTCGTATCGCGAGATGCGGTCCGCCAGGAGCAGCCACACGCGATCTCGCACGACCCGCACGGCCACCACGCCGGCGTTGTTGGTCTCGCTCGCCTCGTCTTCGAGCACGGGCGTGACGAGGTCGTACTCGTGGCGCCCCAGTTCGTCGGCCTCCAGCTCGAAGCGGACGCGGTGGTCCTGGCGATCGCTGTCGAACTCGAACGACTTGCGATCGACCAGTTGGCCGTCCTTGCGGAGCTCAACGTCGACCGCCTCGCCTTCCAAGTACCGCCCCGTGACGAGGGCCTCGATGGCAAAACGATCCCGCACCGCGACGGCCGTTGGCGCCTCGACCCGTGAGAGTTCGAGGTCGCGTTGGGGCTCTTGGCTGCCGATCGGCACCGTATAGACAGGCAGGCCCGCCATCCCCGCGGCCACCGCTTGCGGGTCCGCGACGCCGGGCGTGTTGTGCCCGCCGTCCGAGATCAGGAACGCGGCGACGATCGACTCGGCGGCCGCATCGCGTCCGAGGCTTTCGAGCGTTGTCGCCAGGTTCGTCGAGGGGCCGATCCAATCGGAGCCGGGCTGCTGAGCGGCCGTCGCGTTGTCGCTCGCGAGGGCGTCGCTCCACGACTGCCCCTCCGACAGCGGCGTGGAGTACTCATCGAAGGCGACCCGCTTGATATTGACGCTCTGCCCCAGCTCGCCGAGCACCGCCTCTTCCAGCTGTGCCATGAGCGCCAAGCAATGACGGCGGCGCGAACGGGGCGACCCGTCGGCTGCGGGACTCAACGCGGCGACCGACCGGCTCACCACCTCACCCCGGCGGAGGAGCTGCTCATGATCATCTTGCAGGGTGCGGACCCGATCGGCCGACTCGTCGAGTTCGGCGGGCGTTCCCGTTTGCCAACGATCGACCATCGCGGCGAGCGGCTCGATCAGTTGGTCGCGCAGGTCGTCGGCGATCGTCATCGCGGCGTCGGCGGCTTCGCTATCGTCGCCTTCGAGCAGCTTGCCGACCCGAGCGAGGTGCTCCGCGGCTCCCCGGGCCGCTTGCTTGGCAACGAGCATCGCGGCGCGGGCCTGTTTGGCGGGGGAGTATTCTTCGATCGCGAGCTCGACCCGCCGCAGGGCCGATCCGGTGCAACGCAGCGAGACCAACGCGATATCGGACTCGGCCAGGGTGCTCTCGTTGGAAGCCTCGCCGGTGCCAACCAGCCGCCAACGCTGCTCATCGATCGCCGGCATCAGCTCGGCGGTCTGCATGCTGTCGCTCGTGTCGATGGCGATGGCGATGGTCTTGGGCACGGCCACGCGTTCGATCGCCAGCCGTGTCGGCTCGAGCAGCATCCACAGCACCAACCCGAGGGCCACGACCCGCAGCAGGAAGAAGAGCACGGCGTTCGGTCGGCCGGTCACCGTCCGCTCGCGCCAGAGCAACCAGCCCATCAGCAACGCCAACACGAACAAGAGCCCCGCGGCCCAACGCCAACCGAGCACGCCCTCGTAGACGATGCGCTGGATCATTTCTGGCGTGTTGGACGGCATCGCGTGGGGCGGCCTCGTGGGAGGGTCGGATCAAACTGCGGACTGGCCGTAGCGGCCACGCGACAAGCGGGTCGAGAGCAGCGACTCGCCGGCCATGAAGCAGACCATCGCGATCAGCAGCGGAGCCCAGACCGGTTCTTGCCGCGGGCGGGTCTCGCTCGTTGCGGGAGCGACGGCCGCCTCAAGACGGTTGGCGAAGCGGACCCCCGAGGCTTCGGCGATCGCTTGGCGATCGTACTCACTCAACGGGCTCAGCTCCGATTCTTCGGCGTGCCGTGTTACTCGGAACGGCTTCGTCGACTCTTTGATGCGAAGCTGGTAACGCCCCGGCAATCGGGTATCGGCAACGCGATACGACCACGCCCCGGCCCGCTGAACGGGTTCGATCGTGGAGGTCTCGCCAAGCGGCGTGCGGGCCTCGGCGGGCTCGCCTTCTTCACTCAGCGCGACACGGTACTCAATCGTCTCGCGTGGCAAGACATTGAATCGGGTCGCGGCGGGCTGCGAGAGGTAAGCGAGCCAGTCCTGCACCAGCACGACGAACGACTTGGCGATCACCAGATCGGTCCAATCCGATCGCAGTGGGAACGCCTGCACGATCACCCGCCCGCGGCCGACCGGATTGAGCAACGCCAGTGGTGCCCCGCGCCCCGACTCCAGGAGCGGCGTCAGCTTGTCGCCCGCGGCACGCCGGAAGCCGTGGTAGCGGCGCAGCCTCACGCGATCGATGTCGAGGCGTGCCGTGTCGGAGAGCATCGCCGTCGCCGGGTGATCGTTCTCGGGCGGGTGGATCGAGGCCTCAGCGTCGTCGCGGTTGTCGGGCCGGACCAGGCTCGCCAGCGGCGCCGGGCAAAGCCCCGCCCCGCCACGCAGCCAGAGGCGGTTGAAGCGTTCTCGGTCGATCCGCGGACCGAGCATCAACCAGAGCCCCCCGCCGTCGCGGACATACGTTTCGAGCGATTCGACCAACGACTCTGGCGCGTCGCTAACGCTGCTCAAGACAACCGTTCGGTAGGTGGCCAGCGATTCATCGGCGAGTTGGTCGAAGGCGACGAACTTCGGGGCGAACGGCGATCGCCAACCCTCGGGGAGCGATTCGTCGCCTTCGTCGGGCTCCGCCCCCAAGGCCGCCGCCAGGAACGCAACGGCCTGCTCCTGTGGATCGTCGTCCGGCGTGACGACCAGCACGGGGATCGCCTTCACCACCTCGACGACGCGGCCGGCTTGGTTATCGAGGGATAAGAGGTCAGTCGCTCGGCTGGTTGCGAGCACCTCGTGGGGGCGTGGGCCTTTGAACGTGGTGGTCCATTCGACAACGCGTTTGCCGCCCGGGGCGATCACGCCGAGGTCGCTGGTGCCGATCGGGTTGCCATCGACCGACCAATTGAGCTTGGCGAGGTAAGAGTCTTCCTCACCGGTGTTGGCGACCGTGGCCCGCAGCGTGGTCGGCTCGCCGTCGAGCACGACCCGCTGTGCCGCCTCGACTTTGGTGACCGCCAAGTTGAAGCCGGGTGCCGACTCGCTATCGATGAGCACCACTTGTAGCGACGTCTGGCGGTCGGCATTCTCAATGAGCGAACCGAGTCGTTTCCACGCGCCGGTCGCGGCGGCCTGCCAGCCATGGGCCTGGTTGTCGGCGAAGACCAAGATGCTGCGATCGAGTCCCTCGTCTCCCGACTCGTACGAGGCCGCCACCCGCAGGCAGCCGAGCAGGTTGGCCGCCCCGCCGGTTGGCTCGCAGGATTCGATTGCCCGCCGCAACTCGCGTTTACCCGCCGGGGTCGTTTGGATCGCTTCGTCGGTGAGCCATCGGGGTCCCTCGGCCGCGAGCATGACGCGGACGCTCTCGCTGTCGGTCTGCTCGTCAATGACATCGAGCGCCCGTTGGCGGATTGCCTCGAAGAGCGTCCCGCCGGCGGCCTGCCGATCGGTCGAGAGCGAGTCGTCGAGCACCAGAACGATCTCGCGTCCCACCGCGGAGCCACCCGCCCAAGGGCGGACGAGCGGCTGGGCCAGGGCGAAAACCAGGGCCAGGACCGCCAGCGTGCGCAGCGCGAGCAGCAACCACTCCTCGATGCGATCGAACCGTCGCCCCTCGCTGGCGGCGTCGGTGAGGAACTCCATCGCTCCCCACGAGATGACTTCTTGCTGCCGCTTCTTCAGCAGGTGCAGCACCACCGGCACCGCGGCGAGCGGCAGGGCGAGCAGGAAGGCGGCGCTGAGGAAGCTCATACGTCGGAGCGGCTAGGAACGGGCCTTGGCTTTCACCTTGGCGGCCCGGTAAACGAGATAGTGGGAGAGGGCCAGTGCCAGATCGTCGGCCGTGGAGAGCGTGCAGAGGTCAACGTCCGCCCGCGTCAGCTCGCTGCGCAATCGCTCTTGGAAATCGCCGAAGCGTTGCAAGTAACGTTTGCGCACCAAGCCCGGGCTCAGACGGAGCCGCGGGGCGACTCTCTCGAGGTCTTCGAAGACGGCCGAGCCGCGGAACGAGAACGTGAGTTCCTCCGGGGCCAGCGTCTGGAAGACCATGACGTCGTGCCCGCGGAGGCGGAGCAGCGTTAGGGATTTGACCAGTTCCTCGACATCGCCGAAGCAGTCCGAGAACAGCAGCACCATGCCCCGCCGCTTGGCGAGGCTCGGCAGCTTGCCGAGCGAGTCGGTCACCGGGTGCGACCCGGTCGGGGTGGCCGATCGGAGCGCCTCGCAGATGCCTTGGAAGTGCGACGGCTGCGACCTTGGCGGGAGGTGGACCGAGCGGCCGTTCGATTCGGTGATCAAGCCGATCGAATCGCGTTGCCGCATCAGCAGGCGGCCCAGGCAGGCGCTCGCCACGCGGGCGTAGTCGAACTTGCTGACGGTCGAGTGACCGAACGCCATCGAGCCGCTCGTGTCGACGACGATCCAGGCTTGCAGGTTGGTCTCGTCGTCGAAAAGCTTGACGAAGTGCCGATCGCGGCGGGCGAAGAGCTTCCAATCGATGAGCCGGGTCTCGTCGCCCTGCGTATAGGGGCGGTGCTCGGAGAACTCGCAACAACCGCCGCGGTGGGTGCTGCGGTGCTTGCCGGACATGACGCCATCAACGACCGTCTGCGAGATCATATCGAGCCCGCCGATGCGGCCGAGCGTCTTGGCGTCGAGCAACTCCCCGGCGCCCGCGGCCGAAGGGGGGGACGACCCGGCGTCGGAAGACGCCGGCGGGGTGGGCCCCCCACCCTCGACCCTCGGGCTCGCGGCTGGTTGCTGTCCGAAGACGCGGTTGAACCACCTCATGGCGAGATCGCTCCGCGGCATTGCTCGATCAGACGCTTCACGATGTCGTCGTTGTCGATGCCGGCGGCCTCGGCGTTGAAGGTCGCAATCATGCGGTGACGCAACACCGGCAGCGCGACTGCGAAGACGTCGTCGGTCGTGGCGTGGACCCGCTTGTGCAGCAGGGCCCGCGCCTTGGCGGCCATCAGCAACGCGATGCTTGCCCGCGGTCCCGCCCCCCACTGGACCATCTCTTTCAAGTCGGGCGGCAGCAGGCCCTCCTCGGGGCGAGTGGCCCGCACGAGGTCGAGCGCCGCATCGTACACTTGCCCAGAAACGATCACCTGTCGCACGAGGCTCTGCATCTTCTTGAGCGACGACTCGTCGATGACCTTGGCGGTCTGGGCGCGATAGTTCGTGACGTTGCGGCGGCAGATCTCGCGTTCCGCCTCGCGGCTCGGGTAAGAGACCTTGATCTTGAAGAGGAAGCGGTCGAGTTGGGCCTCCGGGAGCGGGTAAGTCCCCTCGACTTCGACCGGGTTCTGCGTGGCGAGCACAAAGAATGGGTCGGCCATTGGGTAGGTGGTGCCGGCCACCGAGACCTGGCGTTCTTCCATCGCTTCGAGCAGGGCGCTCTGCGATTTGGGCGGCGTGCGGTTCACCTCGTCGGCCAGCACGATGTTCGCGAACAGCGGGCCTTTGATGAACCGGAACTCGCGTTTGCCGGTCGACCGATCCTCTTCTAGCACCTCACCGCCCGTGATGTCCGCCGGCATCAGGTCGGGCGTGAACTGGATGCGATTGAAAGAGAGGTCCATGATCGAGGCGATGCTCGAGATGAGCAGCGTCTTCGCGAGGCCGGGCATGCCCTGCAGGATGCAATGCCCGCGGCAGAGGATCGCGATCGCCAGTTGCTCGGAGACCTCGTCCATGCCGACCACGACATGGGCGAGCTGCTCACGCATCGCTAGGTAGCTGGCGTGGAGCTCTTCGACCGCCTGAGTCACCTCCTCCGGCGTGGCATCCTCCGGCAGATGGGGCGTGTGATTCTGCGTGATGGCGGTCATAGGCGGTTGCCGATCGGGCTGCGGCGGGCGGGTTCAGAGACTTAGAGTCGGCGAGGGGCGATTCGGGTTCAACAATCTCGGCAGAAAACATTAATCGGCGGGGCCGGCTTCCTTGAGGCTGATGAGGCCATCGTTGTTCGCGTCGAGCTGGCGGAATTGGTAAGGCTCGCCGAGGAACTCCTCGGCGGTCAGGTCGCCGTCGCGGTTGGCGTCCATACTAGCGAACCAATCCGGCACATCGGCAGGAACTTCCGAAGAACGGACGATCGGCGTGGTCGCCATCGCCAACAAGCGATGCACGTCCGACCCCCTCGCCACGCCGAGGCGGATCCGCGTCGGCAGCTCTTTGGCGGTCAGGGACTGGTCCCCGTCACGGTCCAAGGCGGCGAGGATCGCGGCCACGTTGTCTCGCTCGCGGCGCGAGAGGAGGTTGTTGTGATCGGTGTCGAGCCGGCTCCAGAGCGGCGCCCCTTCGACGACGGCCCCCACGGAGACCTGCCCCTTGGCGGCCGGCTCCGCGACACTCGCCGCCGCAAACTCCAGGTCACCAAAAGGCATCCCAACGGCCATCGCGGTCGCCGAGCTGCCGAGGTCAGGTTCGCTCGCCGACTCGAAGTGGACCAGCTCGATCCGACCCGATCCTTTGTCCGTCGTGCAGCGGACCCGAAGCGTGATATCGGGCGTGACGGATTCTTCACCGTCGGCCACGGACAGCAGTGGTTCGGCGTTCCAGACCTTGAATCGGCGGCGGCCGGGCGGGAGGGCTTTGATCACCTCGGCGAGCGTCACGTCGCCGTCCTCGTTGTTGTCGCTGATGCTGATCACGAGGGCCGCGTCCTCGATCTCGGTCGTCGATAGCGTGCCGTCGTTGTCTGTATCCAGCAGGTGCACCAGCGGCGCCGCCGAGGAGCGTGGCGTGCTGAACTTCTCCAGCTCCATCAACGCCGGCCCGCCGAGCCGCTGCGCGAGCAGCCAACGCGACTCGTAGCGATCGACCTCGCCGCCCGCTTGTTTCAGGTAGCCGGCAAGCCACTTCCCGGGCGACGTGCCGGTAAAAACGCTCGGCATCTGCCGCCCGGCCGCATCGATCACCGCGGGATCGGGTTCTGCGAGTTGGCCTTCTTCGTTCCGCTCTGCTTCGCTCGGTTCCTCGACAGCGGATGCCTCGTCGAGCGGCTTGGGGGTCTCGGCCGCGGCATCGATCCAGCCTTCGCGGATCGCGCGAAACGGCTCGCCGTCGAGCGTGATGTCGATCCGCACCAGCAGGTCACCGTCGGGCGTGGTCAGCCGGGCGTTGATGGTCGGGTTGGTTGGATCGACCTCTTCTGGAACCAGCCACTCGCCGATCGGGCCGCGGCGATACCGCATCGAGTCATCGAGGGTCGGCGTCGGGATGCTGCCGAGGAAGAGCATTTGATTCGGATCGGGTCCGGATAGTTCGACGAGGCCGCACTCGGCCAAAGGATCATCGGCGACGGCTGCTCCAACGACCGATACCAAACAAACGAGCGCCGCCTGAACCAACCCGCGGTGTCGCGTCAGAGGCGCACGCCAACAGTTCGCCACGCAACAAGCGATCTTGGTGGTTCGGTTTGTGCTTTTGTTTCTCAAGCGAGGATCTCGCGGATCGGGTCGCCATCAACGAGCTTGATCGGTCGCCCGAGGTTCGATTCGTTCTCGGTCGAGGGGTCAACGCCCGCGGCGGCACTGAGCGTGGCCAGCACGTCGACCGCGGAGACCGGGTTCTCTTCGACCTTCATGCCGTCGGGGCTGGTGCGTCCGTAGGCTTGACCGCCGGCGATGCCGCCGCCGCCGAACACACAGCTCCACGCACCGGGGAAGTGGTCGCGGCCAGTCGAACCGTTAATCTTTGGCGTGCGTCCGAACTCGCCCATCCAGAGGATGGTCGTCGAGTCGAGCAGGCCACGGCTATCGAGGTCGCCCATGAGCGTGCCCCAGCCGGCGTCGAGCTCGGCGGAGAGCTTCTCGACCGAGTTGAAGATATCGCTGTGGGTGTCCCACCCTCCAAGCGTGACCTCGACAACCGGCACGCCCCGCTCGACGAGCCGCCGGGCCATCAGGCAGCCCTGGCCAAAGACTCCCCGGCCGTACGCGGTGCGGAGGGCATCGGGCTCCTTTGTGAGGTCGAAGGCATCGCTCGTGGCATCGTTCATCAGCCGCATCGAGCGTTGGTAGACGGTCTGTTGAGCGTCAGCGGCACCGCCGGCATGCTTGCCGACGAAGTTGCTCTGCAGACGCTGCCACATCTCACGGCGGCGTTCGAGCCGTTCTTCGCTCAGGTTGCCGGTCGGCTTGAGCGAATCGATCCGCAGCTCCGTATGGCCTTGCTCCGCGTCGGCGGCGATCTGAGCGGCCGCGTTTACGATCAACGGCGTGTGCTTCGGCCCGAGGAATCCGGGCGAGGTGGTCCCGCCAAGGGCCGCGTACGGGGCGACGCTGACGCAGCCGGGGAGCACGTCGGTCGGCTCGCCGAGCTCCTTCGCCAGCGAACAGGCGAGCGACGGGTGATCGATCGGTCCCATCGGCCGTTGGCCGGTCCGCATCAGGTGCGATCCGCGGGAGTGATCCCCCTCTTTGGTGCTCAGGCTGCGGACGATCGCCAGCCTGTCGGCGTGCTTGGCAAGCGTTGGGAGGTGCTCGCTGAAGCGGACCCCCGGCGCGTTGGTCGCGATCTCGGCGAACTCACCGCCGTTCTCGTGATCGGGCTTCATATCGAAGGTATCGGTCTGCGTCGGCCCCCCGCTCATCCACAGCAGGATGACATGGCGGCGTTGCTTGGTGTTCGCCGTGACCGCTTCGGCGATGGCCGACCCCCACCCGCTCATGCTCAGCCCGGCCGCGCCGGCGGCGGTCGTCGAGATCCAGCGGCGTCGGTTGAGGTGGAGCATGAGGGAACCCTTAACGCGTTTTCAAAACCTATCGCCGCCAACAGCTCTCAGTGGTTGAGCGTAAACTCGGCCGAATTGAGCAACGCCCACAAGGCGTCGCCCAGCACCTCCGATCGCTCTCGCTTGCCTCTGGCTTCGGAGAGCATACCGAGGATCGCCTCGGACTCTTCGTCGCTCGGCGGCCGAGAAACCGTTGCCAAGAACAAGACTTCGACACGCTGCTTGTCGTTCATGAAGGGCGCCCGCAACGACTTCAGCAAGCCGCTGCTTCCGAGCCCGGTCGCCGCGTCGGTCAGGCGGCCGTTCATCAAGGCAAGTGCCTGCGTGATGCCGGCCTGGTACTCGGTCGCCTCGCCCGGCGTGAGCTTGAACCGTTCCAGGAAGGCACGCCGCGAATTGTCGTTTCGGAGGTTGAGGGCATCGACCGGCACGCCCTCGACCACGGTCATCGCGGCGGGAGCCCTGCCGGCGCTGAGGCGCGTGGCCGTGACGATGCCGTCGTAGAGCTGCTCGGGCGTGAACGGCTTGATGTTCATCTGGGCGAAGTGACGACGGCGCTCGGGTGCGTCCTCGGTCGCCACGCTCGAGAGCTGGTAGGCCTCGGTGCGAGAAAGGGTTACCAACAGCCGGCGGAGATCGAACTCAGTACGGAGAAAATAGGTTGTCAGCTCGTCGAGGAGTTGCGGGCAGTCGGGCGGGTTGTCGGGCCGCATATCGTCCAGCGGATTGACCAGCCCCCGGCCGAAGAGCACCGCCCAGGCACGGTTCACGGTCGCCCGGGCGAAGTGGGGGTTGCGTGGATCGGTCAGCCAATCAACCAACTGCTGTCGCCGTGATGTCTCTTCGCCATCGGTTGGCTCGAAGGCCTCCAGCGGGAAGCTCGGAGGGATGACCTCCTCGGAGTCGGGCAGCTTCACGCTGCCCCGCTCGATGTCCTTCACCCGCATGACGGGCGACACCCGAGCAACCATCGACTCCGGCTGTGAGATCTGGGCGAAGAACGCTGCGAAGCTCCAGAAGTCGCGTTGGCTCCAGCGTTCGTCGAAGAAGTCGTCGTGGCACTGAGCACAATCCATCCGCACGCCGAGGAAGACCCGCGAGGTCTGTCGGGCGATCACCTCGGGCTGCAACTTCGAAGCGGCGTAGAAGAGCATCGCCCCGCCGTCGGTCATGCGGCCTTCGGCCAACAGCAGGTCGGCGGCTAGGCGATCGTACGGGGCATTCTTGCGGAAACGATCGGTGAGCCACTCCTCGAACGCCGGCGCCCCGCCGAGAGCGGCGATCTCATCGGGGTCCGGGATCAGGAACTTCCGCCACACGGTCGCTAGATGCGAAGCGTGGTCGTAGCGACCGACGAGATCGTCGATCAGTCGTTCGCGCCGGTCGGGGTCTTCATCGGCCATGAAGGTCCGCACCGCGTTGACGCTCGGGATGCGGCCGGTCAGGTCCAAATGGGCCCGTCGAAGGAACTCGTAATCGCCGGCGCGGCCGGTCGGCTTGAGGCCCTGCTCGTCCCAATGGTCGCGGAGCAGGTCGTCGACCCGCGATGCCATCGCTTCGATCGAGCGGGGTGGCGGCAGGGGCTCGGCGGGCGGCCTTGGCTCACGCTTGATCGATTCGGGCTTCGAATCGATGGCGACCCGGTCGGGCGTGGTCGTCGGACGGATCAACGCCACCGGCTGGCTCTCCGACAAGCCAACAACCGACTGCTCGGTTGCGTCGGCCAAAGCCGATGTCTCACTCGATGACGCGATCGGCGGGAGGGTAAAGAACGGTGACTCGGCGAAGTTGGTCACGCCCGCGGCAATCGGACCGGCCTTGGGATAGGTGAACGAGATCGGCTGTGTCACCGCCCCGCGCTGCGCCCGCCCGGTGCTTGGCAGGTTCGTCTGCGAATCGACCGTAAACTGCAGTCGATACTCTCTTTCGGGCGGATTGAGGATCCTTAGCAAGACCTCGACTTGGAGCTGATCGTCATCGAGAGGACGCGATGCCTCTTCGACGATCTCGTAGCGGAGCGACTCGGCGTGGATCGGTTCGTCGGACGACCCATTCAAGACGGCGCACAGGAACCGGCTTTCGACCGACGAATTCGCCGAGCCGTCCAAAGGACGCTCAATCAGCTCGCCGTCGGCTCGGCCAATCGAGAAGCGCTTGCCCGAGGCATGATCGTCCAAGCGAGCCCTGCCGTCGGAGCGGATGGCGATCTGACGGCGGCTCTCGGAAAACCACGCCTCGGCCCGGCGGGTCGGGCTCAGCTCGGTCACGACCGCCACCCAATCGCGTTGGGCGATCGCCTCGATCATGGCGGCCCAGCCGCTCGATGGATTGCTGGTGCCCCACACAATCATCATCAGAAAACACGCCGCCAACGCGGCCCAAGCCGGCACACGCCATCGAGTCGGTGCTGGCTGAGGCTCGGTCGATTCGACGGTCGAAGCCATCACCAAGGCATGCTCGGCGGCGAGCTTCTCTGCCAACTCGGCGACGAATCGCTCCGAGGCCGGCTCCGTCGCGAGCGATCGCCGGAGCGTCGATTCCAACCGATCCGGAGCCCCCCCTGCCGGCGGGCGGCCGTCGGTCGGTTCGGGTTGTCCGGAGGGGGTGGTCATACGCGGGGTTCGCTCTGGCTATCGTGGCAAGCGGCCACGCGGGGCACAGAGGGCAAGGCGGGCATCTCTTCCCGCTTGTCGTTGAACTTGTATTTGCTGCGGAAGTCGGTTCGCGCCCGGTGGAGGAGCGACTCGGCCGCTTTCACCGAGAGATCGAGTCGATCGGCGATGTCTTTGACGGTAGCTCCCTGCGCGTATTTCATCTCCAGCACGACGCGGTAGTCTTCGCTGAGTTCTTCGAGCACCAACACCACGGCGTGCCGCTCTTCGATTCGGATCGCCCGCCCCGCCGGGTCGCTCGGGGGGCGGTGTTCTGGTTCGTGCGAGAAGCCGTTGATGGCCTTCCGCTGGCTCTTGTTGCGTCGGGCCCAATCGGTCGCCTTACTGCGGATGACTTGGTTCAGCCAGCCGTACAGACGGCACGTTTCGGGGTCGAGGTTCGGCAGGTGCCGAACCAAGGCCAGGAGGGTCTCGGACACGATGTCTTCCGAAGCGGCTCGGTCGCCGGTGCGGGCCAGTGCGGCCGACCAAGCGATGGGAACCAACCGTGCGTAGAGCTCGCGCCAAGCGGCGGCATCGCCACGCTGCGCGTGCTCGAGCAGTTCACGATCGGTCAAAACGAGGCCCCGAGTTATCGCGGTTTGGCGGGCCTCGGGTGGCCTGGCATCACCCGAAGCTCGTCACACAGGATGCTGATAAGACGCGAAGAGCGCCCTTATCATGCCCGCTTTGGGCGCGATTCGTCAAAAAGAGTCCAAGAACCGGCGAAACAACGGATCAACGCTGGTAAATCGGCAGCATCTGGTACGGCGGGGTGAGGGCTAGGATCGCCATCGCGGTGGAGTAGCTGCGGCCAAACTCGAGATCGTTTTGGCCCTCGGGCGGCCAGCCCCCATCCGGGCGCTGGCTGCGAACCAGCGTCCCGGCAAGCACCGGGTAAAAACGCGCCCAATAGTCTCCGCCGAGCAAGTACATCGCCTGACTGCAATAGTAAGCCCCGTAGTGAAAGCGATCGTACCGCCCCGTTTGGACACCATACCGATCGAAGGGATGATCCAAGATCCAATCGCCGGCACGGCGAGCGACGGTCTGGTCGCGCCTCCCCGAGACGGTCAGCACCAGCAAGCCGGCCCCGGTCATGCCGCGAGATCGCACCCGATCGATCGGGTGTGATCCATAATAAAACTCCCCGGTCCTTGGCTGGTAGCAGGTCTCGACATAGTCGGCAGCTTCGTCGACGTGCTCCGAAGGGACCTCGAATTCGGCATTGCGGGCCGATCGATAGAACATCACGAACCAGCCGGTCACCGAGAGGTCGGAGAAGGGCTTTCGGGAATCGTATTCGTGGAGGTACCGCCAACCGCCGGCGTCGATTGGGTAGCGAGGCGGGCGCAACTGCATCTGCCTCGCCCAACGGATCGCTTTGGAGATCACCGGCCGCAACCGCTTGTTGAGTTCGGCGTCGCCATGCCCGTAGACTTCGCCGAGCATCAAACCACTGATCGCATGGTTGTAAGTCGCCGTATGGGGGCGGCGGCGGGAGGCCCAACCGGGATACCGATTGTGATCGGCGACGATGAGACCGCTCTCTTCTTGGCAGCCAACCACGTAGTCGATCGCTTTGGTGAGCACCGCACCGTACGGCCCCTCCCCCGGCTGGTGGCCCCTTGATAAGTAGGCCATCACTCCCAAGCTCGTCACGGCCGGCTGACCGCCGAGGCTCGAAGGGAACGAGCCGTTGGGCCGTTGTTGGGTGGCGATGAATCGCAGGCCGCGATCGATGCTCTCATCGACCCGACGCCATTGATCGTCCGCCAACGCTTCGCGGACCGCAATCTCCTCGAAGACGCGTGGCTGAGCCACAGCGTCGATGGGAATCGACAAGAGGAATAGTCCCAACAGGCGGTGTGATGACATCGCTTCGTCCCTGGGCTCTTGAAGCGTCCGCTAGCGTTGGTAGATCGGTAGCATCTGGTACGGCGGGGTCAGCGAGAGGACGGCCATCGCGGTGGTGTAACTCCGACCGAAACGCCCGTCGCCGTACGTCGTCTCGGGCAGCCAGCCGCCATCGGCCTGCTGGCCATTGAGCATCGTGTCGGCGAGTTTGGGATAAAAGCGTGCCCAGTACTCTCCGCCGAGCAGGTACATGGCTTGACTGCAGTAATAGGCCCCATAGTGGAAGCGATCGTGCCCGCCGACATTCTGGCGATAGCGATCGAAGGGGTGATTCAACAGCCAACCGGCGGCTCGACGAGCGATCTTTTCATCGCGTCGCCCCGCGACGGTCATCACCAAGAGCCCCGCTCCGGTCATCCCGCGTGAGACCGTGTGGTCTTGCCGGTGGGCCCCGTAGAAGAACCCGCCGGTGCGTGGGTCAAAACAGTTCTGCGCGTAGCCGGCGGCCGAGTCGACATAGTCCTCGGGCACCTCGAATTCGGCGTTGCGGGCCGAACGGTAGAACATCACGAACCAGCCGGTCGCTGACAGATCCGACAGCGGCTTGCCGGGCTCCCCCGGGTGCAGGTAGCGCCAGCCGCCGACATCCTCAGGATATCGCGGCGGGCGTCGTTGCATCTTGCGGGACCACACGAGTGCTTTCTCAATGACCGGCTTGAGACGCCCGTCGAGTTCCGCCGAACCATGGCCGTAGGCCTCCCCCAGCATCAAGCCGCTGATCGCGTGGTTGTAGGTCGCCGTGTGGGGGCGGCGGAGCCAGACCATCTCGCCGTACTCGTGGTGATCCCTTGCCAGCAAGCCGGACGGCTCTTGGCAACCGATCACAAAATCAATCGCCCGGTTCAAGGCCTTCCCATGTGGACCTTCTCCGGGTCGATGACCGCGGGACAGGAACGCCATCACGCCCAGGCTGGTCACGCCCGGCTGACCGCCAATCACCGAGGCAAAGGAGCCGTCACGCTGCTGATTGGCCAACAGGTACTCGAATCCGCGGTCGATCGCCTGATCCACACGCTGCCATTGCCGATCGGTCAGCGTTTCATGAGCCGGGATCTTGGTATAGACCGCCGGCTGGCCGGGCGAGGCAGCCGGGATCACCCAAGCCAAGCTCGCCACGAGTGGGAGGAATCTTTGGAGCGGGGTTTGCAAGTCGGCTCCAAGTTTGGGTTCACGGCGAAAGTGAGGCTGGGCACTCCCTTCTAAGTAGACGCTTCCGCCGGCAGATTCTTGTCGTGTTCTTCCCAGAAAGTCACAAACTCCCGATGGTCGCGGGTCTGGGACTCGCTAAAGACGGCCTGGATGAGCTCTTCTTTTTGCTCAACGAAACGCGACAGGTCTTTCGGCTCGTCGGGTCGGAAGACCGGCGCGGGGCGGTCGTAGACGATCGTTGCCCCGTTCGCGCCGTCGGCATGGTACTGCGAGAGGCCGATCACCCGGTCCGAGACAAACAACGCCTCGTTCAGTTCGTGGGTCACGATGACCACCGTGTACGGCGGCGTGCGATTCTCCTCGCGGGCGCGGACGTTCTCGGCATAGAGACGCAGCAGCATGAGTTGCAGTTCTTCGCGGGTCGCCTCGTCGAGGGCGCCGAATGGCTCGTCGAGCAGCAAGACCCGCGGCTCCATGATCAACGCCTGGGCGATCGCTACGCGTTGGCGCATGCCGCCGGACATCTCGCTCGGGTAGAGGTTTCGAGCCTCGCTGAGACCGACCTTCTCAAGCAACGCGTCTGCCTGTTGAAGGTGTTCCTTCTCCAGCTTCTGCCAAGCGAAGTAGTTGAACAACCGGTGTGGTGTGCTGGTTTGGTCGAGCTTCAAGCCAAAGGCGACGTTCTTCCTGGCGGTCAGGAAGTCGTAGAGGCTGTAGTGCTGGTAGACGATGCCGACATCGCGGCTCGGGCGTTGCATGGTCTGCCCGCCGACACAGACCTCGCCCTTGGTGGGCGGGTGCGTGCCGAGGATCGCCCGAAGAAGTGTCGACTTGCCACAACCGCTCGGCCCGACGAGCGCAACGACCTGCCCCGCTTCGACGCGGAGGTTTACATCGTTGAGAACCCGCTTGGGACCATACGCGTGCGAGACGTTTTTGACTTCGAGATTGCTCATCGGTGATTCCAAAAAACTGAACCGCCAAGACGCTAAGAGCGCCAAGGCACGCCAGGTAGGATAACGGAAAAGCCCAAGGTCTCTTCGTAGGTTCTTGGCGTCCTTGGCGCTCTTAGCGTCTTTGCGGTTAAAAATGCGTAAACTAAAGGCATGGACCTCCAATTCGATCCGACGCTGTCTGTCGAAGCCGCCCCGACACCGCCGGCGTTGTGGTACACGGACCCTGGCGTTCTCGAAGCCGAGAAGCGCGAGGTCTTCCAGAAGGCCTGGATCGCCGTCGGTCGGCTCGACCAACTCGCCGAGCCTGGGAGCTACTTCACCGGCGAGCTGGTGGGCAATCCGTATGTCGTCCTGCGCGACGAGGCGGGCGAGTTGCGGGCGTTCCACAACGTCTGCCGGCACCACGCGGCGGTCGTCGCCCAGGAGTGCGGCAAGGCCCGCGAACTCGTCTGTCCGTATCACGGGTGGACCTACCGACTCGATGGCTCGCTCCGCAAAGCACCGCACATGGGCAAGATGGAGGGGTTCGACGTCAAGGAGTTCGGCCTGCCACCGATCAGCGTCGATTCGTGGGGCCCGCTGGTGATGCTCGACCTCGACGGCCCCGCGGGCGGACCGAACAACCCAACTGACTTGGCCGCCGATGTCGCCCCGCTGGCCGGCCCGCTCGACAAGCTCGGCTTCGCCTCGATGCGGTGGGTCGAGCGGCGCACTTACACGATGGATTGCAACTGGAAGGTGTTCGTCGACAACTCGCTCGACGGCGGCTACCACGTCGCGTACGCGCACGAGCGTCTGGCCGAAGGGCTCTCGTTCGGCGGGTACAAGACCGATATCTTCGAGCGATCGAGCATCCAGGTCTGCGACTCGAGTGGATCGGACGAACGGCTTGGCGAGGGCGTTGTGTACGCTTGGCTTTATCCGAACCTGTTCATCAACCGCTACGGCAAGATGATGGACACCAACCTCGTCATGCCGCGGGGCGTCGACCAATGCGAGGTGATCTTCGACTTCTATGTCGACGAAGAGGACGCCGAGGAATGGAACGCCAAACGCCGCATCCGCAAGGCGATCGGCGAGAGCCACGTGATCCAGCAGGAGGATATCGAGATCTGCGAATCGACCCAGCGTGGGCTGTCGTCGATGTCGTTCAAGACCGGGCGTTACTCCTCAAAGCTCGAACAGGCCGTGCATGCCTTCCACAAGATGCTGTACGCCGACCTTCAAGGGGACGCCGGGACGGCTTGATAGCCCCGGTGTTTATGGCACTGCGGCTTCGTATGTCGTAGCATCTTACCGCTACAAGGCCGCCATCCGTTTAGCTCCGGTGGCCGCCTGATTTCGTGATCCGCGGCCTTGAACCCTCCAGCGGCAATGTCGTCCCAAGCAAGCGATCCCCCGATCTCCTTCTTCAAGAACTTCGCCCGCCTGCTCAACTCGGGCCAATCGCGGAGCGTGCTGCTCTGCGGGGCGATTCATGATTTGTTCTGGGATGGCGAGCAGCACACGCCGTTGATCCCGTTCTTGCTCAAGAAGACCGAGACCGAGGGCATCGTGCAGCTCGTTTACGAGCTCAACGGGCCAATCCGGGTCTCCGACGACGATCGGGCCAAGCTCCGTGGCGCGTGGGTCGAGTGGAAGAGCGGCGTCGATGCGAACACGCTCGCGTTGCAAGAGCTGCGGAGCAAAGGATCGCAGCTCGAGTTCTTGCAGGCGGAGTTCGACCGTCACCTCGCCGACGCGATCGGCAATCCGACCATGGCGCTCGAGCTGCTGCGGCAACTCACGATTTGCTCCCGGAAGGCGTTGCGTGAAGACCTGCTGATCATCGTCGAGGCGGCCGATATGCTGCTCCCCGAGAGCGGCGACCTGTCGGGCCTCAACGATCGCCAGCTCCGACGGATCAGCATCGTGCAGGACTGGTTCGGCGACCCGGAATTCGTCGAGGGTGGCGATTCGGTCTGCCTGCTCGCCGAGTCGAAGAGCTTGGTCCATAGCCGCGTCTCGCGATTGCCGCAGGTCCTTTCGGTCGATGTGCCGGCCCCCTCGCTCGGCGACCGGACCCGCTATATCGAGCACTACATCGAGGCCGCCGACCCGAAGCCAAAGCTCTGGAGCACGACCGCCGCCCTCGGCGAGTGCACCGCCGGCCTGTCGATCCACGCCCTCCGCCAGATGCTGGCCGGCGCGGCCTACACGGGCGAACCGCTCTCGCCCGAAGGGGTCTTCGCGAAGGTCGAGGAGTATATCCGCACGCGGTTGGGCGAGGATGTCGTCGAGTTCAAGAAGCCGTCGCATAGCCTCGACGACGTGATCGGCTTCACCCGGCTCAAGAAGTTCCTCGGCGACGAGTTGATCCCCCGTTTCAAAGCCGAGGGCGATAAGGCGTTGCCCGGTGCCGCGGTCGCCGGCGCGATCGGTAGCGGCAAGACCTTTATCTTCGAAGCCGTCGCCGCCGAGCTCGACCTGCCGGTGCTGGTCCTGAAGAACATCCGCAGCCAATGGTTCGGCCAAACGGACGTCGTGTTCGAGCGGTTGCGGCGGGTTCTCGAGGCGCTCGGCAAAGTGGTCATCTTTGTCGACGAGGCCGATACGCAGTTCGGCCGTGTCGACGCCAACGCCCACGAGACCGAACGGCGTCTGACCGGCAAGATCCAGCAAATGATGAGCGACCCGAAGCTCCGCGGCCGGGTCCTCTGGCTCTTGATGACCGCCCGTATCCACCTGCTCTCGCCCGATATCCGCCGGCCGGGGCGTGTCGGCGACCTGATCCTACCGGTCCTCGATCCGGTCGGCGACGACCGCCGGGCGTTCATCGAGTGGACCCTCCGTGCCGCGCCGCTCGATCCGACCAAGTGCCCGCCCTGGGCAGACCTCGTCGATCACCTTGATGAGGAGTTGCTGCCGGAGACTTACTCGGCCGCCGCGTTCGCCTCGCTCCGCTCGCTGCTCAAAGCGACCGAGCCGGAGACCTGGGAAGAGGCCCGCGCCGCGATCCACGATCAGATCCCGCCGGCGATCGGCCCGACGCGCGAGTACCAAACGCTCCAAGCGTTGCTCAACTGCACCCGCCGGTCGCTGCTGCCCGATCCCGACATGGACCTCGACCAACGCCAAGTGTGGGAGCAGCGGATACGAGACTTGGAGCTTGACGGGATTGGCTAAGGTTTTTGTCTTGGCGTCCTTGGCGCTCTTGGCGGTTCATCGCTGGAATTAGCCACTCGGCCATCCGCGCGGTAGATTCTTGCCAAGATCGTGGCCTAAGCCGCGAATAAGCGATCGATACACGCCTCACTTGGAGATCCACCATGCCGCTCTTGAAGCGTCAGATCTATTCGCGACTGGTCGTTCTAGGGTTGCTCGCCACGACGGCGACGCTCAGCCACGCGCAACAACTCTTCTCCGGGATCACCGGGCCGCTCAGCGTGCAGCCGGTGCAAAACCGCGGCGCGGTGAACGTTCCGTTCATCACCTGGGGTGGCGACGCCGCGACCTTCCTGGCCAACGGCGGCCTCAAAACCGAGCGTGGCTCGATCTACCAACAGTCCGGCCTCGACCTCAACCTCACCGCCGGCGACGACTTCGTCCAGCAGGTGAAAGACTATATGGGCGGCAAATCGCCTTTCCTGCGTGGCACCTTCCGGATGCTCGGCCAGGCGAGCGAGGTGATCGGCAAGGACCCCCGCACCAAGCCGGTCATCGTCCTGCAGCTCTCCTGGAGCGGCGGCGACCACTTGGTCGCACGCGAAGGCTTCAAGACACTCAACGATCTCAAGAAGAGCGGCAAGAAGGCCCGCATCGCTTGCCAACAAGGCGGGCCGCACGTCGGCCTGCTGTACGACGCCCTCGCCGCGGCCCAGCTCACCAACGACGATGTCGAGATCGTCTTCGTGCCCGACCTGACCGGGCCGAACGGCGCGGCGGAGAAGTTCCGCAGCGACGCGTCGATCGATGCCTGCTGCGTGATCACGCCCGACATGATCGGCCTGACCGGTGGGCTCGATTCGCGCGGCACCGGTGCCGAGGGGACCGTCGAAGGGGCCGGCGTGCTTGTGTCGACGCAGAACATGAGCCGCTCGATCGCCGACGTCTACGCGGTGCGGAGCGATTGGTACAAGGCGAACCGCGACAAGGTCGAGAAGTTCGTCGCCGGCTACCTGAAGGCGACCGGGCAGGTCGTAAAGATGCGTGACGACTTCGAGAAGTCGCAGCGTCTGAGCGGCGACTACCGCAAGCTGCTCTCGCAGTGCCAGTCGATCTTCGGCGAAGAGGTCTTACCCACGCTCGAAGTCGATGCCCACGGCCTGCTGCTCGATTGCCGCTTCGTCGGCCTGCCGGGTCAGGTCGCGTTCTTCGAACAGTCGGGCAACCTGAACGGCTTCGATAAGAAGATGTCGGCCGCCTTGGACCTGGCAACACGTTGGGGCTACGCCAAATCGCGGCGCGGCTTCGAGCCGGGCGGGCTGGACTACAAGAAGCTCGCCGGCCTGGCGGGCCTTGCCTACCAAGCCCCGAAGACCGTCGTTCAGGGCGAGGGCTTTGGCGAGTTCCTCGACGATGACCTCGACGAGGACACGATTGTCAGCTTCACGATCAGCTTCGAGCCGAACCAGACCGACTTCTCGGTCGATCGCTACGGCACCGAGTTCGATCGCGCCCTGCAATCGGCGAGCACCTTCGGCGGGGCGGCGGTCGTCATCCGCGGCCACTCCGATCCGACCAAGACGCTCGTCCAACTCGTCAAATCGGGCCTCTCGAAGGGCGTCATCAAGCGGACGGGCCAGCGCGGCAACTACAAGTACTTCCTCAACGCCAGCGGCCGGACACGCGAGCTCGACCTCACCGCGATGGGCGAGATGACCAAACTCATCGAGTCTGGTGCCTTCGAGGGTGGGGCCCAGAGCCCGCGGCAGACGATGCAGGCGGCGCTGAACCTCTCGCTCGCTCGGTCCGAGGCGGTCCGCCAAGCGATCGTCGATTACGCCAAGCGGTCGGGCATCAACGTAAACCTGTCGCAGCTACAAGCCCTCGGCGCGGGGATCTCCGACCCTGTGATTGCCAAGCCGTCGAACATGGCCGAGGCCCGCCAGAACATGCGAGTCGAGTTCCGCATCGTGAAGGTAAACCCCGAGGCGTTGCAGGATTCGGACTTTGACTTCTGAGGAGATAAGGGGGATGGCTAACAGCGAGTGTCAACAGCCAGCAAGAGTTCTCGAGCGAGGTGCAAGAATTGCCTTCGCTTGAGGAGATAAGGGGATGGTCGGATAGGAGTGTTCTGCGACATCGGTATTGTTCGCAACTCGTTCTGGGCACGAGGTGTTGTGAGCCCTTTCGTCCGGCAGCGAGCCTCCGACGTCAGTCGGGGGAGTGACCAACCAGAAGAGCCCTGGAGCAAATCATGCGACCCAAACCGATCAGCTTCACGCTCGTCCTGCTGACCGCGGTGTGCGCTCGCGCTGAGTCGGACTTGAACGTGGTCGTGATCCTCGATAACTCGGGCTCGATGAACGAGCGGATGCCGGGCGGGGGCTCGCGCATCGAGGCGGCCAAGCGATCGCTGCTGACCGTCCTCGAACAGACGCCCGCCGAGGCGCAGGTCGGTGTGGTGCTACTGAACCCGCCAAAGATCGGCGAGGATTGGTTGCTCCGGCTTGGCCCCATCGATCGGACGGGCGTGCAACGGGCGGTCGCCAACATCCGCGCCGGCGGGCCGACCCCGCTGGGTGCGAGCCTCAAGCTGGCAACCGACTCGCTCCTCGCCCTCCGCGATAAGCAGCGGTATGGGACCTACAAGCTGCTGATTGTCTCGGACGGTGAAGCGACCGACCAAGCCTTGGTGCAGAGGTACTTGCCAGAGGTCCAAGCACGCGGCGTCCAGCTCGACGTGATCGGGGTCTCGATGGGTCAGCAGCACAGCCTGGCTCAGCGAGCGAATACCTATCGCAACGCGGGTGATCCGGCTTCGCTCGAGAAGGCGATTTCGGAAGTCGTTCTCGGCGAGAGCTCCGACGATGGCGGCGACGCCGGCGAATCGGACTTCGAGGTGCTGGAGGGCTTTCCTGTCGAGCTCGCCGCCGAGTCGCTTGCCGCTTTGACGGTGCTGCCGAATAGCCCGATCGGCGAAGGGCCGGCACCGCGAATCGCCGATCCACTCGTAACGCCGCCGAACCAACCGTGGCAAGCCGCCCCGCCCCAGCAACCTGCCCCGAACGGTCGAGGCAATGGCGGCGGGATGATGCGGACGCTGTTTATCGTCTTCTTCATTGCGATGGTGCTGTTCAACCTGCTCGCCAAAGCCAAGAAGTCGCACTGACGCCCGCCGCAGCTTGGCCGTCGATAAGCTAAGCTTTGACCATTCGTTAAGACCACAACTATCGAGGAGCCTGTCGCGTTGTCCAAGGGAAAACTGCTCGCCGTCGCGATCGTTTGGCTAATCATCCTCGGCGTGGGGGTCGGCGTGTGGCGGTTGGTGTTCGCGCCGGTCGTCGAACAGAGCCAGGCCGAGCGGCAGCGTGAGGAGATGCAACGGGGCGGCTCTGACAGCCTCTACAAGCAGCGGCTGACGATCGCGTTGGACGGCTTCAGCGGCTACGCGGTGCTGCGGTCGAGGGAGTTCGCCGAAGACCTCCGCAAGCAAGGCATCAAGGTCCAACTCAAGGACGACGGCGCCGACTACACGGCTCGGCTGGCCGGCCTCAAGCGAGGCGACACCGACATGGCGGTGTTCACGATCGATGCGTTGGTCAAAACCTCTGCGGCGGCCGGTTCGCTGCCGGCGACGATCGTTGCCATGATCGACGACACGGTCGGTGCCGATGCGATCGTTGCATACAAGGAGAGGCTGCCGAATGTCGATGCGTTGAATCACCCGGACACCAAGTTTGTGCTCACGCCCGACTCGCCGAGCGAAACCCTCGCCCGCGTGGTGATGTCGCGGTTCCAACTCGATGAGCTCGGCGATCAGCCTTTCATTAACGCCACCGACGCGGCCGATGTGGTCGCCAAGTATAAGCGAGGGAAGCCGACCGACCGCTTGGCGTATGTGCTTTGGGAACCGTATGTCACCCAGGTGCTGCAGAACGATCGCATGCACGTCGTGGTCGATAGCTCGCGGTTTCCCTCGGCGATCGCCGACGTGCTGGTCGTCAGCGATGATTTCTTGGCCAAGAATCGCGAGACGGTTGTCGAGGTCGTGAAGGCGTACTTTCGCGCCAACTACAAGTATCGCGAGCCCACCTCGCGGGCGATCCTGGTGAAGAAAGACGCGGCCGCCGGCGGTGCGAAGCTGACCGACGAGGAGGCCCGCCGCTTGGTCGATGGCGTCTGGTGGAAGAACACGCAAGAGAACCTGGCCCACATGGGCAAGGCGGGCGACTCGCGGCTTCCGCATGTGGAGGACCTGATCGCTTCGATCACGGGGGTGCTGCTCGAAACCGGGGCGATCACGAAAGACCCGACCGATGGCAACCCAAACTACCTGTACAACGCCGGCATCTGGGACGACTTGGCGAATTTCCGCCCCGGAACGCAGGCCGAGAAGGTCCGTGGCACCCAGTTGCCGGCCCTCTCCGACCAGCAATGGGAGTCGCTGGTGCCGGCCGGCACGGCCCGAGCGCCGCGGCTGGTCTTTGCCCGCGGGACCGACCGATTGACCGGGCGGAGCCGCTCCCTGCTGGACGAGTTGGCTGGAACCTTGGGGGCGACCCGTTACTATGTGACCGTTCGCGGCAACGCCTCACGCCGGGGCAACGCTGAGGCGAACAAGCGGCTGGCCCAGCAGCGGGCCAAGGCGGTGGAGGATTACTTGGTTGGCCATGGGGTCGATGCGGATCGCATCCGAGCGGTCGGCGTTGAGCCCAGCGGCGACACCTCGGTGACCTTCGTCCTCGGGGAGCCACCTTACTGAGAGACCGTTGCGGCAAGGAGGCCTTAAAAGAAGGGAGATGGTGGGGATAAGGGGATCGTGTCCGCCGCAGTAGATGCCTTTGGCATAGGCGGCATTTGTCACCAGACTAACCCATCCATTGGCAAGTATCCCCAGCGAGAACACTCCGCTTCTTCGAACGACTATCTCTGTATCCCCATTCATCCCCTCATCTCCCTTCCTATAGCCTCCTAACAAGAGCGGTCACCAGCAGCGAGCCGATGGACCAGGTCAAGAGAAAGGTGCTGCTCGACCTGTTCGTCTCGCCATGGACGTTGGTGCCGATCGTTGGCGGCTTGAGTTCGTGGATGCTGTCCTGGGGAGCCGGCGGCAACACGACGCTCAACCTCATCGGCTTGGCGGGCGTGGTGATCGGTGCCGGCATCCAGGCCTCTCGGCTGATCTTCGGGATCGAAGAGCTCACCGAGCAAGCCCACGGCTACCTGACCGAACAACAACGGGCCGAGCGCAACGCTTACCTCGATCAACTCGCCAAACGGCTGCACGGCGACGACGACCCGCGGACGCAGGAGTGCCTCAAACGCCTAAGGGCGCTGCACACGAATATCGAACAAGAATCGCCCAACACGGCCGGCTCGCTGACGATCCGCGAGAAGGTCGAGAAGGTGTTCCAGGCCTCGGTCCGGCAGCTCGAACGGTCGCACGAGCTGTGGGAGAAGGCCAAGCGGATGCCGCCCGGGGCGGACGAGCCGTTCCTCGAACAGCGCCGGCTGGCGATCGACGAGGTCGTGCTGACGGTCAACCACCTGACCCGCACGGTCGCTCAATACCACGCGTTCCACGCCGACGAGACCGACGACGACTTGGCCAAGCTCCGCGAGGAGCTCGACGCCACGATCGAGGTCGCCCGCCGCGCGGACGAGCAGATCGACGAACTCAGCAAGTCTCGGTCTTACGACGAGTCCGAGTTCGAGTGATTCACAGGCGAACAACTCCTCGTGACAAGTTAGGACTGAAATGACTACCGGCTGGAAGCCGGTAGGTTCGAGCGTTTCGTGAGCTTCGGACTGAAGTCCTCAGCCCACGAGAAAGCAGGACAAAATCGCTAACGGCTTCGGCACAGGGCCTTGCCAGCATATCAACAATCGAATCACGCCTGCCCGAACGCCGCCTCAAACCCCACTCCTGAGCACCAATCCAACGGCTCGCCAACGGAAAACCTGAAGGAGTCGCCTGAAGGCGAGGGTTTTTGACCCATCATCTAGACAATAAGGAGATGAGGGGATGACCTTGAGATAGGGGGGATCGTGTCCGCCGCGGATGATGCCCTCAGAAGCGACGTAGCCCTGAGCTACATCCTCAATCTTTTTCTTCTATATTGGCCGCACGCAAGCAAAAGGCGGTTCGCCCCGCCAGGTCGCCATCCCCTATCTCCTTCTGATAAACGCAAAAAACCAAACCGCCCCCTCGCCCTTCCCGAGTTCGACCCATGTTCCGAGCGATCAGCAAATACACCCGAGCGGTCTGGTACCTGCTCACCTTCCGCATCGACAAGGCGAGCGAGACGCTCCGCATGAACCCGGGCGTGGTCTCGGCGAACTACGACCGGATCATCCGCGAGAAGCGGGGCCGCATCAATCAGTACAAGGACGCCATCGCCGCGATGGTGGCCCAGGAAGAAACCAAGAAGCAGAAGCTCCAGAAGGTCACCGAAGAGATCCAGCGGCTCGAGAAGCTCAAGGCCGGTGCCGCCGCCAAGGCCCAGCAGGTCGCCGCGAAGCACAACAACGACCCGGAGGCGACCCGCGCCGACGGCGAGTATCTGAAGTGCCAAACCGCCTTCAAGGACTTCAGCAACACGCTCAACGAGAAGCTGGCCCGTGCGGCCGAGCTCGAGGGCGATATCGAAGACCTGATGGAGAATGTCAATCGCCACAAAACACAGATCCAATCGCAGATGCGCGAGCTGGAGAAGCTGGGCGAAGAGAAGCACGACGCCGTCGCGACGATCCTCTCGGCCAAAGAGGAGAAAGAGATCGCCGACCTCATGTCGGGCGTCTCAGAGGATCGCACCGGCGAGGAGCTCCGCGAGCTGCGTGAGCTGCGGAACAAGGCATCCGCCAACGCCCGCGTGAGCCGCGAGCTGGCCGGCCTCGATACGAAGCAGGCCGAGAACGAATTCATGGAATACGCTGCCGCGAGCCAAGCCGACGACGAATTCGACGCCCTGATCGGGATCGCCCAGAGTTCCCAGAAGACGGGCCCGGAAACCGAAGGCCCGTCGGGCGAGAAGACAAGAATCCCCGAGGGCTGACGAATAGCGGGAGTCGAAGCCATCACAACCCAACGATTACTCAGGAACCACCGCTATGAAGACCCGTTTGAGCCTGCTCGCCGTCGTGGTTGTCGCCACGGTTGGCTGCACTTCCAAGAAAGTCGAGAAGCTGCCCGTCTTCACCCTCGCGTGGAGCGAGTATCCGAGCTGGAGCGTCTTTGGCGTCGCCCACGAGAAGGCTCTCATCCTCAAAGGCGAGGGGGAGATAGGCGAGGTCGAAAAGAAGTGGGGCGTCGATATCGTGCTGGTGCAGGCCGACTACGATCCGTGCCTGAGCCAGTACGCCAACTCGACGGTCGATGCGGTTTGCATGACCAACATGGACAGCCTCGCCCCCGCGACGGGGCGCGACTCGGTCGCCATCCTGCCGACCTCGACAAGCGTCGGCGCCGATGCGTGCATAGCGGTCGGGATCGACTCGCTCGACGAACTCAAGGGGACGCCGACCTTCGGCCTAGAGAAGTCGGTGTCGCAGTACGCGTTCGAACGGGGCCTCGAGTTCGCCGGCCAGAACCCAGACGATTTCGAGTTCAAGAACATGGACCCGGGCGTGGCGGCTCAGGCGATGCAGTCGGGCGACGAAGCGGTCAAGTCGATCATGGTCTGGAACCCGTTCGTCATGCAGACGCTGCGTGACCGCGAGGGATCCAAGCGGCTGTTCGACTCGAAGGATATCCCGGAGGAGATTATCGATATGGTCGTCGTCGGCAAGGACTCGCTCGCCAAGCCGGGCGGCGAGGCGTTCGCCAAGGCGGTGATCGACGGCTTCTACCGCGTGAACGCCCTCATCGAAGCCGACGCGACCCGCGAGGCGACGCTCACCAAGCTCGGCGAGAAGTTCAGCTCGCTGGGCGTCGAGGATATGGAAGTCGTCGTCACCGAGACGCAGATGTACAAGACATCCGACGCCGGCATCGAGTTGTTCGAGAAGAGTGCCTTCCAAGAGCAGACCATGCCGGCGGTCGTCGACTTCTGCCTGGAGCACGATATCCTGTCCGACAAGCCAACGGTCGGCTTCGGCGATAGCGAGGCCCAACTCAACTTCGATGCCTCCTACATGAAGGCGGTCGAAGCTGGCAAGTAACCACCTCACGGCTTTCGAACCATAACAGCAAGACGGGCACCAAGAGGCCACCTGCCAAGGTGGCCTCTTGGTGCCCTTTGTATCTTTGTGGTTCATCTCCTTCTCAGCAGCAGTCGCCGCCATGATCCGTCAGCCCATCAGTGACCCGAGCCGCTACGGCCTCTTCGCCCTCGGCGTGGCGGTGCTGCTGATCGGCTACGCGTGGATGTCCCATCGGGCGCATGTTGAGAATCCGCGGAACAAGACACTCCCCAACTGGTCCCAATTCACCGAGGGGTGGTCTCGGATGGCCAGCGGCGAGGGGGGCGTCGACTTCTGGGGCGATGTGAAGGCGTCCGGCTCGCGGCTCGGGCTCGGCGTGCTGGCCGGGGTCGCGCTGGCCCTGGTGACCGGCGTGCTGATGGGTTGCTTCCCGGCGGCCGAGGCACTCTTGCTGCCACCGATCTCGTTCTTCGCGAAGATCCCGCCGACGGCCATGCTGGCGGTCTACTTCGTCTTCTTTGGCGTGACCGGTATCCAGATCTTTGTGGCCCTGATCGCGCTGGGCATCTTCCCGACGCTCGCGCAGTCGATCGCCCAGGCCGCGCAGAAAGACGTCGACGACCACACGCTCTACAAGTCGTACACGCTGGGTGCGTCGAACTTCGAGGTTGTGTGGGAGGTCGTCATGCGACAGATCCTCCCGCGTATCATCGAGAACGCCCGCCTGCAAATCGGCCCGGCGATGGTCTTCCTGATCGCCGCGGAGTTTGCGCTCTCGGACGTTGGCTTCGGCTACACGCTGCGGATGCAGTCGCGGCTCCAGAATATGAATATCGTCTATAGCTACTTGGCGATCCTCGCCGTCGCGGGGCTGGCGATCGATTGGTTGCTGATCCAGTTGCGTCGGTGGTTGTGCCCTTGGTTCGGGGCGTAGGGATTCAGGTGCTCTGCCCGGGGAGTTAGGGCTTTGAAGCGGGTACCCGGGCTTGGCTCGGCGGGAGCCTCGCCCTCCCGAGTCTGCTGCGGCGCATGAAAAGAGGGTGCCCGGAACGCGTCCGGGCACCCTCTCGTTCATTCAATAACGCCAGCGGGATCAGCTCGCCGGGGCCTCTCCTTCGATCGCTTCGACTTGGTCGAAGAACCCGGCGAGGCTCAGGTCGCCTTCGCCGACGAAGTGCAGGTCGCTCCCGAAGCCGCCGTACATGAAGTCGAAGGCGTCGTCGTCGAAGACGGTCTGCTCGTCGCCGCTGCCGATGAAGAAGTTATCCCCATTGAGGCCGTCGCCCGACATGTCGAGGTCGCCGGTGAGGTTATCGACCCGCTCGGAGAACGAGCGATCGCTTGCCCACTCGGCCAGGATCATATCGAGGGCTTCGCGGTTCCCGTCGTGTGACGAAGTGCCCGAGATCAGCACGTCCTGACCGCCATCGCCGAACAGAGCGTCGCTGCCCTCGCCGCCGATGGTGATATCCCGGCCGCGGCGGCCGAAGATGTAGTCGTTGCCGGCACCGCCTAGCAGGAGGTCGTTGCCACGGCCGCCTATGAGCCAGTCGTTCCCGGCACCGCCGTCCATGTAGACATCGACATCGATCCAACGCGAAACAAAGCCGGTGTCGTCGCCCGCACCGAGGTACAGGTCGATGCCGTCGATCGGCCCTTCAAGCACCTTCCACTCGCTGCCGCCACCATCGAGCTTGGTCTTAACGTAGTAGTGGCCGTAGCACTCGTAGATCTTGAACTTGTCGTTGCCGTTCGTGCCGATGCCCACGAGCGTGCCGTCCTGGATGCCGACGCCCGAGATGACGGTCTGCGTCAGCTCGCTGGTTGCGCCGGTGTCGTCGTCGGTCAGCGTGACCGTGACGTCGTAGAACCCGCCGTGCTCGTAGGTGTGGCTGCCGGCGATCGCCCCGCCGGCGGCGGCAACGGTCTCGACGGTGCCGTCGCCCCAGTCGATGGTCGCCGCGTGGGTATCGAGCGTGCCGACGTCCGTGAACGAAGCGGTCAGGTTGACGGCCTCGCCCTGCTGGGCCCCCTCGAAGATCACCGACGAATCGGTCGAGAGACTGGTCAGCTCAGGAGCGACATTGCTCACCACGACGCTCGTCGTATCGCCCGTCGAATCGGTGTCGTCGTCGGTGACCGTGATATCGATCGTGATGCTGTCCGACAGGGTGCCGGTCGGGTCGTCGTCGAGGTACTGGTGCGTGAGCGTCGCGGCGCGATCGCCGACCGCCAGCGTGACGTCCTCAACCGTGCCATCGCCCCAATCGACCGTGACGGTGTGCTCGTCGATGAGCCCGGCGTCCTCGAATGTGAGGTCGAGCGTCGCCGTGCCGTTCTCGTCGATCGCGGCGACCGCTCCGAGGGCGAGCGTGTTCGGCGCGTCGTTGGCGACGGTCAGCTCGGCGATATCGGTGACCGAGTTCGGCGTGGCTTGATCGTCGCTCACCGTGACGCGGACTTGCAGGTCGGCGTCGTCAGCGAACAACGCCGAGGCGAGGCCGGTCAGGGCGACCGAACCGGTCAAGGCATCGCCGGCCGTGTTGAGCACGATGTCGGTGACCGGCCCGCTAGCGAGGGTCTCGATAAAGGCACCGGCCGAGTCGAGCAGATCGACCACGAAGTCGTAGTTGTCTTGCGAGGTCTCGGGGATGATCTCCAAGGTCTCGACAACGCCGGCCGCCTCAAGCGCGCCGCCGTCGCTGGCGTCCGCGGTGACTTCGCCGGCCTGGGTCAACGTTCCGGCGTGGGCGAGCAGCACCCGACCGCCAGCACCCGCACCACCCGAAAGGGTCGATTCGGTGCCATCGGCTGAGAGTAGGGAACCGGTGCCGAGCGTCACGTCATCGCCGTGGATCAGGATGCCGCCGCCCGCACCGCCGCCCGCCCGGCGGGTTGTGCCACCGAAGAAGACGAGCTCGCCGGCGTCGGCGGTCACGGTGCCGGTGATGCTGACGTCGCCCAAGGCTCCCAGCTCGATGCCACCGCCACCGTCGCCGCCCTGCCCCAGTCGGTTGCCGAAGCCGGTCGCGCCGGCACCGCCGCCGCTGCCGCCTTGGATGCCGATGGTGGCCAGATCGCCGTAGGATATGCCGCCGAGCACCGTTGAGGGACCGCCATCGCCCCCCTCGCCACCAAAGCCGGCGCCGCTGCCGTTGTTGCCAAAGGTGCCGCCACGGAAACGGCCCACGCTATCCGCTGGAGCGCCCAAGGCGGGCGAACCATCCGAGGGGCCATCGCCCCACCCGCCGAGCCCGCCACCCGCACCGGGGATCAAGCGATCGTTATTGTCCGCGGTGTTGCCGGTGAACTGGGCACCAACATCAATCACGCCGTCAACAGTGAGGTTACCCGTCGCCAAGAGAGCGATCGGTAGGTCGCCAACACCGGTCAGTTCGAAACCCGAACCGATTGAGAAGTTATCGAAAGAGAAGACGAGCGTCTCGACCGCGGGGCCGTCCGAGAGCACCGTCATGCCGTCGGTGTCCAGGACCAAGTCCTTATCGAAGACAACCCCCGTTGCGAGGACGTTCGGATCTCCATTCGAAAGGGTCGTCCCGTCGGTGAGACTCAGACCAGGGATCAGCACGTCACGCTGGGTCGGCAGGTTGGGATCAATACGGATCGTAAGCGCCGCGTCGGAGGTGTTGATGAACAGATCGCTCGCTGCCGTAAAGTCGCCGAGCGAGGTGAAGGCACTCGGGTCGAGGCCGACGCTGTTACCGGCCGAGGTGTTGACCGTATCCGTAAACTCAAAACTGACATCGACCGTGTCGCTTTCGACGATCGTCTGGTCCGCCAGCGGGGACGCGAGTGCCAAGTCGGCCGTCAGCGGCAAACGTTCTTCGAGCCGTTCTTGGCTCGGCTGGGAGTTTGTTCCGAGACGGTGTGAACGGCGAGGTGCACGAGATAAGCGGGACTTCACAGGGGCTACTCCAGAAAAGGGCGTGTCCGCTTGGCATCCATCGGTTGCCAAGACTCGATCAAACACCGGCGGTCTGCCGCAGCCTTCCTGCCGGTGCAGGCGATCGTAGCCAGAAGAGTGCGCGGAACCTAGTGAAATCCCCGCAACAACACAGCCTTAAAGGACTTTAGTTTTGCAATCGGGCCCCAGGGACAACCCTCTCCCTAGGGGTATCGGTCGCCCCGAAAGAAACCGTCGCTAGTCGGCCACGGCGGCGAAGTAGACCCGCCTGCCGAAGACCCGCTCGAACAGGTCAACCTTGCGGCGGGCGGCCCAGAGATCGACCTCGGCGTCGCCCTTGGTGCGGATGGCGATCTCGACCGTCGAATCGGTCACGTTCGCGGCGACGTCGCTCACCTGCTGCTGGTGGGTCCGGTCGAGCGCCAACGCCACGCGGAGGATCGCCGCCAGCTTGGCGACTCGCTCTTGGTCCTGGTCGTTGAGGGCGGCGTACGGCTTGTGCTTCTGCTTGGGGCGTGCCCCGCGGTGGTAGCGTGCCACGTTCGCGAGGATCTGCAGCTCGTCACGCTCGAAGCCGGGGAGATCGCTGTTCACGATCAAGTGGTAGCTGTGTTTGTGGTGCCCATCGAAGTTGATCAAGTAGCCGACGTTCGCCAACAGCGCGGCGGCCTCGATCAGCGGCTTGTCTTCGCGCAACACGCCGAGCGGCTCGGCGACCTCTTCGACCAAGCGGCCGGCGATCCAAGCGACCTGTCGGGCGTGCGGGAGATCGACATCGCATCGCTCGGCAAAACGCTCGATCGCTTCGCGGCGTTGGGTGGTCGTCACCGGAGCGCCGCCATCGAGCGTGCTCTCAACCATCGTGAGCAACAAGCCATCACGCACGCCGCCGGTGTGGACCTGCACCTCGTTGACGTGGAAGTGCCGCAAGATCCGTTCAATAACCAACAAGCCGGCGACGATGATATCGGCCCGCCGTGGGTTGAGGCCGGGCACCTTGGCCCGTTCTTCGTAGGACATCCGCGCCAGGTCAGAGACTTGGTGCCGCACCTGCGCCCGATTGACTCGGTAGCCGCGGGCGGTGGCGTCGTTGGCCCCCTCCTTGGCGAGCAGCATCGACGCCAACGCCGTAAACGTGCCGCCGGCACCATAAACCATGGCCGGTGCAAGCGGCGGCTTGCGGGCGTGACGTTTGAGCTCGGCGTCAATGAAATCGGCCGCCTTCTCAAGCCGTCGCCCCGGGCACTTCCCGGTGAGGCCACACGCCTCGGCGACACGCACCGCTCCGAGCCGCGTGGCGTAGACCTCTTCCATCACGCCGTTGGCCGCCAGCACGATCTCGGTCGATCCGCCGCCGATATCGGCCACGGCGATCGGCTTGTCCGAGACATCAAACGCCCTAGCAACGCTCAAGAAAGAGAGCCGCCCCTCTTCGCGGGGCGGGATCACCTCGACCCGGATGCCGAGTTCCTCTTCGACTCGGTCGCAAAAGGCCTGCCCGTTGGCCGCGTCGCGCACGGCACTCGTGGCGATCGCCCGAATCGCCCCGACGCCATGCCCCCGCGCCAAGGTGACGAAGCTCCGCAAGGCTGCCACCGAGGCCTCGACCGCCTCGGGCGAGAGCTCGCCAGTTTCCGCCAACGCCGCGGCCAGCCGTGTGTTCTCGCGTTCCTCGTCGAGCACTTGGTAACCCGATTCAGTCGCCCGGGCGACAACGACCCGGACACTGTTCGAGCCGATATCGATAGCGGCGAGGCGATCGGTGGCGGCTCCGTTGGCACCGCCTCGCGGAGTGGGCTCGGTATCAATCAAGTGAGAACGCCTGAGAGGAAAAGACGTGGTTGCCGCATCGTCGTCGGTGCCAAGAGCATACCGCGCAAGCCTCTTCGTTTCTGCCGGGCACCAAACGACAAGCGACCGTGGCTCATAATCGAGCCACGGTCGCTGTCATGCTGCTGAGTGATGAGAGCAACCTCATCGAAGTTGGCTGCCTACGCGGCAGGTGGGCTCAGCCCTTCTCGGCGAATTTGGCCGGCTCCGCGAGGAAGGCCTGCTTCTCGCGGTCGCTGGGGAAGAGGTAACGCTTCCCGTCGTAGATCACGGCATGGTCTGCGTTGCCGGGCATCTTGTGGCCCATCTTCACTTGGCAGACCGCGCAGTTGCCGCCGTAAGCGAGATCGGCCTTCGCGTACTTGGCCGGGTTAGCAAGGAACATCTCCTTCGCTTTGTTGTCCGGGAACAGGTACAGGCGGCCGTCGTACTTGGCAGAGAACTGAACGCTGCCGGGCATCTTGTGGCCCATCTCGACCGAGCAAACAACACAGTCCCCGCCAGCGGCCGGGATGAACTTGGCCGGCTCGGCGTCGAACATGGCCTTCACGTCGGCGTTGGGGAAGAGGTATCGCTTGCCGTCGACGATCGACGCGTGGTTCGGGTCGCCTTTGACCCAACCCTTATCCATCACGACGCAAACGGCACAGTAGCCGTCCAGAGCATCGGTCACGGGGCCGGCTTGGCCGGGCAGGGTCGCGTTGAAGGTCCGTGCGTGGGTGCCGGTCTGGGCGGCGGCAATCGACAACGGGGCAAGGCCCAGCAGGCAGGCGAGAGCGAAGCGGTAAGCGGCGGCGGATTGAAGGGTCATCTTGGTCTGGCTCCTGAGCGAAAACGCGTCGGTAGGGATCGTTGAGTCGCCGACGTGGTGACTCGGTAGGCACCCCAGATACGCGTACCGTAGCCGACGGATCGACCCCGATACGCAAGCCATCCCCAGGAGCGTGAGACGACTCACATCGGGTCCCCCGCTCCGTGAGCTGGCCCACACGCGGACCGCCAGCCATTCATCAGTCAGAGACGACCCACAGGAGCAGCCGGATCATGGCGGATAGCAACAGCCCACCTGTGGCCGAAGAGGGGCGATTCGATTGCCTAAGAAGATCAGCCTCGGTCGTCGGTCCCTTGGACTCCCGATGCGCCCACCTCTGAACATCCGTCGGCGAAGCGACCGTTCGCAGGTGGTCGGCGGGTGGCTGGACGTGGATCAACGCTTGAGGACGACAACAACGCGAGGGGGGGGCGTCACGCGATGAGCGGGCGTGGTCGCCGTGAAGAGGCACCGGCCTGACCGCCGGCGTGACGGCCCGGTTCGCGCTACCGGCTAAGAACCGACCGAGAAACCTGCCTCCCACCCGACCGCCACGCTAGCTACACTGTCGCCCGTGGTTCGTGCCCCGTCGTCGGGTGGGGGTTTACCACGCTCTCTTCGCATTCCTCATTGCAAGCAACAACAGGCGTGATCATGGCGGACAACGCATCCTCGGGCGGCGACAGCGCACCGAGCCAACGGCTCTTCTGGGGCTGCTTCCTCGCTTTGATAACCACCGCCTTCGGCTTCATCACCCGGCTGTTCCTGCTTGGGGAATGGGGCGAGGAGTTCGGCCTCGACCCCGTTCAAACGGGTGAGTTGGCCGGCATGGGCATCTGGCCCTTCGCGATCAGCATCATCGGCTTCAGCCTGTTCATCGACCGCATCGGCTACAAGACCGCGATGGTCATCTCGTTCTTGGGCTATGTGGTCTGGTCGATCATGGGGGTCAGCGCCTTCTTTGTCTCGCAAGGCGGCAACACCGAGACGGGATACAACCTGCTGTATTGGGGCAGCCTGATCCTGGGACTCTCCAACGGCTCCGTCGAGGCGTACATCAACCCGGTGGTCGCCACGATGTTTAGCAAAGATAAGACCAAGTGGCTTAATATCCTCCACGCCGGCTGGCCGGGAGGCTTGGTGATCGCGGGCTTGATCACGATCGGCCTCAACGCTTTGGAAGTCGATTGGTGGATCCGCATCGCCATCATCGCCCCGCCGGCGGTGATCTTCTTCCTGATGCTCATCGGTCAGAAGTTCCCCGAGCAGGAACGCGTCGCAAGCGGCGTGAGCTATCGCGAGATGCTCGCCGAGTTCGGCGTCCTGGGCACGGCGATCGCGAGCCTGCTGGTCGTGCTGCAGCTCCAGCAATCGCTTCCCGAAGTAGCGAGCTGGGTCTTCCCGGCATGTGGCATCGCGGCGGTTGTTGCCATGGGCCTCTACACCAAATCGCTCGGCAACCCGCTGCTGTTTGTCCTCGCGTTGATCATGATCCCCCTGG
>CAYGUP010000028.1:0-49691 GCA_964353155.1 uncultured Planctomycetaceae bacterium | reverse complement strand
AGCCACCACCGCCGCCTCCTCCACCGCCGCCGAATTGGGCCGTGGCGGGGGTCGCGATGGCTAGCAGGGCCACGAGGGCCGCGGTCACAAAACCGCGGGCGATCAGGCTAGCGAAGCTGAGGGTGTTGACCGGGGTCATACGCATGGCAGGCGCCTTTGAACGCTCGTCGGCGTTGATCGCTGCTTACTGCACGATCAACGCGGGGGGTTTCAACTTGGTCCGTTCCGGGCCGGCGTCGCCCCGGTCGATCGCCCCGTCTAGACGGGGCACCGCGGGGCTCTTTCGGCCAAGGCTTCAGACTAATCCGGCAAGATAGGCAAAGCAAGAAACGCCAGCAGGTTGTGGCGTTTCCGGGGTCTCGAAAGAGGCTGCGGTCCGGACAACCGTTTCAGGCGGCTCAAACGGGCCTCCGGGTGGCGAAAAGTCAACGCAGGTGATGCCTTGTGCCAACCTGCCCCTGCCCCAGGAGGTACGTTTTCGCGGCCCCAGAAGCCACCGGCTGCGCCTCCCCGTGCGCCGCCGGCCCGAATACCCCCTCGGAAGGACCCGTGTCCCGCCCCGCCCGCACCATGCCGAACCTCGCCTGGCGAGTCGTCCTTGCGACGACCCTTCTGGTGAGCGGCTGCGCGGGCCTGCCGCGGATCGACCCGTCCGGACGCCGAATCTTGATCTGGCCCGACGCCGACTCGGTCGCCAGCCAGACGCCGAGCCTGCCGCAGCTCCCCTCGCTCGGCAACGTCGACGTGCCGCCGGTCTTCGCCGGCGGTGGGAATACGGTCGCCCCGCCGCAGCCGGGCGTGGCCCCGCCGACCTTCGCCGGCCCCGGGACGGTTGCCCCGCTCAATCCGGTCGGCGTGCCACTAGCGCAAACCGTTCAATCGCCCGCCAAAGAACGCCTTTCGATCACGCCGGCCCGGCTGCTTGCCCCGGTGGGCAGCGAGGTCATCCTCAAGGCGGGCGTCTGCGGCGACAACGGCTACCTGCGCACCAACCGCCGCATCGAGTGGATGCTCGGCCAGCAAGGGACCGGCCAATTTGTCACGGTCGGCGAGCAGGGCGAGATGGACATCCTCCGCGCCCCCTGGCAGCGACCCAACAAACACGACAACTCGTATGCGGTCGGCTACACGACGCCGTTCCATGTCTGCCTCCGCCGTGGCACCGACGACGCCTCGGACGATGTGCAGGTCGAACGGGGCGAGGCATGGATCACGGTCACCAGCCCGAGCGAGGGCGTCAGCTACGTCACAGCGACCGCACCGGAAAGCGAGAACTGGGACGCCCGCCGCGCGATAGCAACGGTCTACTGGGTCGATGCCCAGTGGAAGCTGCCGCCGCCGATCGTTGTCCAGCCGGGCCAGACCGGCACGCTGACCACGACCGTCAATCGCCAGAGCGACGGCGCCCCGGTGCAAGGCTGGCTCGTTCGCTACGAAGTCACCCAGGGCGATACGGCTCGGCTCGGTTACGAGGCCGGGCAGGTCTCCGAGGTCGAGACCGACGCCCAAGGCCGAGCCAGCGTGCAGGTCACGCCGACCGATGACCAGCCCGGTTCGGCCCAGGTGCGAGTGACCATCATCCGCCCCGCGACGAGCGGCTCAATGCCCGCGCCACGCCTCGAAGTCGGCGGCGGCGAAACCGCGGTGAGTTGGACGCCAACCGCCACGGGGCCGATCGCACCTCCCCTCGATGGCGGCAACGGAACCGACGGCGGCGTCACGCCCCCGCCGGCCCCGTTCGAGCCCCCGCCTCGCGACACAGGCGGCACGATCGGCGAACCCGATCCGGGGATCGGTCCGCGTGTCGAAGTGGTCGTCGAGCGGACCACGAACGACCCGATCCGCCCCGGCGATCCGATCCCGATCCGGATCACCATGCTCAACACCGGCGATGCACCCGCCGAGAACCTCGCGCTGACGGTCGACTACGACCGGGGCCTCTCGAGCGACCGTGACCTGCAAGGCCTATTCAGGATCTCCCGATCCGACCTGCCGGCCCTCGGACCGAACGAATCGAACGTGGTCCCGCTGACCTTCACGGCGGTCGACCCCGGCAACCCTTGCTGCGAGGTCACCATCGACGGCGACCGGATGGCCTCAGCGTTCGAGCGCAAATGCTTCACGGTTGAGAACCCACCTGCGGCGGCCCGCCCGCAGATCCGCATCGAGCCGACCATGGACGCCATCGGCGAAGTTGGTCAAACGATCGGCTACTCGGTCACGATCACCAACGACGGCAACGCCCCGATCGAGAACCTGACGGTCGATATCCGCAGCACGGCCGAACTCGAAGCGGGCGAAGCGACCGGCGGTTGGGCCCCCGTGCCCGACGGCCTCGCCTGGGAGGGCGAGCGGATCGCACCCGGCGCGAGCCAGCGTTTCGATATCAACTACAAGTGCCTCACGCCGACCGACCTGGCCAAGGTGACCACCTTCGCGGTGATCGACGAGCAGGTGCTGAGCGAGAAGACCATCGCCCGCGAGATCCGCCCGGCACGGCCCGGCGCGGCACCGGTGTCGCCACGCTCGCCGCTAACCGGCTCGGTGAGTTCGTCGGACAACCCAGTGACGGCCCGTGACTCGGCGACCCTCAACATCGAGGTCCGCAACAACTCCAACGACCCGCTCGATAACGTTCAATACCGGCTGCGTCTGCCGGCTGATTTCGAACCAGGTTTCCTGGCCGGGGCGACGCGGCGGGGCAACGAGCTGGTCTTCCCCACGATCACACGTCTCGCCGCGGGCGAGACCGTGAGCAAGAGCATCACCTACACCCCCACGCAGCAAGGCACACGCGAGGTCTTCCTCGACCTGCGGCTCGGCGACACGGGTGAGGCAACCAGCGAGTCGACCGTGATCACGGTGGTCCCTCGCTAACCGTTACATCGGGCTGTCTACAATCCCACATGCTCCGCTTCGCCCTGCTCCGGCACGAATGCCCGCCCGACTACCGCGAAGGTCCTCACTGGGACTTGATGTTGGAGCGTGAGGGCCGCCAAGAAGAGCACCGGCTAGCCACCTGGTCGCTCCTGCAACTGCCACCGGCTTGGCTAAGTCCTCCAAGAGATGCCAGCGAGCCGACGACGCCAGTCGTCGGAGCCATCCAAGCAACACGTCTCCCCGTCCATCGGGCCAAGTACCTCGACTACGAAGGCCCGATCAGCGGCGATCGCGGCACCGTCCGGCGTGTCGCTGGCGGGTCGATTCGCTGGATTGAGGCCGGCGAAAACCGGTGCCGCGTTGAGCTGCTCGCCGATTCGCCCTTCGCCGGACTGGTCACGATCGAAGCCATCGATCCGATCCGTTGGACCCTGACGGTCGGCTGAGTCGAAGAAGATAGGCGAGGCGTGCCGACGCCCGCCCCGGCTCTGCGGCCAAGCTCTTTTCTTGGCCGCCCGGTTTTGTCGCATGGCCTCTTAAGCAGGCGACAAAAACGCGTGGGCAAAAAACCCACCAACTTGCTAGCAAAAACGCTTGCATTGGGCATTTAGCCCCGTATAGTTGGACCCGTTGGCGACCCGCTGGGCACACAACCCACGAGTCACCCCAACAAACGGCCAGGGTGGGCCACTGGCCCAATCCGTCCTGAGCGAGCCCCGCCCAAGCCGTGCTAACTGGTGAAGCGATCCGAACGCTCGACACGCGGTTCCGCTTGTCGCTCCCGGCAGACCTTGCCGAAGCGATCGGCGGCGATGAGTCCGAGTGCTTGCTCGCCAAAGAACGCCCCGGCTGCCTGAGCCTGTGGCAACGCGACAACTGGGAAGAGAAGCAGCGGCAGACCGCCGAGATCGTGAGCTCGAAGCTCGCTAGCGGCCGGCTCGACAGCCGGCTCAGCGACGTGCAACGGCTCGGGCGTCTGCTATCGACCCGTCAAAGAACCATCCAACTCGCCGGCCGCGGCCGGCTGGTCATCCCGGAGGGATTTCGAGAACTGCTCGGCGTCGAAGCCGGGGGCGAGGTGATGGTTGTCGGCGCCGCGGTGTGCGTCGAGATCTGGAACCCCGACGCCTGGGCCAAGCTCATCGGCGAAGAGATGCCCGCCTTCCGCGAGTTGTTCGAAGACCTAGCTAAGTGAGCCGCGGCAGGCAGTGGTAGCTTCGAAAGCGATTCCCGCCGACTGCCCTCCGCCGACCACTCACTACCAAGACAAGCGATCGCCGCGCCCGAACGGGACAACCTTTCGTTTCCGTGACCGCCTGTCAGCGGTTGGGGTGCAAGTCAACGACGGACCGCCGAAGGGCATCGGATGCCCCCAAGCACGTTCCGTCGGGCGTGGCGTCGCTTTTTGATCCACGACGAGCAGCACGCCCTGGCGCGCATCTCCTCCACCCCGCTCCGGCACGTGAAGCCGTCGCGACTGCGATCCACCCCCGCAGTCGCGACGGCCGCCGGGCTTAGTTGAAGTGGGAATTGGGAAGGCTCTAGGCATTGAGCCTTCACCACGTGCCGTCGTATTCGACGACTTCGCCGCCGTTCTTGGTGAGCACCTTCCGAAGTATCTCGGCGGGCATCGTGAACTTGAGGAGCTTGGCATGGCCGTCGTGCCAGGCGGTGACGAAGCCGTCTCGCTTGTCGGTCCTCAGCTTGGCCATCGGGTCCTCAAGATCGACCCGCCAGTCATCCGGCTTGGTCCAAAAGACGGCATGCTCCGGGGCGACTTCGACCAGCTGGATTGTCATCGACGTGCCATCGGTTAATTGCCTGAACTGGTCTCCCGGGGCGAGGCGAATCGGCCGATCGTCTTTGCGTGTTTCGTAGGGCTCGGCGTCTTCTCGCAGCAAAGCCAAGTTAGAACCGGGGAAGATCGGCATCTGGTAGGTCGTCAGGCCCTTCTCGTTGAGGTCGGGATGCGAAGGATTCGCAAACGCGGCGGGCAGTGCCTTGGCCACGCGCAGATTGTGCTGGCTATCCCACGGCTCATCAAAGCGGAATTGGCGGTAGAGCTCTCCCTCTTCGACGAATGGCAGGATGGCAACTCGCCACGAGAGCAGCGGCTCGCCTGCTTGATCAACGATCGCCGCGGAAGCAGGAAACTGACCGCGCACACCGTGGAAATTCTGCATCGCCAAGCCGAGTTGCTTCATGCCATTCAGCTTCGAGTTGGTCCGCGCGTTTTCCCTCACTCTCTGCACAGCGGGACCAATGGCCACTGTGAGGAGCCTTTCAACTTCGGGCGAATCGGTTGCGGCCTCGAAGACCAGTTGATTCCCGTCGATGCGTGGCTTGAGCACGCTCATCGCTTGGGTGTAGAGCGGCCCTAGCCCCAGCTCTTCTTGCTCGGCTTTCGCTACCAGCCACTCGCCTCCCAACTCGGCGAGTTGCCCGAGCTGCTGACTAACTGACTCGTCCTGTCCGACGACGGCCAGTCGCACACGGGTGGCGGCATCGATCGCGAGCGTTAGTTTAACCCGCTCGATCCCGTCGGCCACTAGATCACCATCGAGTGTCTCAAAGGGCGTGGGCAACTCGGGCCACAGCTCCCGCATTACCCGCCGTGCGTCTTGCCCCGCGGAAACCACAATCGCCAACGCCGGCGAGTCGCTGCCGAGTGTCACCAGCGGCTGCAACAGGTCGGGGCGATCCTCGCTAGCGAGTTGCCGATAACGCTTCAACGACTTCGGCGTGCCGATCCAGACTTGATCTCCAACCACCTCAACGGCAGGCGGTTTGAGTTGCTGCACAACGCGGCGTGCCTCGGCCGGATCGGCCCCATCCTGGAGTTCGCAAACGATCAAAGGCATATAGTCACGGCGGATATCATCGATCGCCGCCGCCACGAAGAGGCTCTGAATCTTCGCTCGGCGGAGCTCCATAACCACATACTCAAGGCCGACCTCACGCTGTTCCTTCGGCGGCAAGGCGTCCACTAGGGGCTCAACCCGATCGATCAGCTGGAGGATTTGCTTTGAAGTGGCGGGATCGACAAGCCGCTCGACATCCACCGTCGCGACCAAGAAGGTCCCGCTCTCGACGAAGCGAGCCCGCGGCTCGGCACAAGCCAGCGAAGCAGCGAACAGCAGCAAGCAGCAACAAACGGCACGCATGGCGTCACACCCGGTGAGATAGGGGGTTAGTAAACAAGTTGCCAGCCGGGAGAAGCAAAGCCGATCGACGAGTCACTGCTTGATCGTGATCTCATACCGCCGCGAATACCCCGGGAAGCCTTCCCAATCAGGCAAGTCAAGCACGGCGGTCCTGCCGTCGCGGTGGTAGAGGAACGGCTTATCGGTTGCCGGATTCTCAGGCACCGGAACGCAAGTCACATCCTCCAGGCTGCGGGGGAACTTTTTGTCATTCTGCGCGGCATGCATGCGTAGGGCTTCGATGACCCGGAGAGCAGCCACGTCGCGAGCGCAGCGATACTCGGCTGAACGGGCCGCCGACGATGCCGGCAGCAACAAACCGCCGATAGGAACGATCTCTCGGTTAGGTCCGTCCGACATGGGTTGAGAATCGTTGAGCACGCGATCGCCGAGCTCGCCCAACCGTCGAACCTGATTGTAGGTAAGCCCAGTGGCCTTAGCTTTGCGGTAGCTATCCGAAGCGATTCGGATCACACGCGAGGTATAGATGGTCAGAACTTGGCCGACAGCCATCGATTCGACTCGATCTGACTCGTATCCCCAATCGACCAACCGCTGCTTGGCATGGGTGTATCCTGTCACGCCCGTTAATGCTGGGAAGAAGCTTTGCTTGACCTGATCGATCAAGCTTTCTGTCTGGCGATCGGGGTGGTACAGAGAATCGTCATCGACCACCTGCCCGAGACGGCGCCAAACAGCGTTCCACTCGCTCGTTGTTCGCTCTGCGGCCTCAGCATCGGCTAGGTCGGGGAACACACGCTCAGCAAAAGACAGGTCGCCATTGATGGCTTCGTTGATTGAGACCGGTGGCGAAGGAAGCTCGGAAAGAGCCCAGTACAGGTTTGGCGATCCCGGAGCCGCAATAAGGTCTGTCACCCCACTGTTTGCTATCCCAGTAATCGCGATACCAACCAGAGTGCAAACAAGAAAGTGTTCTTCCGCGACATCTCGCCCTAGTTGATATTCGGCGCGAAGACACTCGATGGCATCCTCGTAGCGACCCTCGGCGGTAGCACGACGAACCAGCAGATTTGACATGCGAGCAAATGACCTGCTGCCTTGAAACTCCGGCAGCAGAAAGAGAATCGCGTCGGGTCCTTTCATCGCCTCACCACGAATCCCCCAGTCACAGCTACGTCGTTTGCTCCCTGGAATAATGTGATCCTTAAAAAGGCTGTGTGCTATCGAGTGGGCAGTGTCAAAGCGTTCCCAATCGCATTTGCTTACCGGCGTGCCTGACTGATAACACCTGTCGAAGTCTTCGTTGCCAGAACCACTCAGATCACGCCACTTCGTCCACGCTGCAAACTCCTCCGGATAGGCTCGCATATACCACTGCGGACGGTTGCCCGGCAGCCGCTGGTGAGCGTCATACACAAGCCGGTGCTTGAACGCCGGTACCGGCTCGTCCGCCGGGGTGACTTCCATCCGGATGATGGTGAGGCCATCGTCTTTCTCGATATGTTCCGCGTCGGCGAAAGCCCTGATCATCGGCAAAAGGCAGCCGGCGATCATTGCCAGCAGCCGGAAACGCTGGGGTAAGTCAGTCATGCCAACTCCTTCGTATTCGAATTATTCGATTCCGTGCGGGGGTCATCCGCGGGGGGCGACGGCGGGCGGCGGTTTCGGTCAGGCAGGTACTCTTCGAGCAGCCGCTGTCGTGTCGCCGGCGGGGCGGGTTCGATCACAGTATCGCTGTCCGGATAATCGACCCGCGTGAACGACCGAGAGAGCGAGTCGAGGTCGCCCCGCAGGGCACGCTCGCGGCGGGCGAGGTACGAGTTCGGATCGGACGGACGCGGCGGAAACCAAGTGGCCCAGAGGCCCGGGCTTGGCTCTTGGGAGTCGGCTTCGTCGGCAGCCGGCACGGCATCGACCGGGGCCGCCGGCGGCTCGACTCGGCTTGTGTCCGTCACCACGGCTGGCGTCGGGGACGCGTTGCGGTTGGCAAGAGCGAGATCGTCTTGGCGAGACATCACCAGAGCCAGCGATGCCGCCAGGGCGGTCATCGCGCCGGAGTACACCTTCAGCAGCCGGCCGCTGCGGCGGGTCGCTACCGAGGCGCGGCCGGCCTCGAACCAGAGCGTCTGCTGGTCGATCGCCGGGGGGATTGGTGTGAGCGATTGGCGATAGCGTTCGGCTAGCGCTTCGTGCGGGTCTTCTCGCATGACGGCTCCAGGCGTTGGCGGAGTTGTTCGAGGGCCTTCTCGGTACGGCGGTGCACGCCACTCGACGAGGACCCAACGACCTCGGCCACTTCGGCGTAGCTGAGGCCGCTGTAGAAGCGGAGGGTCACCAGTTCGCGGTCTTCGGCGCCGAGTTCCGCTAGAGCTTCGACGAGGTCGAACGCCTCACCGCGATCGATCGTCGGCCCGCTAGGCAGCAGCCGCTCGCGCCAAGCGACCGACTCGTGATCGCGGCGACGGGTCGCCGAGCGGAGTGAGTTGAGCGCCCGCTGTCGGACCCGCTTGAAGAGCCACGCGACTGGCTTCTCAGGGGCCGCCGGCAGACCGGCGAGCTCGATCAAAGCCTCCTGCACACAGTCTTCAGGCGAGTCGGACCATTGCGAAGCCGCCAGCGCAAGCGCCCCGCCATGATCGGCCAGCAGGCGGCCGAGTTCGTCGACGGTGACACGCTCGCTCAAGCGGACCTTCCCGGGTGAACCTTCCAGCGGTCTCCTCTCTCTGAAAGAGAAGACACCGGTCGAGGTTACCACGTCCCACAATCGGAGTGGAAATCGAGAGGTTACGAGAGGTTAAAAGTGAGACGCCGCTACCACTGCCCTACTTGCTGGCGATGAACGCCATGCGGAGTTGGTGCAGAACATCGTCCAGGGCGTCGGCCTCTTCTTTGTCCAGGTTGCCAGCGGTTTTTTGCTTGATGACGTCGAGCGTATCGATCAGGTACTGGGCCTGATTTGGCTTCTTAATCGTTTCGCCGGTGGCCGGGTGAGGGAATTGGCCCATCGAGATGAGGGCCTCGGTCGCCAGCGACGACATCAGCATGCCGATCGACGCCGGCGGCATCGGCGGATCGTCGGGGTTAGCCGAGGGGTCGTCGATTTGGCTGGGTTCTGGATCCGGCGCGGACGCTTCGGGGTCGCCCGAGGGCTGCTCGGTGGCAGCGGCCTTCTCGGCCTCGACCTGCGACTTCCAGTCCTCGTCGATGATGATCTTCTTTTCTTTGTCTGACATGGCTGACTGCTTAGGAGCGGTTGTTTGGCATACAAGCCAGGTTTTGGAGTCGAGGTGCTTCGAGAGACCCGACCGAAGCGATTGATCGCGAGCCCACGACGCCAGTCGTGGGAGTCTGTGCGAGCGTGGTCCCTCCCACGACTGGCGTCGTGGGCTCGCTTTTTTGTCTAGGACTCGGCCGCTTCGGGGGTCGGTTCCTCTGCGGCTTTGCGTTCGCTGCGGCCCGTGCGGTGTTCGACGGCGGCACCAACGAAGCCCGCAAACAGCGGCTGGGCCTTGGTCGGCTTGCTCTTAAACTCGGGGTGGTATTGCACGGCCAAGAACCAGGGATGACTCGGCAACTCGACGATCTCGACGAGCCCCCCCTCGCGGCTGGTGCCGCTGAATCGGAGGCCGTGGGCCTCGTATTGCTGGCGATACTGATTATTGAACTCGTAGCGGTGCCGGTGGCGTTCGCTCACCTCGGCCGCGTCGTAGCAAGTGGCGGCGAGCGATCCTTCGGCGAGTTGGGTGGTCTGGGCCCCCAGCCGCATCGTGCCGCCCATATCGACCACGTCTTGCTGGTCGTTCATCAGACAGATGACCGGGTGCGGCGAGTCCTTATCGAACTCGCGGCTGTGAGCCCCTTCGAGCCCGATCACGTGCCGCCCGTACTCGACAACGGCCGTCTGCATCCCGAGACAAATCCCGAAGAATGGCACGCCCCGCTCGCGTGCCCAGCGGATCGCCTGGACCTTGCCCTCGATGCCCCGCTCGCCGAAGCCGCCGGGGACCAGCAAGCCGTCGTAGCCGGCGAGCAAACGCTCGGGGCCTTCGGCCTCGACATCTTCGCTGCGGATTCGCCCGATGCGGATCTGGGCTTTGTGGTGGATGCCGGCGTGGTCGATCGCTTCGTAGATGCTCTTATAGGCGTCGCGGTGCTCGGCGTACTTGCCAACCACGGCGATCGAGATCTCGTGGCTCGGATGGCGCAGGCGATTGAGCAGGTCGTGCCAATCATCGAGGTTCGGCTCGGAAGTTTCCAAGCTGAGCTTCTCACAGATTTGAGCGTCGAGCCGGTTCTCCATGAGGCTCAGCGGGACTTCGTAGATGCTGAAGTCCTTGTCCTTCTCCTCGATCACCGCTTCGAGGGGCACGTTGCAGAAGAGGGCGATCTTCTCACGGTCCTCACGGCTGATCGGCTGTTCGGTCCGGCAGACCAGCAGGTCCGGCTGGATGCCGATCTGGCGGAGTAGGCCGACCGAATGCTGCGTCGGCTTGGTTTTCAGCTCGCGGGCCGCTTTCAGGTACGGGACCAGCGTGAGGTGGAGGAAGAGGCAATTCTCCTTGCCAACCACCTGCGCGAACTGGCGGATCGCTTCCATGAAGGGGAGGCTCTCGATATCGCCCACCGTGCCGCCAATCTCGGTGATCACGATATCCGGCTTGTGGCCGTCCGCGTCCTTCGCGTCGGCCAGCTTGCTGATGCAGCTCTGGATCTCGCCGGTCACGTGCGGGATCACCTGAACGGTCTTCCCGAGGAACTCGCCGCGGCGCTCCTTGTCGAGGACCGTTTGGTAGATCTGCCCGGTCGTGTAGTTGCTGTCGCGGGTCAGCGGGCTGTTGGTGAATCGCTCGTAGTGGCCCAGGTCGAGGTCGGTCTCCGACCCATCGTCCAGCACGTACACTTCGCCGTGTTGGTAAGGCGACATCGTGCCCGGATCGACGTTGAGGTACGGGTCCAGCTTCTGCATGCGGACCCGCAGGCCGCGCTTCTCGAGCAGCATGCCGACCGACGCACTCGTGAGACCCTTGCCGAGCGAGCTAACCACGCCGCCGGTGACAAAAAGATGCTTGGCCATGCCGCTGAGACGCTCCGTATCCGTTAAACGGGAAAGACCCAGTCTAACCTGTCACGGCGGTGTTTCAGAGGGGCTTGGCTTCGGCTTCTATCCCCCCCTCTGCGGCGTCACGGCATGGCTTTCTTCGTAGCGGTAGAGTGCTCCGCTGGCCGCCTCGATGAGCTCGGCCCCCCGATACGGCTTCTTCACGAAAAAGCTCGCCCCGGCATCGAGTGCCTTGTCCTCGTCCTGCATCGAGGCAGAGAGGATCACGACCGGGATCTCCTTCGTCGGCCCGTCCAACCTCAGCCGCCTGAGGGCTGAGATGCCGTCGAGGCGTGGCATCCGTACGTCCATAACGACCAAGTCAGGGGGATTCGCGGCGACCGAGTCGAGCGCAGCCTGGCCATCCCCGGCGAGCCGGGTGGTGTATCCCTGGGCTTCGAGCCGCATCGCGGCCCCGGCTACGAGCAACGGGTCATCGTCGACGATCAGCACGCTCTTGGCATCCTCAGACACAGGCGACCTCCTTCGGGGCATCAGGGATCAAAGGCTTCTCAACCAGCAGGGCTTCGAACGCTCGGCGGATCTCTGGAAACGTCTCCTCGCCGCCCCTCCAACTACCGATCGAATTCATCTGTATCGGTGGCAGAGGGCCGCGTGGTCGGTTGCGTGTCTGGCGTTGATGGCCTCGCTCGAGCCGATCCTTGAAGCCGCACCGCTCAAAGTTCGGGGCCGCGATTAGAGCAACCCAACGCGTCGGGCCAACCGCAAAGAGTTGGTCATTGCGTAGAAGCTGCATCTCGATGAGCTTCTCAAGGTCTTGCAGGTCGCGAGGCTCGGCGTCGTCTGAGACGATTTCCATGAAACCCACCACGCCCATGCTGCCGGTATTCAACAGCCGACGGAGATGACGCTCCAGCACCCTCGGGGGGTCAGCAACCGGCACCGTAAAGCCGAACGTACTGCCCTCTCCTTCCACGCTACGGACGCTCATGGTGCCACGGTTGAGGTCAACGAGCTCTTTCGCGATTCCTAGACCGAGTCCGAAACCCTTGGTGCTCTGACTTGCGTTGGTCACCGGCTGTGAGAATCGCTCGAAGATCAGCTTGGTCTGCTCGGGCGGGATTCCCGGCCCGTTGTCGCTCACCGTGATCTGGACCTCTTCGTCGGCGGGATCATGCGAGACGCGTATCGTCACGACGCCCGGCTGGCCACAGAACTTGATCGCGTTCACGACCAGGTTGATCAGGACCCGGCCAAGCTTCTCGGCATCGCCCCAGACGTTGGGCAAGTCGTCGGGTGATTCAACCCGAAGGTCGATCTTGCGCACCTCGGCCTTACGCCGTAGCGAGGCCATGGTCCGTCCGAACAACTCGTCAATCGAGCATTCCTTTCGTCTCACCGAGACGATGCCCGCCTCGAGCCGGCTCACATCGAGCATGTCATCAACCATCGTATTGAGATCGTCGGAGCGATCCTCGACGACATTGAGCATGTCCTCCTGTTGATCGTTGATCGGCCCCAGAACCCCTTCGCGAATCAGCGAGGCGTACTCGCGGATGATCGTGAGTGGCGTCCGGAACTCGTGCGAGACGTTGTCGACAAAGGTTTGCGCTGTCTTGCAAAGGCCGGCCAAACGCTCGTTCTGCTGCTGCAACTGCATCTGGCTATCCCGCAGCTCGGCAACTAGCACCTCTTTTTCATCGAGCGCCTGTTGACGCTGCATGGCGTGTCGAAGCGCCCGGTGGATCGCGCGACCGGCTTCGGCGGGGGTCTTCAGCACCCGGGGTTTGTACATGAAATCCTGCGCGCCGGCCGCGATCACCTCGTCCTCCAACTCGCTACTGTCTTGGCAGGTTAAGACGACCAGGGGCGTGCAGGGGGCTGTCGTTTGGATCCCTTCAACGACAGCCACCCCGCTCGCATCCGGCAGGCCCAGATCGCTCAGCACCGCGTCGTAGCGATCCTCGGCAAGCAGTTCGAGCCCGTCTTTGAGTGTGCCGGCAAGAACCACATGGTGGTCCTTGCCCAACGCTACCCGACAAAGCGTGGCGTGATCGCTGTTGTCCTCAATCAGGAGGATCTTCATGGGTTCCTAACTCTAGAGGATCGTGAGGGGGGGGCGACGGCCTACGCTGCCTTGGCACTACTGGGGTCGGCTGATGATGATGTGCTCGCCCAGTTCGTCGATGAGATCGCGGAACTGCACCGGCTTGCTGAGGAAGGCATCTGCCCCGGCGTCGAACGCCTGGCGGCGGAGATCGGGGTCGCGCATGCCGGACAGCATGACGATCGGGATCGTCGAGGTCGCCGGGTTGCTGCGGAGGCAGTCGAGGACATAAAGCCCGTTGCCGTTGGGCATCGCCATGTCCATGACGATCACGTCGGGCCGCGAGCGGACCGCCTCGGAGACTCCCTGCATGCCGTAGTAGGCTTGGGTGACTTCGACGTCGTAGTCACGCAGCCTCAACTGCAACGCGGTATGAATCGCTGGATCGTCATCGACACACAACACGTGGGGTGTGCGGGTGATGGTTTGGGTTCGTCGCTTTTGGCCCATGAACGGGCGTTGAAGAGTCGCAGACATAGATTTCTCTCCCGGTGCGCACCTTGCTGAGGGGTGCGAATGGTGGTGAATCAAGGAGTGGCTTCGAGAACACACGCGGTAGAAGGGAGCGGCCTTATGGCCGCTCAAGTCATGGTGGATTGACTTCGGCAGCTTCTGGCTGCGGGTGTGTGTTCCTTGGTGTTGCGACGATCGAAGCGAGCAAATACGCGGAACGGCGGGGCGATCTCGGTTCGCCTCACCCTACGCGACTCTTTTAGTCTAACCCGCTACGGTGGCCGTAAAGTGGTTCAGTGGCAAACCGAATCGCGGCTTCTACGCACACCGGTGATTCAGGGCTAATTAGGCAGATGCTGCGCGGCTCAGACGCGCAGCAGTGATCCCAACTACGGCCACCGGTCGCCTCAAAGCCCGCACGCCCCGCCTTCGAGTTCCGGTCCCGAGCCGGTAGGCGTGCCGGTCACCTCGACCCCTTTCCAGAACGCGACATAGCCGGCGATCTCCTGGGCGGCCTCTTTCGGCGTGGCGTAGTACCACGCGGCACCGGCGTTAACCTCTTCGCCGACGACCACGTCGTAGTAGTTGGCCGTCCCCTTCCAGCCGCAGACCGTTGTCTGGTCACAATCGCGAAAGTGATCGCGATTCAGCGACTCGGCCGGGAAGTAGTGGTTGCCCTCGACGACGATTGTCGCCTCGGACTCGGCGAGGGTGGCACCGCTATAGGTCGCTTTCATGGCAAGAATCGGCACGAGAGGTGTTAAGGGCGGAACCGCTGCGAGATCAAACGATCGCCCTTACTGTAGGCGCTCAGGCAAGGTTCGATCAGCCCTGAGCCCATTGCTTCGGGAGTTCCCGGGAAAGCATGCTCTTCCGCGTGCCATGCTTCGGTCAATAACAAACGAAAGGCCCGACCGCTTGTAGCGGTCGGGCCTTCGCTTCCCCCCCTTCGTACGCCGACGCGACCACAGGCCTGGTCTCGTCGGCGGTGAAATGCCTCTAGGCTCTCACAGTTGTCACTTCGTGTAGTTCGCTTGGCGAACGGCGACCGGCTGGCTGGTGAACGACTCGCCTCGCTCGTACATCGACAAGCGTTCGAGGTAGACACCCGCGTCGGATTCCGGAGCGAGCTCAAGCGCTTCGCGTTGGAGTTGCTTGGCCTCGTCGAATCGTCCGACCGCCGCCAAAGCGGCCGCCTTGGTATCGAGGGTCAGGTCGTCGGCCGTCTCGACGAGTCGCTCGGCGATCTCGGCGTGCTGGAGGGCCGACTCACCATCACGGAACGACTCGACCGGGCAAGTCGCTTGCATCCACGCCAGATTGCGGTGGGCGGCAGCGAGGCTCGGTTCGAGCTCGATCGCCCGACGATAAGCCTGGAGTGCCTGCCCGTAGCGTCCGAGATCGGTCAGCAAATCGCCACGGCCGATCGCGATCATGGCGTCTTGTGGGTTGAGCATCGCGGCGGCGTCGAGGTGCTGGAGGCCTTGATCGAGCAGGCCGAGCATGTGGCAGACCCGCCCGCGGCCGGTGTGGGCAATCGACATATCGGGATCGATCTCGATGGCCCGTTGGTAGTCGTGCAGGGCCGCTTGGTAGTCACCGCTCTGCACGGCCAAAGCGGCCCGATTCGAGTAGGCCTTGGCGTACTCGGGATTCATATCGATGGTCTCATCGAAGCGGCGACGTGCTCCCTCGTTGTCGGCTTCGCGAGCGGCCAGCACGCCGAGGGCGTGCACGGCCCGCCAGCATTCGGGATCACAGGCTAAGGCATCGTGGAAGTCGTTGCGGGCTTCGTCGTAGCGGCCCTCGGTTTCGAGGGTGTCGCCCCGCTTGGTGAGCGCCCAGCCGGCGAGTTGGTTGGCGTAGGCCTGAGCGAGCTTCGATTGGTCGATCGCCAGCACGTAGCGGCAACGCTGCACGACCGCCGAGAAACCGTCGTAGGTGTTGGCTGTCGCCGCCAGGTCGTGTGCCTCGGCGAGCAGGGCACGCGAACGCTCGCTCGGTTCGGCCTCGACAACCGGCATCGGCTTGGCCCGGGGGGCGGTGCGAACGTAGGCGGGCTTCAACGCGGCGGCCTTCGGAGCCGGTTGAATCGGTTTGACTCGCGTATCGGTGACGACCAGCGGCGTCGGAGCCGCCGGCTTGGGGGCGACTTTGATCTTCTGCTGAGCGACCTTCTCCGCAGTAAGCGGCTTCGACTCCGGGCCTACCACGAGTGGCAGCGGGGCCGACTTGCTGAGAGTCCTCGCTGGCTTGGCAGCCACAGGCGTCGCAGAGGGGTCAGCGTCAGACACCATCACGACCGATCCGGCCGGCTCGCTCTTGGTATCGCCAACGAACTTGGGCACGCCGGCCGGTTCGCGGAGCATGGGCTTCGGCTGGGCCGGGGACGTCCGCGAGGCGAGGCGTTGCGTCGGCCGCGGTGCCGGCTTCGGAGCCGCTTTGCGGAGCGTGTTAGCGTTCGATTTTGGAGGGGCCTTCGGGCCACTCGAATAAACCATGGTCGCCGGTCGCGTGGGGGCGACCTTGCGGGTCATGGGCTGGCGGCTGGACGGCTGAGCCGCCGGCGTCGGTTGGCTCTTGCTGCCGCCGAACAGTCCCGAGAGCAGGCCGGAACGCGGGCCGTTCTCTTTGCGGAGCGCTAGGCCGCTGTTCCGTTTGGGCTGCTTGGCTCGCTGTTTGACTTGTTGCTTCTCCATCTGCATCTGCGCCGGTCGTGACAGGGGCACACCCTGTGGCTGACGCGACTGATAGCCAACCGCGGCGATCGGGCTGGCCTGCTGGCCGGCGTGGGCTGGGATCGGTTGGACGCTCGGGTCGCGGAGCTTTGCTGCCTGAGCGGCCTGCTGACCCGACTGGGCAACGTTGCGGCGTGCTTGTGCGGCCGCGTTGCTGAAAGGATCGACGGCGGTTTCGGCCGGCTTTTTCTTGCCGGTCAACCACGACGGCGCCTTGAGGCTGCCGAAGAGCGTCTTGCGAGGCGGCTCCGACTGAGTGGTTGGTTGCATGCCACGTGGCTGCGACTGCGCTTGCCCTTGATAAGCAGCGGGACGCACCGGAGCTGGCTTCGACGGAGCTGGCTTTGCCACGCTTCCGCGCGGCGGGAGTTGCCCGACCGACGGGAGCGGCAGATCAGCCGCTTCGAGCACGGCCCGATCGACCGACTGCAGGTCACCAACGAATACCACCCCGTTCGACTGCCCCATCGAGAGGGAGACCGACAGGAGGGTGAGCAAAGCGGCAGACAGACAAGTACGCATGGCAGCGCGATCCTCATGAACGCGGTTGGGCAGCATCGGAGCGGCCACGCCCTCGCCTGAGAACGCGCCGATACTGTTGGCATCGGCCAATCGACACGAACGGCCCAACCCAAACAGGCAAAGAAACCGGAATAACCGGCAGGGTTGACCCAAACCCCCAGGCGATAGCACGGGCGGAGGCGAGCACCGAACGCCGTTGGCTGCTATCGGGCCGTGTAAGCCGGCTTACTTCGCAACGTACGGCCGGCCGGCTTGGTAGAGACTCAGCCGGGCGTTGGCATCGCGCGGCGGGGCCTCGGTCGCGACCAAGGCACGCTGCTGCAAGCGGACCGCCTCGGCGTAGTCGCCCGCGGCCGCGTGGGCGGCGGCGGCGGCATCGAGGGTCAGGAAGTCCTCGTAACCCAGCAATCGCCGCGCCCGCCAGGCGGCCTCGACGGCCGTCTTGGGGTCGCGTAGCCGAGCCTCGGGGCAAGTCGCCAGCAACCAAGCCAAAGACCGATAAGCGTCCGTGTATCCCGGATCGGTATGCAGTGCGGTGGTGTAGTCCTTGACCGCCTGTTCGTAGAAGCCGCCTTCGGCGAAGACATGGCCGCGGGCGGTGTAGGCCGTGGCGTCGCGTGGATCGAGTCGGATCGCTTCGTTGAGGTCCGTCGCTGCTGCCCGCAAGCGACCCGCCGCGTGCAGGGCGACTCCGCGCAAGCGCAATATGCCGGCCTGTTCTTCCGCGGATTGAATCGGTTGGGCGAGTGCCACATCGAGATCGGCCACGGCCGAGTCGGGGCGACCGCGTCCGAGGTGCAGTTGGGCTCGATTGCGTCGAGCGGCGACCGAGTTCGGCTTAGCCATCAGGACAAGCGAGAGGGCCTCGAGTGCCTCGTCGGCTTGCCCCGCCTCGGCAAGGGCGACCGCCAGGGCATGCCGTGCCGTCGTGTTGTGCCGGTCAACCACCAAGGCATTGCGGAAGTCGGCCGTCGCCGCGTCGTGGTCGCCGGCCGACGAACGCAGCCGCCCGCGTGACTCGTACGCCCAACCGCCGAGGCGATCGATCCGAGTCAGCAGAGCCGGATCGTCCGAAGCCTTCACCCGCGGCCGGGCGTCCTCGTACCGCCGCAGCAAGCGACCGAACGCGTGAGGCGTGCGTGCCCCATCGGCCGCGTTTTCAAGCTGCCTGACAAGTCGCACCGCTTCGGTCGCCTGCACGCCAGCCAGTTCGCGTGGCTCTCGCGGCGGTGGCTCGATTTCAGTCGGCTTGGCATAGCTGCGCGGAGCAAGACGTGGCTTGGGAGCACTCTCAAACGAAGCCGTGGTCGCTTCAACGGACCCGTCCGCTTCGATCCAAGCGGGCAGGCGGATCGCGCCCGGCGGCTCGGCGGCGTATCCCACACCGGCCCCGGAAGCGATCGCAAGAGCGATCACCCATCGGGTTCGGCAGGATAGGAGTCGGCACGCGTCCATGCGTCGCCTGGGCTCTCGGTGGGTCGGGGTCAGGTCGCGTCGGGGCGTGTCATGCTGTCGTAGTTCATCAACTCGTTCAAACGCTCTTCTGGCATCAGTTTCAACTCGCCGACGAGTTGCTTGATCGTCTTGTTCTCTTTGTGGGCCTGCTTCGCGAGCGCGGCGCACTTCTCATAACCGACCTCCGGCGCGAGCGCCGTGATGGTCATCAGCGAGGCGTCGAGCAGCTCGGAGCAGCGATCCTCGTTGACTTCGAGGCCGGCGAGCAGTTTGTCTACGAAGACATTCGAGACATTCGTCAGCAGCGAGACCGATTCGAGGAACGCGTCGATCATCACCGGCATTGCCACGTTCAGCTCGAAGATCGAACCGACGCCGCCCATGCCGGCCATCGTGACCGTGGCATCGTTGCCAACGACACGGCAGGCGACCTGCATCACGCTCTCGCAGATCACCGGGTTCACCTTCCCCGGCATGATGCTGCTGCCCGGCTGGATCGCCGGCAGGACCAACTCGCCAATCCCGCACCGCGGCCCGCTGCCCAGGTGGCGGATATCGTTGGCGATCTTCGACAGGCTCACCGCAATGGTCTTCAGGTGGCCGTGCGACTCGACGAAGTCGTCCTTCGCTGCTTGGGCCTCGGCGTGGTCGGCCGCTTCGAGGAAGCCGCCGTCGTCGCCGTCCTCGTCGTCTTGGATGGTCGCCAGGTCGAGACGCTTGGTCAGCGTGTCGGCGACCTTGGTCGCGAACTCGGGATGGGCGTTGATGCCGGTCCCGACCGCCGTGCCACCGATCGGCAGGTTCGAGCGGGTCACCATATGGATCATCGCGGCGTGCTCGGCCGCGCCAGCCACCTGCGAAGCGTAGCCCGAGAAGACTTGGCCGACGCGGATCGGCGTCGCGTCCATCACGTGCGTGCGGCCGATCTTCACGATCTGGTCCCAAGCGTCGGCCTTCTCGGCCAGCGACTCTTCGAGCCGGTCGAGCGCGTCGCGGAGCGGGCCGACGGCGATGACCGCGGCGATGCACATCGCGGTTGGGAAGGTGTCGTTGCTCGACTGCCCCATGTTGACGTGGTCGTTCGGGTGAACGCCGCCGTCGGCCTTGGTGGTCGCGCCGAGCCCGAGTTTCTCGTTAGCCAGCGAGGCGATCACCTCGTTGGCGTTCATGTTCGTGCTGGTTCCGCTGCCGGTCTGGTAGACATCGACCGGGAAGTGGGCGTCGTGCTTGCCTTGGGCGACCTCATCCGCCGCCGCGATGATGGCCTCGGCGAGCTTCGCGTCGAGCTTGCCGAGGTCAAGATTGGCCTGGGCACAAGCCGCCTTCAGGTGGCCGAATGCGTGGATCACCTCCGGCGGGAGCGGCCGGTTGGCGATCGGGAAGTTCTCCACCGCTCGGCCCGTCGAGGCTCCGTACAGGGCCGTGGCGGGCACCTGCATTTCGCCCATCGTGTCGCGTTCGGTGCGGGTTGTTTCGCTGCTCATCGTTGGTCTTCGATTGGTTGCCGCTAGCACCGGGGCGTGCGAGCGCGGATGATAGGAGCCTTCAAGCCCTTAGGATATGCCGATCGCCGGGTCCCGCGTAGAACCCGCGACACAACGACTCACCTGGGACTCAACGGGCTCCCGATGCCGACCATCCTCGACAAGATTGTTGACGTAAAGCGGGGCGAGATCGCCCGTGCCAAGCAGGCCAAGCCATTGGCTGAGCTCCGCGCCGCCCTGCCCGATGCCCCGCCCGTGCGGGATTTCCTAGCACCGCTAGCGGCGGACCGCCCCGGTGCGGACGGTGGGCCGATCAAGCTGATCGCCGAGGTGAAGAAGGCGAGCCCCTCCGCCGGGCTGATCCGGGAGGACTTTGACCCGGTCCGCATCGCCCAGACCTACGCCGACCACGGGGCGAGTTGCCTGAGCTGCCTGACCGACGAGCCCCACTTCCAAGGCTCGCTCGACTACCTGACGGCGATCCGCCACGCGGTCGATCTGCCGGTGCTGCGTAAGGACTTCGTCCTCGACGAACACCAAGTGGTCGAGGCCCGCGTCGCCGGCGCCGACGCCGTGCTGCTGATCGCCGAGTGCCTCACGCCAGCGGAGCTAGCGGATCTCTACAGCCAGATCACCGACCTCGGCATGACCGCCCTGGTCGAGCTCTACGAGCCGAGCAACCTGCCAGCGGTGCTGGCGTGCGGGCCGAAGCTCGTTGGTGTGAACAATCGTGACCTGGCAACCATGACCGTGAATCTGGAACACGGCATCGGCCTCCGACGCGAGGTGCCGGACGACGTGATCTTCGTCGGCGAGTCGGGCGTGAAGACCCATGCCGACGCCCAACGGCTCCGTGCGGCCGGCATCGATGCGATGCTCGTCGGCGAGTCGTTGATGCGACAGCCCGAGATCGGCCCGGCCGTCGATGCCTTGCTTGGGAAAAAGAAAGCCTGACAGGATCAACAAGATGGACAGGATTGAAGCGCCTGCCCTCATCTCGTTGATCCTGTAGATCCTGTCAAACATGAACCTACTCTCGATCCAAATCGGCCAGCCCCAACGCTACGAGCCCGTCGAGGGGGAGTTGTCGAAGAAGGGCTGGACGACGGCTTTCTTCAAGACGCCGGTCGAGGGTCCGATCGCGGCAGGCCCGCGCGGCCTCGAAGGCGACCAAGTCGCCGAGACCCGCGTCCATGGCGGCATCGACAAGGCGGTATGCGTCTACTCGGCGGATCACTTCCCGCATTGGCGTGAGGACTTGGGGCTCAGCGAGCTAGCGTTCGGCCCCGCCGCGTTTGGGGAGAACTTCACGATCACCGGGCTGGCCGAGGCAGACGTCTGCCTCGGCGACCGCTGGCGGATCGGCACGGCGGAGTTCGAGGTCTCCCAGCCCCGCCAGCCGTGCTGGAAGCTGGCCCGCCGTTGGAAGACCAAGGACCTCACGCTCCGCGTTCAAGAGACCGGCTACACCGGCTGGTACCTGCGGGTCACAACCGAAGGCACCATCACCGCCCGAGAACAGATCGAGGTCATCAGCAACCCGTTGCCCGACTGGACGATCCAGCGTGCGAACCGCGTGATGTACGACCTCGCCGACGATCGCGAAGCAGCCGCGGAGCTGGCGGCAGTCGAGCCACTAGCTAACAGTTGGAAGCGGCAGCTCGCGAAGCGACTTATTGAATGACGCGGGTTGGGTCGGGACCTATCCCTGTTGGGCTTGCTCACGCGAAGCCACCTCTCTCACCAGCGCGGTTACCTCCTTCAAATTTCCAATGGCCCGAAAGCTGAACCAAGGGGCGGTACTCTCTCCCCCAAAGGTTGACTTAGGATCTCTAAAGTGAAGCGTACCGCGATTGCCATTCCAATGATATGGCACAGCGATCAGTAACTCGGTTGCGTCGTACGACGCAACTTGAAGCTCTCCCCTTCCAAGAAATGAGGGCTTTACGATAAGTGCCCGGTGCCTCGTTAAGGCGTAGGCCGTTCTCATGCATCTTCGCATTTCAAACCATGGCGTCGCAATCATTAGCACGCCAATCGCCGCGAACACCATAATTCCAACTGGTACCCCACCCCTCCAACTGGTACCCCACCCCCCTGAAGCCAAATACTCATCCCGCAGTACAGTGTGAATGAGGTCCAACACAAGCCAAACAACAAAGCAGCCCCCCTGCTCTTGGCAGCCTGAAACGGTTCGGGACAGTCGATCCAAAGCAATTCCTCTTGCTCCCGAAGTTCAGATAGAAGCGACTCTTTCAAGTCATTAAGGAGTGAGTCGATGTCGCGGCCAAGGTGCGTGCTCATTTTATTTCTTCCGCCTCCACGGAACTACTATCACACACCCGCTGCCGACCTTTCTTTTACTTCGTGACTTTCTTCCGTTTCACCTTGTTCTACGCTCACCCCTTCACCGCCGCCATCAGGAAGTTCGGCTTCAATGGCTCGAAGCTCAGCCGCTCCAACTGGTCCGCTCCCCTCGCGATGTTGACCATCCAGACGTGGATATTCGGCTCGTGGCCCGCTTTCTTGCTCGCTTCGGTGAGGGCTTCTCTCGCTTGGGCGATGTGGTCGATGCTGATCAGGTTCACCACCAAACGCCCGCCGGGGCGGAGGCGGGCGAACGACTCGACCGCGAGCCGGGTCACCTCGCGGCCCGCGCCGGCGACGAAGACACAATCGGGCGCCGGCAGCTTCTCGAACGCCTCGGGCGCTTTGCCGAGCACCGGGATCACGTTGCCCACGCCGAAGCGGTCGCAGTTGGCCTGGATGAGGCCGTGGTCCTCGGGGTCCATCTCGACCGCGTAGACGGCCCCCTCGCGGGCGACTTGCGCTGCTTCGACACTGACCGAGCCGGTGCCCGCCCCGACGTCCCACACGAGGCTCGCTGGGCCGATGTCCATTTGAGCCAGTGCGATCGAGCGGACCTCCGCCGGCGTCACGAGGCCTTGGGCCGGCTTGGCTTGTAGGAACGCATCGTCCGGGTTGCCGAATAAGCGTCGCCCAACAGCATCGCGCGGCCGATCGGGGGCGTCCGGTTGGCGGATGAGGATCATCACATTGAGCGAGCGATACTCGGCCGCCGCGATATCCGCTAGCTCCGCCCGCGTGACGCGTTCGTCGCGGGCGCCGAGGTTCTCACAGACGTAAGCCGTGAAGTAGTCGATCTGCCGATCGAGCATCGCTTGGGCGACATCTGCCGGGCCGACATCGGGGTTTGTGAAGAGGCCGACCTTCTGCGCCGTGCGGATCTTCTCAACGACCGCCGGCAGCGGGTGCGTCGCTAGGTCGGTCAGGTAGGCCTCGTCCCAGCTCTCCATTACGCGGGCGAAGGCGAGTTGCATGCTGCTGACGTGCGGCAGCACCTCGAAGCGATCCTTGCCGAACCGCTCGAAGAGGAAACGAGCGAGGCCGTAGAACATCGGGTCGCCGAACACGACCAACGCGGCCGGCTGATCGCCGATCGACTCGACGCTGGTCGCGAGCTCTTCCAGATCACCGCTGATCGGCGTCCGCTTGCCGGTGGCCGATTCGCCGAGCAACGCCAGGGCGCGATCGTCCCCCAACAGCACCTGGGCGTCGCTGATGCGTTGACGAACGGCGGCCGACGCGGCGTTCAGACCGTCGTCGCCGATGCCAATGATGGAGAGGGAAGCCATGAACGGGCTGGAGACTGAAGGCTGGAAACGCGAGTTGACCAAACAGCAACCTACCGCCTCCCGCCTTCGGTCTCCAGCCGGTGGCCGGACCGCGATGCCTCGTCCTTACACCGCGATGTAGCATCGCAGCGAATGGTGCTCCATCGGGACCGCAACCTCTGGGTCGAGCTTCGGACCGACGCTCTCCGCGAAGGCGTCGGCGGGGCTGGCGGCGGCGGTATCGACGGCCAATCGCCAATCGAGGTGCCGTGCCACGTGCGGGGTCTCGAACTCCTGCGGCTGGCCGCCCGAGTGCATCATCACCAGCACGTGGCGTGCTTGGTCATCGTCCATGCCGGTCGGGCTGAGCAAGCAGGTCAGGCTGTGGAACGTGTGGTGCCAATCGATCGCTTTGCCGTCGACGCCGTACCAACTAACGTCCGGCAGGTCGCCGGGTCGGCGGGGGGCCCCCGTGAGGAAGTCGGCTCGGCGGAGCACCGGCTGGTGCAACCGCAGGGCGATGAGCTGCTGCGTGAAGCGGAGCATCTCCGCGTTGCGTTCGACCAATCGCCAATCGAACCAACTCAGGGCGTTGTCCTGGCAGTAGGCGTTGTTGTTGCCTCGCTGCGTGCGAAGCACCTCGTCGCCCGAGACCAGCATCGGCACGCCCTGGCTGAGCATGAGCGTGGCGATGAAGTTCTTCGCTTGGCGCCGCCGCAGGTTGCGGATCGGGAGCCGGCGTGTGGGGCCTTCGACGCCGTAGTTGGCCGAGTAGTTGTTGTTGTCGCCGTCGCGGTTGTCCTCGCCGTTGGCCAGGTTGTGCTTACGCTCGTACGACACGAGGTCGTTGATCGTGTAGCCGTCGTGGGACGTGACGAAGTTGATGCTGTGGTACGGCTGCCGACCCGAGGGTTGGTACAGGTCGCTGGAACCGGCCAGACGGGTCGCCATCGGCCCGGTCATGCCAAGATCGCCACGCCAGTAGCGGCGGACGTTGTCGCGGTACGCGCCGTTCCACTCGGCCCAGCGGCTGCTGGCGAACGAGCCGACTTGGTACGCGCCGGCGGCGTCCCAGGCCTCGGCGATGATCTTCGTGTCCGAGAGCATCGGGTCTTCGGCGATGTACTCAACCAGCGGCGGGTTGGGCATCAACGCACCGTTGCGGTCGCGGCTGAGGATGCTCGCCAAGTCGAAGCGGAAGCCGTCGATGTGGTAGTTGTAAACCCAGTGGCGGAGACAATTGAAAATCATCTCCCGGACGATCGGGTGGTTCGAGTTGATCGTGTTGCCGCAGCCCGAGTAGTTCTTGTAAGAACCGTCGCCGGTCAGCATGTAGTAGACGCTGTTCTCCAGCCCCTTGAAGCTGAACGTCGGGCCTTGGTCGTTGCCTTCGGATGTGTGGTTGAAGACCACGTCGAGGATGACCTCGATCCCCGCGGCGTGGAGCTCGCGGACCATGGTCTTGAACTCTTTGACCTGCCCGCCCGGCTCGTCACCCTCTTGATAGCCGCGGTGCGGGGCGAAGAAGGCCATCGGGTCGTAGCCCCAGTAGTTGGCCCGCTTCGTGCGGCTGCCGTCGGTCTCCTCGGTCGGGAACTCGTGGACCGGCATCAACTCGACCGCGGTCACGCCGAGCGACTTCAGGTACGGGATCTTATCGATCACGCCCAGGTAGCTGCCGGGGGCGTCGGTGTCGGCGGTCGGGCTTTTGGTGAAGCCGCGGACGTGCATCTCGTAGATGACCGACTCGCTGAGCGGCCGCTTCAGGTGGCGATCCCCCTGCCAATCGAAGTGGTCATCGACCACCACACACTTCGGCGGGCGCACGATGCCGTCGCTGCCGCCGAGGTAGCCCCCGGCCAGCGCCTTGGCGAAGGGATCGATCAACCGGGCGTGCGAATCGAAACGGTGGCCGCGTTCCGGCTCGAACGGACCGTCTGCCTGGAAGTGGTAGAGCGTGCCGGCCTCGAGCTCCGGGACGAACAGGCTCCAGAGATCGCCCCACCGATCGGTATCGGGGTTCATCTCGATGAGCCGGTGTGGCTCCGGATCGCTGGCGTCCTTGTAGAGCAGGACCCGCATCACGGTCGCGTTCTTGCTGAAAACGACGAATTGGACGCCGTCCTCGCGCAAGATCGCCCCGTAAGGAAGCGGGTAGCTGAACTGCATCGGCGGCAGCGATTTATGCGGCTTGGCCATCACGAGGCCCGACTGGCGGGCGAGGAAGGAAGACGTCGTACCTGGTGCGATCATGGTTCTCGTGGGGGTCGTTCCGTGGACCTAAGCCGCCTTCCCTGGCCCAGACACGCCCCCCGTGAGCAACCCGAAGCTTGCGCGAACCGGAGGCGTAATGCTAGCATCGGCGTCCGGACGCGGCGGCTCGAAGCGGATATCCGACGGCCGCGCCGCTTCGCCGGTTGTCACAACCGATTCGGCAGGCAAAGGCCAACCGACGCGGGTCGGGGCCGTCCAGAAAGCCGCTCAGGTTCTTTAGGGCACCTAGGCGAAGAGGCCACCGAACTTCATCCTTTCGGTTGCTCTAACTTGGCGATCCTCGACGCGATTGGCGTCGGGGCGGTTTTTTTCTTGCTTCAATATGGCCCTCTCCTACAAAGACGCCGGCGTCGATCTCGATATCTACGAGCAATCGATGAGCCGCCTGCCGCGGCTGATGCGGCGGACCCACACGCCCCGCGTGATGCCGCTAGAGGGGGGCTTCGCGGGGCTCTTTCAGCTCGACTTCGCTGGAAAACTGTTTAGCCGCCAGTACAAGAACCCGGTCCTGGTAAGCGGCACCGATGGCGTCGGCACTAAGCTGAAGGTTGCCCAGATGGCGGGCCGCCACGACACGGTCGGCATCGATTTGGTGGCGATGTGTGTGAACGACTCGCTCTGCTGCGGGGCTGAGCCGCTGTTTTTCTTGGACTACATCGCGATGGGCAAGGACGACCCGCAGCGGCTCGAGCAGGTCGTCTCGGGAATCTCCGATGGCTGCGTGATGAGCGATTCGGCCCTGATCGGTGGCGAGACCGCCATCATGCCCGACCTCTACGGCGTGGACGACTACGACTTGGCCGGCTTTTGTGTCGGGGTAGTCGAGCGTGACCGGTTGATCGATGGCAAGAAGATTGCGCCCGGCGACGTGATCCTGGGCATCGCTTCGAGCGGCCTACACAGCAACGGTTACAGCTTGGCACGAAAGATCGTCTTTGAAGCGGCCGGCTTGTCGCTCGACGACACGGTTGAAGAGTGCGGCGGCAAGACGGTCTCCGATCTGCTGATTGAGCCGACAAGGATCTACACCAAGCCGATCCGCCGCATCCTGAATCACTACACCAAGAAACAGCCTATCCACGGTATCGCTCACATCACCGGCGGGGGGCTGCACGAGAACCTGGGGCGCATCCTGCCGCCCGGCGTAAAACTCACCATCAACGAGGGGAGTTGGGACAAGCCGCCGGTCTTCGATTGGCTCCAACGACTGGGCGACGTTGCCGACGCTGAGATGGCTCGCGTCTTCAATGGCGGCCTTGGCTTGGCGATGGTCGTCAGCGAGCACTTCGCCGAGAGCATCCAGAAGCAGCTCACCGAGCAGGGCTTGGAGAATTGGGTGGTTGGGCAAATCACGGCGGCTTGATCCGGGGAACTCCTTCGGCAGCCCCTCCCACGACTGGCGTCGTGGGCTCGCTAGGCTCTCTCTGCGGCTCGGCGTGAGACCTCCATGGACGATGACCTTGAGCGGACGGCTTACCACGAAGCGGGGCATGCTTTCATCGCAGCCCACGCCGGCGGACGCGTCCTGAATGTCACAATCGAGCCCGATTGGGACGACGGGCCGCAGCGGTTCGGTGATGTTCAAGTCGCTTGGTCACGCCAGCGATTCGGGCCGAAGGTGCTCGCCGAGAAGCTCGTGCTGGTCGCCTTAGCCGGGCCCGTGGCGGAGATGATCTACAACGGCGAACCACTCCACCCCGCGTTGGTGACCGAGTGGTCGGCAGATTGGCAACAAGCATGGGAAGAAGCCGCCCCGATCCTGCCCGACGAACGACGCCGCACCGCGTGGCTTGAAGCCCGGGTCACCGGCTTGCACGGCCTGCTGTCGCAAGACCTCCACTGGGAGGCGATTGCCGGCGTGGCCGATAACCTGATGGCCCACGAGACACTCGACGAAGAGACCTTCGCCGAGCTGATCTCGACCTGGCTCGGCTAGGCCAGTGGCCCTACCGGAACGTTCCCGCTTGAGCCGCTTCGCCGATTTCGATCGTCGGAGTGATTCCCTGGGCCTCCGGGTTCGCTTCGACGGCCCCAGCCTCGGCTAGAGCGGTGAGCAGTTGTGACTCGGTGATGACGTCTGGTAGCAGGATCGGCTGGTTGGGGCGGTCGGCGGGGAAGATCGCCAGGAACGGGATGCTGCGACTGCCGAGCGATTCGAGCGTCCTCTTGATTTCTTCGTTCGGGTTGCTCCAGTCGGCCAAGATCGGGACGACGCCGTTGGAATCGACCACCTCCTTCACCCGCTCCGTGTTGATGGCGAAGAGCGAGTTGGTCTGACAGGTCGGGCACCAGTTGGCGGTGAAGTCGACCAGCACGGTCTTGCCATCCGACTTGGCCCCTTCGAGCGAGGACTCCGAGAACGGCACCCAGGCGAGTCCGTGCTCGTAACCGTCGTGAGCCTGCGGACCGGCCTGCGTGGTGGCCAACTGGCCGAACGCAGCCCAACCGACCAGCGCCGCCATGCCCCAACCGCCTAGCCAGGCGGTCATTCGCTTGCTCGTTGGCGCGGTGATTGGCATGCGACCGATCCACCAGCAAGCCAAGCTGACGGCCACCAGTGTGACCGCCACGGCCTTCTGGTTGCCGGGGGAGACAACCCAGAAGAGGAAGTAGACGGCCGTGCCCATCAGCACGAATCCCATCAATTGCTTGAAGGTCTCCATCCACATGCCCGGCTTGGGCAAGACCTTGATCAAGCTTGGGAAAGCCCCGATCAGCAAGTAAGGCGAGGCCATGCCGAGGCCGATCGCGGCGAACATCAGGAAGGTGATCGCCGGCGGCTGCGAGATCAAGAAACCGAACACCGGGCCAAGGAAGGGACCGCTGCAAGGCGTGGCCAGGATGGTTGTGAAGGCCCCTTTGAAGAAGGCGCCGCTGTACCCCTCCTTCTGCTGGAGGTCGTTGGCCCCTCTGCCGCCGGCGAAGCCGGGAAGCGGGATCTCCCACACCCCAAGAAAGCTCAAAGCCATCGCGAAGACAAAGACCACCATGCCGATGCGATACGACGCATGCGTATTCAACTCACCCCAGCCGTACCCAGCGAAGGCCGCCAGGCAGGCTAGCAGCATGAAGACCGCCATCAAGCCGGCCGAGTAGGCGAGGTTCATCGCCAGCACCTTGCCGCGATCGTGGCCGGCTTGCTCGGCGAACGAGAGCACCTTCAGGCCGATGACCGGCAGGACGCACGGCATCAGGTTGAGGATCAACCCGCCAAGGAACGCCCCGCCGAGATAGAACCAAAGCGATTCTGTCGCGTTGGCTGCCGCCAGGGGTTCCTTGGAGATCGCTTCCGTCTCACCGCTCGCCAAGACTTGGCCGCGGTTTTGGGGAGAGGCAGCCGCGTCAGCAGCGGGCTCCGTTGTCGGGACGGGAATGATCGAACCAACCGCCGCGGGCGTCGCCGTGAACGGACTATCCGAAGGCGGCAAGCAGGTCGACTCCGAGCAGACCTGGGCCGTGACCTTGCCGGTCACGCTCACTACACGCGGATCGGCACCGGCACTGATCTCGATCGGAGCACGCCATACCACTTCGCCGTAGTGCTCCATCAAGGGCATATCGCCCCAGATCTCGGGCTGGCGTTTGATCTTGGGAGGGGTCACCGCAACCCAATCGCCGGCGAGGGTGGCTCCACTCGATGGGTCGAGCGTGAGGTCGACCCCTAGTGGGCCCCCCTTCGGCTGATCCACGGCATAAACGTGATAGCCCGGGGCGATCTGGGCGGTCACTTCCACCATCGCCGATTGGCCCTCGACCGCGGGCGTGAAACGGGCCGTGGCGGTGACCAGCGGGCCATCATTGGCCGCGACGGTGTTCGACTCACCAACCGGGTCCGGGAAGCTGAACCCGCCGGCCTCCGGGTCGAACGAGAATTGTGCCGAAGCTGGCGACGCTAGCAGGGCCGCGGCGGCGAATAGGAGCGGCAGGCGTGCCATCGTTAGGGCGGGGTTCATCGTCGTACTCGTCTCCGGGCGGGTCTACCGCGGCGTCGTTGGTATTCTAGTCGCAAGCCGAATACTCGCGGCATCGGCATCCCAACGCAACGCCGGTGGCCACGGTTCGTCGGTCGAATCCGTGTCGGTGCGACGGCTTACGCTCGCCCGGATTCTAGCGGCTTAGGCCCCCAAGAGCCGAGCCGAGATCGCCGTCAGACGCTCCTGCACAAGATCCGAATCCCATTGGCGGGCCGGCCGTGGATCCGTGAGCCAGGCGAGCCAATTCATCGCCGAAACGGTCGCCGTGCCCAAATCGAGGGCCGCGATGGCTCGGCGGTCCACCGACTGCCCGGCGGCTGTCTCGTACGCCGACACCACCTGATCCCGCCGACTGGCGTCGCCGCAGGCTAACTCTCCGGCCAGTCGGGTCAGATCAGCAAGCGGGGTATCGTTCCGCATCGCGTCGAAATCGATCAGCCCGGTCAGCTCGCCCCCCTCGACCAAAAAGTGCTCGGGGCGGGCATCGCCGTGGATTGGTTGAATCGACTCGTTGGGCTTGTCCAGCGTTTTCAGACGTGCCAGTGCTCGCGAACAGGCGTCGGGGAGGCGTTCGGTGAGGGTCGCTATCGTAGGCCAACGGCCGTTAAGCGGCTGATAGTCTTGCCGAGCGATCGCCTCTCCATCAGTCACAAGACGTTGGCGAGTCCTTTGAAAGGTATTCGTCGGGGCAGCAGGGAGCGGCTCGATCTGGCGGAGAGAGGCATGGAACCGGGCGAGCCCAGTCGCCGCGGCAGAGACGGCTTGCTCGTCTCGACTGAGCTCAGAGACCGGCTGGCCGGGGCACCATCGGGAGACTTCATAGGCACGCGAGCCGATTTGGAGTGGCGTATGCACAGGGCTGGCGACGAACGACAGCCCCGCATCGTGTGCCGAGACAAGCGTCTGCCGCATCCACTCCCGCCGGGCCGTCGAGTCGCTTGGCTCGCAGGCCCGCACCGCATACGCCTCGTCGCCGACGGCGACGCGCCAGACGTGGGCGCTGCTGAGACCCCCTCGGCAGGTGGTCCAGCTCGGTTTTCCGCCGCTGGCCGCGTCGTTGAACAACAGGTTTTCTATCCGACGACGGGTCGGTTCGGCTGGGAGAGTGGCACCGTCCAAGGGGCGACTGTTCTGAAAAGGAAGGGTGGGGCGGTCGAGCAAACCGGGCGCTATAGGGTATAGTTCCGAACACGGGTCGGTCGTGACCGTAGCAGTTATTCCAACGGTATCCATTGTATCGCCTGCTACCGGTATCGCCCGCTCGCAGCCCGACACACTCAAAACGAGCCAATCGATATGTCGCTGCTTATTCCGTTCCGAGGGGCCTCGGCCCATCGCCTGCTGGTCGCTTGCCTGATCACCGCTTTCTGCGTGAACGGACAGGCCCTCCTCGCCGACGAGGCGAAAGCGGATGAAGCCCAGGCCAAAGACGCCTCGGAAGTCGCAGCAGAAAGCGGCGACTCGAAGGGCTCCGGCTCGTCGAGCGATTCGAAGGCCGAGAAGCCCAAGCCGAAGTACCCGCCCGCATCCAAGGTGCTCAAGGACACCAAGGCGATCGAGGGGGTGATGAAGCTGCACCTTTCTGACACGAAGCTCTTCGCGGAGCTCCGCTCGTCCGACCTCAACAAAGACTTCATGGTGCTGATCACCATCGCCAAGGGCATCGGCCAGCGACCCCTGCTCGGCGGCTATAGCTGGAACTTCGGCGACGATTGGGTCTGGCAGTTCCGCAAGAAGGGCGACAACATCCAGGTCGTCCGCCGCAACGTTCGCTTCAAGGCCAAGTCGGGCACGCCCGAAGCCGAGGCCGTCCGCCTGGCCTACACGGACAGCATCCTCTTTAGCCTGCCGATCGCGACCCGCGGCTCGGGCGGCTCCTACGTGATCGACCTGACGCCGGTCTTCTTCAACGACCTGCCTCAGATCAGTCAAGTCCTCCCCGGGTTCTCGTTCAGCCGCCAGCGCAGCTCGTGGGGCTCGGTGAAGGGCTACTCGAAGAATGTCGAGATCCAAGTCGCCGCGACCTATGCGTCGAGCGGCCGCCAGTACCTGGAGACCGTGCCCGACTCCCGCGCCGCGACGATCAATGTCCACTACTCGATCAGCCGGCTTCCGAAGACCGACTATAAACCGCGTGTTGCCGATGACCGGATCGGCTACTTCCTAACGGCGGTCAAGGACTTCTCGAAGGACGACACCGATACCCGGTTCGTCCGCTATATCAACCGCTGGAACCTGCAGAAGGAAGACAGCTCGGCCGACGTCTCGATGCCCAAGAAGCCGATCAAGTTCTGGCTCGAGAAGACCGTCCCTTACGAGTATCGCAAGCCGATCCGCGACGGCATCGTCGAATGGAACAAGGCCTTCGAGAAGGCCGGCTTCTACAACGCCGTCGAGGTCGAGCAGCAGGGCAAATCGGCCGACTGGGACCCGGGTGACCTGAACTACAACACCTTCCGCTGGATCACCTCCAGCGCGGGCTTCGCGATGGGCCCCTCCCGCGTGAACCCCACCACCGGCGAGATCCTCGACGCCGACATCATCTTCGACGCCGACTTCCTGCAGTCGTGGAAGCGTGAATACGAGTACTTCACCCCCGCCGGCGTGGCCGCGATGAGTGGCGGCCCGATCGAGATCGAAGCTTACGAAGCCCAGCAAAAGGCGCTGCCGCCTCGTCTGCGGGGCCACCAGCACACGGGCCGTTGCTCTTGCAACCTGCTCGGTGGAGCGGCCCAGCAGATGGCCTTCGCCCAAGCGGTCGCCGCCACCCGCAAGCGGTCGGCGGATGACCTCGACAAGCTGATCCAGCAAGGCCTCAAAGAGGTCACGATGCACGAGGTCGGCCACACGCTCGGCCTGCGGCACAACTTCAAGGCGAGCACCATGTACTCGCTAGAAGAGATGCAAGACACCGCCAAGACACGCGAGACCGGCATGGTCGCTTCGGTGATGGACTACAACCCGGTCAATATGGTGCCCGAGGGCATGAAACAGGGTGACTTCTACACCACCACGGTTGGCCCCTACGACATCTGGGCGATCGAGTACGGCTACACGCCACTGAAAGATGAGAAAAAGGGCCTGTCGAAAATCGCCGGCCGCAGCGGCGAGCCAAACCTCGCTTTCTCAACCGATGGCGACACGCGTGGCATCGACCCCGACCCACACAGCCGCCGATTCGATTTCAGTGACAACCTGATCGAGTACGCCAACGCCCAGGTGCAACTCGTCGCCGAAGCGATGCCGCTGATCCTCGACGACATGGTCGACGAGGGCGAAGGCTACCAGAAGGCACGCCAGACTTTCGGCGTGTTGCTTGGTCGGCACTTCAGCTCGGTGTTCGATGCGTCTCGCTACGTCGGTGGCATCTATGTCAGCCGATCCCACAAGGGTGATGACAACGCCAAGGAGCCTTTCGAGCTCGTCGATGTTAAGCGTCAGCGTGAGGCCCTGGAGCTCGTCTCCAAGCAGATGCTCAGCGACAAGCCGTTCGATATCCCGCCGTCGCTCTACAACAAGCTGATGCCCTCGCGGTGGAGCCATTGGGGCGAAGGCTACACGCCTCGGATCGACTACCCGATCCATCGAACGATCCTGATGCTGCAAGATCGGGTTCTCGATCAGCTGATGAGTTCGCTGACCCTGACACGCCTGCACGACAACGAGTTGAGGATCGCCGAAGACGAGGACGCCCTGACGGTCGCCGACCTGATCACCAGCCTCACGGAGACCATCTTCAAAGAGGTGAAGGAGTTCGAGGAAGGGGGCGAGTACACCAATCGCAAGCCGATGATCAGCAGCCTCCGCCGCAACCTGCAACGGAGCTACCTCTCGCGTTTGGCGAAACTGGCACTCGACAGGACCTCTGCTCCCGACGATTGCCAGACCCTGGCCTATGCCGAACTGGCCGACCTCAAGAAGGAGATCGACACCCTGCTCGAAGACGACCCCGAACTTGATCGCTACAGCGAGGCCCACCTGCGCGAGGCCTCCGACCGCATCAAGAAGGTCCTCGAAACGGACCGGGTCTTCGCCTCGAGCGGGGGAGGCGGTTTCCTGAGCTTCTTCCTATCCGGGCAAGAGGCTCCAGAATCGATCCAGTAGGGTTCCGCCCCCCACCGGAGAGGCTATCCTGTCCGCAAGCCGAAGCACTTGGCGTCGGCTTACTGACTCGCGGCCAGGCGGCGGCATGAAGCTGATCCTTGCGGTTATCCAACCGACCAAGCTCGACCTCGTCATCGAGGCGCTCGCCGCCATTGGCGTGACGCGTCTGACGGTCGCCGATGCGATGGGCTTCGCCCGGCAACGCGGCCACGCCGAAACGCATCGTGGTCACGAGTACGAGACCCACCTACTCCGGAAAGTCGAGCTCGAGATCGCCGTGAACGACGACTTCGTCGAGCCGGTCCTCCATTGCCTAGAAGAGCACGCCCGCACGAGCCGTTCCGGGCACATCGGCGATGGCAAGGTGATGGTCCTCCCGATGCTCGAGGCGTACCAAATCAGCGACGGTCTCATCGGCCCGAGTGCCCTTTGAACCGGACCAACCCAGGCCGACGGTGCCAAGATGAACGCCCTGCTGATCACGACCGACTTGATGGCCCTCTCGGCCGCCGAGGGAGCCGCCACGCGTGCCGGCGCAAGGCTGAAAACAGCCGCCCCCAAAGTCGCCGTCACGACAGCAACCGAGCTGTCGCCGCGAGTCGTGGCGATCGACCTGACCGCCTCGATCGCCGACCTGCCGGCCCTCGTCGATGGGCTCCGTGAAGCGGCCCCGGAGGTCACCCTGGTAGCCTACGGCCCGCATGTCCACGAGGCCAAGCTCCAGGCGGCGAAGGCGGCTGGCTGCGATTTGGTGATCAGCCGTGGCCAATTCCACAAAGGCTTCGCCGAGATCCTGGCCCAGTGCGCCTCGGATACGGGCGGACCGGCTTAGTCGGCCATCTGATCAATCGGCTGCCCATCGACGTCGCGCCGCAGCAAGAGATAGATGCCGGTCATCGACGCAAAGAAGTAAGCCGGGTAGAAGCCATCGACCACCCGAGCGAGCACCGCCGTCCAGACCCCCGCAAGCGAACTGGCGGTTGTAGCGCCTAGCGACTCGGGTTGCGTGAGCGGTGGGAACGCGGCGTACGTCAGACTCATCCCCGCATCGAAGACGAGCTCGACAGCCGCCCCGGCAACGATTCCCAGCACCGCGGTGATCGCCACGTAGACCGTCAGCCCGCCGAGGCGCTGGGTCGCATACGCGAACGATCGGCTCGTCGCATCGAAAGCGTCGCAACGCTCTACCGCGAGGGCGGCAGGCAACAGCAAAGCCGCCGCACCAACCACGATCAGGCCGATCGTTAACAAAAGCGAGACGAGGACCACCACGCCCCACATCGAGGCGGTCACGAGCGTGATGGGTTGCCAAGCCTCGACCAACAACGCGTGGGTCAGCCACGGCCAGAACGCCAACACCGTCGTGACGAACGCCATCGCAAAGATGGCGCAACCGATGAGGCTCGGAAGCGCCGCCACAGCCCGCCGCACCGAAGAGAAAAGGCCTCGCCGCGGGGCCTCGGTGAGGGACAACGCGACGCGATCGGCGATCACCACCGCCAAGCCGCCCCAAACAACAACGCCGAGCGTCGCGACGAGGAGCCGAGACAGCCGCCAGCCGATCGTCTGGTCCGCCAGCGTTAGTGTTTCGCCGATCGAACGAAACGAATCGAATGGGAAAGAGCGCAGGGCCTCCGAAGCGATCCGGACGGCAGTCACCGGGTCCCCCTCGGTCGACACGCCCGGGCTGGCCATCCCGCCAAACAACAAAGCCCCAACAGCGCCGGCGACGAAGGGCCAACCGAAGACGGCACCTGGGACGCGTAACAACAAGATCCACGGCGCGATCGACAGCCAATCGATCCGTTGGATCGTCTTCTCGGGCAGCGATAGGGGTTGGCCTCGATTCTCCATAACGCTTGATCTAACAGGCGACTCTTTCCCGGAACAGGGTGCCACCCGTTTCTTAGGCCGCGTCAATTGGCCGACCACTCGCCCGGCTCTTCGCTGTCGGGATCCGGCAGGTGCGGCAAGGAATAGCCTTCGTCGAGCCAGCGTCCGAGGTCGATGGTCTTGCATCGCTCGCTACAGAACGGCATCACCGGGGTTTGATCCTGCTTGAACTCGTTGTCACAGACGGGGCAACGCATGCGGTTCAGTCCTTCTTCTTGGCCGCCGGCTTCGAGTCCGACTTCTTGGAGTCGTTCTTGCTATCCGACTTCTTCTCGGACGCTTTCTTTGCGCTCTCGGCCCCTTTCTTGTACGACTCGCTGCGGTAGTCGGTCTCGTAGAAACCGGACCCTTTGAAGACGACCGCCGCCCCGGTGCCGAAGAGTCGGCGGAGCTTCAGCCTGCCACACTCGGGGCACTTCTTCTTGACCGAATCGGAGATCTGTTGGAAGAGCTCGAACTCGTGGTCGCAAGCGTCGCACTGGTAGTCGTAGGTTGGCATCTTGGGGGTGCCCCGAAAGAACAAGACTCTGGAATCGCCCGACTCACCCGGCGGGACCGGAAGACACAATCACCTGCGCCGCCCGGACCACCCGATCATGCAGCTTGTAACCGGTCTGCGCCGACATGATAACCGTTCCCGCAGACTGCTCTTCCGAGGGCTGCTGCAGGATCGCTTCGTGGAAGTTCGCATCGAAGTCGACGCCGGGATCGGCGTTGATGGGCTCGCAACCGTTTTGGTTCAGCACACCAAGGATTTGATCGCGGACCATCTTGAAGCCCTCGGTGAGGCCTTGGGGGTCGGTCGATTCGCTCTCGGCAACCGCCTTCTCGGCCGCCTCGATGGCGCGATCCATCGTGTCGATCGCCGGCAAGAGACCCCGGACGACCGGCAACGCGCCGTACTTCCGCTCGTCGGACACTTCTCGGCGGGTCCGGTTGAGCACGTTTTGCAGCTCGGCCTGCATCCGGAGGAGTCGATCCTCGGCGTCGGAGAGCTTCTCTTCGGCGGTTGGCTCCGTGGGGGCCTCTTCCGCCGGAGCGAACTCGATCGTCTCCGCGGCCGGATCGTTGCCCTCGGAATCACCTTGCTCGGCGAGGGCTTCGTCGATGTCTTGGGTGTCGTCTGCCATGATGATTGGTTACTCCCGCTGGATTACTCGGTCGCTTCGGTGCCGGCGGGGGCCTCGGCCTCGCCCGGCTCGCCAACGATGTAGTCTTTTAATTGTTGGAAGAAGCTCTTCCGCTGCGGCGCAACGTGTGTGTGTTCGAGCTCGGCGAGCTCGCGCAACAGTTTCTCTTCTTCGCCCGAAAGCTTCTTCGGAACTTCGATCGTGACCTGAACCAAGAGGTCGCCCAAACCATGACGCCGCGGATCGGGCATGCCCCGTCCGCCCAGCTTGAAGACGTCGCCCGACTGGGTGCCGGGCGGGAGGGTCACGTGGTCGGTGCCGGTCAGCGTCGGGACTTCGAGCTTACAGCCGAGCGCCGCCTGGGTGTAGGTGATCGGCACACGGCAAACGAGGTGCTGCCCCTCGCGCTCGAACAGGGGATGATCGAGCACGCTGATGAAGCAGTAACAATCGCCTGCTGGGCCGCCCTCGGGGCTCGGCTCGCCTTCGCCGCTGATCCGGACACGGGTCCCTTCATCGACGCCGGCCGGGATGCGGACCTCGGTCTGGACGGTCTTCAGCTTCTGACCCGTCCCGCGGCACGGACGGCAGGGCTTGCTGACGGTGCTGCCGGCACCGTGGCACGCCGGACAGGTCGTTTGCATCCGAATGATGCCGGCCGACTGCACCACGCGACCGTGGCCGCCGCAGTAGCCACAGGTCTCTCGATTGTTGCCCGGGGCGGCCCCGGAGCCATCGCAATCGTCGCACGACTCGTGGCGTTGGAACTCGACGTTCTTCGTGACGCCATCGGCCGCTTCATGAAGCGTGAGCGTGACATCGCAGCGAACATCGCGGCCGGCTCTCGCCCGGCGGCGTCCGCCTCCGCCACCACCGAACATATCGCCGAACATATCGCCGAAGGCCGAGAAGATATCCTCGACATCGCCGAACCCGCCGCCCGCATGGCCCTGGCCGTTCACGCCGGCGTGGCCGAAGCGGTCGTAGCGTGCCCGTTTCTCCGCGTCGTTGAGGACCTCGAAAGCCTCGGCGGCTTCCTTGAAGCAGGCGATCGCCTCTTCGTCCCCCGGGTTCTTATCCGGGTGGTACTTGATCGCCAGCTTGCGATACGACGTTGAGATCGTGCCATCGTCCGCGTCCTTCGACACGCCAAGCACTTCGTAATAACAACGCTGCGTGGCCATTCAAACGCGTCGCGAGCAAGGTAACACGGGTCGGTATTAAAAAGCCGGGCCACACGCCTCGCATGGCGGTGGCCCGGCGTAGTATTCGGCGATCGCTTGGGGTCAGCGGATGCTGCCCAGGATCGCCTTCTTGTCGTCGTCGTTCGAATCGAAGTTCGTCACGAGGGCCTCAGTGGTCAGCAACAAGCCAGCGATGCTGGCGGCGTTGGTGATCGCCGTCTTCACGACCTTGGCCGGATCGATGACGCCCGCCTTGAACATGTCGATGTACTCGCCGGCGTTCGCGTCGTAGCCGACGTTCTTGCCCTTCTGCGAGACCTCGTCGGCAATGACGCTGCCGTGCAGGCCGCCGTTGCTGGCGATCTGCTTGATCGGGGCGTCGAGCACACCGAGCACGATATCGACGCCGATCTTCTCATCGCCCTTGGCCGAGGAGCGAGCCGATTCGACGGCTTCCTTGCTGCGGAGCAACGCGACACCGCCGCCGGGGAGGATCCCCTCTTCGACAGCCGCACGAGTGGCGTGCAAAGCGTCTTCGACGCGGGCCTTCTTCTGCTTCATATCGGCTTCGCTCGAAGCCCCCACCGAGATAATCGCCACGCCACCGGTGAGCTTGGCGAGCCGCTCCTGGAGCTTCTCGCGATCGTAATCGCTAGAGGAGGTCTCGATCGAACGACGGATCTGCTCGATCCGCTTTTGCACATCGGCCGACTTGCCGGCGCCTTGGACGATCGTGGTCGCTTCCTTGTCGGCAACGACCTTCTTGGCCCGGCCGAGGTGCTCAAGCGTGACGTCTTCGAGCTTCATGCCGAGTTCTTCGGAAATCAGCGTGCCGCCGGTCAGCGTGGCGATATCGCCGAGCATCGCCTTGCGACGATCGCCGAAGCCGGGAGCCTTCACGGCACAGACGTTGAGAACGCCCCGCAGCTTGTTGACCACCAACGCGGCGAGGGCTTCGCCCTCGACATCCTCGGCGACGATCATCAGCGGCTTGCCCTTCTGGGTGACCGCTTCGAGGACCGGCAGGATCTCACGCAAGTTGCTGATCTTCTTCTCGAAGAGCAGGATGTAAGCGTCTTCGAGGACGGCCTCCATCGTCGCTTGATCGCTGATGAAGTACGGCGACAGGTACCCCTTGTCGAACTGCATGCCTTCGACGAAGTCGAGCGAGGTGTCGGTCGTCTTGCCTTCTTCGACGGTGATGACGCCGTCCTTGCCGACCTTCTCCATCGCGTCGGCGAGGAGGTCGCCGATCACGCGATCGTTGTTGGCACTGATCGCACCGACCTGGGCGATCTCTTCCTTGCTGCTGACCGCCTTCGACGCCGAGTCGAGGTGCTCGCAGACGGCCTGAGCCGCTTTGTCGATCCCGCGACGCACGGCGGTCGGATTGCTGCCGGCAACGATGTTGCGGGCGCCTTCCTTCAAGATCGCTCGGGCGAGGACGGTAGCGGTCGTCGTGCCGTCGCCGGCGAACTTGCTCGTCTTGTCGGCGACCTCGTGAACGAGTTTCGCGCCCATGTTCTCAAAGGGATCGACGAGTTCGATTTCTTTCGAGACCGTGACCCCGTCCTTCGTGACGGTCGGGCCGCCGAACGACTTGTTGATGATGACATTGCGGCCGGTCGGGCCCATCGTCACCGCCACCGCGTCGGCGAGCTTATCAACGCCGGCGATCACCTTCGCACGCGCGGCGTCGTCGAACATCAGTTGTTTGGCCATGATTGGCTCCTTGGATTAATGCAGCCGCCTGGCGACTGGTGGTTTGTGGAGGGAGTGATCTGCGGCGGAAGCGGCTCGCTAACGCACGCCCGCTGCCGCCTGCATCACCGGGTGTCAGCCCGTCACCTTCGCCAGGATGTCTGATTCGCGGAGGATCTTGTACTCGTCGCCATCGACTTCGACCTCGGACCCGCCGTACTTGCCGTAGATCACTTCGTCGCCAACGCCGATCGACAGAGCACCACGCTCGCCCGAGTCGAGCAGTTTGCCGTCGCCGACCGCGACGACCTTGCCACGCTGCGGCTTCTCGCGTGCCGAGTCCGGCAGCACGATGCCACCGGCAGTGACCTCTTCGGCCTCCAGCGGCGCAACAACAACACGATCATCCAGCGGACGAAGACTGATTCCCTTGGCCATGATTGTCTCTCTTTGCTTTTTGTATTGGTCGCTTCTGGCGAAGCGTTGTGTTTACTGAAGAAGGTCTGCTGAGCAACGCATCACATCATGCCGGGCATTCCCATGCCGCCCATGCCACCCATCCCGGGCATGCCACCGCCCATTCCAGGCATGCCGCCCATTCCGTGGTCGTGGTCGTGGCCGCCGGCGGCCTCTTCCTCTTCCGAAGGCATCTCGGTGACCAGCGACTCGGTCGTCAGCAAAAGGGCGGCAACACTCGCGGCGTTTTGGAGCGAGGTGCGAACCACCTTCGCCGGGTCGATCACGCCGGCCGCCACCAGATCGACGTAGTCGTCCTTGTCGGCGTTGTAGCCTTCGGTCTTGCCCTTCAACTGGCGGACACGGTTCACAACAACCGCTCCATCGACACCGGCGTTCTCGGCGATGCAGGAGAGCGGGTAGCTGAGGACGTTCTCGATGATCTTGCCACCCAGGGCTTCGTCGCCATCAAGGCCGAGCTTGGCGAGGGCCTTCTCGCTGCGGAGCAGGGCGACGCCGCCACCCGGGACGATGCCCTCTTCGAGCGCGGCGTGCGTCGCGGCACGGGCGTCGTCGAAGAGGTCCTTGCGTTCCTTCATCTCGCTCTCGGTCGAGGCACCAACCTTGATCTGTGCCACACCGCCGGCGATCTTCGCGAGCCGCTCTTGGAGCTTCTCGCGGTCGTAGTCGGAGTCGGTCGATTCGATCTCGGCACGGATCTGGTCGGCACGGCCTTGGATTGCGTCCTTCTTGCCGCCACCGCCAACGATCGTCGTGTTGTCCGACGAGATGATGACCTTCTTCGCGGTCCCGAGGTCGCTGACCTGGACGGCGTCGAGCTTGATGCCGAGGTCCTTGAAGATGGCCGAGCCGCCGGTGAGCGTGGCGATATCGCCCAACATCGCCTTGCGTCGATCGCCGTAACCGGGGGCCTTCACGGCACAGGCATTGACGATGCCGCGGAGCTTGTTAACGACCAGCGTAGCGAGGGCTTCGCCTTCGATGTCCTCGGCGATGATCAGTAGCGGCTTGCCGTTCTTGCTGACCGCTTCGAGCAACGGCACAAGGAGCTTCGCGCTGGAGATCTTCTCTTCGAAGATCAGGATCTGGCAGCCCTCGAGGACGGCCTCCATGTCGTCTTCGTTGGTGACGAAGTGCGGCGACAGGTAGCCGCGGTCGAACTGCATGCCCTCGACAACCTCGACGGTCGTCTCGTTGCCGCGGCCCTCTTCGACCGTGATGACGCCATCCTTGCCGACCTTAGCGAAGGCATCCGCCAGCACGGCACCGATCGAGGGATCGTTGTTTCCGGCGATCGTCGCGATGTGCTGGAGTTGCTTCTTGTTCTTGACTTCGATTGGGTCCGCGGCTTTCAAGACCGCCGCACTGACCGCTTCAACGGCCTTGGTGATGCCGCGGCTCAAGGCCATCGGATCGGCTCCGGCAGCGAGCATCTTCAAGCCTTCCTTGAAGATGCCTTCGGCCAGCACCGTGGCGGTCGTCGTGCCGTCGCCGGCGACGTCGTTCGTCTTGCTGGCGGCTTCCTTAACGAGCTGAGCGCCCAGGTTCTCGTTCGGGTCGTCCAGGTCGATGTCTTCGGCAACCGTGACACCGTCCTTGGTAACCTTTGGCGACCCCCAGCCCTTGTCGAGCACCGCGTTTCGGCCACGCGGGCCGAGGGTGCTTTTCACGGCACGGGCCAGCTTCTCAACGCCGGCCGCGAGCGGCTTGCGGGCGTCATCATCAAAAACCATCTGCTTTGCCACGGCGGAAACCTCGCACTAGGAGCGGGCCGGTCAGGCCCAAATGGGTCGTTATGTCGAATCCGCCGCCACATTGGTGTGGCCTGCGGGAGAAATCTCGCGATTGAAGGGGCGACGCCAGAATTGGCAGGCGCAGCCTCTCCGCCGCCCGTTAGAGCAATCACCGTGCCAGCTAGCCAACCGTGCACAAACGCCGAGAAAACCTGCCTAAATGAACGCATGCCCCCGTCGATTTCACGACGCCTGCCAAAATGACGGGGTGTCGGTCGGCTCAAACCAGCTCATCGCGTTCCGGCTCGATTTCCGGGATATGCGAGAAGGCGATCCGCAGCGGGGCAGCCCGGCGAGTCTCGTGCATCGAGGCAAAGTACATCGATCCGCTCCCAAACTGAGCGTTGATGGCGTCCATCGCCTCGGCAGCCTGGGAGGCGGCTCGATCCTCGGCAAAGAGCGGCCGCGCCGATGCCTGGACCGGCTCCAGCTTCCAGAGTGTGAGCGACACTTTGAGCGGCGTCGCGGCCTGCTCGTCTGGCCCACGATGACGCCAGGCCTGATCGAGTGCCTTGAGCATCGTCGGCGTGTCGCCACAACGGGCCAGCGGCGACCGTGCCCGCCACTTACTACCAGTGCTCGGGGTGTAGCGGACGGCAAACTCGATCCGCCGAGCGACCATCCCCATCTTTCGCAAGCGAGCGGCCGCTTTGTGGAGCAGCCTGACGAGGACGCCTCGTGCGCCCTCGTCGGTTCGCAGTTCGGGCGGCAACACGTGCGAGTGCCCCACCGTCCGCCGCGTCGTTTCCCGAAGGTTTGCCTCTTCCCCACGAAGCCAATGCCACCAGTTGCCTCCGAGCCGATTGCCCCAAACCTCGATCAGGGCAGCCTTCGACATGCCGCATAGCTGCCTCGTGGTTCGGACGCCCCGCTCGGCCAGCCGCCGTTGCATATTGCGGCCGATGCCGGTGAATTCACGCAGATCGAGCTTGTGAAGCCGCCGGGGCAGTTCCTCTCGGGTGATGACCGAGAGCCCGTCGGGCTTCCGCAGGTTGCTAGCCAGCTTCGCCAACTGAGGGTTCGTGGCGAGGCCAACCGAACATCGAAGTTGGTCGCCCACGAGTTCCTTGATCGCCCGCTTCGCCCGCTCGCCGACCTCGATCGCCTTCCGCACCGGCCGATCCGGAGGCGAGAGCTTGCAGGCGACCTCGTCGATCGAGCACACCTTCTCGATTGGCAAAACCGTTTGGATCGCGGCGATGATTTCGTGGTGCAACCGGACATAGTCTTCGTGACGACCCTTCACCAGTTCGAGATGCGGGCACTGCTGCTTGGCTTGGCCGACATTCGTGCCGGTCTTGATGCCGTACCGCCTGGCTTCGTAGCTGGCCGCGATGCAGCAGGTTCGGTCGGTCATCATCGGAACGACCGCGACCGGTCTGCCACGCAGTTCGGGCCGCATCTGCTGCTCCGCCGAAGCGAAGAAGGCATTCATATCGAGAAACAACCAATCGACTTGTGGGCTCGGGGCCGACATAAAGAGACCTCGCCATAAGGTGACACCCGTACACTATCGACCCGGGGCCGCCTCGTCAATTAAGTCTTTCGTCTAAATCGATCAATCAAAGGAATCGCCGCACGTGGCGTCCCTTTCCCCTCACTAGGAACGAGAAACATGCCAGCCGCCGTTGGAATCACACTCGAGCAAGCCCAGGCCGTTGTCGCCGCCGCTATCAAGAAGTCGCAAGAAATCGGCACCGCGATGGATATCGCGGTGGTCGACGCCGGCGGCAACCTGACCGCCTTTGCGAAGGAAGACGGCGCCTGGCAGGGCTCGATCGATATCTCGCAGATCAAGGCCCGCACGGCCCGCTACTTCGATATGCCGACCGGAGTGATCGGCGAGTTGAGCCAGCCGGGCGGCCCGCTTTATGGCATCGAGCACAGCAACGGCGGGCTGATCACCTTCCCCGGTGGCCTGCCGATCAAGAGCGGCGACACGGTCATCGGAGCGATCGGCGTCTCGGGCAGCACGGTCGAGAACGACCACACGGTCGCCGAAGCCGGCGCTGCAGTGATCAACTGATAAACCACGACCCGGCGATATGACAGAAGCCCGGTATCGGTGTCACCGATACCGGGCTTCTCGTTTGCTATTGATCTCTTGCTGGACTCAGAAGCCCTTACGCAAACAAGTCACTAGTCAGCGAGTCGAACGCTGTGTCGATCGCTAACTCTTCTTTCGAGGCCAATTCTTCCAGGAGGCTCTCCTCTTCTTCGGCCTCCGCGGGTCCAGCCGGTTCAACCGAAAGCAAGTTCAGGCGATCGGTCGAGTCGGGCGAAGCCAACACCAGATCAGGAGAGACAACCGCGTTCTCAATTGTGCGGAACGGATCACGCATCGGCACAAAGCGGACACGCCGAGTCAGACTGACTTCCTGGGTTGATGCCGCTTCGATTTCTTCCGCTTCGAGAGCGGCCGTTTCGCGAGCTTCCTCCGGCGTCAGCGGTGCCATCACGAGCGTGGAGGAACTCGAGGCAAAAGCACTCGACGTGCTGAGATCGAGCGTAACGCTGTCCAGAAGGGTCCGCTGGCTCAGCCCACCATCGAGCAGGAAGCGGACGGTAAGCGAACTCGCGTCCGCTGGCAGCGTGAACTTTTCCGTGATCGCCGGAGTTGTCAGACCCGTCGCGGTACGAGCAGGCAGGGTCGTGACACGCTCGGTTGCCAATCCCTGATCCAAGATGAAGCTAACCGTTGCATTCACCGAGGCGGTCGCTCCGTTGGTATCCGAGCCGAGCAAGTACGACAAGTCGAGCTTTTCACCCGCTTTGAAATCGCGTGCGATCGCATCGGAGGTCACATTGACCGAGCCACTATTAACGAAAGCCTGACCGGTCTGACCGGGGTCGGTGCCGGCGTCGGTCGCGAAACCGTAATTCCCATCAACGCCGATGGCGGAGTTACCACCGTTGTAGTCAACGCGTGTAATCTCCCATCCCAAGACACCGACGCCACGGCCGACGGTGCCCTCGGATCGGAAAGCCCGATCGCGGCCGACATCCGTCGTAAGAGGCGCACTCCCGCCACCGACACTCGAGGCGTCGTTGACATTGTCCATCGCAAACTCGCCGTTGCCGAGCGTCGCCGTGATCAGCGGGACGGATACCAACTCGGCGCCGTAGTTGGCTGCCCAGACAGCACGGTCGGCCGCGTCGATCATCCGATCGCCGTTGCCGTCAGCTCCCGCAAACGGAGTCGCAACGGCCTGTCCAAAAGTATCCCGATAGACGGTGTAGTCAGCCGCGTCGACAACCCCATCGTCATTGTAGTCCCCTTCAAGCAGCGGAGAGACAAAGGCTTCGAGCTGTTGCAGATTGATTCGGTTAACGGCCCAGAAAGGGTTAATCGTGTCGGCATCGCCAAATTCGAGATTCAGTTCGCCATCGAGAACATCAACCTCGAACGACAGGGTCGGGTTCGAGCCTATCGAATGATCTAAGTCGGACAACCCAGGCAAGCCCTCGGCGCGGACGAACATGTTGCTGAGGTTCCTGGAAGGATCACTCATGTTCACCGTCACACGCCAGCGGCCGTTCTCGATCTTATGCGAAAGCGTGGCGTTCTCGTTGCTGAAGATTAAATCGCGGTTGTAAGCATTCCCGGCATCGCTACCGTGATCGAATGCAAAAACATTCCCGGTCCAGAAGACGTCGCCCGTTGAGACAGGGAGCAGCGCAACGGCTTGCACCGGCGGGTCGCCACCGCTGAACACCGGCCCCTCTTGGGGACCCGGATCGTAAGAGTAAAAATCCAACGCCGTATCGACTCCGATGAACGACGATTCGACATGAACGGCACCGAAATCGGTACGCCCCGTACTATCCACCACGGTGTAGTGGAAGAAGTCGCCGTTACCACCGCCGGCGGGAGGTGTGTAGAGGATCTCGTTGCGACCGCCGGGGCCAGTCCCCATCGATAGGCTTACCGTCCCCCCCAGGAAGCTCACCGTATCGAGCAATTCAACATCAAGCACATCGTTGTTGAAGTCGAAATCATTCTCGATTACGTCGATCACGACCGGTTGACTCCCGACCAAGACATCGTCGCGATGCCCGAACGGCTTGATCGGTCCCGGATTGGCGACAACGTCGCCGGCGGATCGGCGGGCCTCGCGGACGCCGAAGATGCGGTTGGCTTCGTCGGTCGCGAAGCGGCCGATGTTGTGGTCGCCGCTGCCGTTCATCGGGCTGATGAAGTCAGCGCGGCCGCCGGCCGTCGTCGACCCGTTGTTGTTGCGGGGTCGGTTCTCGTAGAACAAGCCGCTGTTCATACCGTCGCCCGTGTGCGGCAGGCTCCACGAGTGGCCGAACTCGTGAGCAATCGTTCCGCTGGCCCAACTCGTCGGCCCGTTGCTCGCACTCAGGGCATAGCGGTTGGGGGTTCCCACCGTGCCCGCTTGGCCATTGTGATTGACGTACGCCAACCCCGACGGCGACGCCCTCACGTGGTAGACCGCTAGATCATGAGTCGGGGCGATGCCTTCGTTTGATTGCAGGTTGTTCCAGTAGTTCCGGAACGCCGACAGACCCGGGCTATCGTTGCCGTTGCTCACCGTGAACGGGTCGGTGTTGCCCGGCTCGCCCGTGCGGATGATCACCGTCCCCAGCCGGTGCTTGATGCCAGCCGCGTGGAGGAACCGGCTGTCTAGGTTCCCGGGCAGGCCCTGAATGACCGCCGTGGCACTGGCCACCTTCTGCGCGGTCGTCGAGCCCGAGTAGTTGTTCTGCAACGCGGCCGAACCGATCTCGACCCCGATCTCGTACTCCAGCACCTCCAGCACCCGTGTCGGCGGGAGCGTCGCCGCCGCCGGCAGCAGGCCCCCTTCCGAAGGCACCGGCGACACCGGCACGACGGAATCTGGCGAAACCTCACCGGGCGTCAACGCCGCGGTATCGCCGCCAGCACAGCAACCCGCACAGGTGCATCCGGGCGGGTGACCCCCGCCGGTCGTGTTGGGGTGGTCTTCTGCCGAGTGGTCGGGGATGCCATCGCCGTCGTGGTCGTGATTGAACGCGGCCGGGTCGATCACGGCCTCCGATACCCGGTGGTCGCTGCGCGATCCGTTGTAGGCCGGCTCGATGAGCAGCGTCGGCTCGCCCGGGCGGAAGACCGAGGCGATCAAGCCGCTCTCCGACAACACCGCGCTGACCGAGTAGCCGGAGAAGCCCTCGACCGTGCCGATATACGACAGGTCGGGGCCGTGGTCGATCGGGGTCAGTTGGCCGCTGCCGTCGTCGACGAGGAACCGCGTGTTCTCGCCGAAGACCGAGCTCTTTTCGAGTTGCAGCGTGAGCGTCTGCCCCTGGAACTCGACGGTCGTCGCGAACGCCGACGGCAGGTCCGCGGGCAACGCGATCTGGGCCGCCTCGTCCAACGCGATCGGAGCGACCGGCGCCTCGACCGACTGCGCCACCACCGCCGCGTCGTCGATCCCGCAATCCGCCGCCAGCAGTTGCTTCGCTTCAAGGGCTTCCACGCTGAGCGCGCACCCTTGACCTAATCTCTTATCCGCCATGCGAGAAAGCCTCTGATTCCGTGTACGAGGGTAACTGTTCCGTTTTTCATGATAATCACCGTTAGAAAAGACAGCCACCGATAAGCAGGCTCAAGGCATGCGTTTGGTGAGGAATCTCGCTCAAACGCAGCGCATTTCGGGTGCCTAGAAACTCCCCGCGCGAGCTTAGATTCGCAGGGAGGGGAGGCGCGGCGGCCATCTGGCGTCCACCACTACTACCCTGATCAAAAAGGCCTTGCTGCAAGCAGATCGCTCATCAGACAGAAACGCGAGCCGACTCAAACCCCTACAGCGAGGGGGTATCTGCCATCGCCACATCGACGACGAAATCGCCGGCAAGGAAGTCACGCCCCAGAAGCATGCGGTAGGACATGCTCGAACGATCGTTGAGATTGACGACTGTTTCCTTCATCACATTGCCAAACCGCAGCGGGAGCCGGATTCGATAGCGATGTTCAGCGCCATTCGCACTACGAACCTCGACGTAGTCTTCGATCCGCGTGTCGATCCAGGCTTTGATACCCCGGCGGTTCTCAACACGTAACCGAACCGGCTTGCCTAGATTCTGCCAAGGGTCCTCTGAGGCTCCCTCAATCAGGCAATCATTGGGGGTGCAGTGCAGAGAAGTCACCGCGGCCCCGGTATCGACCCGAGCAACGAATGAAAGGCCACTTGAGGCTTCCGTGACTTCGGCCGTTGGTCCGATAACCCGAACCGCTTGTCGCTTCACAACCTCCCGGTCCGACGAGCCACGGGCGTCTCCGATCACCCAGACTCCTAGCGGAGCAAGAAGAAGCCCACTGAGGAGCCAGCGATGAGAAACCGGAGACTGCATACCTCAATTATCCCCCAACAGAGTCGGCCCGCCGAATCCGCGGGGCGTTTTATCGACATCCTAACTACGGCCGCAGCGATTGAGGGGATCGCGCAAACCAAAACACCCCCGTATAGCGGGGGTGTTTTTTAGGTATCTGGATTGGCAGCCAGATTCTTCGTCTAAGCAGACACCTGCTGCACGAGGAAACGTGCGGCAATCCGCTATAGTTGTAGCGGCTGTGGCCCCTCGTGTGCGACATCAACGACGAAATCGTCCCTCAGAAAATCCCTCCCCAAGAGCAGGCGGTAGGTCATTTCTGAGCGATCCTTGAGATTGAGGGTCGCGATCTTCTGAACGTCGCCGCACTGGAGTGGCAGCCTGACTTGGTACCGGTGCTCGGCTCCGTTAGCACTTCGGACTTCGACGTAATCGGCCACACGAGCTTCGACCCAAGCTTTCCGTCCCTCGCCATTATCCAAACGGAGCCGGACCTTCTTGGCGACGTTCTCTGTCGGCTCGGGCGACTCGTCCTCGATGACGACGTCCTCAGGCTCAACATGGATCGAGCTAACCGCCGCACCGGTGTCGACCCGAGCGGTAAACTCGACTCCGGTGCTGACCTCGGTGATCGCTGCCGTCTCGCCGAGAACCGCGGCGGGCCGTTCAGAGTAGCTCAACAAAGCCGTACGGAGGCTTAGGGTTAGGGTGACTGCAACTAACAACCAGAGCCAACTGCCATTTATACGCATATCTCGCTCGCCTCCCTGCGGGCGTGTTCGTTAAGGCCGCTCCGGCCATGGGGCCGAAGGACACACCTGGGCAGCATGGCGATGCAGCGGCCTTGAGATCAAGACCGTTTTCTGGTTCGGTTTGATGCGATCTGCGCACAAAAAAAACCCGGCGTCTGGTGGCTAAACCAAACGCCGGGTCTATCTATTCAATTTGGTGAATCTTGCGTTGTCGCGAACGACGAATCGTACGCAACGTTGCGGACCTTCTCACTTCAGTCGAGACCGCCCCATTTATCGGGCGTGTCCGAAGACACGTCCGTTCTAAGTATCCTTAGAAAAGGAGGTGATCCAGCCGCAGGTTCCCCTACGGCTACCTTGTTACGACTTAGTCCCAATCGCGGAGTTGACCCTAGGCGCTTGCTTCCGAAGTTAGCTCAGCGACTTTAGGCCCCCCCCACTTTCGTGGCTTGACGGGCGGTGTGTACAAGGCTCAGGAACATATTCACCGTGGTATGCTGACCCACGATTACTAGCGATTCCGACTTCATGCAGGCGAGTTGCAGCCTGCAATCCGAACTGGGGCATACTTTCTGGGAT
>CAYGUP010000027.1:15700-50201 GCA_964353155.1 uncultured Planctomycetaceae bacterium | reverse complement strand
GCCCCAGCCCCAGCTCCGGCCCCGGCCGCCAAAGCCGAACCGAAGGCGGCCGCCAAGGAGGCCAAGAAGGAGAAGGCGTCCCCCGAGGCTCAGATCCGCGTCTCGGTCGGTGTGCTCGACAGCCTGATGAACCTCGCCGGCGAGCTGGTGCTCAGCCGCAACCAACTGTTGCAGGCGGTCTCGACCGAAGAGAAGACCGGCATCGACACGATCTCGGCCCGCTTGGACCAGATCACCAGCGAGCTGCAAGAAGCGATCATGCAGACACGGATGCAGCAGATCGGCACCGTGTTCGGCAAGTTCCCCCGGATCGTCCGCGACCTGTCGAGCAAGCTCGGCAAGCAGTGCGAGCTGGAGATCGAGGGCAAGGAAGTCGAGGTCGACAAGACGATCGTTGAAGCGATCGGCGACCCGCTGACCCACCTGATCCGCAACTCGTGCGACCACGGCGTCGAGCTGCCCGAGAAACGCCTCGCCGCCGGCAAGCCGGCCAAGGGCACGATCAACCTGAAGGCTTGCTACCAAGCCGGCAAGGTGCGGATCGAGATCCAAGACGACGGCGGCGGCATCGACCCCGAGGTGCTCAAAGCCAAGGCGCTCTCCAAGGGCATCATCACGCCCGAAGAAGCCGAGGCGATGAACGACCGGGAAGCGATCCGGTTGATCTTTGCCCCCGGCTTCTCGACCGCCGCCGAAGTGACCGATGTCTCCGGCCGTGGCGTGGGGATGGACGTGGTCCGGACCAACATCGCCAAGCTGGGCGGCACGGTCGATGTCGAGTCAGAACTCGGCCAGGGCACCAACATGGTGGTCACCCTGCCGCTGACGCTCGCCATCATCCCGTCGCTGATCGTCCAGGTCGGCTGTGACCGCTTCGCGATCCCGCAGCTCAGCATCGCCGAGCTCGTCCGGGTCCGCGAATCGGAACGCGACGAGAAGCTCGGCCGCGTAAAGAACGCCGAGGTGCTCCGGCTCCGCGGCCAGTTGCTCCCGCTCGTGCGGCTCCGCGAGACGCTCGAGTGCAACGAGGCCGAAGGCCCCATCCAAGGCAACGCCACGGGCGCGACGAACGTCATCGTGGTCGATACGGGTCAGACCCGATTCGGCTTGGTGGTCGATGCTTTGCACGACTCGGAAGAGATCGTCGTGAAGCCGCTGGGCCGCCACCACAAGGAATGCCGCCAGCTCGCCGGTGCGACGATCCTGGGCGACGGGCACGTTGCCTTGATCCTCGATATCGCCGGCATCGCTGCGGACGAAGAGCTGAAGAGCGACGAAGAGCTCCGCGAGGACGACAACTCTTCGCATGCCACGACCGACGAAGAGACCGATGTTCAGTCGATGCTGCTGTTCCAGAACAACAGCAACGACCACTTCGGCGTGCCGATGGATATCATCGCCCGCATCGAGCGGATCAAGGTCTGCCAGATCGACACGGTCGCCGGCCAAGAGGTGCTCCAGTACCGCGACACCACGCTGCCGCTCATGCGGCTGGAGTCGTGCATCTCGGCCCACCCGGGCGAGTACGAGGAGAGTGCCTACGTGGTCGTCTACGAGGTGCGTGGTCGCGAGGTCGGCCTCCTGGCACCGGTGCTCGAGGATATCCGCGAGGTCGCGACCAACGTCGACACGATCACCTTCCGCGAGCCGGGCGTGATCGGCTCCTTGGTGATCAGCGAGAAGACGGTTCGCATGATCGACCTCTTCGAGCTGACTCAGCTTTCGCACCCGGAGTGGTTCGCCGGCGACGAGGCCCCGCCCGAAGGCGAATTCGATAGCGGCGAACCCCCGTTGATCCTGCTCGCCGAGGACTCCGGATTTTTCCGGAGCCAGGTGCGGAAGATCTTCGAGGAGAGCGGCTACCGGGTCGTCGATTGCGAAGACGGGCAGCTCGCCTGGGAAGCGATCGACGCCGAGATGGACAAGTTCGACCTGGTCGTGACCGACATCGAGATGCCGAACATGAACGGCTTCGAGCTGTGCGACAAAGTCAAGCAAGACGCCCGCTTCATTGGCATCCCGGTGATCGCGTTGACATCGCTCGCGGGAGCGGCCGACGTGCAACGCGGCATGGAAGTCGGGATCGATGATTACCAGATCAAGATGGACCGCGACAAGCTACTGACGGCCGTCGCCAACTTCGCCGGCCGCGCCACCGCGGGCCAAACCGTAGGGAGCTACTCATGATGACCACCACCGCCCCCCCGAAGACCGAAGAGCTCCAGTACGCCACGTTCTATGTGGGTGACCTGTTGCTCGGCATCGATATCCGCTTGGTCCAAGAGATCAACCGCCAACTCGATATCACCCCGGTCCCGAACGCCCCCAAGCACGTCCGAGGCGTGATCAACCTGCGTGGCGAGGTCGCCACGGTGCTCGACCTGCGGACCGTGCTCGGCCTGCCCGAGGGCGAAGAGAGCCGCACGACACGCAACCTGATCGTCCACTCGCAGGACGAAGCGATCGGGCTGTGGGTCGATCGGATCTCCGACATCCTGACCCTCCGCCCCGATCAGATCAGCGACTCGCCGTCGAACGTCGATGGCGTCGACGGCAAGTTCTTCCTCGGGGTTCACACCCTCGATACCGAGATCTGTGTCCTGCTCGACGTCGAGCAGGTCTTGTCAGATCGCTAAGCAACACGCGAGCGGCCCGCAGGGCACACCCCAACAAACCTTCTCCGAGATTAACAGGCGCCTAACATGAAAATCCGAACCAGGCTCACCCTCGCCTTCCTAGCCTGCGGGGTACTCCCGCTGCTCATTGCCGGGGCGATCGGCTACTCCGCTTCGCAGAGCGGCCTCGCCAAGCTCCGCGACCAAGCCGGCCACGACATCCGCGAGCGGGCGACCGCGTTGCTCGAACAGCAGCGCAGCCTGAAGGCCGAGCGGGTCGAGAGTTACTTCGAGCGAATCCGCGATCAAGCGATCACGTTCGCCGAGAATCGGATGGTCGTCGAAGCGATGCGCCATTTCCCGGGCTTCTTCGCAGACTACACCGAGTACGCCCTGGAAGAGGGCAAGCCGGTCGATGAGCTCCGCAGCGAACTCCGCGAGTACTACGCCGACGAGTTCGGTAAGAGCTTTTCTGAACAGAACGATGGGGCGACGGCGCCGATCGATCAGTGGCTGGACCAACTCGACGAGGAATCGGTCACGCTGCAACACGCTTACATCCGAGCAAACGAGCACCCGCTCGGCTCGAAGCACCTGCTCGACACGGCCGATGAAGCGACCGACTACGGCAAGCTGCACGGGGTCGTTCACCCGGTGGTTCGTAGCTACCTCGAAAAATTCGGCTACTACGACATCTTCCTGATCGATAACGCGTCTGGCGATATCGTCTACTCGGTTTACAAAGAGCTCGATTACACGACCTCGCTCAGGGACGGCCCGTACTCCGACACCAACTTCGCTCGTGCCTTCAACGAGGCGAAGACCCTGGCCAAGGGCGAGTTCTCGTTCGTTGACTTCGAGCAATACGCCCCATCGTACGACGCGCCGGCGAGCTTCATCGCCACGCCGGTGTTCGATGGAGACGAGCGTCTCGGCGTGTTGGTGTTCCAGATGCCGGTCGACAATATCAAAGCGATCATGGCCTCACGCGAAGGACTCGGCGAGACAGGCGAAGCCATCCTCATCGGATCCGACTTCAAGATGCGAAGCGATTCGTACCTAAAGCCAGAGACCCACAGCCTCAATGCCTCGTTCCGCAATCCCGAGAACGGCAGCGTGAGCAGCCAAGCGGTCAAGTCGGGACTGCAAGGCGAGTCGAGCATCGACACCTTCACCGACTATCGTGGTAAAGAAACCCTGATTGCCTACGGCCCGCTGGACGTGCTCGGCGAGCGTTGGGTGATCGAGTCGAAGATGGACGTCGATGAGGCACTCGCCGCCGTGGCCAGCATGGAAGAGGCCGCCGGCTCGATCGCTTCGGGCTTGATGTGGACCAACCTAGCAACGCTGGTCGTTGCCGCAGCCGGCGTGCTGACCCTCGCTTGGTTCTTGGTTCGTTCGATCACCGGCCCGATCAACTCGCTGGTCGATCGTGTCCGCGACATCGCCGAGGGCGACGCCGACCTGACGCAACGCGTCGATGCCTCATCGAAGGACGAGCTCGGCGAGCTGGGCCAATGGTTCAACGCGTTCATCGAGCGGATCCAAGGCATCCTCCTCAAGGTCACCGAGACCAGCACCTCGCTAACGGGTGCTTCGGAGCAACTCGCGCTTACGGCGACCACACTCGCCGCCGGTGCCGAGCAGACCGGTCAGCAATCCTCGAAGGTCACCACGGCCGCCGAGCAGATGTCGTCCAACATCGACGAAATCGCCATGACCAGCGAGCAGATGGCCTCGAATGTCCGATCGGTTGCGACCGCGACCGAGGAGATGACCGCCACGATCAACGAGATCGCCCGCAACGCCGAACAATCGGCCACGGTCGCCGACCAGGCCTCGCGTCTGGCGGAGGTCAGCAACGAGCGGGTCGGCGGTCTGGGCCAAGCGGCCGATGAGATCGGCAAGGTCATCGAGGTGATCCAAGACATCGCCGAGCAGACCAACCTGTTGGCTCTGAATGCCACGATCGAAGCGGCCCGTGCCGGCGAGGCCGGCAAGGGCTTCGCGGTGGTCGCCTCGGAGGTGAAGGACCTCGCGAAGCAGACCGCCCAGGCGACCGACGACATCCGCCAGCGAATTGAGGGCATCCAGTCCTCGACCGGCGACGCGGTCGATTCGATCCGTGAGATCACCTCGGTCATCACGAACGTGAACGATGTCGCTCGCACGATCGCCGCGGCGGTCGAAGAGCAGAGCATCACGACCCGTGAGATCTCGCAGAACGTTTCCGAGGCGGCTTCGGCCACCGACTTGGTCGTGGCCGGCGTGAGTGCCTCGGCGACCTCCAGCCGCGGCATCAGCGAGAACATGCTCGGCGTCGACGAAGGGGCCAAGCAGACCGCCACCGCGGCGTCGGATACGCAATCGGCCGGCACCGAGGTCTCGCAACTGGCGACCGAGCTGAGCGGCATGGTCTCTCAGTTCCGCCTCTGATCGATGCCAGACGACACCCCGCGGCCGGTCGCACGGCCGGCCGCGGGTTTCTTATAGCGATGCCCCCCAACGAACGGCCCCTCGAAGATGTCCCGCAAACTGCGATGCCTGGTGGTCGATGACTCCGCCCTTTATCGGAAGATCGTCCGCGACGTGCTCGCCGCGATCCCCGAGGTGGAGGTTGTCGGCGTTGCCAACGATGGCGAGCACGCCGTCCGACAGATCGAAAGCCTCAAGCCCGACTTGGTCACCCTCGACCTGGAGATGCCCCGCCTGGATGGCATCGGCGTGCTCCGAGAGCTCAAACAGAAACAGATCGAGGTCACCGCGATCATGGTCAGCGCTTTCACGGCCCGCGGTGCGAAGGCGACGACCGAGGCCCTCGGCCTCGGGGCGTTCGATTTCATCCTGAAGCCGACGACGAATTCGCTCGACGAGAGCGTTTCCCAACTGCGTCGCGACCTACAACCGAAAGTCAACGCGAGCCGCCTCCGCACGGCGACCCGGGCGGTCCGCCCCCGCACGGCCGCCCCGCTCCAGGCGAAGCGACCGCTGCCGAAGAAACCCGTTGCCAACAAGCTCCGGCTGCCGGCGGCACGCCCTGATATTGTCGCGATCGGCATCTCGACCGGCGGCCCGCAGACGCTCACGAAGATCCTGCCACGCCTGCCGAAGAACTACCCCGCGCCGATCGTCATCGTGCAGCACATGCCGCCGATGTTCACCAAGAGCCTCGCAGAGGACCTCGATCGCCGGTGCGAGATGAAGGTCATGGAAGCGACCCAGGGCCAGCCGGTCCGGCCGGGCGAGATCATCATCGCCCCCGGCGGCAAGCAGATGCGGGTTGCCAAGCTCGCGACCGGCCCGGTCATCCAACTCACCGACGACCCGCCGGAGCGCAACTGCAAACCGGCCGCGGACTATCTCTTCCGCTCGGTTGCGAGCAACTACGGACGCAAGTGCCTGGGCGTGGTGCTCACCGGCATGGGCGACGACGGCACCCTAGGAGCAAAGCAGATGAAAGCGGGCGGTGCCACCATCCTCACTCAAGACGAAGAGACCTGTGTTGTCTACGGCATGCCAAAGAGCATCGTCGACAACGACTTGGCCGATGCGATCGTGCCGCTCGAAAAGGTGCATGAACACCTGATTGCGATCGCGGCCGGGAGGGTTCTCGTATGAGCATGAAACCAACCCCCGCCGATATCGACGCGGTCTGCGACTTGGTCGACGAGCTATGCGGCATCTACCTGGATAGCAGCAAGGACTATTTGATCGAGGGCCGCCTCGCCAAGCTGGTCACGAAGAGCGGCGCGAACAGCTACGTCGACTTCGCCCGCAAGGCGCGGGTCACGCCGACGCTCAAGAACGAGGTGATCAACGCGATCACAACCAACGAGACGCTTTGGTTCCGCGATAGCACACCGTTCGACGCGCTGCGATTCAAGATCCTCCCCGAGTTGATCGACGCCAAGCGGACCTCGCCGTTCCCGCGGAAGCTCCGTATCTGGTCGGCCGCCAGCAGCACCGGGCAAGAGGCCTACAGCATCGCGATGGCGTTCGCCGACGTGGTGCCCGACTTCTCTCGATGGGACCTGCAGATCTACGGCACCGACATCTCGCCCGCCGCGGTCGAGAAGGCCAAGCGGGGCGTCTACAACGATATGGAGATCAATCGTGGCCTCACCCAACAGCAACGCGGCGCGTACTTCGTGAAGGCACCTGGCGGCTGGCAGGTGAACGAAGCGATCCGCCGCTGCTGCCGCTTCGAGACCCGCAACCTGTTGAAGCCGTTCACGGGCGTCGGGACGTTCGACCTGATCTTCTGCCGCAACGTGGCGATCTACTTCACGCCGCCCGATCGCAAGAGCCTGTTCACCCGGCTCGGCCAAACGCTCAACCGTGGCGGGTGGCTGTTCACCGGCTCGGGCGAATCGCTGGCGGACCTGGGTCCCAACTGGGCCCCGAAGCAACACTGCCGAGCCGTCTGCTACCAGCCGAACGGCTGCAACGGCGTCGCGGTGCTGCAACGCTAGCGACTACGGCGACAACAACTCGGCCAAAGCCTCCGCGACCGCATCCGACACCTCGGGTGCGGTCGCTGGCGTTTCGCCTTGGAGCAAGGAACCGAGCCAACGCCCGGCGGTGCGGGCGGCGGTCGGGCGATGGGCCGGCGGGGCTTTTTTTCCCTGGCTCGTCACGGCGGCGAGCAAGATCGCGTCGGCGGCCAAATGCTCGGAAGCCGCTCTCGCCTCTTCCGCCCACCGGGCGACCAAGCCGGGCGTTTCGTCGAGCCTCGCCACGCGTCCCGGATCAAGGCCCGTCTCGCCAGACGACGCCGGTCCGACAATCACGAATCGCTCAGGCTGATGGACCGCACGCAGGCCGATGAGCGCTTCGCGGATGCTTGGCAACTGGGATGCCGTCAGCCGGCGTGGCCAGCCGACAACAACTCGCCGCCCCCGCCACTCGCCATAGGAAGCCACGAGCTTCGGTCCCTTCCGTTGCACGGCGTCGCTCAGACCCGCGCGCACCGCGGCCGTGAGATCACCGTGGATATCCCAGACCGCTAGGTCGCATCGTTCTTCTCCGGCCATGCTGGCACTCTAACGGCTCGGCAGGCGGATCGTCACCGTGACGCCGCGGCCGGGCTGGCTATCGAGCCGCACGCCGCCGCCGTGTTCGGTGACCAGCCGCCAGCACTTTGGCAAGCCGAAGCCCAACCCGCGGCCCGCCTCACGCCCACTGAAGAAAGGGTCAAAGACGTGCGGCTGGATCGCCTCGGGCACGCCCGGGCCGTTGTCCGAGACAACGATCCTGGCGTCCGTCCCTTCGCGATGGGTGGAGACATCGATTTCGCCCCCCTGCCCCAACGCATCGAAGCTGTTCTCGACCAACGCCCGCACCGCAACGATCATCTGATCCGGATCCGCGATGGCTTCGACGGCCGTTTCGGATTGGCTGGCAGAGAGCTTCGTGCCGATCTCTTCCGCCCGTGGCGTCAGCTCTTCGACGACCTTCGCCGCGACGTCGCGCAGGTCGATCGGCCGCTTGTCCGCCGCCGGCGGGCGCGCGAAGAGCATCATATCGGAGATCATCTCGTGCCCCCGCATCGCGGCACGGTGCATCGCTTCGAGTGCCTTCCGCTTGTCGGCGTCGTCCTCGCGTTTGAGGAGCGTCTGCGCTCGCAGGGCGATGTTGGCTAGCGGGTTGTTGATCTCGTGGCTCGCGCCGTAGGCGAGCTCTTTCATCGCCTCGAGCTTGGCACGCTGGAGTTCCTCAGCGAACCATCGGCGTTGCTCGTCGGTGATCGGCGGGGGGGGGGTCAAGCAACCATCTCGTAGAAAAATAACCGCCAAGACGCCAGGAACGCCAAGGATCGCCAGGAAGGTCTTGGCGAACTCGGCCCTCGTGGCGTCTTGGCGGTGAGCTGGAAAGGATCAGCCCGCCGAGGCCGGCTCGACCTCAAGCAATTGGCAGACCCGCGCGGAGAGCGTATCGATATCGAACGGCTTCTTCATAAAGTCGTCCGCGCCCGCTTCGCGCAGCTTTTGGATGCGGTCTTCCTCGACCATGCCGCTGATGCAGATGATCTTCACGTCGTCCATCGACTTGTCGCTGCGGACGAGCTGGCAGACTTCCATGCCGTTGATATCCGGCAGCATCACGTCCAGCACCACGAGGTCCGGGCGGAACTCCTTGATCTGCATGCCGGCGCCGAAACCGTTGTTCACGCTGCGGACCTCGAAGCGAGCGTCGCGCTCGAAGTGATCGACGAGCAGGTCGACCAGATCGACATCGTCGTCGACGATCAACAGCTTGCGGCGGCCGCTATCGAGTGCGTCGGTCGGGATGCCATTATCCCGCATAAACGAGTAGAGCTGATCGCGCGGGATGCGGCGGAACCGGCTGCCCGGCACCCGGAATCCCTTGAGCTGGCCGGAGTCGAAGCATCGGATGATGGTCTGCTGGCTTACCTTGCAGATCTTGGCCGCTTCGCCGGTCGTAAAGACGGTTTTCATGGACGAACCACCCCTCTCCGTAGTTGATGGCTATAGCGGCAGGGTGCCTTGGCCAAGGGTGTGGCCGTCGGATCCGTTGCCACCGAGAGCGAGAGCCGTCCGGCTCGCGCTCCTTTGGTTGTGCTGGCTTTGCTTCGTTGTCGTTGGGCCGACCGAGCGATCAGGAGGAGTCATCCATCGGATGGCTCGCCCCGAGGCACGCCCTGGTGCGGTCCCTGGCTTCGCGTAGCTTTGCAAACTCTCGCGATCCTGCAAACGTCATTCGCGACGCAAACAGCACCCACTCCGCAAAGCCCAGCCTCAACCGCAAACCCCGAGACTGCCCGCTTTGCCCTGTCGCCGGATTATAGGGGGCTTTGGGGGAGCGTCAACATTGGAATGCGCGTCGTAAATCGTTCCGAAGTAACGACTTACTCTTGAAATCCAGGTCGGAAACCACCGAGGAGAATCCCCAGGCTACATCGGCGACTAGTGCGATGCCTCACGCGCTAGCAAACGCTTCGGGTCGTCGAGGTGGGCCATCAGCAAAGCGATATCCGCCGGGGTGATGCCGCTGATTCGGCCGGCTTGCGCAAGGCTGATCGGCTGGATCTTCGCCAACTTCTCACGGGCCTCGTGGCGCATCTGGCGGATCCGCGCATAGTCGAACGAGGCGGGGATCCGCTTGTCCGCCAAACGGTTCTGGCGATCGACCTCCGTCTGCTGGCGTGCGATGTAGCCCGCGTACTTCGTGTCGTAGAGGACTTGCTCGGAAGCCTCGTCGGGGGCCTTCTCGATTTGCTCAGCGATTTCCGCCGGCGCCATCGCCAGCATGACCGACCAATCGACCTCGGGCCGCTTCAGGTGCTCGGCGAGCGATTGGCCGTCGACCCGCGTCGACCCGATCCAGCCGGCGATCCGCTCGACGTGCCCCAGCTTCTCCCGCAGCCGTTGCTCGCGGCTGGCCGACACCAGACCGCACCGCGCCCCGATCGGCGTCAGGCGCTGGTCGGCGTTGTCTTGCCGCAGCAGCAAACGGTACTCGGCCCGGCTCGTGAACATGCGGTAAGGCTCGTCGACGCCGCACGTAACAAGGTCGTCGATCAACACGCCGATATAGGCCTCGTCGCGCGATAGCACGAGCGGCTCACGCCCCGCGACGCCGAGCGCCGCGTTCGCGCCGGCGATCAAGCCTTGGGCCCCGGCCTCCTCGTAGCCGGTCGTCCCGTTGATCTGGCCGGCGAAGAAGAGACCGGCGACCGCCTTCGATTCGAGGGTCGGCGTCAGCTGATCGGGCGGAGCATAGTCGTACTCGACCGCGTAGCCGTAACGCATGATCTCCGCCCGCTCGCAGCCGGGGATATGGCGGAACATGGCGTCCTGCACGTCGCGTGGCAGGCTGGTCGAGACACCGTTGACATAGACCTCCAGCGTGTTGCGTCCCTCGGGCTCGAGGTAGAGCTGGTGCTGCTGTTTCTCGGCGAAGCGAACCACCTTGTCCTCGATCGACGGGCAGTACCGAGGGCCGTTGGTGCTGATCTGCCCGCTATACATCGGGGCACGCGAGAGGTTCTCACGGATCAGGTCGTGGACCGCTTGGTTCGTGTGCGTGATGTGGCAAGGGATCTGCGGCTCGGGGAGCGACTGGGTAACGAACGAAAACGCCTGCGGCTCCTCATCGCCCGGCTGGAGCTCGCAGGCCTCGAAATCGATCGTCCGTGCATTGAGCCGTGGCGGGGTGCCGGTCTTGAAGCGTTCTAGCCGGAAGCCGAGACGCTCGAGCGAACCACTGATCCCCGCCGAGGTCCCCTCGCCCGCGCGCCCGCCGGCGGTCTTCGCCTCGCCGGTGTGCATGAGCGCTTGCAGGAAGGTGCCCGTGGTGAGCACCACGGATCGTGCCTTGTAGATCGCCCCGCCACGAACACGGACCCCTTCGATTGAATGAAGTGGGAAGTGGGAAGTGGGAAGTGGGATCGCTTTCGCCTTACCCCCTTCCGTCTTCGTCAACAGTTCCTCGACCGCCTCTTGCCGGAGGCTGAGGTTCTCCTGCTCTTCGACAACGCGTTTGATCTCGGCTTGGTACGCGCGCTTGTCGGCTTGAGCACGCGGGCTGTGCATCGCCGGACCTTTGCGGCGATTGAGCATCCGGAACTGGATGCCCGTGGCATCGATCGCCCGGCCCATCGCCCCGCCGAGGGCGTCGATCTCACGGACGATCTGGCCCTTGCCGACCCCGCCGATGGCCGGGTTGCAGCTCATCTGCCCGACCGTATCGAGGTTGGTCGTCAGCAGGGCGGTCTTCGCACCGATCCGCGCAGCGGCCAGCGCGGCCTCGGTGCCGGCGTGCCCGGCACCGATCACGATCACATCGTAGTCGTAGGTCGCTTCACTCATAACAACAGATTAAGCCCCCGGGCAGGCAGAGACCACAGGCGATAGACTCTTTCGCATGACAGAAACACGCTGCCCCTGGGCCGAAGCCTCCGACGCCGAGCGCCACTACCACGACACGGAGTGGGGCGTTCCCACGCGGGGCGATGATCACCGGCTGTTCGAGATGATCACGCTCGAAGGCGCTCAGGCCGGGCTCTCTTGGAGCACGATCCTCAACAAGCGGGAAGGCTACCGGCGAGCGTTCGCGCAGTTCGACCCGGCGAAGGTGGCACGCTACTCGCCGAAGCGGGTTGAGAAGCTCGTGCTCGATGCCTCGATCGTGCGGCACCGTGGTAAGATCGAATCGGCGGTCTCCAACGCGCAGGCCGTGCTCGCGATCCAAGAAGAGCGAGGCTCGCTATCCGACTTCGTCTGGGCGTTCGTTGATGGCGAACCGGTCACCAATCGCTGGCGAACCATGGATGACGTCCCCGCCGAGACCGCCCTCTCGAAAGCCATGAGCAAGGAGCTCAAGCGGCGTGGGTTCCGGTTCGTCGGTCCCACAACTTGTTATGCGTTCATGCAAGCGGCCGGGATGGTGAACGACCACCTTGTGGATTGCTTCCGATACCAGGCCTAGTGGGTCTCGCTGCCGCCAACTGTCCATAGCGGAGAGGCTCTGGCCATCGGCGTCGGAGACACCTCCCACAAGGCATGAGCCGCAATCAGCGGCGGTACTCTAAGCCGGCGAACCAGCCGTGCAGGAAGAGCTCGTCCTCGATCGCCGTCACCGGCGGCGGGGCGACCCACATGTTCTCGGCGAGCTCGACCCCGTGCAGGTAGAGGACTTGGTAGCCGCCGCGGAGGGCGGTCGAGTTGCTCAGCCGCCACGTGGCCGCCAGGGCGGCCTCGGTCGCGAAGGCAATCCGCGTCCCATCCGCCGAGACCACCGAGCGGACGCTCGACGTGGTGCTGGTTGTCTCGACCGACTCGACCGCCGGCGTGCCGGTGCTAACGAGCTCGTTGGTCGTGACCGTTGAGGAGTCCTCGAAGACGCGGTCGCGATCGACGATATTGCAAAACACGCCAGCCGACAGGAAGCCGTTGAGGTGCAACCGTTGGGTCGGTTGCCACATATCGAGCCGCAGCCCGCCTTGGAAGCCGATCAGGTCGTTTTGGACCTCAACCGCATTGAGCGTCTGAGTGGTCGCCGAAGAGATCGTATCGCCAACCACGGTCGGATCGGGCAGCACGCCGGTAGTGAACTGCTGGTTCTGGTCGAAGACCGCCTCGTCGAGCCGGAAGTAACGCATGCCGGCGAACGGCTTGAGGTAGCCGCGGGTCTCGCGTTGGAAGTTGATCTCTAGGGCGTGCAGGCTCGACTCGTAGCCGACCGTGCGCTGTTGCTGCACATCGACATCGCTCAGCGGCAGCGAAGCCGCGGTGAGCGTCTCGCGCTCGTAGTACGCGTTGGCGAGCCACTTCTCGACCCCGAGGTAGCCAATCTGGAGCTCATAGCCCGAGCACTGCGGGAACTCGCTAGTAAGCATCATCCGCACGCCGGCGGCGTGATCAAAGTTGTCGCGGAACTCCAACGGCGGCAATACAGTTGAGGGCGCGATCGGCGCGACCTCGGCGAGGATCGCATCCAGATTGGCGTTATCGCGAAAGAGCAGCACGCCATCGAAGGTGCCACGCCACTTCGGGCCGACCTTCCAATCGTCGCGCCGGCCGGGACCGGGACGATACTTGGCTCCGCCAACCGGGCCGTCCCCGCCTTGCGAGGCGGAGGCCAGTTGCTCGCTGAACGTGCCGTTCGGGTACGCCGACGAGACCGGCCCCTCGAACGATTGGGCCGCCGGCGAGGCGAGCTCCAAGGGCTCACCCGCCCGCGCCGCGTCGCCCGAGAGGGCGATGCCTACCGCGACGGCGATAGCCAGACGAACGTGCGCAGTGATTGAACCGACGGCCATGCGTCATCCCCCCCCCGAAAGCCTCGCGAGCGTTCCGTGTGAACACGCGCAGGCTTTCCCCGTGGGTCGTATCGGCATCGGAGCAACCGCTACAGCACGCAATCTCGACCGGCGAGGCCTAACGCGATCGATCAGAGGCTTGCCAGCATCGATAGCAAGGCATCGGTCTGCTCCGGCGTGCCGACCGAGAACCGCAGGCCGTCATCGCCGCCCGCCCAACCGTCGTGGCGGATCAGGCGGACCAGGATGCCCGATTCCTTGAGCCGCTCGTAGATCGCGGCGTGCTCGCCCGACGGATGCAACGCCCACACGAAGTTGGCGTGCGAGGGTGTCGTCGTGAAACCGGCCGCTTGCAGCCCCGCGTCGAGGCGTGCCCGCTCGGCGACAACCTTTGCCACGTTGTCGGCTAGCCAAGCCTGATCATCGATCGCGGCGGTCGCGCCGGCGATCGAAAGGGCGTCGCAGTTGTAGCTGTCCTTGACCTTGGCGAGTTGCTCGATCACCTGCGGCTGGGCGACCACGTAACCGAACCGCAGCCCGGCGAGGCCGTAGCTCTTGCTCAGCGTGCGGCTCACGAGCACCCGTTCGTTCGTTCGCACCAAGTCGAGGCAGTTGGTCTCGGCGAAGTCGACGTACGCCTCGTCCACCAGCAGCGGGCACGGCAAGGCATCGGCGATCGCGGCGACCTCGCCCGGGGCGAGGATCGTGCCAGACGGGCTGTTCGGGTTGGCGAGGTAAGCCAGCCTCACGTCCGGTGCGGGCGTGGTGAACTCGAAGCCGATCGACCAATCCGGCTCGCAATCCACAATGTCCTGCCGCACGCCCTGGATCTGAGCGAGGGTCTTGTAGAGCGAGTAAGTCGGGCGGGCGTAGCGGACGGCTTGGCCTTGATCGACGAACGCACGCGTGGCGATCGTGAGGATGTCGTCGCTGCCGTTGCCGCACAGGATCCAGTCCGGCGTGATCTCCGCGTTGTGCTCGGCCAGCACCTCCGCCGCCCGGAGCTTGAACGCCGTGGCGTGCGGGTCGGGGTACCGCTGCAAACCGCCGCCTGCCGCCGCTTGGAGCGCAGCGACGACCTTCGACGAGGGCGGGTACGGGTTTTCGTTCGTGTTGAGCTTGATGAGCTTCGCCCCCCGCGGCTGCTCGCCGGGGACGTAGCCGGTCATCTGCTCGATCGATTCGCGGAACATGCTTCTCTTCGGTTGTTGGCCGCGGCAAGAGAGCTTCCGCGTGCGCAGGCGATAGTTGGCGGCTAGCCTTCTTGGCGCATCGTCACGGCTCGCGCGTGGCCGGTAAGACCCTCGACCTCGGCAAGCCGCGTGATGTCCGGTCCCTGCTCGGCGAGGGTCTGCTCGGTGAACGCGATGACGCTGTTGGAGCGGAGGAAGTCGTTGCTCGATAGGCCGTTCGCAAACCGCGCTGTCGCGCCGGTCGGCAGAACATGCGACGGCCCGGCCGAGTAGTCCCCCACCGGGACCGGGCTGTGCGGGCCAAGGAATACCGCGCCGGCGCAGCGGACCTGGTCGAGCATCGCCTCGGGGTCCTCACACGCTAGGTGCAAGTGCTCGGTCGCTAGCTCGTCGCACAGGCGGGCGGCGTGGTCGCGGTCCTCGACGACGATCAACGCCCCGAACGCCTCCAACGCCTGCCGCGTAAGGTCGCTGCGGCTCAGCGACGCCAGTTGCTTGTCGAGTTCCGCGGCGATCCGATCGATCAGCGTTTCATCCCAAGTGATCAGCACCGCCGAGCCGGGCGAGTGCTCGGCTTGGGCGATCAGGTCCGCGGCGGTGTACGCCGGCGGGGTCGAGGCATCGGCGACGACGATCACCTCGCTCGGGCCGGCGATCGAGTCGATGCCGACCTCGCCAAAGACCAACCGCTTGGCCAACGCAACGAACAGGTTGCCGGGGCCGACGATCTTGTCGACTTGTTTGATAATCTCCCCCGACTGGCGTCGGGGGCTCGCCGTCGACTCGTCGGTAAGACCGTAAGCGAGTGCGGCGACGGCTTGCGCGCCGCCCATCCGGTAGACCTCGGTGATGCCGAGCTCGTGGCAGGTCGCCAGCAGGTCGGTGTTGTAGCTGCCGAACCGGGTCGGCGGGGCGACGACGGCCAGCTCCTTCACGCCGGCCGCCTGGGCCGGCACGGCGGTCATCAAGACGGTCGATGGATACGCGGCCGCGCCGCCGGGGACGCAGAGGCCGGCCCGTTCCAGCGGCAGGTAACGCTGCCTCAGGTAGCCGCCCCCCTCGATCTCGACCCGCACATCGCGGTGCAGGATCGCCGCTTGGAAACGCATCAGCCGCTCGCGGATGCGGCGGATCGTGCCCAACAGCTCCGGGTCGGCCGCGACGTGGGCCTCCGCCAGCTCGTCGGGCGTGACACGCAGCGTCTCGGCGGTGAGTTCGGCCCCGTCGAGCTTGGCCGTGTATTCAAGCACGGCGTCCAGGCCGCGGGTCTTCACATCGTCGCAGATCCGTTTGACGACCTCGACCGGCGTCAGCGGCTCGCCGAAGACCTCCATCGTCTTCCGACGCCCCGCTTCCGAGACGACATTCCCGCTCGGCGCCAGCTTCTGGCGGAGCTCCTCGATCTGGGCAAACGCCTCGGGACGCCGGGCGTCGATCCGGGCGATGGCGAGCGGCTGGGGGCTGGTTTCAGGCATAGTCTAAAGCGTAACCGGCGGCCAACGGCGGCTACAGTGGTGGGGACGCGGCGAAGCGGGTGTGGTCAGACTCACAACCGCGCCCGCGTCGGCCGAGTAACATGGGCAGCGTGCACCGTCCCTCCCGCCAGGAATCCTCCGATGAAGACCCTCACTCGCCCCGCGATGTTCGCCCTTGCCGCCGCGACGCTGCTGGCTGGCCACGCCCAGGCCGCCCCCGCCGCTCCGGATAAGGGGGACGCGGCCCCGACGGTCGAGGTCCCGGGGCTCGATGGCCAACCGGTCGATCTGGCGGAGACCTTCGCCGAGGGCGACACGGTGCTGGTCGTGCTCCGCGGCTTCCCGGGCTACCAATGCGGCATCTGCTCGCGGCAAGCGACCGCGATCCTCGCCGCGGCCGACCGATTCGCCGAGGCGGGCCTGCGGGTCGTGATGGTCTACCCCGGCCCGTCGACCGGCCTCGAAGGCAAGGCCAATGAGTTCCTCGGCGGCAAGACGCTGCCCGCGCCGATCTCGATGGTGCTCGACCCCGACTACAAGCTGGTCAACGCCTACGGCATCCGCTGGGACGCCCCCCGCGAAACGGCCTACCCCGCGACGTTCCTCATCGAACAGGGCGGCCAAGTCGCCTGGGCCAAGGTCAGCCAATCCCACGGCGGCCGGACGAGCGTTGACGCGATCCTGGAAGCGGCCAAGTGATCACAACAAGCTTTGGGTGGCTGGGGTCGAAGGCGTCAGCCGCAGCCCCCGGGCATTTAGCAAGTGGATGCTGACCCGGGATTTTCTGGAGGCTTCGCTTCGCTGCGACCCCAGCCACCCGGTGCTGCATCCCACTTTACTCACAGTTCAGGAACTCCACGATGCCACTCGGATAAGTCCGTTGGCCCATGAACGCTGCCATCAAGTGAATCCCACTCGTCCCAGCCAGTAGCGTGCATATACATATCGTCGGCAGCCGTTATTGCAGACGCGTAGGAGCCGAGCGCGGTGTCATCAATCCCGAGCCAGAACCGTCCCGGTGATCCTGGTTGCGGTTTAATCCAGAAAGTACCAACGTGAGTCTTAAAGTAGTAGTGATCTTTCATATGTCAAAATCGCCTGGCTCATCCAAGAATTGCTGAAAACCATTCCTGCCTTACGCAAAGCTCGCTTGCCGCAACCGCGCCTTACGGCTTGTACGGATAGGGATGAAGGCTCGCCGCTCCCGATTGCGTAGGGTTGGTGTCGAGCGTGGTTAGCCCACAACCCTTGATCCCGGGAGCGACGAGCGATGGTGAGTGTAGCAAGAACGTACGTGGGGCTCGATTATCACCAGGACAGCGTGCAGGTCTGTGTGCTGGACTCGAGCGGCGAGGTCCTCACCAACCGCTCGGTCGAGAACAACGCGGCGGAGGTCGCCCGGGTCGCTTCGCGGCACGGCGTGCCGCAACGCACCGCCATCGAGGCGTGCTGCGGAGCGGCCGACTTGGCCGAAGAGCTGGCCAATCGGCACCGCTTGTCGATCGACTTGGCCCACCCGGGCTACGTGAACCGGCTCAAGCGATCGCCCGACAAGACCGACTGGGGCGACGCCCGCCTGCTGGCCGACCTGACCCGGATCAACTACCTGCCCAAGGTCTGGCTCGCCCCCGAGGCGATCCGCCAACTGCGTCGCACGGTGCGGCACCGGGCTCAGTTGGTGAGGCGGCGGACCGATATCAAGCTCCGCGTGCGGGCCTTGCTAAGAGAGCCAGCCGTTTGGGTGATTCGCGCCGTAACCGCGCTCCGCTTGTTACGGCCTACGCCTTTCTCTACTGGCATCAACCAAGCCCGGCTAGCTCGGTCGCCCTCGCTACCCGCTCGATGCCGAGCATGAACGACGTTGTCCGCAGGCCGTGGTCGTTCTCTTTGAAGCGGTCCCAGATCTCGTCGAACGCGTGGGATAGTGTGCGGTCGAGTTCGCCGCGGACGCGGTCGAGGGTCCAGCGGTAGAACTGCCGGTTCTGGGCCCATTCAAAGTAACTGACGGTCACGCCGCCGGCGTTGGCGAGGATATCGGGCAGCACGATCACGTCGCGGTCCAGCAGGTAGTCGGCCGCGTAGGGCGTCACCGGGGCGTTGGCGGCCTCGATGAGGACCTTGGCCTGGACCTTGCTGACGTTGGTCTCGTTGATGACGCCACCGATGGCGGCCGGGATGAGCACGTCACAATCAAGTTCGAGCAGCTCCTCGCCCGGGATCTTCTCGCCGCCGGTGAATCCTTCGAGCGAGCCGTTGTTCTCGCGGCAATGACGCAACGCGGCCGGGATATCGATCCCCTTCGGATCGTGCCACGCCCCCGTGTGGTCGCTGATACCGATGATGATGCAGTCGGATTCGCTCAGGAACTTGGCGGCGTGTGAGCCAACATTGCCGAAGCCCTGCAACGCGATCCGCGTGCCCGGCACCTTGTGCCCCAGGCGGCCGAGCGTCTTGTGCGTGAGCAGGCCGACGCCGCGACCGGTCGCTTCCTCGCGCCCCGGGATGCCGTAGTGCTCAACCGGCTTGCCGGTCACCACGCCGGGCGTGAAGCCGTGGTACTTGCTGTACTGGTTCATGATCCAGGCCATCTCTTTGTGGCCGGTGCCCATATCGGGTGCCGGGATATCGGTGTCGGGGCCGATGACCTGCTGGATCGCATCGACCAGCTTGCGTGTGACCCGTTCCTTCTCCGACTCGCTCAACGACCGGGCGTTGACCGTGACGCCCCCCTTCGCCCCGCCGTAGGGGATATTCACGACGGCCGTCTTCCAAGTCATCAGCGAGGCGAGGCCGCGGACCTCGTCGAGGTCGACCTCGTGGTGGTAGCGGAGGCCGCCCTTCATCGGGCCGCGGGCCGAGTTGTGCTGCACGCGGTGTCCGATGAGCGTCTCGAGCGTGCCGTCGTCTCGCCGGAGCGGGATCTGCACGGTGAGTTCGCGTTCGGGCTGGATCAGCAGCCGGCGCATCGGTTCGGAGACCTTCAGTTCCTTGGCGGCCTTCTCGAAATAGTGCTGGACGGCTTCGAACGCTTGCATGGCGGCTTCGTGTCTAGGAGCAGAGGAAGAGGCGACCGCGGTGATACGACGAACTGTAGCGCAGCGACGCCCCGGCCGCAACGCGGACCGATCGATAGCGGGGCCGGCGGCGGGGTCGTAGACTGGAGGCCATGCTCCTCTGCCTCCCGCCCCGCCGAAAAGAGACCGCCCGGTGGTTGGTGCTGTTGGTCGTGCTCGCCATTGGCTGCGACGGCACCACGCCCGAGCCGTCGCCCACGCCCCAAGCCGACCCGACGCCAACGGCACGCCCCGCCACGCCACCGACCGCCGAACCTCGGGCTAAGGCCACGGATGGGTTGATCGCCAACGATGGCCACACGCTGTGGGCCTCGCCGACCGCTGGCGAAGCGATCGACCTGTCGATGGTGCCCGATGGCAGCGATCTAATCCTCTACCTCCGGCCGGCCGATCTGCTGGCCAGCGAAGAGGGCCGGCGCGTTTGGCGTGCCCTTGGACCGGCCGGCGAAGCGGCGCGAGTCGTGATCGAGGGCGAGGCGAGCAAGCCGCTTGATCAAACCACGACGGTCCTCGTCGGTGTCACGGCGGGCGATTCGTACGAGGCGGTTCAGACCACGCTCACGAGCGAGCCTCAGCCAAGCGAAGAGCTGCCGCTCATCCAACGCGAGATCGAGCAACTCCTCGAAACCACCGACGCCGACCGCCACGCAACGCTCATCTTCTCGCCCCGCTTCCTGTTGGGCGACGGGGGATCGATGCTCGAAGGGCCTTGGGAACCGCTGCGACAATTGCTGCTCGCTCAAGCGCGTGACGATTGGTCCGCGGCCGCGTTGAGCCTGCACCTCGACGACGGCGGCCGCCTGTATTGGGAGTTGCGTCTGCTCAAGAGCGACGCCGATCCAGAGACCCGCGTCGCCAAGCAACTCAACCGACAAGCCCAGCGTTGGAGCGACGACCTCGCACCGGTGGTCGCCGAAGGGAGTTGGTCGCCTTACAGCGTGGCGGTCATCGAGCGTTCGCCGGCGATGCTCCGGGTGCTCGGCGAGTACGCGAGGCGTGGCGTCGACGGGCGGCAGGCGATCGTCAACGGCTACGCGCCGGCCGTGGCCGCTCACCAACTGCTGCTGGCGGGCGAGCGGATCGTCGCGGAGCTGGCCACGCCGCCCGTTCCGGGCCTCGCTTCGGCGGGATCGGCGGCCCCCGACAACGAGTTCTCGATCGCCGAGCGGCTTCGGCGGCCGGTCTCGATCTCGTTCCCACGCGAGTCGCTCGAAGCGGCTGTAGCGATTTTGTCGGACGCGCTCGCCACGCCGATCACGATCGTCGGACGCGACCTACAGTTAGAAGGAATCACCCGCAACCAGATGCTCGGCCTCGACGTAACGGAGAAGCCGGCGGGCGAGGTGCTCGTCGAGATGCTCCGCCGGGCGAACCCCGACACGCTGGCCACCGGGCTGACTGACGAGCGCCAAAAGCTGGTGTATGTGGTCCGCGGCAACTCGATCGCCATCACGACCCGCAACGCCGCGGCCAAACGCAACGAGAAGCTCCCCGCCCCGTTCACCGAGTGACCCCTTAACCGAGCCGCCCCTCCGCCCGTGGACCTGATCCGCATCCAATGCGAGACCTGCCAGTCTTGGCTAAAGGTGCGCGGCGAGGGATTCATCGGCGAGGTTCATGCCTGCCCGAAATGCGGCAGCATGGTGCTGATCGCGTCACCCCCGCCAGCCGCGTCGGCTGACGCGCCAACCGCTCAAGCACCGGAGGCCCCCGCCCCGGTTACGCTCGGGTTAGGTGACACGCTCGAAGCAACCGACGCCCCCGAGCAGCCGGCCGAGCCAGCCACGCCAGAGCCGATCGAGCCGGACTACGAGCCGGGGCCCGAACCGATCGCCGAGGCGGCGAGTGGCTGGGCGCCGATCGCGACCACGGCGATCTCGCTGATGGCGACCGGAGCGATCTTGGCCGTCTGGTGGGTCTCCGAACCGAGTGAATCGGTAGCGACCGCCGACCCGCTCGAGCCGGCAGCGATCGAACCATCACCAATCGAAGAGCCGACACAGCCGCTCGACCAGACGCCGGAGATCGTTGATCCAACGCCCGACGAGATCGCACCTGTCGAACCAGAATCCCTCCCCGTTTCTGAGGAACCAAGCGATCCGGCGACAGAACCAGACGAGCCCGCGTTCCAACTCCCGCCCGAAACCGAAACGGCCGAAACACCGCCCTCCTCAACCGAGACGCCAACCGAACCGGCGTTCGACGAAGCTCCCTCGGTGATCGATCCGTTGAGCCTCGACCCGACCGAGATCGAACTCGTCCTCCGCAAGGGCGATGCCACGCCAGGAGCGATCGCCACACCGACGGATATTCCCGAGCCTGCCGCGATCGACGGGCCTCCCGTCGTCGAAGAGCCAACGCTCGACGATCGCCTCGCCGCCGCGGCAAAGCGGGCGGGCATCTTCGTGCGACGCGGCCCGACCGACGACACCACCGGGTCGCCGGCCGGCTCGGCCGAGACCGCCCTGACGCGGGTCGTCCCTTCGGTCGAGCTCCGCGATATCCCGCTAGACAAAGCGATCCGGCTGCTCGGCGAATTGGCCGGCCTGCCGATCACCCTCGATCCGGTCGCGTTGCAGCGTGCCGGAGTAGCGGCGGACAAACCGATCGATCTGGTTGCTGAGGAGCAGACGCTCGCCGAGTTGCTGAACGCCACACTCAAGAGCGCCCGCCTTGCTTACACGACGGACGGCCCCTCGATTGTCGTGTATCGACAAGGAGCCGACCGGCCGCGCCAGATCACGCACCAATTGAACGACTTGGCCGGTGACGATCCCGAGGCGTTGGCGGAACGGCTCGAACGACTGCTGGCGGCCGACCGACCGCTCTCGATCAACGCCGCCGGCGAGCTGACACTCGATGCCCCGATGGGCCTGCACTACGACCTGCTGGTCGCGTGCGAACGCCTCCGCCTGGAGCGAGGTCTATCGGCGGGCACGAAGTACCCGCGTCATCTGCTGCCGACCGATTCGATCAGCGACGCGATCGGTTCACTGCTCGAACGCCGGACGACCTTCAGTTTCGTTGAGCCGACGCCGTTGGCGCGGGTGATCGACCATTGGCGTCGAGTCACCAAGCGGCCGATACTGGTCGATTGGCAGGCACTCGGCGAAGCGGGCCTCGGACCGCGGACCACCATCGAGTGCTCGGTCACCAGCCGCCCCCTACGCATGGCACTCGACGGCGTCCTCCAACCGCTCGGGCTCGCCTGGGCCCCGGCGATCGGGGATTCGCTCTGGATCACGACTGCCGATCGCGCCAGACAAACTCGTCTGCTCGGCCCTTCCCAGCTGGGCCTGTCGCCGTTGCCGGCGGAACAGGCCTTGCGAGACTGAGCCTGCGAGACGCGCTCAGAGCGTGCGATCGACCGCCTCGGCGATGCGGCGACACGCGGTCATCATCTCGGCGAAGGCATCGTGGTTGAGCGTCTGGTAGCCGTCGCTCTTGGCGTTCTCCGGGTCGGGGTGGACCTCGACGATCACGCCATCGGCGCCCGCGGCGATCGCCGCCTTGGCCATCGCCGGCACCAGCGAGGTGTGCCCCGTGCCGTGGCTCGGATCGATCACGACCGGCAGGTGCGTTCGTTCTTGGAGGTACGGCACCGTTGCCAGTGGCAGTGTGAAGCGGGTGTGGGCCTCGAACGTGCGGATGCCGCGTTCGCACAACATCACGCGGCCGTTGCCGCCATCGAGGATGTACTCGGCGGCCAGCAGTAGCTCATCGATCGTGGCGCTGGGACCACGCTTGAGGAGCACGGCCGCGTCCGCTTTGCCGCATGCTTCGAGCAACCGGTAGTTCTGCATGTTGCGAGCGCCGATCTGGAGCACGTCGGCGTAGCCGGCGACGAGGTCGACGTCCTCGGGCGAGACGACCTCGGTCACCACGGCCAAGCCGGTCTCTTCGCGGGCGGTCGCCAGGAGCTTGAGGCCGTCCTCTTTCATGCCCTGGAAGCTGTACGGGCTGGTCCGCGGCTTGAACGCTCCGCCGCGGAGGGCGGTTGCGCCGGCCGCCTTGACCGCCTTGGCCGTGGCGACGATCTGCTCCTCGCTCTCCACGCTGCACGGGCCGGCGATCATGCCGATCGCCTTGCCACCGACCTCTAATGTGCCTGCCTTGACGGTCGAGGTCTCTTCGTGGGCCTCGCGGCTGGCCAGCTTGTACGGGGCGACCACGGCCATCACCTTGTCGACGCCCGGCGCGCTCTCCAGCGCCCGCACCCCGACGATCCGCTCCTCGCCGATCGCGGCGACGACGGTCCGCTCGGTCCCGCGGAGGATGTTCGCCTTGAGGCCGAGCGATTCGACGTGCTCGGCGAGGTGGGTGATGTTTTCTTCGGTGGCCGAGGGCTTCATTACAACGATCATGGATGGCTTCGGGGGATTGGAGAGGAGCGGCGTGGGTGAGGCAGGTTACAAAAAAAGCCCCAAGGGCCGGTTGGCACCTCGGGGCTTGGTCTTTTTGGTCGTTTTAAGCAGCGTTACGCACGACCCCCAGCCCCTTGGCTTCCGTAAAAGAAGCCGAAGGTAAAGGAACGCCAATAATCGCGGGCTTGCGAACGCATATTGGCAGTATCGACCGCCCCGCCGCCGAAGGCAAGCAGAAAACGTGTGACCGCTCGCCATGGCGTTCTGGATCACTAGACTACCGTCAACGAACCAACCCCCTGGCACAGGCCGATGACCCGCCAACACTATCCCGCCCTCGCCGCTGTCATGGCGGCCGCGATCCTTGGAGCCGTGTTCTCGATGAGCAGCGACGCCCCCGCCGAAAACAGCAAGCCGAAGGCCGAAGCCCCCACCCCGACCGAAGGAGAAGCGATCGCCACGTTCGGCGGCGGCTGCTTCTGGTGCACCGAGGCGGTCTTCGAGGAGACCGAGGGCGTGGCGTCGGCCGTCAGCGGCTATTCGGGCGGCCAAGTCCTCAATCCAACTTATGAAGCGGTCTGCAGCGGCACCACCGGCCACGCCGAGGTGATCCAGGTCGTCTACGACCCGGCGGTGATCTCCTACAAGGACCTGCTGCAGATCTTCTTCCGCACGCACGACCCCACCACGCTCAACCAGCAAGGCGCCGACCGCGGCACCCAGTACCGCAGCGTTATCTACTACCACGACGACCAGCAGAAGCAGGTCGCCGAAGAGGTGAAGTCCGCCCTCGACGCTTCCGGTGCCTTCCGCGGTCCCATTGTCACAGAGATCAGCCCGCTGGAGATCTTCTACCCGGCCGAGGCCTACCACCAAGACTACTTCGCTAAGAACCCCAACCAAGGTTATTGCCGAGCCGTCATCGCCCCGAAGATGGCCAAGTACCGCGAGGCGTTCGCCGAGAAGCTCAAGAGCGAATGACCGGAGTGCGTGCCGCCCGTCATACCCACTGGGCCAACTGCCATCACTGTGGGAGGCGTCTCCGACGCCGATGACGATGTCAAAGCCAACACGATCCAGAACAACAGTCGGCGTCGGAGACGCCTCCCACAGCCCACCACCTCGATTGCCATGAAATACCCCGCACTCTTATTCGGTCTGACGGCTGCCACAATGGCAAGCTTTGTACAAGCCGAGGACCCGGCCCCGTTGCCGCCCGACACCGACTGGAAGAGCGTCGACTGGAAGTCGCGGCTCACGCCCCAGCAGTACAAGGTCACGCGTCAGGCGGGCACCGAGAGGCCGTTCAAGAACCCCTACTGGGACAACAAGAAGCCGGGCGAGTATCGCTGTCGCTGCTGCGACCTGACGCTGTTCGCTTCCGAGGCGAAGTACAAGTCGGGCACCGGCTGGCCCAGCTTCTACCAGCCGGTCAACAAGACGGCCGTCACCGACCACGAGGACAACGGCTGGTTCACCACGCGAACCGAGAACCGTTGCGCCCGCTGCGACGCCCATCTCGGCCATGTCTTCAAAGACGGCCCGAAGCCGACCGGCCTGCGCTACTGCATGAACTCGGCGGCCTTGCGCTTCGTGCCAAGAAAGACCGATATCGAAAACGCAGCGACCGAGTGAAACAAGCTGTAACCGCAAGCGATTGGAACGAGCGTAATCGGTGCAAGGGTCGCCCCCAGATCTGATGACCAGTCTTCAATCTCGGCAGGGGTTTCAATGTAACGGCCTTTAACGGCTTGTACACCACGAACATGAGCCACACCGAGTATCCAGAAGAGGACGACTCCCGCAGCGAAACTAATCGCGAACGCCTTCAAGCTTTCCGCACCCGTCGTGTTGCGTTTTGAGATTAGGGTACGCCACCAAATCGCGATTGTAGGAACCAGCCAAATCAGCCAGAAGGTCCAGCCCCACCGGACAGCATCGACTGCGGCTACATACTCTGGACGCATCGAGTTTCACCCCCGGTAGACTCTCCCAATAAACCGATTGGGTAGTGGTACGACCACACCACTGTTGAAGTTCCATGCCAGCTCAAAGAAAAAGAGCCCGTGGATCAATCCACAGACTCTCTGAACTGGCGATGGTGTGCAACGAAATCAGTCCTTCAAAACGAAGGTCACCATCAACGTGACGCGGTACTGGCTGATCTTGCCGTCGTTGATCTCGACCTTCTGGTCTTTCACCCAAGCGCTCTTCACGTTGTCGAGCGTCTTGCACGAACGCTCGACGCCATTCTCGATGGCGTCTTCGAAGCTCTTCTTGCTGGACGAGATGATTTCCGTAACGCGGGCGACCGACATGGCTGGGGCTCCGAAAGAACTGCGAGAGAGTTGTTAAGGCAGCCATCGTAGCGTATCGCGGTGGGAGACGCTTCCCACGGGTTGCTCACTCTTTCTCCTCTAACAACACTTGGGCTTCCCAGTATTTCTCGCGGTCGGGGACCATCGGGCTGCTGTAGCCGAACAAACGGAATGGGTTGTCGCCCGCCTTGCGGTAAGTCGCCTGCTGCGAGAGCCAGGCTTCGAGGGTCGCTTTCGCCTCTTCGGCGAGGGGCTCGTCCATGCGGCCACGCATCCCGAGCGAGGCAACCAGCGTCGCCGGCGTGTCCTCGACTTCGACGCCATCGATCTCGCCAAGCTCGCCGACCTCGGTGTTCTGGTAGAGGAACGCCATCGCGCCGTCGCCGCGGCGGGGGGCTTTGGTCATCTCGACCGGCGCGGTCATCGGGATGCTCTGCGTCTTGATATGGTTGAACAGCGGCCAGAACGCCGGCCCGACCGCCTTGCGGTACGCCGGGTACTGCTTGACCTCGATCACGCCGACCGGCGTGAAGGCGGGGAAGCCCTCGGGGACCGGGGCCTCGTTCCGCGGGCAGAACGAGAGCATCTCGCGGGCCTTGTCCAAATCACCGGCCTCGATCGCTTCGCGAACCGGGCTTCGCAGCTCCATCTTCTCCGCCGCCGCCGTCAGGTCGGCAAGCCAAGCCTCGACGTGCTCGGCGGGCACCATCAACTCGCCCCGGCTGCGGGCGTAAGCCACCCCGCCGATCAGCAACGCGGCGACCACGGCCAAAGACTTCCAACTGAACCAATGCATCCCGGTTTCTCCCGAACAAGTCGTGGCAAAACTCCTTACAAGTTCAGCATAGGAGCCTCCGAGAGAATGACCGCCGGATGCCCGAGGGCTTCCGGCAAGCCTCAGCGGTAGGAGGGGTCTCCGACCCCGATGACGGACTGCCAGCTTTCGCGGCTAAGACACCATCATCGGGGTCGGGAGACCCCTCCTACCGTGATGCGATTGAGATCAACTCGGCTCGTAGCCGAGGTTCGGCGACAACCAGCGTTCGACTTCTGCCTGCGGCATGCCCTTCCGCTTTGCGTAGTCCTCGATCTGGTCGCGGTCCAGGCGGTCCACAGCGAAGTACCGGGCGTCCGGGTGGGCGAAGTAGAGGCCGCTGACGCTCGCCGCCGGGTGCATGGCGTACGACTCCGTCAGCGACACGCCGATGGCGTCCTCGACCGCTAGCAACTCGAAAAGGGTCCGCTTCTCGGTGTGGTCCGGTTGGGCCGGGTAGCCGGGCGCGGGGCGGATGCCGCGGTACCGCTCCTTGATCAGATCCTCGTTGCTGAGGCCTTCGTCCTTGCCGTAGCCCCACTCGTTGCGGACCCGGGCGTGGAGGCATTCGGCGAACGCCTCGGCGAGGCGGTCGGCGATCGCCTTGATGAGGATCGAGTTGTAGTCGTCGTGGTCGGCCTCGTAGGCGGCGGCCAACTCGTCGCAACCGACGCCCGCCGTGACGGCGAAGCCGCCGACGTGGTCGCGACGCCCGCTGTCGGCCGGGGCAACGTAGTCGGCCAGCGAGCGGAAGTCGCTCTGGCCCTTGCGGTCCCATTGCTGGCGGAGGCAGTGCAGCCGCGCCCGCTCGGCGGAGCGGCTCTCGTCGGTGTAGACGACGATGTCTTCGCCGTCGGTCGCCGCCGGGAAGAAGCCGTACACGCCACGGGCGGTGAGCGAGCCGTCGGCGATGACGCGGTCCAACATCTCGTTGGCGTCGGCAAAGAGCTTCTTCGCCTCCTCGCCGACGACCTTGTCCTCGAAGATCTTCGGGTACTTGCCTCGCAACTCCCACGTGAGGAAGAACGGGCTCCAATCGATATACTCGCGGAGCTTCTCGAGCGGGAAGTCCTCGAGCGTCCGCACGCCGGTGAACTCGGGCGTGGGGACATCGACCGTGGCCCAATCGGTGGCGAAGCGGGCCCCCTTGGCCTCGGCGAACGGCTTGAGCTTGACCGCCTGACGCTTGTTGAAGCTCGCGACCAGGTCGGCCTGCAGCTTGCGGTTCTCGATCGCGAAGTCGGCCCGGGCGTCGGGCGTGATCATCTTCTCGACCACGCCGACACTGCGCGACGCGTCGAGCACGTGGATCACTTCGTGTTCGTAGTGCTGGGCGATCTTGACCGCGGTGTGCTTCGCGCTGGTGGTTGCCCCGCCGATGAGCAGCGGCGTGTCCATCTCGCGGCGTTTCATCTCGCGTGCGACATGGATCATCTCGTCGAGGCTCGGCGTGATGAGCCCGGAGAGGCCGATCACATCGACCGCCTCCTTCTGGGCCGTATCGAGGATCTTCTCCGCCGAGCACATGACACCGGTGTCGATCACCTCGAAGTTATTGCAGCCGAGCACCACGCCGACGATGTTCTTGCCGATGTCGTGGACGTCGCCTTTGACGGTAGCCATCAGCACCTTCGCGCGGGCCTGCCCGGCGGTGCCGGCCTCTTCCTTCTCCTCTTCCATGAAGGGTGTCAGGTAGGCGACCGCCTTCTTCATGACCCGCGCGCTCTTCACCACCTGCGGGAGGAACATCTTGCCCGCGCCGAACAGGTCGCCGACCGTGCTCATGCCGTCCATCAACGGGCCTTCGATGATGTGCAGGCAGCGGTCGTACTTCTGGCGAGCCTCCTCAGTGTCTTCCTCGATGTGCTTGACGATGCCCTTGATGAGCGCGTGCTTGAGCCGCGATTCGACCGGCTCCTCGCGCCAGGAATCATCGACGATGGCTTGCTTGCCCCCCTGCCCTTTCACGGTCTCCGCGAAATCGACGAGCCGCTCGGTGGCGTCGTCGCGGCGGTTGAGCAGCACGTCCTCGACGCGTTCTTTCAGCTCGGCGGGGATCTCGTCGTAGACCTCAAGCTGGCCCGCGTTGACGATGCCCATATCGAGACCGGCGTTGATCGCGTGGTACAAGAACGCCGAGTGCATCGCCTCGCGGACGACATCGTTGCCGCGGAACGAGAAGCTGATGTTCGACACGCCGCCGGAGACCTTCGCCCCGGGGCACTCCTCTTTGATCCGGCGGGTCGCGTTGATGAAGTCGACCGCGTAGTTGTTGTGCTCCTCGATGCCCGTGGCGACCGTGAGGATATTCGGGTCGAAGATGATATCGGTCGACGGGAAGCCGGCCCCGCCCTCGCTCTCGGGCTTCACGAGCAGGTCGTACGCCCGCTTGCAGATGCGGACCTTGTTGTCTTCGTCGGCGGCCTGGCCCTCCTCATCGAACGCCATGACGACGGCCGCCGCCCCATATTCACGGACCAGCTTCGCCCGGCGGAGGAACTCTTGCTCGCCGTCTTTGAGGCTGATCGAGTTGACGATCGACTTGCCCTGCACCGCTTGCAAGCCGGCCTCGATGACCGACCACTTGCTAGAGTCGATCATCACCGGCACCGCCGCGATATCGCTCTCGCCGGCGATCAGCCGCAGGTACTTGGTCATCACGGCTTCGGAGTCGAGCAGGCCCTCGTCCATGTTGACATCGATCACGTTCGCACCGCCCTCGACCTGGCCCCGGGCGACCTCGATCGCTTCTTCGTAGTTCTCCTCCTTGATGAGCCGCGCGAACTTGCGGCTGCCGGTCACGTTCGTCCGCTCGCCGATCATCATGAAGTTGGCGTCGGGGCGCAGCTCCATGGGCTGCGTGCCCGAGAGCCGCAGGCGGGATGGCACGCTCGATCGCTGGTGCGGTTTGCAATCCTTGAGCCGCTCCGCAAAGGCGGCGATGTGATCCGGGCCGGTGCCGCAGCAACCGCCGACGATATTCACCCAACCGTTCTCGGCGTACTCGCCAACCATCTCGGCCATCTTCGCCGGGCCGAGGTCGAATTGGCCCATCTCGTTCGGCAGGCCGGCGTTCGGGTGGCAACTGATCGGCACCTCGGCGACACGCTGCAACTCTTCGAGATGCGGTCGCATGACATCGGGGCCGAGGGCGCAGTTCATGCCGACCGAGAACAGCGGGAAGTGCGAGATCGCGTTCCAGAAGGCCTCGACCGATTGCCCAGAAACGAACGTCCCGCCCCCCTGGTCGAAGGTGCCGGAAACCATCACCGGGATCCGTCCGCCGAGCTTCTCGAAGGCTCGCTCGATGCCGATCAGGCAGGCCTTCAGGTTGAGCGTATCGATGACGGTCTCGGGGAGCAGCAAATCGACGCCGGCCTCGATCATCGCCTTGGCTTGTTCGTAATAAGAAGCGACCATTGTTTCGAAGGTCACATCGCGATGGCTCGGGTCCTCGACGCTGGTCGAGATCGCCATCTGCTTGCTGGTCGGGCCGATCGAGCCGGCGCAGAACCGCGGCTTGCTGGGGTCTTTTTCGGTAAACTCCGCGCAGGCCTGCTTCGCCAACCGGATCGCGGCGGTGTTGATCTCGGTCCCGAGGGCCAAGGGATCGATGCCGGCCTCCTCGAACTCGAAATCGAGCATCCCCACGGGGCTCGCCCCGAAGCTATTGGTCTCGATGATGTCCGAACCGGCTTCCAGGTAGCTCCGATGGATGCCCAGGATGGCGTCCGGCTTGGTCAGGCAGAGCAGGTCGCCGAAGTTCTTGAGGTCCTTGTGGTGGTCGGCGAACCGCTCGCCACGGACCTCGGCCTCGCCGATGCCGAGCTTCTGGATCTCGACGCCCATCGCCCCGTCAAGCAGCAGGATCCGCTCGGCGAGGAGGGCTTGGAGTTGGTCGGTCTTGTCTTCGATCGCGTCGAGCAGCATGGGAATCGGCGTCTGACTTGGGAATCGTGCTCCGGACGGCTTCCTTGGCCTTTCCGGCTTTGTCCAGCGTGACACAGCAGTATCACCCAGTCGAAACCGCAGTCCTACCCGGAAAAACACCGCTTTGATGGCGGGAGCGTTAAGGGATTCGGCCGACGGCGGTCGATAACGGGCAAGACGCGTCTCGTTCCGATCTTGCCGTCGAGACCGCTTGGCAGGGCACCTGTCAAGCGATATTCTGTGGGGCTATCCCTCGTCGGACCCGTTCTGGCCTCGGATAGAGCACCCGCCGGTGTAGCTTCAATTGGCAGAGCACAGCATTCGTAATGCTGGGGTTGTGGGTTCGAATCCCACCACCGGCTTTTGAGGGCGGGCAGAAGGCAGCAAGCAGACGGCAGTATTGCTTGCGAGTACCGAGTGTCCGTTCTTTCTCTGCCCAATGCCTACTGCCCTCGGCCCACCTGCACATGACGGCTATCGAAACGGATATCAAGCAGGCGATCGTCTCGACCGCTGCTTTCGGCCCCCGCGAAATCGCGGATATCACGGCCAACATCGCTGCCAATTACAGCAATTACGGCGAGCTGAAAGAAGCCGTCCAGGAGCTGGAAGAGCAGCCGAGCCGCACGCCGGCCACCTCGGCCAAGCTCGGCGTCTGCCTGTACCTCTTGGGTCGCTATAGCGACGCGATCGAGGTCCTCAGCAAAGCCGACGGCGGTGCCCTGACCCACTTCTACCTGGGCAAGGCCAAGCTCGCCCTCGACGAGTACGCCGCGGCGGCCGAAGCCTACGAATCGGCCGGAAAAGCCGGCTATGACAAGGACATCATCGCCTTGGCGAAGGCCGAAGCCCTCCGTTACTCGGGCGATTCCGACGGGGCCATGCAGCTCCTTGATGGCCTTTCCGGAGCCGTCGAGCAGACCGCCGAGTACCTGTACCAGCGTTCGGCGACCGTTCAATCGCTGGCGGGCAACCCAGAAGAAGTGATCGCCCTGTTGGAGCGTGCCGTCGCCGCCGACCCGGCCCACGCCGGGGCGCTGTTCGGCCTCGCACTAGAGAACGATCGCCGCGGCAACGACGACTATGCCCGCAATCTGTACGAGAAAGCGGCCCAGCAATTCCCGACCCACGTCGGCACGCTGCTGAACCTCGGCATCCTCTTCGAGGACCTCGAACAGTACGAGCGGGCCAAAGGCTGCTACCAACGCATCCTCGACGTGTATCCCGCCCACGAGCGAGCGCGGCTGTTCTTCAAGGACGCCGACGGCTCTCGTGACATGTTCTACGACGAGGAAGCCCGTCGTCAGCAGGACCGCATGTCGCAGGTCCTCTCGATCCCGGTCACCGACTTCGAGCTCTCCGTCCGCAGCCGCAACTGCCTGCAGCGGATGGGCGTCATGACGCTTGGCGACCTCACCGAGACCACCGAGCAAGAGCTGCTGACGAGCAAGAACTTCGGCGAGACCTCGCTGATCGAGATCCGCGAGATGCTCCATTCGAAGGGCCTCGACCTCGGCCAGTTCGCCCACCAAAAGCGGGAGCAAGACCCGCCGTACAACCCCGAGAACATGTCGCCGGACGAGCGGGCCTTGCTCGACCGACCGATCTCGGACCTGTCACTCTCGGTGCGGGCGCGCAAGTGCATGGTGCGTCTCGGTTTGACGACGATCGGCGAGCTCGTTCGCCGCACGCCGGACGACCTGCTGGAGTGCAAGAACTTCGGCGTGACCAGCCTCAACGAGGTCCGCGAGAAGCTGACCGCCCACGGCCTCAAGCTGCGCGGCGAAGCCTGATCTCTTGGGTTGTTAGCTGAGTTGCAGGCCCGCCCACGACGCCAGTCGTGGGATTGGCTGAGGGTACGTTTCGGTGATTGCTCCGACGACTCGCGTCGACGGCTCGCGGTCTGACTTGCTGGTGTAAGCCTTGCCGCACGCCGTCCATTACGAGCCGATCTGCACGGACCCGTCCGGGGCCCGCCGCGGCCGACTGCACACGCCGCACGGCACGGTTGAATTGCCGACGTTCATGCCGGTGGGCACCGTCGGCGCGGTGAAGTGCGTCGATATCGAGCGTCTCGCCGAGACCGGCTCTCAGATGGTCCTGGGCAACACGTACCATCTGGCACTCCGCCCCACGGCCGAAGCGGTCGCCGAGCTTGGCGGGCTGCACACGATGTCGGGCTGGCAGGGGCCGATGCTCACCGACTCGGGCGGCTTCCAGGTCTTCAGCCTCGCCGACAAGCGGAAGATCGACGAACGGGGCGTCGTGTTTCGTTCGCATATCAACGGCGACCAGATCGACCTCACGCCCGAACGCTCGATCGAGATCCAGGAGCTCCTCGGCGCGGATGTGGCGATGCAGCTCGACGAGGTGATCGAGCTCCCCGCCCCCCGCGACGCGGTCAAAAGCGCCATGGAGCGGAGCATCCGCTGGGCCGAGCGTTGCCAGGCGGCCGCCACACGGAGCGACCAATCGCTCTTCGGCATCGTCCAGGGCGGGCTCGACGCCGAGCTGCGCCAAGCCTCCTGCGAGGCACTCGTCGAGCTCGATCTTGCCGGCTACGCGATCGGCGGGCTCAGCGTCGGCGAGCCGGCGGCCGATATGTACCGCACGATCGAGGTGACCGCCCCGCACCTGCCGATCGACCGGCCCCGCTACCTGATGGGGGTCGGCACGCCAGACGACCTGCTCGAATCGGTCGAGCGGGGCGTCGATATGTTCGATTGCGTCATGCCGACCCGCAACGGTCGCAATGGGCATGCCTACACGGCGGACGGCGTCGTGAAGCTGAAGAACGCGAAGCACCGGCTGGATACGGAGCCGCTGGAGGCCGATTGCCCCTGCCTCGCCTGCCGGCGGCACACCCGCGGCTACCTCCAGCACCTCGTGAAAGCGGGCGAGATGCTCGGCCCGATGCTGGTTTCGGCCCACAACCTGACCTTCTACGCCCGCCTGATGCGGGGCGTCCGCGACGCCATCGAAGCGGGCCGATTCGCCGAATTCAAGCGGGAAAATCAGGCTCGTTGGGCACCGAAGCCGCTCAGCTAGCCCGCAGAGCCCGTGCCCTAGGGGGCTTCGGGAGCGGGCCGAGCGGCGGGGCTGGTCCCGGCGCTGACGCTTTGGGCTGGCCTGAGAGGCCTTCCGCATTCTCACTTCCGAAATCCGACTTCGCTCGCTTCCCCTTTCCCCTTTTGCCGTAAGGGTTTACCATCCGCGGTTTCCAATCCACCGATCTCGTCGGACAGGGCGCTAGCGGCCTGTCCGCACTGACATCCGATCCTGTGTTGCCGCTCACAACGCTCCTCTCGCCGCTCGCCTTGTTCGCCCCGCCCCCTGGGATCGCGGGCTGGCTGGTGCTTGCACAAGGAGAAGGCGGCGGTGGCGGGGCGTTCAATCCGCTCGATTTCCTGCCGATCGTGGCTCTCACGATCGTCGCCTACTTCTTGTTCGTTGTCCCACAGCGGAGCAAGGACAAGAAGTTCCAGGAGCTGGTCAACGGCCTCAAAGAGAACGACCGTATCGTCACGACCGGCGGCATCTACGGGGTGGTGACCAACGTCCAACGCGACCAAGGCCGCCTGACGCTCCGCGTCGACGAGTCCAACGGCACGAAGATCAAGGTCGCCCTTTGGGCGATCGATAGCGTGGTAACCGACGAGAAATAGCCGAACCAATCACCGCCGGTCCATGAAGCCCGGCGACCGACAAATTAGCCAAGAATGGTCAAGCGACCGATGCCGACTCAAACTCAAGCCGCGACCGGACGGACCCGTTCGCTGAGCCAACTCTTCGCCCTGCTGCTCGCCGCCGCCGTGCTTGCCGCTCCCGGGCTCGCCGCGCCGGCCATGGCCCAAGAGGCCGGAGCCCCCGCTGTGGAGACCGCCGCCGAGGAGGCTACCGAAGCCTCAGCCGCTGAAGAGCCGGCCGCCGAGCCC
>CAYGUP010000027.1:0-15600 GCA_964353155.1 uncultured Planctomycetaceae bacterium | reverse complement strand
CGCCGCCGAGGAGGCTACCGAAGCCTCAGCCGCTGAAGAGCCGGCCGCCGAGCCCGAGGCTCCCGCCGAGGAGCAACCGACCACCGATCCCCCCGCGGAAGCGGCCGCCGAGATCGAAGACTTCGAGGCCGAGACCGCCGACGACACCAGCGAAGAGGCAGCCGCTGAACCCGCTGCCGCTGGGCAAGCCGAAGGTGAAGGTGCCGCGGCCGCTGCTGGTGCGACCGGCAGCCGCTTGGCTGGCATCCTCGGCACGCTCGCCGCGATCATCATCCCGATCTTCCTCGGGAGCTGGCTGGCCAAGAAGTGGCGTCTGCCGGAGCAAGCGTGGCGGATCTCGACGATCCTGGCCGCCTTCGCGATCGCCGGGCTCTGCGTCGCGACCGGCCAATTCAAGGGCGGCCCCGACCTGTCGGGCGGTATCACGCTCGTCTACGAAGTCGCCGACACCGAAGCCCCCGCCCAGGGCGGCGACGCCGTCGAGGAAGAAGGCGAAGAGGAAGCCGAGGTCGCCGAGCGTAGCAACGTCAACATCGACCGCCTGATCGATGCGCTCAAGCAGCGTGTCGACCCGACCGGCACCAAGGAAGTCTCGATCCGCAACTACGGCGGTGCCATCGAGATCATCATCCCGAAGGCCGGCCCGGACGACCTGGAGTACATCAAGCGACGGATCACCGACCTCGGCCAGCTCGAGTTCCGCATCGTCGCGGACCGCGCTTGGAGCGATGATGGCGACATCATCGAGCGGGCCATGAAGCTCGGCCCGAGCGAGAAGCTCGTCATGATGGGCGGCAAGCCGCGTGCCGAGTGGGTCCTCTACGACGAAGACCAGTTCAGCGATAACGAGCCCCGCTACGCCCAACGCGTGGCCGGCAGCCGCAAAGAGATCTTGGTGCTGCTCGACCGCTGGAACGTGACCGGCGAGTACATCTCGAATACTTCGAAGAGCTACGGCGAGCTCGGCGAGCCGATCGTGCTGTTCAACTTCAACTCGATGGGCGCCGGTCGCTTCGGCAAGTTCACCGGCGAGAACCTTCCGAACGCCGCGACGCCCAACGTGAAGCGTCAGCTCGGCATCTTGCTCGACAAGCGGCTGATCTCGGCCCCGAACCTGAACTCGCGGATCAGCGGCAGCGGCCAGATCGAGGTCGGCGGCGATGAGAAGGAAGTCGATTACATCGTCAGCATCCTCAACGCCGGCAGCCTGCCCGCCGCCCTGAACAAGACCCCGATCAGCGAAGAGCAGGTCAGCCCGACCCTCGGTGCAGAAACGATCGAGAAGGGCCGCTACGCAATCACCGTCTCGTTGATCGGCGTCCTCGTGTTCATGCTGCTGTACTACCGCTTCTCCGGCATGGTCGCGTGCTTCGCGCTGGCCGGCACGCTGCTGCTGGTCCTGGCCTCGATGGTCATTATCCAAGCCGCCTTCACACTGCCCGGCCTCGCCGGCCTCGTGCTGACGGTCGGCATGGCGGTCGATGCGAACGTGCTCATCTTCGAGCGGATCCGCGAGGAGATGAAGAAGGGTGCCGGCCTGCGGATGGCCATCCGCAACGGCTTCGACAAGGCGACAACGACCATCGTCGACGCCAACGTCACGACCCTCATCGCCGCCGTGGTGCTCTACTCGGTCGGCACCGGGCCGATCAAGGGCTTCGGCGTGACGCTGTTCCTCGGCATCGTGATGTCGATGTTCACGGCGATCTTCTGCAGCCGCACGATCTTCGATATCGCCGAGCGACGCCGCTGGATCAAGAAGTTGTCGTTCGGCTCCATCCTGGGCGAGACCAACATCGACTTCCTCAGCAAGCGGGGCCTCGCGATGGTCTTCTCGCTGATCCTAATCGGCGCCGGGCTGTTCGGCGTGGTGAGCCGTGGCACGAACCTGCTCAACATCGACTTCACCGGCGGCTCGAGCGTGACCATGGTGCTCGATGAGGGGGCGGCGATGCCGTACGACGAGGTCCGCTCCGCGTTGGTCGATGCCCAAGTCGATGAAGAAACGACACTCGGCGACTCCAACCTGACCGTGGTCGAACGGGGCGAGACCAATACCCGCTACACGATCAACTCGAATGTCGACAACGTCGAGCAAGTCGAGTCACTGCTCTCGGAGACCTTTGCCGGCAAGATGAAGACCTACGAGGTCGATCTGGGCAACGCCGAAGCTTACGAGGAGACCCAAGGCTCCACCGGCACGCTGCTGCCGCTCGCCTTCAACCAGGGCGACGGCTTCGGCGAGAACGACGGCGTCGCTCAGGAGGCCCTCCTGGAGCGGCTCAAGCGGATCATGACCGAGCAAGGCCACGTCGGCGTGCTGCCCCAGCTCGAGAACCCGGACTACACGCCCGGCAGCAGCCAACGCTTCAAGGACTGGACCCTACGGGTCGGCCTCGACGAAGCGGCCACGGTCGCGGTCGCCGAGAAGCTCTCCGAAGAGCTCTCGGGTGAGCCGCTCTTCCCGCTGGCTAGCAAGATCGGCGGCCGGGTCGCCGGAGACATGCAGGTCAAGGCGATCTCCGCCATCCTGCTCAGCCTGTTGGGCATCGTGGCGTACCTGTGGTTCCGGTTCCAGAACCTCTCGTACGGCTTGGCGGCCGTCGTCGCCCTGGTGCACGACGTCCTCGTGACGCTCGGCGCGATCGCCCTGAGTGCGTACATCGTCTCGGCCATCCCGCCGCTGGCGACCGCGTTGCAGATCGATGCGTTCCAGATCAGCCTGCCGATCCTGGCGGCGTTCATCACGATCATCGGCTACTCGCTGAACGACACAATCGTCGTGTTCGACCGCATCCGCGAGGTCCGCGGCAAGAGCCCGCGTCTCACCGCCGACACGATCAATCGCAGCGTCAACCAGACGCTCAGCCGCACGCTGCTGACCTCGCTCACGACGTTGATCGTCGTGGTGATCCTGTACTTCTTCGGCGGTGCTGGCATCCACGCGTTCGCCTTCGCGTTGGTGGTCGGCGTGATCGTCGGTACTTACAGCTCGATCTTCGTCGCCTCGCCGGCCTTGCTGGCGATGGCTGGCACCGAAGAGGACGGACAGGCAGCCACCTAAGGCCGCTCGAAGCCTCGCCGATCGATACAACCGGCACCCGTTACCACGCCGTGGTCGGGTGCCGGTTTTTTCATGCGCCCGCTAGCAAGAACCTTGCCGCGCCCGCCCCGTAGTTAGGGGGCGTGAAGCCTCACGCGGCGAACCCCGAGGGGTCGGCCGCAGGGTTTCACTGATCGATCCGACGCGTCACTCGACGCCCGTGCTGGCGTTGCTGGCATCGCCGGGTCGATCCTTTTGCTAGGAAACACTTGCGAGCCCGGGCTGGATGTTGCCGGGCCGCTCTTGGTGTTCACGGACGAGCCTTTTTTCACACGACACCGCGCATGGAGCGCACCGACCGTCGCTGGTCGGAGCCCGCTGCGCCGCGTTGTTGCTGAGGTACGCCGTGAACGAATTGAACAAGCTTCTTGGATCGCTCCTACTCCTTGGTGGCGGCTTCCTTGCCGCCTCGCTGGTTGGCCCGCCAGAACTGGCCGATCGCCTCTCCCGGTTGCTGAAGCCGACCGAGGTCGCCGACGCCCAAGGCCTGCGTCCGCTGCCGGCGACGGCCAGCACGAACGCTTGGCCCCAGACGCCGCCATCGACACCGGGAGCCGCCGGGTCGTCCTACACGGCCGCCGCGAGCCCGTCGCCCACCGCACCGGCGTTCCAGTCGCCAACGCAGCAGCCGATCACACGGGCGACGCCCACCGCTTGGCCGAACTCGCCGGGCGATTTCTCGTCGCCGCCGGTGGCCCCCCAAGCCCCGGGGGACGATTGGCTGGCCGGCGAATCGTTCGACTTCGGCTCGTCCTTCAACACGCCACCGGCCAACGAGGCACGCCCCCCGAGCCCCGCGACAACGGCCCCGACGCGCCCGCTCACGCCGGTCGCTCGCCGGCAGGCACCATCGGCCCCGGCACCATCGATCCAGAGCCCAGAGACGGCAACCGGCTGGCCCGAGTTGCGTGCCCCGCTGCCGCCACGGCTTGAAGAGACCGCCTTCGACCAACACCCCGAGAACCCTTCACGCGATCGCACGCCGACTTCGCTGGAATCGAACCCGTATGGCAGCCGGCCGAGCTTCGGAGCGATGGGGGAGGCTCTAACCCGTGAGGCGGTTGCCCCGGCTAACCCGCTCCGCTTCGAGCAACGTGGTTTCGGTGCCGAGCCGGTCGCGCGGACGCCGATCGCTAAACGGTACGAGCGACACGTTGTGACCGATGGCGATACGCTCGCCTCGCTCGCGTCGCGTTATCTGGGCGACGCCGGTCGGGCGCGGGAGCTGTACGAACTCAACCGGGACCGCCTCGAGCATCCGGACGTGCTGCCGATCGGCATGGTCTTGAAGACGCCCGACACTCGCAATGAACGCCGCAACGGCCCGCCGGCGGCGACGCGGATCGATGCCTTCCCATCGATGCCGCCCGGCAGTGCTTTCTCGACGGTCGCCGCGACGGAGAACCCGGTCCGCGAGTTCGCTCGCGACGTCGTCCAGGGTCTCCAGAGGCCGATGACCTCGGTCGACGACGCACCACAGCAACGCCGGCTAACCGATAGCGAACGGCTGGGGCCGATCGACCCGCTCTACAACCACGAGGTGAGTTGGGACGCGGCGGGCTGGTAACCTTCGGGCAGCCTTCAAGCCGTCTCGGGCGGCAGGGGTCCGGTGTCTGGGTAACGACCTGCGGTTGGTGTGGAAGGCTGAGCGGCCCACTTGCCGACACCGCGCTGGCAGATCCTATCGAAGGCTTGGGCGTTGTTTGTCGAGACCACAATCCCCACGGCGGTGTAGAAGATGATGCCTGCGATATACGACGGCATCATCCATTCGTCTCCCCCGCCAAAGCCGTCGACGGCGAGGATCGAGGGCATCGCGATCAGCATCGGCACCAGCGGCGGGAAGACGAAGACGGCGAAACTCTCTTCGCTTCCCCCCGCGATAGCAAAGAATGCCATCGCCATGAAAGAGTAGAAGAGGCCGACGCTCAGCAGCACGAGCGTGGTCGCACCGACGGCCTTGATCGAGCTCTTCATGCGGAGCGAGAACGCGAGGCCGATGGCCGTCGCTGCCCACCCGACACTCGCCAGCGTGAGCAGCGTACCGAGGGTTGCTAACACGGCCGACCAATCGAGCAGCACCCCAAGCAGCGGGATCATTACCACGCCAACCAGCGGCCAAAAGAACGCGTACAGGTTGCCGAGCATCTTCGCGGCGAGGATCTCGGTTGAGCTCATCGGCGTGGTGAGGAGCGTGAGCCAGGTCTCGCGCTCGCGCTCGTGCGTGACGAGCCCCGCCGCCCTGGCACCGATCAGCAACAGAACGATTGAGCCGCACGTTGTCGACATCATTACAGCGGTTTGCATGTACTGCATGATCGGACTTGCCCAGCCCGTACCACCACGGATCGACGCGTTCCACAGCGTCGTGACAAGCGGCAAAGCCACGATCAACACCAACAGCAGCACGCCGATACGCTTCGCCCACCGTGAGCCCTTCTTCGCCACCGAGGCGGCAAACATCTCCTTCCACAGCATCGGGCGGTACTCGTAGGGTGAGCGGCTCGACGGGGCGTTCTTCACTTGCTTGACCCGCACGCCCGGCGACGAGGCCGCCCGCAAGTGGACACGCCGGACCATCACCACGCTGAGGCCGAGCAGGAAGAACGCCGCGGCGAGTTGTGAGCCGACCATCCAGCCGATCGCTTCGAGATCGAGATCGACCCCGAGCGTCCCGCCCGACACGCCGGCGGCCGTTCCCAGCATGACCAGCGGGTGGGTGATCCCAAGGAACGAGATCATGGGGTCGATGATTGTCAGCAGCCAATCGGCCCAAGCCGACGTAGCGTACTGGCCGATGAAGGAGCTCGTCGTCCACAGCACCGGCCAAGCGATCAGCCAGATGAAGACCGCCCCGATCGCCCGCGGCACCGCGTCGCGGGCTCGGTCGCACCAGACGCCGACCGTCAACGCGATGGCGGCCACGAGCGTCGCGGTGCTGGCGAGCATCGCGAAATGGACCAGCAGCAGCGAGCCGGGCACGCCGCCCAGCAGCCGGAAGATCGCGAGCACCGGCAACGCGGCGAGCACGAGCTTCGCCACCACCAGCAGGCGGGCGAGCAGCTTGTCGATCACGATCTCCGAGTTCGACAGGTCGGTCGCGAACAGGTACTCGATCGTCCGCCGCTCGCGCTCCATCGCGATCGCCCCGGCGGCAACGGCCGGCGTCACGGCGAGCACGCCCGCCATCGTGGCCCAGGCGAACTGGCTATAGAACATCGACGTCAGGTAGGCGACCCCGGAGATCGAAAGCCGGCCGTCCTCGAAGGTCGTATCGCCGTTGTACCGATAGCGATTGCTCTCGCTGACCGTGGCGTAGCCGATCGCCAGCAAGGCGAGCATCGCCGCGCCGACGAGAGCCGCGCCCAGGAAGTAGCGTTTCTTACGCCCGGCGGCGAGCATCTCGTGGCGAAAGACGGGACCGAGCGGCATGGCGATCGTGGGGGCGGTAGGCAGAGGGCGGCCAACCGTAGGCTACCACAAACCGCGCCGAACCATCGCGCCCGCCACCGCCCGGTCAACCTGTGGGAGGCGTCTCCGACAATCACCGCTCACAGCTCTACGCGTTGGCCGCTTCGTCGCTGCGGACTCGCAGCTTGGGCTTCTCGATGACGATCGTCGAGTTCGGCTCAACGCTCTTGGTCAGCCAGACGCTCGAACCGATCACCGAATCGTGCCCGACCGTGGTCTCGCCGCCGAGGACGGTCGCGTTCGCGTAGATCACCACGCGGTCTTCGATCGTCGGGTGCCGCTTGGTGTTCCGCACGAGGGCGCCTTCGGCGTCGGTCGGGAACGACAGCGCGCCGAGCGTCACGCCCTGGTAGAGCTTCACGTGCGAGCCGATCTGGCAGGTCTCGCCGATCACGACACCCGTGCCGTGGTCAATGAAGAAGTACGGCCCGATCGTCGCGCCCGGGTGGATATCGATGCCGGTCCGGCAGTGGGCCCACTCGGTCATCATCCGCGGGATGAACGGGATGTTGAGGTCATACAGCAGGTGGGCGAGCCGCTGCACGGTGACCGCTTCGAGCCCCGGGTAGCAGAAGATGACCTCGTCCGCTCCCTTGCATGCCGGGTCGCCGTCGAACGAAGCCTGCACGTCCGTGGCGAGCGTCTCGCGCAGCTCCGGGAGCCGATCGAGGAAGAGCATGGTCTTCGCTTGCCCAAGAGCCTCGAAGTCCTCGGCCGATTCGCAATCGCCCACGACGCCTTCCCGAACGGCTTCGTGCCGGAGCGCACGGCCGATCTGCTTGGTCAGCTTGTCGTGCAGCCGATCGAGCAGGTCACCGACGTAGTAACCGATGTTGCCCCGGTGGAGGCCTTCCCGTTGGCGGTAGCCCGGGTACATGATCTCCATCAGGTCCTGCACCGCCGAGACCACGTCGCAGTACTTGGGCAGCGGGCAGTGGTCGAGGTGGTGGAGCTTATCGAGGGTCTCGTAGGTGCCAACCAACCGATCGGTCAGCTTGGGCAGGTCCGAATCTTTGACGCGAGGGTCGGTGGCCATCGAAGGGGGCTCCCGGAAAGCACCACACCCGAGTCGGTGTGGCAAGGCAAGCAAATCGCGCGGCGTGCTGGCACCGCTGGCAGGGAAGAACGCACCCGCTTCGGCACTCAGTGCCGGGCGGGCCCCATACAGAGGCAGCTATTGGTGCTGGTGCCGTGCTTGCTCATAGCGCGAATGGTAGGCGTCTTGGGAGCGAGGATCAACGAGATGATGGTAATTTCGGCCGTTTGGGTGTCCTGCGTGCAGGCTTTTTGCCGGCCTTCATGGATCCCAGCCGGGCTCGTCAGTTCAGCGACGGGTCGCTCGGAACGTCGTCCGGGTCGACGCCCGGCAGCAGGACGTCGAGCGCGATCCGGTTAGTGACTTCGTCCCAAACCTCGTTCGGGTCGGAAAAGACGTCCTCAAGAAACGGCTCGCCGAGCAGCCAGCCCCCCTCCTTCAACTCGCCTTCGAGCTGCCCGCCACCCCAGCCGCTGTTGCCGCTGTACAGGCGGAACGGGTGCTCGTCCTGCCGGACCAGCGGATCGACCGAGGTCTTCTGCATCGACAGGTAGAGGCCCGGCAGGATCGCCTTCTCGCCGAGTTCTTCCGACGTGTGCAACGCGATCAACGGGCCGGGAACCGGGCCGCCATGGTTCATCAGTTGGTTATTGTCGCACGGGTCGAACTCGACCGCTTCCCAGACCTGCTCGACCGTCCGTTCCGCCAACCGATTGAGCACCACCCCCAACGCGCCGTCGTCGTTGTGCTCTAGCAGGAGCACCACGGTCTGGCGGAAGTTCGGATCGCGGAGCGACCGCGAAGCGACGAGCAGCTGGCCGGAGAGGGACACAGGAATCGGGAAGTGCGAATGGGGAATTGGGAATGCCTTGGATCGATCGTCGCTCGCCAACGACAACAACTCAAGGTGCCTCGGCCTTCAGATTCCCCCTTCCGCACTCCGCATTCCCCATTAGTCTTCCAGTCGCTGCTTCGTGATCTCGATCGCTTTCAGCAGGCCGCGGGCTTTGTTCAGCGTCTCTTGGTACTCGCTCGTGGCGACACTGTCCGCGACGATGCCCGCCCCGGCTTGGACGTACGCCTTGCCGCCGGTCAGCACCACCGTCCGCAAGGCGATGCAGGTGTCCATATCGCCGGCGAAGTCGAGGTAGCCGACCGCGCCGGCGTAGGGGCCGCGGCGGTGCGGTTCGAGCTCGTCGATGACCTCCATCGCCCGCACCTTCGGTGCCCCGCTGACCGTGCCCGCCGGCAAGCAGGCGGCCAGGGCATCGAAGGCGTCCTTGTCGTCGGTCAACTGGCCGGTCACGTTCGACGTGATATGCATCACATGGCTGTAGCGTTCGATGACCATCACGTCCGACAGCTCGACACTGCCGTACTGGGCCACACGCCCGATATCGTTGCGGCCCAGATCGACCAGCATGACGTGCTCGGCCCGTTCCTTCGGGTCGGCGAGAAGTTCCTCGGCGAGGGCGTTGTCCTCCGCTTCGTCCTTGCCGCGTGGCCTCGTGCCGGCGAGGGGGCGGACGGTCGTGTGGCCGTCGGTAACGCGGACCATGATCTCCGGCGAGCTGCCTACCAGCGTGCAGCCCGGCATCCGCACGTGGAACATGAACGGGCTCGGATTCACCACGCGGAGCGTGCGGTACAGCTCGAACGGGTCTTCGGCGAAGTCGGTCGCTAACCGCTGGCTGATCACCACCTGGAAGATATCGCCGGCCCGGATGTACTCGACGCACTTGCCGACGGCCGACTCGAATTCGTCTTGCGTGAAGTTCGACTCGAACGGCAACGAGACCTCGCCGCCGGTGTGGATATCGGTCGGCGTCAGTTCGTCGGCAGGCGTGGAGATCCGCTCGACCAGCTTATCGACTCGGCCGCACGCTTCTTCATAGGCGGCTTGCGGATCGGCTCCGCCGTCGGTCTTCGCCAACACGATGACCGACAGGGTCTTATCGACGTTGTCGAAGACGAGCAGGTGGTCGAAGAAACCGAACGCCAAGTCGGGCAGCTCGCGGTCGTCCTCCGGAGCGTTCGGCAGCTTCTCGACATAGCGAACCGTATCGTAGCCGGCGTAGCCGATCGCCCCGCCAACGAACGGCGGCAGGCCGGCGGGCTTCGCGACGCGGACCTTGCCGACCTCCGCCCGCAGGGTCTCCAGCGGGTTGTCGGCGTCGAACGTCTCGGGCGCGGCGGCCTTGGGCCCATAAGCGGTCCGGGTGATCCGCGTGCCGTGAGCTTCGAGCAACAGGTAAGGATCGGTCGCGAGGAAGCTGTAGCGGCCGACCTTCTCGCCGCCGATGACGCTCTCAAAGAGACACGACACCGGGCCGTCGCCGGTGGCCTCGAGCCGATGAAAGGCCGAGACCGGCGTCAGCGAGTCGCTGACCAGCCGACGCCACACCGGCACGCGATCCGCATTCTTCGCCAACTCGGCGAACTCGGCGTACGTAGGACGATGCGGGGGCGGAACGGACACGCGGTGGCCTCAGGGTCGGCGGTTCGAGGGTGAAGTTGGCGTCAGCGGGTGGGACCGTCGCAGCGCGGCCCTGGTTCGCCGGCCACTCTAACAACGCCGGGGGAGGCTCACAACGCGGCGATTCATCCGATCGCAGCCGCCCTATCTTGAGTCCGCCGAACAACTTGCGCCACTCGAGCGACGGCCGCTTGCCTTGCCGCGTTTTCACCGCAGCGATAGACTCGCCTATCTTCGCCACCCGCACACCGCCGACGCCAATCGCCTCGCCAACCAGCCACGCCCATGCAGTGCCAAAAGTGCGATAAGCCGGCTACTTTCCACATCACGGACCTAGTCGACGGGGAGCCGAAAGAGGTCCACCTGTGCGAGGTCTGCGCCAAAGAGTTCCTCTCGCCACTCGCTGACGAGGCCGACTCGGTCGTCCCCGAGATGGCCGGCCTGCTCGCTCAACAGCTAGCAATCGGCCAGACCGCCGAGGAACTAGCCGAGCTCGATCAGCGGGTCTGCCCGGTCTGCGGCATCAGTTTCCTGGAGTTCCGCAAGCAGGGCCGCCTCGGCTGCCCGCACGACTACGTCCACTTTGCTAAGGAGCTCGAACCGCTCCTGGTCAACATCCACGGCGAGACGCAACACGTCGGCAAGACGCCCCGCCGCGGCGGCGGCAACGCCGAGCAGCAGACGCAACTCATCCGCCTCCGCCGGGAAATGAAGGAAGCGGTCAGCAAAGAAGCGTACGAACGAGCCAGCGAGCTCCGCGACGAGATCAAGGCGATTGAAGAAGGCGCTAGCTGAGAGACGCTAGGCGCTGGTCGCAGTGCCGCCCCACCACTTCGAGAATGCACAACACCCCCTAGCGCCCAGCGCCTAACAACCTGCGCCTCCCATGTCGCTCGATTTCGAAACGATGGCCCACCACTGCGGGGAGTGGCTCCGCGCGAGTGGCCCCGAGTCGGACATCGTCATCAGCAGCCGCGTGCGGTTGGCACGCAACCTGACCGACTTCCCGTTCATCGCCCGAACGACCGAGGCCGACCGCGAGCAGATCGAGCAGATCCTCCACGCCCGGATCGAAGCCCTGCGCGCCGCCGGCAAGATCCCGGCAACCACAACCGAGAGCGAGCTGCACTACGTCGATGTGGGCGGCCTTGAGGATGTCGATCGACAGTTCCTCGTCGAACGCCAGCTCATCAGCCGCGAGCACGCCGACGCCGACGGCGCACGGGCCGTGGTGATCGATAGCGGTGAGCGTTTCAGCGTGATGATCAACGAGGAAGACCACCTCCGCATCCAGGTGATGCACTCGGGGCTCGACCTCGAAACCGCCTGGAAAGAGATCAGCGAGATCGACGACCTCCTCGAAGAGCAAGTCACCTACGCCTACAACGACCGCCTCGGTTACCTGACGGCCTGCCCGACCAACGTCGGCACCGGCATCCGGGTGAGCGTCATGCTGCACCTGCCCGCCCTGGTGATCACACGACAGATTGATAAGGTCTTCCGCAGCCTGCAGAAGATCAACCTTGCCGTCCGTGGCCTGTATGGCGAAGGCTCGCAGGCGATGGGTGACTTCTACCAGATCTCCAACCAAGTGACCCTCGGCATGACCGAGGAGGAGTTGCTGGCGAAGGTCGCCGACGTCGTCCCCGTGCTGCTCGACTACGAACGCCAGGCGCGTGACTTCCTGATCCGCGAGAGCCAGGAGACGCTCCACGATCGGGTCAGCCGAGCGTTCGGCATCCTCCGCACCGCCCAGACCATCAGCAGCGAAGAGACCCTGCACCTGCTCTCTAGCGTGCGGATGGGCGTCAACCTGGGGCTGATCAGCGACGTCGAGATCCCGGTCGTGAACAAGCTCTTCGTCCACACCCAACCGGCCCACCTCCAGAAGCTCGCCGGCATGGAACTCGACCAATCCGACCGCAACATCGAGCGCGCGACCTACCTGCGCCGCCACCTGAACGGCGGCAAAGCCGAGCCGGGCGTGAACTAAGGTTGCGTTTTGATTCGATCCATCTCGATCGTTAAGATAGTGGTATGACGCACGATACCCCCTTGGCTCTGACACCCGAACAAGTAGCCGCGGTCGCTGCCGGTGGCGGTATCGCTCATGCCGAAGACCCAACGACGCACGCGCGGTACACACTCGTCGATTGCCGTTGCGAAACGACTCACTCCGACGAATTCTTGCGTGACAAGCTCGCCGAAGGGACCGCGCAGTTGGAACGGGGCGAGGGAATCGACTGGGACCTCGATGCCTTCAAGCAACGCCTAGCCGAGCGACTTGAGAAAGACGGACAGGCACCGTGAGCCTGCGTGTCGTTCACTCGCCCGTCGCGGCACGCGATCTTGATACAATTGCTTACCGGATCAGCGAAGGCAGCCCCGGTGCCGCCTTCCGCTGGCTGGAACAGACCGACCACACGATGCACCTGATTTCCCAGCACCCCGGGCTAGGAGAAGCGGTCGATCACCTCGGCAGTGGGATTCGACGCATCTCGCTTGGTTCGTAAGTCCTGTACTTCCAACCAAGCGCCCAACGCGTCGAGTTGGTTTGGGTAATCCATGGATCACGCGACATCTGGCATCTGAAAGAGTGAGCCATCCGAAGATCCTCACCGTCGGCTACTCGACGCACGAGTGGCCCGATTTCTTGGCCCTGCTTCGCGGGGCGGGCGTGACGGCGATCGCCGATGTCCGTTCGCATCCCCAGGCACGCCTGCCGCAATACCGCCGCGAGCACCTCGAACCGGGGCTCAAGGCGGAAGGGATCGCCTATGCTTTCCTCGGCGATCACCTGGGCGCCCGCCGTGTCGAGCCCGAGTGCTACATCGGCGATCGGGCCGACTACGAACGCGTCGCCAAGCTGCCCGCGTTCCGCGAGGGCCTCGCACGGCTCGAACGGGGCGTGGCCGAGTACACGATCGCCCTGATGTGTGCCGAGAAAGAGCCGCTCGACTGCCACCGAGGCGTGCTCATCGCCCGAGCGCTATCCGAATCCGGCTGGCAAGTCAGTCACCTGCTAGCCGACGGCACGATCGAATCGCATACGGAAACCGAAGACCGGATGATCGATTGGATGGGCGTCGACCCGCTGCTCGATAGCAGCACACCGCGTGACGAGCTGCTGAATCGAGCTTACAACGAGTTGGGCTTAGAAGTCTCCTATCATCGCACTAGTCGAGAGGAGTGAGATGAACCACAAAGGCACGAACAGCACCAAGTAACGGTGTTCTGACTTCTTGGGGCTCTTCGTGCCTTTGTGGTTCAACTCATCGGGTCCAAATCCCGCTTTCGACCAACTGCCGCGTCGCCGCCTCCGCCCAGCCGCGATTCGCCGCCGGGCTTGCCGGGCTGGGGTGCAGGATCGTGGTGACCTTTGGAGCGAGGCCGCTAGATTCGACCACCCGGTTCAGGCACTTCTCCGCGTACTTGCCGACGCCGACCGCCCACTCGGGTTGCGTAATCGATAGCAGCTCCGCCAAGTGCTTGTCGCACGCGGCGTCGAGCGGCTCGCGCTCGGCGGCAGGCAGTTTGTCGGGCGTGAAGTTCTTGCCGGTCTCTGTCATGAAGACCAGCGGGCAGTAGTTCGCCACGAAGTGCTCGGCGAAGAAGGCGTCGGCGGTGCCGAAGCGTTCTTGAAACAAGCCCCACAGCCGGCGGCCCGAGACCTCGCTCCGCTGGCAATCGAATCCCTCGATCGGCCGCTTAGGGTGCTCTCCCTTCGGTTTCTTCACGGCTGCTTCGATGCCCAACCAATCGCGGGCCGCGGCGATCTCTCCGAACGGGACGCCGATCTGGGCCATCCCCCACGGCCCCGGGTTCATCCCCAGGAACAACACCCGGACCCCATCGGGATTGAGTCGATTGAGATAGGCCTCGTGCGGCGCCCAAGCGTACTTGAGCGGGTTGTAAACGTGCGTCACCGGCTCGGCAAACGAGAGCCGGGCGACCCGCCGCGACAAACGCTTAGCGGCTTCGATTGCTGGCGATTGATCCGGCATCGTCTAGCTGGGTCTCCGGCTTTCTCCCGTGACGAGAGGCCTCTCGTCCATTTGCCTCTCTGTGTCTCAGCGCGAAACACCTAGCTACTCTACAACGATCCCATCCAGCCCTTTCTCGCTCGGCGGGATCTGCGGGTCCATCGCTTCGAGCGTGTCCTTGAGCAGTTCGCTGACCACCAAGTTGCGATACCACTTGCGATCCGACGGGATAATGTGCCACGGGGCGTGGTCGGTGTTGCACTTGTTGACGGCGTCCTCGTAGGCCTCTTGGTAGTCGTCCCACAGCTTGCGTTCGGACAGGTCGCCTTTGCTGAATTTCCACCGCTTGTCCGGGTTGTCGAGGCGGGCTTGGAGCCGTTCGCGCTGCTCTTCTTTGCTGATGTGTAAGAAGCACTTCACGACCGTCACGCCCCCGTCGGAGAGGATCCGCTCGAAGTCGTTGATGCGATCGTAGCGGTCTTTCCACTCCGACTTCGGCACGAGGCTGTGGACCCGAACGATGAGCACGTCCTCGTAGTGCGAGCGGTTGAATATGCCGATGTTGCCACGCCGCGGCACCGCGCGGTGGATACGCCAGAGGAAGTCGTGATCGAGTTCCTCGGGGCTCGGCTGCTTGAACGGCGTGATCTGGCAGCTCTGCGGGTTGATGCCGGTCATCACCGTGCGGATGGTGCCGTCCTTGCCGGCGGTGTCCATGCCCTGCAGCACCAGCAGCACGGACCGCTTGTTCTCCGCGTAGAGCCGATAGGCCAGTTCGCGCGAGCGTTCCGTGTTCTTGGCGATCTGCTCGTAAGCGATCTCCTTCTCCCAGTCGCCCTCGACGAGGCGGGGGTCGATCTCGGCGAGCTCGACCTTCTTGCCGGGCTTGAACGTGACGGGCTTTGGCATGAGAGAAAAGGCTAGACAGTCGAGGCTAGATGTTAGTTAAGGCCGTGGACGCCGAGCGCCAGCTATCAGCGGCATCTTTTCGTGTCACTCTAACTGGCCCCAGGCCCGGACGTCACCGTCGGGGTCGATCTCGACGTGGATCACGTTGGCTCGGCAGCAGACCGGGCAGTCTTCGACGTACTGCTGGCTGCGGCCCTCGCAGACATCGATCGGCACCACGATCTCTTCGCCGCACTCGCCGCAGGTGTAGCTGGCTTCGTCTTGCATGCGGATGAGCTTACCGGGTTCCCCAGTGGTTTTCGCGGGGCATATCCCCTCGATCCGGCACAACCGGCGAGGCGGCACGCCGCATTCTTGTCGGATCACCACACCGCTTACGACTCGCGTCCTAGGTTTTCTCCGAACCCCAACCTCGCTACCAAGCCCTGTCAGTTTTTTAGGCGGAACGACACGGCTCGTGCGGGAGTGATATGCCCCCCCCCCCCCCCCCCCGGCGGGGGGGGGGGGGGCGGCGCGCGCGCGCGCGCGCGCGCGCGCGCGCCGGCTGCGCTTACCGCCCGCCGCGCCGCGCAGGTCGTGGTAGAGCGACTTGGAAGCGATGACGAGCGCGCTCTTGGACATC
>CAYGUP010000026.1:0-51365 GCA_964353155.1 uncultured Planctomycetaceae bacterium | reverse complement strand
CCGACTCTCAGGGGCTCTCTGACGCTCTCTGAAAGTGCTCCCTCTAGGACTCGAACCTAGAACCTACTGATTAAGAGTCAGTTGCTCTGCCAATTGAGCTAAGGGAGCTTCGCAGACGCTGCTTCGAGCCCAGTAAGATATCGCCCCGAGTTCGGCTCCGGAAGGGGCTCCCAGGGATTCGCCGAACGGTCTCGCGTTCGGCTGCCACAAGCCGGCTATCTCAGTTACCTCGACTTGGCTGCTCAGGTCGAGGCGATCGTCGGGCGGGGGGAGGCCGGCCAGCGACGCGAGAGGTGGCTAAGGCTGCGTTAGGCCGCCGGAATACCGCTAAATCAACGCTAGAGATGCCAGATAATTGACCCGATCGCGGGTCGTATCTACTTTGCAGATAGCGGTTTGCGACTTGCCAGACCGCCACAGGCGGACCGTTTGAGAGAGGGAAGTGGCTTGATGTTACGAAGTCGATTGATCGCGGTGCGCACTTGGGGTCTTCTTGTCCCGTTCTTGGCATGCGCTCCGTTGGCGGTTGCGCAGAATGTGCCACTCGATGGCTTCTTCCCCTTAGTGGGGCTTGGCCTAACCGATGAGTTCATTCGCGATGACCTGCTAGGCCAGTCCCCGGTGCCGGCCGATGGGGTCTCCGGCAATCTGCTAGGGGCGGGCGGTTCGGCCCACTACGACATCGCCCTGCTCGATACCGGGGCGGGTCTCTCGCTCGTGACGAATGCCGCCTTCGATGATTTCGGGCTCGGCGAGTCGGGGCAGGGGGGCGGGTCAGATGGCTACCGTGGCACCGAGACGGTCCCGATCGGTGGTGCCACCGGCGTGCTGACCGCTGCCATCAATGATCCGCTGGGGCTGTACGCTTCGGGTTTGCAGGATCGCACCGGAGCCGGTGCCGCGTTGACCTTGAACAACTCACGGCTCCAAGGGCAGACCAACACGTCGACTCTGACCTTCCCAGCCGAGTCGGACCTTCCGAACGTGGTGGGGCTGCCGTTCGCTAGTCAGTATGCGACCCGTATCCGGAACGATCAGCCCCAGGTCTTCCAGCTCGGGGGCAAGACGATCCGCACGCCGGCGATCGACTTCTTGCCGCTGGGGAGCGGTGGCGGCGATATCGTTCGGAAGGCTCCGCTGAACCTGGACCCGGGAGCGGCGTTCACGACGGCCCCCGGTTACTTCCAGAACATCTTGAATATCGTCGATGGGATCCCGGTGCACGAGAACCCGCAGCTCCCAACGGGCTTGGCCGGGGGCATCGCGACGGGCGGGCTCTTCCTCAACACGTTCGCCAGCAATGACGGCGCAACCCTGGGCAGCGCGAGCGATCCGACGAGGTTCTTCTTCGATACCGGGGCCAGCGTGACGGTGCTCTCCGAGGCGAGCGCCGCGACGCTCGGTTTCGATGTCGTGACGGACACGCCCGAGTTCACGATCTCGATCCTGGGCTCCGGCGGCGAAATCAATGATGTGCCAGGCTTCTATATCGACCAGATCACGCTTCCCGCTCTCGGCGGAGCGATTACGGCGAACAACGTCCCGGTGATTGTCCTCGATGTGACCGACGTTTCTGACCCGGGCAACATCGTTCCGGGCATCCTCGGCACGAACCTGTTGGCGGGCCGCAACGTGGTGATCGATCCGAACCCATCGATCGGTGCGGGCGGCGAAAGTGCCGGGGTCTATATCAGCGATCCCGTGACCAGCGACTTCGTTTGGGACGCCACGACGGCCTCGGCGGCTTGGTCGGCGGCGGGGTCATGGGATGCCTCGGCGACGCCTGACTTGCTGAGCGTGGCGCAGGTGCATCATCGCAGCGGTGGCGATCAAGAAGCCGTTGTGTCCGGCGATCAAGAGGCCTGGAATATCGAGGTTGTCGGCGGATCGGCCGGCCAGACGATGACTGTACGGATCGAAGCGGGAGCGACGCTCACCACCTTCTCGGGCGGCACGGTCGAAGCGGGCGGCGAGATCGCTCTGGACGGCGGCACGCTCGATACCCAGTTCCTCGATATCCGGGGCGGCACCTTGAGCGGCGAGGGCCTTGTGAGAACCGGCAGCGGCCCGATCGAGGGTCAGGTGGAAGCCCTGCAGGGAACCATCGCCCCGGGCGATGGGGTCGGGCGATTGACCATCGAAGGCCGTTTCTCTCTCGGCGATGGCGGCGTGCTCGAGATCGAGATCGACGGTCTGCTACCGGGGACCGAGCACGACCAACTCGTCGTGGATGGCCCAGCGGCCCTGGCAGGGACGCTGCTGGTCACGCTTGATGAGAACAAATATCAACCCGCTACCGGTGACGTGTTTGAGCTGATTACCTACGACGAAGAGGGCGGCCAGTTCGATACCTTGGACCTGCCCAGCGATCACCAATGGGTCGTATCGTACGATGCCGATGCGGTCCGGCTGATTGTCTCCGAGCCGGGCGATTTCAACGGCGACGGCCGCGTCGATGCCGGCGACTACACCGTCTGGCGTGACGGGCTTGGCACGACCTACGATCAGGCCGACTATACGACCTGGGCGAACAACTACGGCGCGGTTCTCTCGGTCGCCGGCTCGGCAGCCAGTGTACCGGAGCCCGCGGCGATGATTTTGGCCATGCTGGCCGTCGCTGGTTTAGGCTCGTGTCGCGGCCGGGCTTAGGAGTCCGCCTTGTCAGTGGATGAATCGCCCAGCTTGGCTCCGCAGCCGGCGCAGTAGTTTGCATCGGTCGCGTGGCCGCTGAGGCCGCATGCGTTGCATTGGAAGGTCTCGGTGCCGACGGCGTTGATCACTTCGGCTGAGAAGATGCCCGTCGGCACGATCAAGATCGCGTAGCCAAAGAGCATGATCAGCGCGGCGACGAACTTGCCGAGTGGCGAAGCCGGGGCGATGTCGCCGTAGCCGACGGTCGTCATCGTGACGATCGCCCAATAGACGCTGGTGGGGATATCGTTGAAGCCGCTGCCCGCGTTGGCCTCGATGAGGTACATGACCGTCCCGAGGATGACGATCGAGCAAAAGATCACCGTGATGAAGACCGTGATCTTCGGCCAGGTCTGCTTGAGGGCGTGCAGCAGCGTGTTGGCTTCCTTGAGGTGCCGCCCCATCTTGAGCACGCGGAAGACCCGCAGCAGACGCAGCGTTCGGACAACGGCCCACGTCTGCGCGCCGGGCACCGCCAGCGCGACGTAGCTCGGCAGGATCGAAATCACATCGACCAAGCCGAAGAAGCTGAAGACATACCTGAGCGGACGATCGACGCAGGCGAGTCGGGCGATCAACTCGAAGCTAAACAGTAGCGTGATGACCCACTCCGCCCCGGCGAGCAGGCCGCCCCAATCGCCACGGATCGCCTCGACGCTCTCGAGCATCACCGCGACGATGCTGACGACGATCGTGATCAGCAGGGCGACATCGAAGCCTCTGCCAGAGGGGGTCTCTGCCTCGAAGATGACCTCGTACCAGTGGCGTTGCCACTTGGCAGGTCCGGGGCGTAGGCGGGTCTCAGACGAAGGGGATTGGGCCACTTTACTCATGCCGCGGAGTGTACCGCCCGAGGGGGTGCCCACCAACGCCGAACTCGCTGTCAGAGAGCCTGATGCCGAGCCTCAGAGCCCGAGGTCGAGGTAGCCCCGCTCTTGCAGCCGGACCAGCACGCGGACCAACTCGACCGGCTTCTCAACGCCGAGGGCCGTGAACGCTTTCTTGCGGCGGAGGTCGGCGTTGCGGCCCGTCATGCCCAACTCCTCGCCGATCTCGGAGCTTGCTTTCCCGAGGGCGACCAGCCGGCAGATCTCTTGGTCTCGATCGTCGAGTTCGCGAAACGTCTGGGCCGTTTGGGCGAGGAACGCTCGGGTATCGGTTTGTTCCTGGCCGAGGCATTCGATTCGGCGCGTGATGCCCAAGATCGAGAAGCCGGGCTGCTTGAGCGTCCGCAGGCTCCGTTTATAGGTCCGCATCAGGTACTGCTGCCCGTCCAAGGCCGAGCCGGTGTGATCGCACTCGAGATGGTCCGAGCCGGACAGGATCAAGGCATCGGTGTGCTTCGAGGTGTCGAGGATCGAAGGATCCACGAAGGCCTTTGCGTGGCGGCCGATGGGCGACTCGGGTCCGCTGAAGATCTTGTTGTAGGCCTGGTTCGACCAGGTTAGCATCCCTTCTTCGTTCTTCAGATAGACACAATCTTGGTGCTTGTTAACCCGTTCGAGCTTCGCAGGATCGCCTTGGAGGCCTTCGAAGACCAGCCGTGTTATATCCAAGACCGCTTGCTGAAAGCTCACGGCATAGTTCAGGCGCTTGGTCATCGAGGAGTCGAGAGCGGGAGAAGAGATCGCGACCGCAAGCATCCCTCGACCCAAGCCATCGACCGACTCGTAGCGGATTCGTCCGCCGCGTGGGGGGATGGCCTAGTGCGTCACCGATGCCGGCTGACCGCCTGTACAGCCGATCCTAGCGATGGCGAGTTTCGCAATCAAGAAGATATCTTCTCAAATGAGAAGAGCCGGCTCGTGCGCGAAGTCAGCCGGGCTAACTACCTGAACGAAGCGAGCGGTCAGCCGCTACTTGCCGCAGTAATCGATCGCCCGGGCGATCTCGCTCTTGAGGTCTTCGCGGCGCACGATGCGATCGATGTAGCCGTGCTCCAGCAGGAACTCGCTGGTCTGGAAGCCTTCGGGTAGTTCGGTGCGGAGCGTCGCTTTGATGGTCCGCGGACCGGCGAAGCCGATCAGGGCTTTCGGCTCGGCGAAGACGAGGTCTCCGAGCGAAGCGAAGCTGGCCGCGACGCCGCCCATGGTGGGGTTGGTCAGCACCGAGATGAAGAGACCGCCGGCCTCGTCGTAACGGGCCAGTGCGGCCGAGACCTTTGCCATCTGCATCAGCGAGAGGATGCCCTCGTGCATGCGGGCGCCGCCGCCCGAGGCACTCACGATCGCCAGCGGCAGGTTTTGTTCGGTGGCCCTTTCGATCAGCCGCGTGAGCCGTTCTCCGACGACCGAACCCATGCTGCCCATGATGAAGGCCGAATCCGTCACGCCAAAGGCGAGCCGGCGGCCGCGGATCATGCCGCATCCGGTCAGGGCGGCGTCGCTCAGACCGGTCCGCTTCTGCTCGCCAACCACACGGTCGGCGTACGCCTTCTTGTCGGAGAACTTCAGCGGGTCGGCGGGGCGGAGATCGCCGTCCCATTCCTCGAAGGTCCCTTCGTCGAGCATGAACTTCACGCGGTCGCGTGCGCTCAAGTACATGTGCCGTCCGCAAACGTGGCACACGTTCATCAGCCGTTCGACTTCCTTGCGGAAGAGGGTCTCGCCGCAGTCGTCGCAGCGGAGCCAGAGGCCGCTGGGCACGCCACGCTTGGCGCGGGGGCCATCGGGGCGAACGCCGTCGGCGTCCCTGGCGGCCGAGCCGGCTTTCGCTGCCGCGGCAGCGGCGTCGGGGGTCGCGGCGGAAGCGGCGGGCGACTGACCGATCGACATGGCAACAGGTGGGATCCAGGGCAGGGTAGCGGCGGGTCGGGTACGCTGGCACCGCCGACACAGACTCCACATCTTAACAGTCTGCCCCGGCGGCCACCATGCCGACGAAACCCCAGAAATCCGCCGAAAGGCCACGCCGATGCCACGCTCGACCCGACTGTCGCTGGAGGTGCCGGCGGATTTCTGGCTGCCGGCGGCCGTTTGCTCCTACGGCTACTTCCTGCTTGCCCCCAATCGCTGGCGGCCGCAGGAATTGACGCTCGAACGCCGGTTCGACGCGGCCGAATTCGGCTATCCAAGCCTTGTTTTCGTGGCGCGAATTGACCAGCCCGCGGGCCGTGGCACAGCCGTCCGCGTCCGCTGCGATGCCCCCCTTCCGAAGGGGCTGGCCCATGGCTTGCGGCAAGCCGTTGTTCGAATGTTGCGACTTGGCAAAGACCTCAGGCGATGGCGTCGCGTGCATCCGGTCGCGAGGCGGCGCGGGTTTGGGCGGATGTTCCGCTCGCCGACCCTGTTCGAAGACATGGTCAAGACCATCACCAACTGCAATGTCGGGTGGCCCAGCACGGTGAAGATGAACCGGCTGCTCGTAGAAAGAATCGGTGGCGGGTCGTTCCCGACCGTGGCGCAGCTTGCTCGGCTGAGTCCCTCGCGATTGCAGCGGAGTTGCAAGGTCGGCTATCGAGCCAAGCGGATCGTCGCCCTGGCAAGGCGGTTCGAGTCGGGTGAGCTCACCAGCGACTGGTTCGAGGACGAACAACGCACGACCGAGGAACTCTGCGAGGCGTTGTTGCGGTTGGACGGGTTCGGGCCGTATGCGGCGGCGAACGTGATGCAGCTCCTCGGTCACGACGATGAACTGCCGATCGATACCGAGACCTACCGTTTGCACGAGAAACGGACCGGCGTTCGCCGCCCACGCGACCCGAAGCGACTCGACTCCGAGATCCAGGCTCACTACGAGGCTTACCGGCCGCATCGTTTCCTGGCCTATTGGTTCGATCTGTGGCGAGACTACGAAGGCCAGCGTGGCGATGCCTGGACCTGGGACCCCGAGGCAATTGCTAGCAGTTTCACGGCCGCCCGGCTGGAGTGAGGCCTTGCGAAGGGGTCCATCGGTCGATCCGTTAAGAGCGTTACGTTCGATCGCTCAAGTCGGCAGAGTGAGCTATGCTTGCGGTACTGAAACGACTGCCCCGAGTCCTGTTCATGTCCACTATGTCGCTCCCGGTACGCCCTTACCGACTCAGTCAGATACGTGACGCCGAGGCACTCGCCGTGGGCAACCTGCTGGCGTCGGTTTGGCCTCGTCCGGATCGCGGGCCGGTCGAGCGGGCCGAGCAGGTCATGCGTGTTGGCAGGGATTACGACGGCCCCGCTTCGCAAGAACCGATCTCGTTCATCGTCTGGCAAGAGGATGAGGTCGTCGCCCATGCCTTGACGTTTGGTCGAACCGTTCAAACCTCCGGCGGTGGGCTCACCGTGATGGGTTTGGCGATGGTTGCCGCCGACCCGGCGTGCCGGGGCCAGGGCCTCGGGGCGGGGATCGTGAAGGCCGCTTTCGAGCGGGTCGATTCGGGGGTGTTCCCGTTTGCCCTCTTCCAAACGAGCAACGAAGTGCAGTCGTTCTACGAACGCCTCGGCTGCCAACGGGTCGAGAACCGGATCGTGAACTCGCTCAGCGAAGGCGATCCGGGCGAGAACCCTTTTTGGGACGACCTCGTCATGCGCTACCCGTCCCAGCAAACAGGCGGCGATGCTTGGCCGACGGGTGACATCGACCTATGCGGCCGCGGGTACTAGAGACACGCCACCCAAGAGCCGCCCGGCATGGACGCCCCGAAAGACCCCGTCGCAGAGCTCTCGTTGAGCAAGCGTGGTCGGCCGCGTCCCCCTTGGCTCGTGCGGACGGCGGGCGCTTGGTCGCAGCTCTTGCTCTCGCTCGCTTTGCTCCGAACACTGGCGGCGGTGGCCGGCGTGGTGCCGCCGACCGTGTTGGCGATGTCTTGGTGGGGGCCCGGGAACCTAGCGGTGGTGGGTGCCGGCTTGGCGGCCATTGGCCTCGTCACCTCGCTGTTGGTTTGGCGGCGGGTCGGTTGGTTGAGGAGGTTCTGGCTGCTGGTATTGTTCGGGCTGCATGCGATCACGCTGGTCGTCTTTCCTACGGCTTGGCTGCTGGATTGGTTTCAGACGGATGAGGTGCTGTTCCGCGCCGAGACCGATCGTGGCGAGTTCGCCCTGACGATCGACGACGGCATCGACCCGGCCGCCACGCCGCTCATCCTGGCCACGTTGGCGAGGCACGACGCCCGGGCGACGTTCTTCGTGCTCGGCCAGTCGGTCCTCGACCACCCCGAACTCGCCAAGCGATGCCTCGACGAAGGGCACGAGTTGGCGAACCATCAGATGGCCGATACCCCGGCGATCGCCTTGCAAGCCAAGGACCTCGAGGAGCAAATCCGCGAAGCCGACCAGGCCCTCTTGGCGATCACCCAGCCTGATTGGTTCCGTCCCGGCGGTGGCTTCATGACCGATCGGGCGGCGACCGTTTGCCAAGGGCTCGGGTACCGAGTTGCTTTAGGTTCGGTCTTCCCGTTCGACCCTTACCAATCGTCGGCACGCTTCTCGGCGGCCTATATCGCGGGGCGTGCCGGGCCGGGGCAGATCGTTGTTCTGCACGATGGCCGCGGGCGTGGCGTTCGAACCGCCCAGGCTCTTGAGAAGGCTATGCCACAGCTGGCCGAACGCGGGCTGCGGGCGGTCACCCTGAGCGAACTCGTCGCCGAGTGATCTATTTCGATCCTTGGGCCGCCGCCCCGAGCGAGACCGCGTAGAGCATCAGCACGCCGCGGGCGGTCCAGCCGAAGGTGCGGATCCAATTCCAATCGACCAGTTGGCGGTGGAGTCGCTCGTCGAAGCCGGCCGACAGCCGGCCGTGTTGTGGCCCGAAGAAGACCGCCGTCGAGCCATCAACCAACAGCAACAAAGCGATCCCCGCCCACGGCAACCACGCCGGCACGCCCGCGGGCCGGTGCCAGAAGAAGGCGATCGCGGTGCCTAGCTCTAGGAGCATCATCGGCCCGACGGCCCAGGTCGTGCGGGCTTGGTGGATCCGCTCGTACTCGATGAAGACCTCTTCGGGCACGTCCCCGAACATTGGGTAGTGAACGAGTTGGACGAACCAGATGAGGCCCGTCATGTAGAGCGACGCGAACGTCTGCAGCAGGAGCAGGAGGGTGGCCATCGGGGATTCGCTTTTCCGTTGCTCGAAGCCGTGGATCAAATCGCTTGCCCAACGGTAGGCTCGGGAATCGGGTTGCCAAGCATCGACTCGATGACCCGCTCGACCTCGGGGCCGCCGTCGAATGACTCGTTTGAGGCGGACAGCGTCTCCCTGTAAGTCTCACGCCGATCGAGGAATCCGGTCATGTCCTCCAGCGTGACCCGCTCGATGATGCGTTGCTCGCCGGCGCCCATCTTTTCGACGAAGCAGGCGTTAATCCGCTGCTCGTAGTGGTGTCGCTCGGGGAGGGCGAGCACAGGCTTGCCGAAGTGGAGGGCCTCGCCCATCAGTTGGTTCCCGGCGGCCGAGATCACCGCGTCGCAGGTCGCGAGGTCATCGACAAACGCCTGCTCGTCGATTTCGCAGAACGTGACCGAGCCACGCGGTGGTTGGGCCCCGAGCCCATACAGTTGCACGGGCAAGGGGAGGGCGGCCAGGTGGTCGATCACGGCGGGCGGCGTGGCCCGTCGGACGTACGAAAGGACATGCTCGCCACGCGTCGGCTCCCGCTGCGCGACCGCGTCGCGTAGTAACGGGCCGACCTGGGTGACTTCTTGGCAGTTGGCCCGCAAAGGCGGTTTGTAGAACGCCGAGACGACGGTCCGTTGTTGGCGGATGCCGAACATCCAGATCGACCAACTCATCCGCCAGGCCCAGTCTCGCAACTCTCGGGGCAGGGACGACAGGTCATAGGTCGAGAGGAAGTGCTGGTGATCGAGGCTCAGGATCGGCACACCCGCCCGCCGGGCCGCGCGGGGTAATAGAGGCTCGAAGTCGGTGATGACGAGCTCGGGTTGTTCAGCTTCCACCGCGGCGTCGAGCCGCCGGCCGAGTCGCCCCATCGAAAGCCAGAAGCCGAGTCCGAGGCGGATCGTCTTCACGTTGTCGATCCCGCCTGCCGTGTAGTGGAACTTGAGCCCGGGGATCTCGCGGACCTCGACTTCCGGGTCATCGGCAAACTGCGTTTGGAGAAACTTGAGCGCATCGTGTGAGGTGAAGAGCACCAAGCGATGCCGATCGCGTAGCCGCTGGGCAACGGCCCGCGCCCGCGCCGCGTGGCCGCGTCCTTCGCCCATCACGCTGTAGAAGATCGTCGCCACGGGGCAGGCGTTGCGAGAGGCAGGTCAGGCCTTGCGGCCAATGAACCGGTAATACGGGGCACGAACGATCGGGATCCAAGGCAGCTTGCCGTACTCTTCCTCGACGGTCATCGGCTCGAAGCGACGGCTGAGCAGCGGCAGGTGGTCGGAACTCGGGTGGACGTTGTCGTTGCCAAACCAGAACGGCCAGAAGTTCCGCGTGAAGTACGAGTGCTTGCGTCGCCCCTCCGCCGGGTATCGACGCGAAACATAGAAGTCAACGATGCCGATCGTGCCGCCCGGCTTGAGCAGCCGGTAGGCCTCGTCGATGGCGGCGAACCAATCGGGGATCATCGTCAGCGAGTAAGTGAACGTGACGAGGTCCAGCGAACCGTCCGGCAGGTCGATGGCGGTCGCGTCGGCGTGGAGCGTGCGGGCGTTCGACCAGCCGCTGTCCTTGATCCGTCGATCGGCGACTTCGAGCAACGAGGTCGAGAGGTCGAGGAACGTGGCCGAGCCGAACTCACCGATCCGTTCGCCGAACAGGTCGCCGTTGCGCGCGGTGCCCGCGCCGACGTCGAGCCAGTCGCCACCGGACACGATCGGGAGGGCTTCGAACAGGGCCTCGCGGCCGTGCAGCATCTTCTTCCGAAACGCGTCGTAGTCGTCGGCCTGGGCGCCGTAGAAGCTATCGAGCCGCTCTTGGTGGGTCTCACCGCGTATGGGCGAGAGAGTCAGATGGTACAGCGTCTTGAGCTGACTGAGCGCGCCCATTGGCGGCCTGCTCCGGTTGATTGGTCGTGGTGGTCTGCTTGCCGCGGCCCCCTTGGGCGTAGCCGCCGATGGCGGAGGCGCGGTTCTGTTCGGCCGCTTCGGGCGAGATGCCGTCTTTGCGGAGGGTGGCGATCGAGAAGCCGCCGTAGGTGTGGACGCGGTCGAGCTGGTGCAACTCGTCGGCCAGCTCGCGGTTGTACTCCAAGACCTCGCCCAGCGTGCGGCGTTTGCCGTTCACCGTGACCGGGATCGGATCGACGAACTCGCAGACGACCGCGGCGCTGCGCCACAGGATGGTGGCATCGTCGTCGGCGCGGTTGATGATCTCTTGCCATTGGAGCCCGAGGACGTCGTGCATGTGCTCGGCCATCCAGTCCATGTGATCGAGCAGCACGAAGTGCGAGTAGCCCCCCTCCACGCTCTTGAGGTGGTCGAGGATCGTCGTTGTGTGGGTGTTGATCCGCGAGGCGAGGCCGGGCTCGGTCGACGTGCCCTTGAGGCGATGGAAGTTCTCTTCCTTCAGGTACTCCGGGCAGCACTCGCGGGTGTACTCGCCCGTGAGGTAGACACGCCAGAAGTAGTTGTCCTTGAGCGGCAGCTTGGTGCAGATGGTATCGAGGCTGTGCTCGATGAAGGTTGCGATCCCGCCCTCGTAGTGCCGCTCCAATTGCTGACGCTGCGCCTGCGGCACGCCGAGCGTCGCGAGCGTGGCGTCGCGGCGGAGGATCCAGCGGAGCTTCGGGCCCCAGAAGGCGGGCTTCACCTTGCTGAAGTAGATCTCGCTCTGCTCTTCGATCGTCTCGGCGTTGAGCATCCGATCGATATCAGAGCGGATCTTCGCGAAGCGGTTGATGTACCAGTTGATGCCCGAGGCGAAGCTGCCCGCGGAGCCGCGGAAGTAGAAGCTCGGACGGCGGCCCTGGCCGAGGAAGAACTTGCCGTTCTTGTCCCAGAACTTGCGGCTCGACTCGGGGAGCTCGGCACGCAGGCCTTCGGTGTAGACATCGCCCCAGGCGCTGGTCTTCCCTTTGCCGAAGAGCTCGAAGAATCGATCGAAGTCCAGGCGCCGAATCGCGGCGAGCTTCAAGTCGAGCAGCGCGTTCTGACGCGGGTTCACGTCGACCGTGTCAATGCGCTCGGGCTCATCCAGTGCGTAGTCGAGGGCATTGCAGCCGGCTGAGGTGATGACCAACAGCCGATCGCCTTCGCCGAGCTTCAGCGCTTGGCGATCGAGTCGGGGGTCTTCCCAACACGTGTTGTAGACGAGTTGGTTTCCGTGGCAGAGCTTGAATACGGCTCGGCTCAGTTGGGTAGCCAGCATGGGGAGTCCTCAGACCCGGCAAAGACGCCGCGAGGGGCAGAAGGAATCCCTCGCGCGAAGCCACCAGCCTAGGGGACTTAGGACCGATTGGAAAGAACCCCGACTGCGGCTTGCCGTATTTGACGGCTCCGTCTCGTCTGCCGTGCTGGTTAAGCAGACTATTGCGACCCGCTTTAACCGCCCGCCGACGCGAGGTGGCGATCGCTGCTTGGCAGATCTTGAGCCGGCAGCCGATTGATGAGCTTCCCGTCGCTCCGCAGGAGCTCGAAGCTGCCATCGCTTTGCTCGACGAGGGTCGTGCAGTTTTCGACCCAATCGCCCGTGTTCATATAAGTGACATCGCCAAACTGGTCGATCCGCGGGGCGTGGATATGGCCGCAGATGACGCCGTCGCACGCCGCCTCGTGAGCCGCTTTGGTCAGTTGGCCCTCGAAATCGCTGACATGCTTCACCAGCCTCTTGATATTCGACTTCACCGCGGCACAGAAGGCGTACGGGTTGTGCTTCTTGCCGCGGAGCTTGTTGCCGACCCAGTTGGCCGTCAGCAGCACATCGTACGCATACGAGGCGATCAACGAGAGCCAAGCGTTGTGCTTCTCGACCTCGTCGAACTGGTCGCCGTGCAGGACGAGGTACTGGCGACCATCGGCGGCTTGGTGAACGAATCGATTTTGGACCTCGACCACGCCGTAGTCTGCCAAGAAGCCGCGGAGGAATTCGTCGTGGTTGCCGGGCGTGTAGTAGAGCTGGGTGCCTTGCTTCTTGAGCTCCAGCAGGCGGCGGAGCACGGCGTCGTACGCCGGGAGCCATCGCCAACGGTTCTTGAGCTTCCAGCCGTCGATAAAGTCGCCGACGAGGTAGAGCTTTTCCGGTTGGTAGCGGTCCAGCATCTCCAGCAACGCCTTCGCTTGCGCGTGGCGGCAGCCGAGGTGCGTATCGCTGATGAACAGGGTGCGGACCAAATCTCGCCTGGGAGGGTTGGCGTCTTAGCGGGGCAACGGGCCTTCGCCTGACGGGAGCCGGATCAGAGCCGATCCTAGTCAACATGCGTGGCCAAGCGGTTGGTGGCAAGGCGGCTCGATCAGCGTGTGACTCTTATCGATTACGCATATTACGTCGTAGCGAGGAGGGCGTAGAGAGCCGGTTAAAATCGGGTTCAGATTCGATGAAGGCCCATGGCTAGCTGTGCATCCGGGGCGGGTCCTCGCTAGTGGCGAGAATCTTGGCTTCGAGGGCAGCCAGTTCATCGAGCCGGCTGCTGATCTCTTCGGCCGGGGCAAAGTGGCGGGCCAGTTTCGTATAAGTCGTATGGTGCCGTGCTTCGGACTCGAACAGGCTGCGGTAGAAATCGGCCAGTTCCTGGTCATCGACATGGTCGGCCAGCTTGTGGAACCGTTCGCAAGATCGAGCCTCGATCAACGCCGCCACGAGCAAGCGGTCGAGCGCTCGATGCGGTTCTTGCTTGCGGACGAGGTCGTTGAGTTTGCGCCCGTAGCTGCTGGGGGCCAACCGGCGGAAGACGATGTCGCGGGCTTGGAGCAACTCGATGACCATATGGAAGTGCTCGAGCTCTTCGTTGACGATCTCGGTCATCTCGCGGCAGAGATCGAGATTGTCCACGTAAGCGAACATCAGGTTCATCGCGGTGCCGGCCGCCTTCTTCTCGCAGTGGGCGTGGTCGATGAGGATCGCTTCGAGGTCGTCGTCGACTTGCTCGAACCAGCGGGCATCGGTTTCGGACTGGAGATGGAGCATGGGGGCGTCAGGGCGGTCGCGGAAAGGTCGTGCCAAGCCCCCAAGATGACTGATCCGAGGCCGGGGCGAAACTCCCGCCAATCCTCTGCCAAGTTGGCCGCACGCCTCGCCGCCACAACCGACAGCGATGGGGGTCACTTCAACTCGCGGTTGGCTTCTTGCGAGACCCGCTTGAGCAAGACGCCCGGCAACCATCGTTTGAGCCAGTAGAAGCGACTCGCACGCTTGCCGATCGGAACCACCGTGCGTCGCTTGCTGTAGGCCTTGAGGGCCTGCTCGGCGACCGTGTTGGGGTCGAGCTCGGCTTCCGCAACACGTGCCGCGACGGCCTCCTTCAATCGCTCGGTAGCGTAGACGGCGCGTGAGAAGAGGCCGGTTGTCGTGATGCCGGGCAGAACGGCGGTGGCCGTCAGCCCCAGCGGTGCCCACTCGCCGCGGAGGGTTTCGGTGAGGGCGACCAACCCGGCCTTGGTGGCGTTGTACGCCGCGAAGCCAGGCGGCGAGACGGCTCCAAAGATCGAGGCGATGTTCAGCACGCCGCGGGGCAGGGGGGTAGCAGCGGTATCCGGCGACCCAACCAAGAGTGGCCCGATGGCCTGCGCTCCGAGCAAAGCCGCTTCCAGGTTGACCCGGACGATCCGTGTCAGATCGGCCGGCCGACAATCGACCACCTTGCCAGCGAGCAACACGCCGGCCGCTTGCACCAACAACGCGACATCGGTCCCGTCGTGCCGGAGTGTTTCGGCGAGGCCTTGCCATGCCTCGGCACAAGCAACGTCGGCCGCGACCAATTCGTGCTCGGTCGGATTGGCGGTTTGCAGCTCCGCCTGCAGGAGTTGAAGCCCTACATGGTCTTGATCAACGAGGATCAAGCGATAGCCGAACTCGCCAAGCCGCAGAGCGATCGCTCTACCGATGCCACTCGCGGCTCCGGTGACGATCGCAGCGGGCTGAGACGCGGGCTCAGCCACGTCGCTGGCGGACACGAGATCCGAGCAACGCAAACGAAATCAGACCAAGACTGGCCGTCGAGGTGGCGGCCGCCAAAACGCCGGGGTACTTGCCCTCGAAGTAGTTTTGGCACTTGGGGCAGACTTCAAGATGCTCGACGACGGACTGAGACTCCTCAGCGGCCAGCGACTCGCCGCCAGTCAGTTCGGCATGATAAGCCGGGATCAGTGCCGCGCATTCGGCACAGGTGATCCCGCCCGGCGGCTGAGCGTTGGCGGGCCATAGGGCCACAGCCAACACGGCGACCACAGCGCCAACCGAACCACCAACCAGCCCGCCGACACGTTTTGCTCGGGCAACACGCAAGCGTTTGTTGAGGCCACCGAGGGTGCCTTCCTCGCACGCGGACCAGTTATCAGGGGCGCGGTCGTCTTGGCGGTCAGTGGGAACGTTTGGTGCGTTCATGGCGAAACTCGCAATCTGCGCGACGTGTAAAGGAACTATCAACGCTCAATAGAACTGTACGCTTCATTCATACTATCGTCTGGATCAATGATCCGAGACCGTATTCCAGCCCACAAAAGCGGCCGTTGATAGGCAAAAAACTAGACCGCGGAGGCCTTGATGGGGCCATCGGCGGCCGCCTCGAGGGTTTTGAGGTCGGATAGGATGATTTTTCGGCGGCCGACGGTCAGCAGGCCTTCGCCTTGCAGCTCGCCGAGCACGACGGTCACCGTCTCGCGGGTGCTGCCGATCACGCTCGCCATGTCTTGGTGTGACAGCTTGATCCCCAGCTTCACGCCGGGCGGGTCGCTCGATGGCTGACCGTACTGCTCGGCCAGCTCGAGCAGCAGGCTGACGAGCCGCTGCCGATTCGAACGGAAGAGGAGCGACTTCAAGCGGCGCTCGATCCGACGCCGGCGGAGGCCGATCAGCTTCGTGATCCCGAGCGCCAGGTTCGCATCGGACTCCATCAGGCCGCGAAGGGCGTCGGCCGGGAGCAGGACCACGGTCGATTTTTCGGCCGCTTCGGCGAACTCCTCTCGGGCGCCACCGTCGAGGGCTTCCAGCTCGCCAAACAGCTCGCCGGGCTCGATAAACGCCAGGATCGTCTGCTTGCCATCGCTGGTGAGCGAACCGATTTTGACCCGCCCCTCGGCGAGGACCATCGCGGCCTCGGCGGCGTCCGAAGGCAAGTAGACCGGCTCGCCACGTCGGAAGGTCCGCGAGCGGCACATCGGCTCGAGGCGTGCGATTTGTTCCGCGTCGAGTCGGCGGAAGAGGTCACACTGTTTCAGATACCAGAGCTCTTCGGTCATACGTCTTTGTTGCTTGTTCCGAAGGCTACTTCGTGAATTCGGTGGCACCATGACCGCCCGTGGCCCAATAGCCACCGCGGGCGTGGTCGTACTGGGCTTCGGTACCACGGATAGCGTCGTTGACGCGGCCTTCGCTGTAAACCGTGAAGCCGCTCACCCAGGTGCGTACGGGCCGGCCCGTAAGTTCGACCCCGTCCCACGGGCTCCAGCCGCATTTGGTGAGCTGGTCCACCGAACGGACCGTGTGGCGTTGTTCCAAGTCGACAAGGACCAAGTCGGCATCGTAGCCCACTTCGATCCGCCCCTTGCCGACGAGGTCCCAAGTGCGGGCAGGCGCATCGCACATCCAGTGGACAACCTGTTCCAAGGTGCAGCGGCCTTGGTGGGCTTCGTTGAGAACGAGTGCCAGCGAGTTTTCGACGGCAGGCAGGCCCGATGGCGACTGCGGATAGGGATTCTTCTTCTCTTCGAGCGTGTGCGGTGCATGGTCCGTCGCGATGACTTGCAGCACGCCCGCACGCAGGGCTTCCCATAGCCGAGCCGAGTCCGCGCTGGTCTTGAGCGACGGGTTCATCTGAATCAGCGTGCCAAGGCGGTCGTAGTCGTCGACCGAGAACAGCAGGTGATGCGGGCAGGCCTCGCCGGTGATGAGACCGCGGCCCGAGGCAATCGCCTCGGCGATCAGATCGGTCTCGTCGCCCGTCGAGACATGCAGCACATGGAAGCGATGGTTGTGCCGGGCGGCCAAGTCGAGCGCCCGAGCGGTAGCGATCCGGGCCGCTTTGTGGTCGCGGATCCGCGAGTGGTCGGCGATATCGTTTGTGCCGGCCAGCCGCTCCGCATTGGCCCGGACGGTCGATTCGTCCTCACAGTGAGCCGTGATCGGCAGCGTGGTCTCGGCGAAGATCCGCTCGAGGGCGGCTTGTTCGTCAACCAGCAGGTCCCCGGTGCTGCTGCCGATAAAGATCTTGATCCCAGGCGTTCGCTCGGCCGCTTTCAACTCGGCGACATTGTCTGGCGTGGCGCCGATATAGAAGCCGTAGTTCACCCGGCAGTGCTTGGCGGCCAGGGCGAGTTTCTCGTCGAGCCGTTCGCAGGTGATCGTATTCGGCTGCGTGTTGGGCATCTCAAGGAAGGTCGTGATACCTCCTTTGGCACAAGCCCGCGTGGCGTGGGCGAGGTCCTCTTTGTGCGTTAGTCCCGGCTCGCGGAAGTGGACCTGATCGTCGATCACGCCCGGCATGAGGTGCAGCCCGGAGGCATCGACCGTCTCATCAACGGCGAGGCCCGCGCCCGGATCGATATCGGCGATCTTGCCCTTGTCGATCACGACATCCACGCGGGTGGCCCCCGACGGGAGCATCGTGGTCGCCTTGCGGATGAGCGTTCGCATCGGTGGTTTCTTCGCAACAGGGGGCAGGTCACGCGCGTGGCGGTGCGTCTCCCCATTTTGGCCGGCTGTGTGGCGAATGGGCAACATGCCCCCGGGCGGCCGCAAGCCACGAGCCTCCTTTTCGATTGTTCGCCGACGACGGCCCGAGCGTGACCTAGGCTTTTTTCGGCCCTTGATGCGTGCTCGCCGCGTTTCGGGTGGCTCTCTCCTCGCGCTCTCCTCCTCAAGTCAGTCGCCCACCGCCGCTTCGCAGGCCGCGGGTCGCTCCCTCCTCCAGCAGCTCGGTAGTGCCATGGCACGTCGCGCCAATCGACGCAACTCGAAATCGTCCGTCAGACCAACGGTTTCGAAGCCACGCACCAGTGAAACCCTCGAACCGCGGGTGGTGATGTCCGCCAACCCGATCAGCGGTCCGCTGTTCGGGCACCACTCCTTCGTGGATGAAGCCCCTGCGATCACCCAGCACGCGATCCCAGCCCTCGAACAACACAGCTTCGCTCCGACGCTCGGCCAGGCGGTTGTCGAATCGGCACCCGCCCACGATCCGAACGCCGACTTCTGGTTGGGCACCGGAACCAGCCTCGACAGCCTGGACGACCTGGGACGCCAGATCGAGCAGAACCTCCGCGAGGGCCACGCCCTGACCGGGCAAAACGACGTCGTCGCCAGCTACGGCCTCACCGGTGCGGGGCAGACCGTTGCCGTGATTGATAGCGGCATCGCTTACAATCACTACGCCCTCGGGGGCGGCCGCGGCGAGGGCTACCGAGTCGTCGGCGGTTGGGACTTCACCGAGAACGACGCCGACTTCTACGACGATTACTCCGCCAAGTCAGGCGCTCATGGCACGCACGTGGCCGGCATCGTTGGCGCGGCCGGCGGCGGCACCCACCAGGGCGTGGCGACCGATGTCGACTTGGTCGGCCTGCGTGTCTTCGACGACGCCGGCAACGGCTACTTCTCGTGGGTCGAGCAGGCGTTGCAGTGGGTCCATACCAACCGCAACGCGTTCGACAGCCCGATCACGGCGGTCAACCTCTCGCTCGGCATCGACCAGAACGCGTACAGCGTCCCGAGCTGGTCGATGCTCGAAGATGAGTTCGCCCAACTCGAGGCCGACGGCATCTTCATCGCGGTCTCGGCGGGCAACAGTTTTGGCGACTACAACACGAAAGGCCTGAGCTACCCGGCGGCAAGCCCGCACGTGATCCCGGTCATGGCCAGCAGCAACGACGGCTCGCTCGCTCCGTTCAGCCAGCGTGCCGAGCGGGCGATCGCCGCCCCGGGGCGTTGGATTACCAGCACCGTGCCCGACTACGCCGCCAATGACGGCGACACGATCGACGACGACTGGCTCAGCATGAGCGGCACCAGCATGGCCTCGCCCTACGTGGCCGGGGCGAGTGTCCTGATCCGCGAGGCGATGGAATTCGCTCGCCAGGACGCGAACCACACCGATAGCTGGGGCTCGATCGATCAGTGGGACATCTTCAACCACATGATCGATACCGCCGACACGTTCTACGATTCGGCCACCTCGACCAACTTCGAGCGGCTGAACCTGAAGTCGGCGATCGATGCGATCATCCCCGAAGATGATTTCGGGTCGACCATCGCCACGGCCCACAACCTGGGCACGGTCAACGACGACTCAAGCCTCACGCCCTACAGCAGCGTCAGCGGCTCGATCACCACGCTCGACGATGCCGACCACTTCACGTTCACTGCCGGCGCGACCGGCGTGGTGACCATCTCCGCCGCGAATACGACCCACGCCCTGACCGCCGAATGGGAGGCTTGGGGTGGCACCTGGTCGACCAACGAAGCCGGCGAATGCGTGATGGAGGTCGTCGCCGGCCAGACGTACCGGGTTGGGATTTCGTCGGCCGGCGGGCTCGGCTACTACGACTTGCAAGTCAGCCTCGAGAGCTCGTTCGCCGCGATCGAGTGGGGAGCGGTCAGCGCTCAAGAAACGCGTAGCTGGCAACCCACAGCCGGCGAGACTTGGTTCTCGGTGAACGCGGGCCGCACCGGCTACTTCACCGCCGAGGCCCTCCCGCAAGGCGGCTCGGCGACGGTCGCCATCTACGACGCCCAACAAAACCTGCTCGCCGCCGACGCCAGCCGCGCCGACGTGCAAGCCACGGCCGGCGACACCCTGATGCTGAGAGTCACCGGCGACGCCTCGTCGTTCGACCTGCGGATGACCAACGCGTTAACCGTGAGCGGCGGCACCGCGACGCTGGTCGGCACGGCCGGGGATGACACCCTCGCCTTCACCGCCGGAACAACACAGCACAGCGTCTCCCTCAACGGCGTAAGTTATGCGGTCGCTTCGACGAGCGTCTCGGTCGTGCAGCTAGACGGAGCTGCCGGCGCCGATCGCCTTCATCTTACGGGAGACGCGGGGGATGACATTGCCACGCTCGATGCACTTACTGCCACCCTCCAAGGAACGGGGTATACGGCGACCGGCATCAATGGGTCTTACCTGGCGGTGGTTGGCGGCGGCGGCTACGACCGTGTTGATTTTCATGACACCGCGGCCGACGACACAATCACCATGCGTCCTGCGGAGAATGACGCTTTCATGAACGCCGGCGGAGTCTTCAGCTACGCCAGTGGATTCGAGCGAGTCAACGCCTACGCGACGGCGGGGGGGTATGATCGGATCGATTTCTGGGACACCGCCGGTGATGATGCGATGACGTTTCGTCCTGAAGAGAACGATGCCTTCATGGCCTCGGATACAGTCTTTGGCTATGCGAAGGGATTCGAGCGGGTCAACGCTTACGCCACAAGCGACGGGTACGATCGGGTCGAGTTCCTGGACACGTCGGGCGATGATCACTTGACCTTCCGTCCCGAAGAGAACGACGCCTTCTTCAACACGGGATCCGTGTTTAGCTACGCCAGTGGATTCGAGAGAGTCAACGCCCGTGCGGAGTCAGGCGGATTCGATCGGGTCGACTTCTACGACACATATGGCGACGACCACTTCACGTTCCGACCCGAAGGCAACGACGCCTACTTCAACGCCCGAGGCGTTTTCAGCTACGCCATCGGTTTTGAACGAGTGCATGCCTACGCCACAAGTGGCGGGTACGATCGCGTTAACTTCACCGATACGGCTGACGATGATTTACTGACGTTCCGCCCCGACGAGGACGACGCCTTCATGAACGCCGGCGGGGTATTCAGCTACGCAAAAGGCTTCGAGCGAGTCCACGGTTACGCCACGCAGGGCGGCTACGACCGGGTCGATTTTCTGGATACGGCTGGCGACGACGTCTTAACGTTTAGGCCTGCCGAGCACGACGCCTTCATGAACGCGGGGGGGGTATTCAGCTACGCAAGCGGGTTCGAGCGGTTGAATGGCTATGCGAGCCGAGGCGGATACGATCAGGTGGATTTCCTTGATACCGCCGGCAACGACCTATTAACATTCCGCCCCAGCGAAAACGATGCCTTCATGAGCACAGGCAGCATCTTCGCCTATGCTAGCGGATTCGAACGAGCCAACGGATGGGCGACCCTTGGCGGGTACGATCGGGTTGTATTTGGTGACACCGCCGGGTTCGATCGGTTCGTCGGTCGCGCATCGACAAACGACGCTTACATGTCCGGCGCAGGCTACTTCAACTACGCGGTCGGATTCGATCGCTTCGAGGCTCGAAGCGAGGCTGGCGGCTCCGACGAAGCGACGTTTACCGACTCCGCCGGTGACGACCACCTGGCGGGAGTTGGCTCGGAAGCCAGCCTCACCGCGATCGATGCGGCATTCCACGCAATCGACTTCGATCGCGTTTCGGCATCGTCGGGGCTTGGCGGTAACGATACCTACCTTGAAGACTCGATCGACTTCGTTCTCGATCGCGAAGGCGCTTGGTCTTGACGCGGCTGACGATCAGGCCGCTATGCGGTGAGGGTAAGTAGCTCCGCCAACACGATCGGAAACTGCGGCAACGATTGCCGCTGCATCTATGCCGTACTTCGCTCTCAAGTAGTCTTGGCTGCCGACCGCGGAGGCAAACCCTCCCCGTAGGCCAAGCCGATGGAAGAAACCAGGAGCGATGCCGTTCTCTAGTAGGGTTTCAGCCACGGCACCGCCGAGTCCGCCATCAACCGTATGCTCTTCAATCGTGATGATACCGCCCGTCTCTCGGCCGGCAGCGACGACCGATGCTGTATCAAGCGGCTTGATGGTGTGGAGGCTCAACACCCGGCAAGAGACCCCTTGCGCTTCGAGGGTGTCAGCCGCCGTGAGTGCCTCACCCAGGACCCCGCCGGTGGAGATCAGCGTGACGTCGGTGCCCTCGCGAACAGTGCGGGCTGAGCCGATTTCGAAGGTTTCGGTGCTATCCAACTCACCACCTGCGATCCCGGTTCGATCGAGCCTCAGGTAGCATACGCCCGGGCGGCTGGCGATCGCCTCGGTCGCTTCTCCGGCCTCCCAGTCATCACCCGGTGCGATCACCGTGACCCCCGGGACAGAACGCATGATCGTTAGGTCTTCTGTGGCGTGATGCGATATCCCCAATTGCCCATAGCTCATTCCACCACCGACGCAGACGACGTTGACGTTGCAGTCGTGGTAGGCGGCGTCGTTTCGGATCTGTTCGAGGCAACGCATGAAGACGAAGTTTGCGATCGAGTACGTGTAAACCGTATAGCCCTCCAAGGCCAAACCCGTCGCCAACCCGGTCATGTTTTGCTCAGCGACACCCGCGTTGAGGAATTGAGTTGGAAATCGTTGGCGATACTCGTCAAAAACCCCGAAGCCGAGGTCACCTGTGATGAGCATCACGCTCGGGTCACGCTCGGCTAGCTCGCACAAGCGAGAGATGAATCGATCTCTCATGCCGCCTCCTCCAACTCAGACAAGGCGGCTTCCAACTCGGCTCCGCGAGCCGTGCGGTAGTGCCACAAGACGCTGTTTTCCATGAATGAGATCCCTTTCCCTTTGGTTGTGTGCGCGACAACGACAATCGGCTTTCCTGTCGTGGAAGGTGTCTCAGCAAGGGCGTCGTGGAGCTGGTTGTGGTCGTGCCCGTCCGCCTCGACAACTGACCAGCCGAAACTCCGCCATTTATCTGCGAAGGGTTCCAGGCTAAGCGTTTCTTCGACGGTGGTTAGGCTTTGCAACTTGTTGTGATCGATAACGGCAACGAGGCGATCGAGCCCGTGATGTCCGGCGAAGAGAATTGCTTCCCAGTTCGATCCCTCGTCGCACTCGCCGTCACCCATGAGTGTGAAAACGCGATGTCTCTCACCCCGCATCTTGGCCGCGTAGGCCATACCGGTAGCGACTGGGAGACCGTGGCCGAGCGAACCCGTCGAGAGCTCGACGCCTAGAACATTCTTGTGCGAGATATGTCCGCTTAGATCAGAGCCGTCTTGATAATGAGTCAGCAACTTGTCGACCGGGAAGAACCCAGTTTCAGCCAGTGTTGCGTAGGCTGCGGCACCAGCGTGACCCTTACTCAGGATAAAGCGGTCTCGTCCCGGATGCTTTGGTTGAGTCGGATCGACTCGCATTACTGAGCCGTACAGGACAGCCAGGATATCTGCGATGGAGAGCGCCGCGCCGATATGCGAACTGCCGCCACGACTGGTCATCTGCAAGGAGTGCCGCCGGACCGAAAGAGCTAGGCCCTTCGTGCTAACCCCGAGCGGCTCTAGATGATGATCGTTCTTGTTCACGTTGATCTTGGTCTTGATATAAAAACGCTATGAGCGAGTCGGCAGGGGTTCGCTGGTAGGCTAACTAAGCTGCTTCGCAAGCGGCCCGTTTTTCGTAAAAGTGCTCGACTCGGTCGCAGACGTAGTGAACTTCTCGATCGGTAACCGATGTGTTTAGTGGAAGCATCAGCAAACGGCTGAATGCCGCTTCAGTGCGAGGCAAGCTCTGCGTGAATCCGAGCTTCTCAAACTGATGGACCGCTTTACCCCCCCATTGCACCAAGGTGCCGATGTCGGAATCGCGGAGGCTCTCGCGAAGAGAGTCTCGATCGTCGGCCTCAATCTCGTAGTTCTGAAAGATGTCGAATCGATCCGGTTGAGAATCGGGAGCGGGCGGGAGACTCAGCTCCGGCAGACCAGTGAGGCGTTGATGATAGAGGCCTGCGATTTCTCGGCGTCGTTCGATGGCATCGGGATAGCTCTTGAACTTGTGTCTTAGGATCGCGGCTTGCAGGTTGTCGAGCCTTGTATTCATGGCCCACTCGACTACATCCCCCTCGGCGTTACGTCCATGATCCCGAAGCAAGTGGAGGCGATCTTTCACTTCATCGCTGTTGGTGAAGACACAACCCCCATCTCCTAGACATCCTAGTGTCTTTGCCGGATAGAAGCTGATTGCCCCGGCAACGCCAAAGGTGCCGGCCGCGCGACCCTTGTAGCGAGAGCCGAGCGCTTGCGCGGCGTCCTCAACGATGACAAGGCCGTGCTTATCAGCGATTGCTTGCAACGCGTCCATATCAGCGGTGCGACCATTCAACTGGGTCGGCATTATGGCGCGGGTTCGAGGCGTGATCGACGCGGCTACTTGTGCCGGGTCAATCAGGCGATCTTCACCGCAATCGACCGGAACGGGGGTCGCTCCAGCGAAATGAATCGCCGCCGCTGTGGCAACCATTGTGTGAGAGCAAAAGATCACCTCATCGCCGGGTTCTACGCCCGCGGCGCGCAATCCGATCAAGAGACCATCCGTGGCGTTGGCCACGCCCACGCAGTGTTTGACGCCAACGTACTCAGCCAATTCGGCTTCGAGGTCCGTAAGATCGGACTGCATGATGAACGCGCCGCGTCGGCCCACATCCGCGACGATGTCCAAGATCGCTTGTTCGTCGTCCGTAAAGACAGTCGGGTAACGAAAGAACGGAACTTCGATAGCCGAGTTGTTCGCATCCATGCGAGGCGTTTCCTTGTGAGCCGCTGACTAGGCAGCAGCAAGTGTTTCGCGAGCTAGCACCGCTTCGCGGAGTTCATCAAACGTGGGGTATCCCATCAATTCTGGTGGCGATATCTGTTTACCAGCGATTCGCAGGGCGGTGCAAGCGAGGATTCTCAAATCAACAAGCGATGAGTGGTTATCCGCGTAGGAGAGCTGGAGTTTCATCTTGAAAGGACGAATCACAGCCTCGTACGCTGCGTCGGAGTCGGTTGCTCCTGCTAGCACGCCTCCTTCGTCGGCGTTCCAGATCGAAGCCCAGTCGGTTATGCCAGGACGCAGGTCGAGCACCCGGCTTTCGTCAGACGTGTACTGCTCGGTTTTGTAGACTACCTCGGGGCGCGGGCCAACCAGGCTCATCTCGCCCCATAAGACATTGAGTAACTGCGGTAGTTCGTCGATTTTCCATCGTCGTACGAACTTGCCGCTTTGGGTCATTCGAGGGTCATCGCCGGAGGTCGTTGGGCCTCCGACTTGATCTGCGTTGACGACCATTGAACGAAACTTCAGCATCTCAAACGGCTTGCCGCCGAGCCCGCCACGCCGGCCTCGGTAAAAGACGGGTCCCGGCGAATCGATTTTGATCCAAAATGCCGTGGCGACAAGCAGCGGCGACAGGAGGGTTAGTCCTGCCGCAGCAACGGACAGATCGAGTAGGCGTTTTGTGAGACTCATTGTCGCTTGCAGTTGTTGTCGCTTGATGGTTGGGGACTAAGCCGCAGATCTTTTGTTCGTAATGGGGTACTCAAGGATGACACGCGGCACTGCGCTGGGCGTCGTAAACTTGCGTACAACGCTTGCCCCGAGGCGTTCGTGCAGGCGGATCACGCGGGGGTTACTCTGATCGACTTCAGCCGAGATTGCCACAGAACTCTTTTCTCGAAGAGAGTTGATCACATACTTCATGAGACGTGGACCGGCGTGGCTAGAACGATCCGCCGGATCGACCGCAAGGAAGCTAACTTTTGCGCCATGACCAACGACGTAAGAACTGCCCCGGTCTTTTCCAAGGAGGCTCGCCACCCGGCAAATTATTCCTGTGAGCAGGTAGGGGCGTCTGACAATCCCCCAGCACGCGGCCATCGCTAAGCTGAACTTGGCACGGCGGGCAGCATCAACCATCGACGATGAGTCCAACGTGGCCAAAGCGAATCCCGCTATACGGCCGCCATCGTCCTCGGCACAAGCTGCTACCGTGGTCGGTTCGGATAGCATCGCTTTGTAGTAGGCCTTCTGGAAAGGGAGGCCGAGCTGCAGTGTAAATGAATCGCTAAGCTCTGGCGCGCACGCGTGGGCGATCGAAGCCAGGGCATCGCTGTCAGCCAATCTAGCCAAGCGGTACTTCATGTTGGGGTCTCAAGCCACTGGTTGAAGGGCTTCGTGATTTGCCCTCGGTTTGTTGGACACTTGCCGCATCGGTCGGATTCGGAGCAAGTGGTCTGCGGCTCCGGTATAGATTCGGTGGCTCGTAAATTGCGACTCAAACAGCTGCCGAGCCCTCTGCCCGCACGCGAGCAGGTGGGCGGGGTCGGCGGTAAGCCTACTGATACTCTCGTGCAATTGAAGCGAGTTTCCCGGTTCGTAGTAATCACCGCACCGCGAGCTTTCTAAGATGTCTCGCAACTCTCCGCCTAAGCTCGATAGAATCGCGAGCCCACCTGCCATGTACTCGAATGGCTTGTTCGGCAAGCTCTGCAACGCACCAGTGGCGTAGGCTGCCAATCCGATCTTCGACCATTCCATGGCGGTTGCCACGGTAGACGATCTCACCCAACCTAAGAACACCACGTTGTCGAGTCGTTCGGCCTGCTTTTCTAGCGATGCTCGCCGGCCGCCATCCCCGCAGAGAACGAATTGAACATCTTTTCGCCCCGCCTGCTTGAACCGTTCTGCTGTCTGCAGGACGGTTGTCAGGTCGTAGCTTTTTTCAAGTAAACCGGCGTATAAGCAGATGGTCTTGTTAGGATCGACACCCTGCTCGATAAGCCACGACTGCTCATGACGCCTGTCTTCCTCAGATAATCTGTGCGCGTCGTATCCAATCGGAATAACACGATCTGATTTGTTGCGTGAACGGCCAGCGAGCTCGAGAGCCCATGACAGATAGGTGTCAGAAACTGCTACAAGCGCGTCTGCCTGTCGGCAGACCCTAGCGACTCGCTTGAATGCGGGGGCAAGAGCGTACCGACCGATTGTCTCGAACGCATCGGGTATTGCAGTGAGATATACGTCAGGCCAGAGGTCTCGCACATCGACTACAACCGGAATCTGGTTCCGCCGCCCGTATTCGATGGCCGCTTCACACAGGGCAGGCGTCGGGATTGCTGTTACGATGAGATCGGGTGGTTCTTGTTTGGCTGCTAGACGACTAAAGCCAATAGCCATGTCCCTGTAAGAATGCCACCGGGCTAGGCTTATATTACGACAATAGCTGCGCGTGTGAACAAGCTGCAGCTTAAAACGATCGCTTAGCTCGATCGTCTTGTCTTGCGTGGCTCGCTGTTTTTTTGTCGCATGGCGTACCGTAGGTGCCCAGCGTGTAACGTGGCAGCCCCGGTCGACGAACGCTTGCGCCAGCCTCCCGTAGCGGTACTCTCGACCGCCTCGGTCTATAGGAAGGTCTTCTCCGACATGGAGTAGCCAGACATTCATGACAGCTAGCGAACCGCTGGGCGGCGAGTGGGTGGCAAGCTCTTAGATCAGCTAAGGCTGAGCTTATGAGAACTGACGTGAATAGGCTACATCACTCTGACGACGTGTCCGATCCTGCCTCGGATTCGATTGGTTAACGGGTGGGGCGACCTGCGCCGCTGGTCGGATTGCCGGGTTTCGGAATGCTAGCAGGCCCAGTGCAGCGAAGAAGTAGCGGTTATCGGGGAGGTCGCCGCTCGTCATCGTGTTAGCGAATGCCGATCCGGCTAACGCGAAAACCATCGCTCTGTAAACGAGGCTAGTCTGCCTCCATTCACCACGGCGAGCTAGGATCGCCGCCGCTGGGATGAATAAGAATAGGGCGAAGCCAACGATCCCCAACTCACATAGCAATTCGAGAACAAGGTTGTGCGGGAAAAGCCGCTCGTCCAGGTTTGCCCAAACTACCGAAAAGCCGCCAACGCCATGCCCGAATAACGGACGCTCCCACCACGCCCAGAAAGCCTCTGAATACATCTCTAACCTTAAGAGCCCACTGCCACTGACGTCGTAGTACTCACTCTTGCTCGAGAACGCTAGAAAACGAAGCACCAAGAGCGGGTACTCGCCGGTCCACAACTTGTGTGCGAACGAAGCCAACCCGCAAGATAAAGCAATCCAGGCTACACGCTGAGTGTTCTTCAGGAAACCGGCGAATGCGCGTTGACCGGGGAATAGAAAAGCGACCATGCCAACAGCTAAGGCAGCGGCGACCATCGGGCCTCGGGCACCAATCAACGCTGCTGTGGCGGTGAAAAAACCAAGTAGCGTAATAGAGATATGACGTGATTGCCAAAGGTGCCACAAGCTAGGCCTACCGAAGAGCCACAGCACGGCACAGATCACGGCCCCCCAAGTCACGACCCGACCCAGGCCGATGTAGGCAGCCTCGCCACCCATCGCATGAAGCTGCATGACTCGCCCGAACTGAGCGAGATGGGCGTATGACAGCAGGTTCTCGACGGATATCCACCCAGCGAAGACTAGCAAAGCCTGTAAGAAACGTCTGAAGCGGAGCGGTGAAGCTGTCAAGACCAACGCTGCAGCCGCTAAGCACCAAAGATTGATGGTGCAGATATACGCTGCCTTGTAGTGGGCGTATTCCACACCGCTCGCCCAAAATGTGCTCGCGATGGTGTAGAAGGCAAACGCGGAACCAGCGCCAACTACCGATACTCCGCAAGGGTTCAAGGAGAATCTGCGATCGCACAGCAAGAGCAAGCCTTGGACGACATTTATCAACCCAAAGAGAATGGTTGCGTCGCAAGGCAGGAAATCGAATCTTGGGTCCGACTTATACTGACCCGCGAACAAGAACAGTACGAAAATAGTCTCAAATGACACCAAAGCACCGGCGATGCCAATCACACGCGAGGCACGCGTTGCCTTGGTGAAAGATGAACTTGGCAGGGCTATAGTATTCATCTAGTTGGCTGGGATGCGCCTCTATGCTTTACCGCGAGCGCTAGGCTGCCACAGAGTCGAGAATCTTGTGGTCTCGAACTATCCGAGCCTTCCGTCCACTCAAAGCAGTCTCATAGAAATCTAGTAGCTTCTCGTACTCTACTTGCCAGTTGTAAGTCGAGTCGATTGCCGCCTTGCCACGGCTTCCCATGGCGTTCGCCGCACAGGGGTGGGTCAGCAGCCACTCGATTGCGTCTGCGATCTCTTCGGGGGAATCAGGGTCTACGCAGAAGCCGCAGCCGATTCTCTCAACAACCTCCCGGTAAATCGGGAAGTCGGACACAACCACGGGAATGCCAAATGAGAGATACTCGAACATTTTACCCGGAAATGACTCGTAGTAATTCGGCACGTTCTTCAGCACAGCGAGTCCGACATGACAGCGAGCGATTCGCTGCCAGCCAGCATCGGAGCGTACGTACCCCGGCAGCCTAACGCTGCCCGGCAAATCAGCGGCAAGTTGAAGCACCTCTTTCTTGTCTGCATCCGCAACTGGTCCAATGCACTCGAAATCCGGCGATAGACCGCGTGATGCTAGGATGCTCATGGCCTCAAGCGTAGCGGTAGCTCCTCGTAAGCGAGAAACTCCACCGATATACCCTAGCGTTGGCCTTGTTTGCTTATCGACGCAGCTACCGCGGTGCGGCATATTCAGAACGATTACTGATTGCTTAACGTACCTGTAGTCGTCGACGTATGAACTCTCTGCAAAAACTACCGGTATGCTGGGGAGCAGTACCCGTTGGATGGTAGCAAGCATCGTCGCGGTAGCTTGCCTCAGTTGGCGGGGTATCCATTCTTTTGTGAGCAGTTGTTTGGGCGTGTTTTCGTGCATGTCGTAGACAACTGCCTTGCCTAGCTTGCTCAGCAACCATGCCGTGGGGATTAGTTCCGGATCATGGATGACGTACAAGTCGGCTCGTTCTCGCATCGCAGCAAAAAAAATCTTGCCGGTTGTCCCAAGCATCCTTTGAAGTCGTCCGGAGGGTTTGCCAACCGTGCGGATTGTCACCCCATCAACGACTGCATTACTATGGTGGGTGCATAGCAAAACCACCTCGTTGCCAGAAGCGGCGAGGCTTCGGCACTGCCTCGCAAAAATACGAACATGATATGTTGTTGCTACGCTAGTTAGGTGGGCTATCTTCGCCATGTGATGTACAAACCATTGACGCGGCAGTTGATGAATAAGGATATGCCGAGCTGCGGCGAATGGCTACCAGTCGCTAGGCAGCTAGCCGCCCAAATCCATCGATCGGAAGAAGTTGTGGTAGGTGAAGCGGCATAGGCTGGTCCACGAGTGCTTTCATAGCATCGGCGATGTTGTCGAAATGAGCCATTCGATAGCTGTGGGACCGAGAAAGACGGTTTAATGAGAGCTGGTGACCACGCCGCATAATATTCTCAATTACCCGAGTCCCGCAGGTCAAAAGAGAAGCAGCTTTTCCAGATAAAGACGGCGACCACCTGCTTTCTATTAGGCTTGCCCAGGTTGCCTTGCGATGGGTGGGAACGAAGACTAGGCAGGCAGCATGAGTGGCCGCATAGTTGAAGCCTTGCAAAACATCTTCGCGACCGGTAGCCTGGAGCGCTTGAATCGCCGCAGACGCCCACATTGTAGGTCCGGAAAAATACGCAGGGATACCGGACGGCCAACGATCAATTAATCGCTTATCGAGATATGCCTCACTTCGCAAATCCCCATGATGGGCCTTGCGAACACCACGTCCAGCACCGCTATTGACTGATGCTCCCGGGACGTAAAGAGGGTAGTCGATAGTTGCGAAGCGATCTACATGTGAAGCAAGTGCAATGGCGGCCGCCATGTCTGGGCTAATGCCCGGCGTGTAATAGCCGGTTTGCTGGAGTACGCGCTCTAGAGATCTACGGCTGACCAATCCGTGGTAGAGAGTGGGTAAACCTGTTAGTCGCACGGCGCCGTTTCGAACGCACTCCCTCAAGCCGACTTCTGCATCAGCCAATTCAACACGGCCACTGAATTTCCCGATCTTGAGAGTGCCCATGGTTGGCTCTCCATCGGTCCCGCTACGCACCCCTGGCCAGCGATAGCTTGCGGGGTACTTTGGGGTGAGCGCATCAGCACGGTTGTCGAGCAACCAATCACAGAGTTCAAGGACGCAAGGGGACAAGCCATCGTCGTCTCCCATCGCCCCAACATACTGCCCTCTAGAACGCTGCAGCGAGCACGCAAAGTTCTCGTTGATCGATAGTGGATTTGGCGCCCTGTAGTAGCGTAGTCGTTTATCTAGCGTCAGAGCAGCAACCCATTTTGATAGAGAGTCGTTGCTGCTATTATCATGGACGATTAGTTCAAAATCATCCCGACTAAAAGCAAGCAGGCTCGATATTGCATGCTTTGCACATTCGCTTCGATCCTTTGTTGGCATTAATATAGACAACAGAGGAAGAGCAGGCATTGTTTCAAGCGATGGGTTTAGCGTTGGTTTAGAAAATGATCCTTGTGCCTAGCGAAAGGCTCAAGCGACGCGTTTCCTGAGCCTGAAGTCTTCTCGCGTTGCGTAGCGAGCTTCGACGCCGCGAACGTCCTTGAAGGCTGCAAGGTTGAAAGCGTGGTGGGGAGCGCGATCGCATCGCAGAAGCCTGCTCAGTACGACTTGATCAAACAGCAAGGCACCGGGCACGGTTACCTTTGATTCGCCCATGTAGCCACGCAGGTATTTCGTTCCTGTTGTTCCAAAGACAGAGTAGCCAACTCCTTCGAAGTCTTGTCTAGTCCACCCAGACAGGTGACGCTGCAGCGGATTGCCGAATTCAGCCCCTTGTGGGACAAAACCATTAGGGGTTTCGAGGATGACTAGTTTTGTGGCGAGGGCCTCACATTTTTCCATCAACTCCCACCCGTCCGACTTCTTAACATGTTCTATCACGCCATAGGCGGTGACGACATCAAAGCTCCGCAAACCGGTTGAAGCTTCTAGTCGTTCTCTCAGTTCGTCAACCGATTGGCTGATGATATCAGCAAGCGCGTATCCGTCGTGGACGGATCGCTCGCGTGATGCCTCGATTGATCCCGGATCGGCATCTACTCCGAAGGTCTTTATTCTCGGACGCAGTGAGCTGAGGTGTGAACTCACACCACAGCCCAAGTCTAAGGCCGTTCTGCCGTCTACCGATCGAACCAACGCTTCCGTGCGTTGAGCGATGCCTGGGATGCCGAACGCAGCAGCTATGCTGGGGCCGATCTTCCAACGGGCACGCTGCCATAAGCTGGGGTGGGCTAACTGATTGCTAGTGCTCATGTGAGTGCCTGTAGATGCTACGGCCGCTTGTTGTAGTCTGGTGCCGCGGAGGTTACGCAGGCGGGAGCTTCGCGACCAGATGAAATCACACTAAGTTTGGAAAAGTACAAGAGCTTCAAGCGAGAGGCTAGGTATGTCCGGCAAGCTCGCGATGCTAGCAAGGCGGCGAGCGTGCCCATGCTCCATGCCACAATCACGCTGCAGAGTGATCCAGAGCGTGTTTCTGGCCATCGAATGAACCCAGTCAACCCTACGGCAGACGTTGTAGCACACACAATAGCGAGTTGAACCCGAACCCACTGCCACAGCTCTCCAGCTAGAAACCGTCGATGCATAAGTGCTACCTGCACGCAGAGGTAAGTGCAACTAAACATGCACCAAACGACAGCTGTTCCCCAACCGCTCCCAGTTTGGCAGGCTAGAAAGACAGCTGGGCCGAAGAGTAGCAGTGAAGCAACGTTCAGCTGATTCGCTAGGCGTGTCCAACCAACTGCGAGTTGCAGGGTATACGGCACTGCGCTCAGGCAGTTGATGCCGACGCCCAAGACAAGAAGCGAGAGGATTTCTGAGCAGTGCACTGCAACGGACGGATCGCCTAGCCACGCATGCAACGTTGGTGCGCCGAAGAGGCACCCCGTCGCCGTGATCGGGGCTATCGCAACGGTTATAAGCTGGGACGCTCGGTGGTATGAGTTTGATAGAATGCTGCTATCAGGCGAACGGCTTAGCCGAGAAAACCGCGGAAACATTACGGTGCTAATAGGACTTGCCACTACATACAGAGTTGCAGCGAGCGACCAACATAGCATGTAATAACCGAATGCATCAGCGTCTAATTGACCCCATAAGATCAGCTTGTCGACTTGTGTCGTTAAAACTGCAGTTACGGAGCAGAGCGTTGCACCGCCCGCATAGGCGGAGACGGACCTAAAATGCTTCCACCGGAAGGATGATGACCAGTATTGTCCGGGGGCGGCGCTCCAAGCACCGCGACAAACGATGCAGGTGTATACTAATCCGGTTGCAATCTGCCATCCCAGAAACGCTGTTATGCTCGGTTGGCAGAGTACGATAATAGCACCTCCCCCAAAACGCATGCCCTGCCATATCATTTGAATAGCGTTTAGCGCAACGTGCCGTTCAAGCCCGACCATTGCAGCGGCGTAAAAGTTGCCCGGCATTTGCACTGCAATCGCTGTTGCCATTAGTGGAACCAGCCTCGCAGCCCCGGCGCTTTTCCCGTGGTCCTGCAGAGTGCTGAGCGATAGTGCTATCGCAAGTAAGATGGCACACGATGTTAGGTAAATGACCTCAAGCGTACGTAGCGTGTTGGTCGCATTTGGATCTTGCTCAGACCCAGACATCACGCGATTTATTGTTCGCGACAGACCGGTGTCAAACAGCGAGGCGATGCGTTGTACTGTTAGGAAGAGCCCTATCGCCCCAAATCCTTCCGGGCCTAGCTGGCTCAAGTAGATTGGTGTGCAAATGAGGGCGAGGCCGATTTGCCACGCTTTGCTGGCATAGTTTACCGCAAGGTAAACTATTGTTTTGCCACGTTTGGGCTTCTGGCCTGCGATAACGTCAACCGCACCCATTAACGATCCTGCGAATCAGAAGCTAAGAGCAAATCGCGTCTCGTGTATGTCCGCTTGTTATGCGTGTGATGGCCTATAGCAGCTAGAAGCTCTGGAGTCATCGCCTCAAGCTGGGCATCGACTGTTGGGATAGGTTCGTTCAGGTGAGACCAAAACGCGGTTGAGTCGAGCGATCGATCGCATCTCGGGTTGGGCTGTGGAACCACCTGGATGTCCAAGCCGAACCGATTACTGATCCTTTGAAGCAAAGAAAACTTACTCACGCGTTGTCCCCCAACATGAAAAATACCACTGGGGCGGTCGGTGTGCGTTAGAGCCTTTGTGATGGCTTGCGCAAGCGTTCCGATCCACATGCCGGAGAAATGGTAGTTGGTATAACCGGCCGCCTTGCGGCCTTGCTGCTGCAATAGCCAGTCGATTACACCGCCACGATTGCTATTCAATGCAAAGAAGGAGGTGCGTAAGGTCAGGCAACCGTTGCCTGTTATCTCGCCGGCGAGTTTTGTGCGACCATACTCGTCAGTCGGGTCCGGCTCGTCTAGTTCTGTGTAGCCGCCTTGATTGCCAGAGAAGACAGCATCGCTGCTTATGTGAATGGTATAGATGCCTCGGCTTCGCGTTCGCTCTGCTAGAGCGTGAGGGAAACTGGCGTTCACAATGCTGTAGCAGTGCTTGTTGTCACCTAGCCGATGCTTCGGAGTTATCGCGATGCAGTTGATCACCGCGTCAGGCTGAGCTTCATCTAGTACAGAATCAATTGTGCTGTGGTCGGCCGCCTCAAGGTGTGCGGATAGGTGGTTTAGGGGGTGGGTTTGATCTGGCGTGCTTGCCGTGGCCCGCCTAGCCGGGCTCAAGGCAGTAAAACCCGATCCCATTGACTGGGACAAGTATCCACCAAGCGTGCCGGTCGAGCCCAGAATCAAGACGCGTTGGCAAAACATGGTAGCCCTTGGATGATCTCTTGCTTGGGCAGAGGTGCCAGGAACACGCCACCCTTGGCGGTGAAGGTTGGTTCTTTAGCGATAATCTCGTCGCGGTAGTTCCATGCCGTCAGCAAGCAGTCGTCAACGGGATTTGCATGGAAGTGATCGCGATTGACGACCGGCACCCTCACTCCCGGGACGTATCGCCCAATGCGGGAAGGGCTCTCATCAACGATATAGTCAAGGGTTTCGTGACCGATGCCACAATAATTGAGAAGAGTCGTAGCACGCCCGGCTGCGCCATAACCGCACACAGTTCTCCCGACGGCTTTTCGGGACAAAACCATGTCGCGAATCTCGAGTCGTTGACGACGTGACGCCTCACCGAACACTTCAAAGGTCTCTAGCGAGTGCAGTCCTGCAGCTTCCTCTTCTTCCGTGAGTCGGGCAAGTCTCTCGCTGCACTTGCCCGGCGCGAACGCCTGTCGACTTCCGTAGACCCGTATTGAGCCACCGTGCATCGGTAGTCGCTCAGCGTCTACGATCTCGAGTCCGAATCGTCCGAATAAATGATTTAGCGAACGCAGTGAGTAGTAGCACAGATGCTCGTGATACACGGTGTCGAATTGGACCGATTCGACGAGGTCTCGTAAGTAGTGGACCTCAACGATAAACGTTCCATCTTCGGCGAGTAAGGTGTCAACACCCCGTAAGACGTTATCGAGATTGTCAATGTGTGCGAACACGTTGCTGGCCGTGATGACTTGCGCTTGTCCTGACGCCTCGACTAGTTCTTGGGCTAGTGCGTGTCCAAAGTAGCCGTGGCGAGCGTCGAGTCCCTTGCGCCTGGTGATCTCGACGACATTCTCAGCGGCATCAATCCCGATAGCTCGGATACCCAGCTCTTTCAATGGCTTCAGCAGGACGCCATCGTTGCAGCCGAATTCAACAACTAGTCCATCCTTGCCATGAAAAAAACGGTTCTTCAGGGTCTGGGCATAGCTATTGAAATGGCCCATCAGCGTCGAGGTAACAGAAGACAGGTAACGGTAGTCTGTGAAGAGTTCTTCCGCCGAGACGACGTTGGTGATCTGCACCAGCGAGCAATCGGTGCAGTAACTTAAATCCATCGGGTAAGTTAGCTCGGATCCGACCTGGTCGGGTGTGATAAAGTCGCCTGCTAGGGGGACTGATCCGTAGTCCAGAAAGCTGACAAGGTTATCGCTGAGGCATCCACGGCAATTGCTTCGTCGCTGAAAGCGGCCGTTGCCCAAGGTGTCTGAGTAGTTCATGAGAGCATCTGCTGAATGGGCTGAAGAAGCGGCGCTAGGAAGAGGGTGGGGTCAAGCCACGACTCTAAACTGGCGTGAGGGGCTGGCACCTGCAAACCAACCGTCACGCTCCAGCAAGGCGAATAAGTCTTCGCGAGTCAACAGCGGGAAGGTGTCGGAGGCATACTCCGCTAGGGCAGGGCGACTGTCGGCGAACTCCTGCCTTTCTTTTTCCCAGGCCGGTATCAGGTAGTGCTGTTCGCGTTCTTCGGCTCGCCACATTTCTTCTTCCGAGACCAAGACTTCGTGAAGCTTTTCGCCAGCGCGAGTACCAATGATCCGATGGGGGTAATCGGCATCTCCGGTTAAGCCCAGTGCGACCGTCTTGGCGAGGTCTACGACGTTCGCCGCAGGCATCTTCCGGACCCACAAGTCGCCGTTCTGGCCTTCGACGGTTGCCCAGAAAACGAGCTCAACGGCTTCTGGCAGGGTCAACAGGAACCGCGTCATGTCTGGGTTGGTGATGGTGAGCTCGTCGCCTCGCTGTACCTGCTGACTGAAGAGTGGTATCACGCTGCCCCGGCTGCCCAGAACGTTTCCGTAGCGTACGCAGATGCAGCGAGTCTTCGAGTCCGAGTGCTGAGGGGCCATGATGACCCGCTCTTGCAGCGACTTGGTCATCCCCATGACGTTGACTGGCTTGACCGCCTTGTCGGTGCTGATTGCAACGAGCGTCTCGACGCCGTTGTCCACAGCCGCACGACGAACGTTCTCGGCGCCGATGACGTTTGTTTTAACCGCTTCCCAGGGGGCTTCCTCGGAGTTCGGCACCTGTTTCATCGCAGCGGCATGGAACACGACGTCCTTGTCACGAAAGACTTCATTCGTCCTTTCGGGATCCCTTACGTCGCCAAGAAGGTAGCGGATGTTGGCGTGCTCGGCGAATTCGAGCTTCATGTCGTATTGCTTTTTTTCATCGCGGCTGTAAACCGAGATGAGCTCTGGGCCGAACTTCAGCAGGCTCTTGACAATCTGATAGCCGAAACTGCCCGTCCCGCCGGTGACCAGTATTCGCTTACCACTTAGTGACTGGCTAACACGCTGCATGTCCATCTTGCTCGCCCTCCTTGGATCGTCCGAGCCGCTTTGGGCAGCCGGTCTGTTGGTTTCTCGTGCCGTCCATCCTTGTCGGCAGCGGAAGCATAGTGCAACGGTAGGCCCACAGCAACGCGAGATCGTGAGCCCACCCAAGGCGGGGTTTGAGGCAAGGAGCACTCGTCTTGCAGGCCGATCTGCGTTTCGTTAATAAACCCGTCCTGGACATAACTGCCGGCCAACGTTTGATTGCCACCCCACCGATGTGCCAACGCTCTAGCAAGTCGATCGCTGTGCTTTTTGCTCTGCTCAGCACAGCCCCACTCGGTTGCCAGTCTCGCAACCTGTCAGCCGCGGCTTTGCCACCCGAATTGCTTGCGCCCGCCGGTGCTGGCAAGCAGCAGATTGAGCTGCGAGGTATGGCATTGGCGACCGGGACTAGCTCGGCGGTCGGGCCAGCAGACCTGATTGAGGTCACACTCCTGACCGGGTTGGCCGACGACAGCGTCGAGGCCCAGAGCGTCCGCGTGGGTGACAACGGGGTGGTCGAGATACCATACGTTGGACCGGTCATGGTAGCCGGACTTGATCCGACTGACGTAGCTGAACGGATCAAGCGGGCCGCCATAGAGCGTGGCATCTACTTGCAGCCGCAGGTCCATGTTCGCATCGAGGAGCAAGCAACCTACCGGGTCACCGTCCTTGGTGCCGTAAGCGAGCCTGGCGTTCAAGAAGTTCCACGACGTGGATGCGACATCCTCAGCGCAATTGCCGCAGCGGGTGGATTCACCGAGAACGCCGGCACGGTAGTCGAAGTGCTTCGCCATGATGCGGCCGATAGCTATGCTGGCGTCGAGGCCGTGCCTGCGGACGGTGAAGTTACGCAGGTTGCATTCAATCCTCCGATCAGCCCAGGTTCACCCGCCTTGCGGGCGGAAGAGATCAACTTAGCCAATCTATCGACGCTCGGGCCCGATCGCCAAAACTTGAGCGACCGCGATGTGGTGGTTGTGCGTCCTCGGCAGAAGCGAGTGGTTCACGTTTCTGGTCTAGTCAACAACCCGGATCAGTTTGAGCTTACCCAGGATCACGATCTTCGTTTGTTGGATGCTATCGCTATGGCAGGGGGGGAGTCATCGAGCGTTGCCGACAAAGTTTTAGTTATCCGGCGTTCCCCCGGACGTAGCGAACCGGCGGTGATTGGTGTGAGCTTGGCATCAGCGAAGAGAGGCGGCCCAGACAACCTCGTCTTGCAGTCTGGCGACCTGATCAGCGTGGAAACAACAATCGCCACAACGGCTGTCGAAGCGGTCAACACCTTCTTCCGAATTAGCCTTGGGCTCGGTGGCAATCTTAGTCTCTTTTGATCTGTCGATCGAAAGATGGCAAGTGCCCAAACGAACCTACGCCTCAACTAATCGACAGCAACACCCACGTCATACCGCATGACCAACAGTTACCACGAAGACCACGAGCCTTTGGAGAGCAGCGGTTCTCAGGAAGCGTTGCATGCTTTGGCGCGGGTGCTTAGAGTCGCGCGCTACCGACAAGCAACCATCCTTTGGTCGTTGGCGATCTGTATCGCTTTGGGGGGGGGCTACTATTTCACTGCGGCACGTCTATATCGTTCGACAGCAAAGCTGCTGGTGATTGAGCAGGGCGCAGATAATATCACGGGAGTGGGGGAGCAGGCTGGAGCCGATACTGTTATCGCGACTCATAAAGAGCTCGTCCGCAGTCCGGTTGTCGTCGCAGGAGCGATTGAGCGCCTTGCGCCTGAACACCGGATCGACCTCATGGAGGTAGAGCCCCGCGATTGGGTTGAGTCACTCTCGTCACGATTGAAGACTGATCATGTTCGGATGACCAACTTCATCGGGGTTGGCTACGAGTCATTGGATCCAGAAGCCGCCGCAGCCGTCGTTAGTGCTGTCATCGAATCGTACCTCAGTTTTGTTGAAGAAACCCACCGTGGGACGGCGGCTGAGGTGCTCGATGTGCTTACCATCGAGCGCGATCGCCTGGAGGTCGACTTGACCGCTAAGCAGCACCGCTTGCGGGATTCGAGGGAGCGCATTGGTCACCTGGCGTTGCCGGATCGTGACAATGTTGTCGATCCGATTATCGCGAGGGCGCTGAAGGTCAACGACGCCTTAATGCAGGCTCAGCAGGATCGCATCAACTTGCAAGCATCGCTAGCGAGCGTGAAGCTTGCTACGAGCCGTGGGGAAGACTTGAGGCAGCACGTTGGATTGGTCCAGCAGGCGGTTGGTGAGAAGATGATGCTTGCTGCGATGGGCTTAGGCGAGAGCGATATGGTGGCGCTGGCCGAGCAGCAGAAACGGGCGCTCGATCTACGCGCGAAACTCGACGAGATGCGTCCATTCTACGGCCCGAGTCACCCCCAGGTTGCTGCTGTCCAGCAACAGCTCGCCGGGGTCGAGCAGTTCATCGCTTCTTCGCGTGGTGGTTCACTCGGTCGCCCCGGTTCGCTTCCAAACGAACAACTCGGACCCCTTCTCAATTCGATGCTGATGCAGGCCCTGGCAAGAGCATCCGAACGAGAAAACCAGCTTGAAGTGGCCTTTCAGGAGGCTCGTGTGGCGGCATCTCGGCAGAGTGGTGATTTTGTCGATATCGAGATGCTACAACGTGAGGTCGAGCGTCTTGAGAAGCTACACGATGTTCTGTTCGATAAGATTGCGGCTGTAGACATCCATAAGGTCCAAGCGCCGATCCGTGTTAACATCGTTCAGGAGCCGCTGCCTGATAGCACCCCGGCGTCACCACGCCTTCGTACGGTCGTGGTTGGTTCGATTCTTAGTGGTCTGTGTTTTGGTTTCCTGATCGCCTACACCCAAGACTTGGCAGACGACCGTTTCGGATCGCCGGAAGAGATGGCGTTGCAGCTCGGGTGCCGTGTGCTCTCTGTCGTTCGCGAACTCACGCCGCTACCTGGCGACGGACTGCAGGCGGTGCAGCTGTTTATGAAGCCTCAGGCCACGGAGTCCGAAGCGTTTCGTACGCTTCGTACCTCGATTTCGCTGGGCGCCGACGTTTCAGAACGCCTAGTGATATCAAGCTCTGAACCAAGCGATGGCAAGACGACTGTGTCGGCGAACCTGGCCGTCTCGTACGCACAGTCGGGGAAGAAAACGCTCTTGATCGATGCGGACCTGCGGAAGCCTGGTTTAACAAGCCTCTTCGCTTTGAAGGGGCGCCCTGGCGTGACCGATATTTTATCAGTCGATCTTGAGGCAGGCATCTCGGGGGCAGCAGAGCGTAGCTTGCATCTCACCGAACATGAAAACTTGCATGTGATTCCAGCCGGCCCTCGCCGACCTGATCCCGCCGAGCTGCTGCTGGGGCCTAATTTTTCCGAGCTGTTAGCCTGGGCCGACGGTCGATACGACCAAGTGCTTGTGGACTGCCCTCCGGTGTTGGCCGTGAGTGATGCCCAGATTGTCAGCCGGTTGGTAGATGGGGTCATCCTCGTCGTCACACCGGAGAAGAACCATCGCCGATTGGTGCAGCGTGCCTACAGCAGCTTCCTTGGTAGCGGCGGCAATATCGTTGGTGTGGTTGCCAATCGGGTCTCGGAGTTGGCAGGCAGCGGCTACGGCTATGGATACGGCTATGGATACGGCCACGACGATGGAGAGGAGGGGGCGACAGACCTAGTGACGCATAGCAAAGCGGCTTAGAGCCGAGAAGCAGCACCGTTTCGGACGATTCAATCTTGTTCATAGCAAACACCAATCACAGCTGGCGACACACCGCTACAAATCAGCGGTTTGAACGGTTGTTGCATCGAGCGGGTGATCTAGGGATTGCCGTTTGCCTCCTTATAACGCCACTCCTCTTGGGCGGTCGGCATGAAGTAGGCCGCTGGGTATTTGTTGCGGGTGCTGTTCTTGCTGCGACGGGTGTGCTCGGCGAACTTGCCCTTCGAGGAGATCGCTTAAAGACACCTAGTTGGTTGCCAATTCTAGTTATTGGGACCCTCCTGCTGCTTGTATCTCAACTGCTCCCGCTACCGCTCCTGGTCAAATTTGTCGGACCTGATTTGTCGAGGATTCTTCCAGCTTGGGGTGAGGGAGGCGAGGCACTGTTCGACCCTTGGCCTACTCTTTCGCTGTCACCCGGAGCCACACGAGAGAGTTTGGGCGTATTAGTCGGGTATAGCTTGATACTGATGGCATTGATTGAGCGTCTTCGCACTCAAGAAGATGTTCGAGTGGTGCTTCTTCTAGTCGCAGGCTCTGCGGCTGGGATGCTGATTATTGCGGGTGTTCAATACGGGCTCCTCGGCAACAAGTTGCTAGGCCTCTACGATCATCCGCACCGAGATTTTAATGAGTCGCTACAGGGAACCTTTGCAAATAAGAACCACTTCGCCCACTACGCGTTGCTTGGTATCGGTCCAGCCCTCGCGATCGTTCTTGGACTGCCGAAATCGATGAAGGTGGACGCGGTTGGGAAGGTGCTTAGACATCTAGGGACGCTAGCGCTGATCGGGCTGATGGTCGCAGTGTTTGCAAGCGAATCGCGTGGTGCAGTCGCCGCCTTGGGTGTCGCGACCATGGTCGGGGCTCTTGTCGCTTACTGTGTCGGTGCGATTGAAGCTAAGCACTGCTTGCTCTTGTCGTTGGTAGTTGTCGGTAGTTTTCTCGGCGTCTCCGCATTCGGGTACGAGCGTATCAGTGCGCGCATGGGAGGCCTGTTTTCGGGGAGCGTTGAGGAGCTTGACGCCTTGCAGTCGAGGCGGCTTATCTGGTCAGCGAATGTAGAGGCCCTGCTAGCGAGTCCCTGGGTCGGTTTTGGAGCTGGAACCCATCGCGAGGTCTATACTTACTTTTTTTCAGCGCCGTCCCCGCGCGAGTTCACGCACGCGGAGAGTGGCTACTTGCAGATCGCAAGCGAAACTGGCTTGGTTGGGTTAGCCTTGCTCGGAGGATTCTTGGCATCAATCGTGGCGACAGTCGTCCGGGGAGTGAGGCGTTCACCAAGCACGGAAGTGCGCTGGATGTGGGTAGCCATTGCGTTCTCTCTGTCGGCGAGCATGAGTCATTCGGCTGTTGATTTCGTCTGGTACCTGCCAGGCTTGGCTGCTCCGACCCTTGCTATTGTCGCGTGCGCCGTACGGCTTGAGGAGCAAGACCGAGGGCTCTCAGTTTCTGAATCACGACATTCTGTTAACCAGGGATCGATGACTCGTTGGTGGCCGGTCGGCCTAGCGAGCTTCGGTGGCTGCTTTGCTTTAACCTGGATGCTCGGCCCGGCCGCGGCTTCTCAGAACTGGGACAGCTACCTACGAACCTCGATCAGTCTACGGCAACTGACGCAACGAGCCACGGTCACCGGCACGACTGAAGACGCAGATAGGCTTAACGCAACCATCGAAGCTGGAGTTGATCGCTCGATCGATTTTCTCCGGGGAGTGATTGCAAGCAATCCGAGTCATTCGCGTGCTCACCTTCGGCTGGCGCGGCGGTTGTTGCAGATCGACGAGTGCCAGGTTAGATCGGGGGCTGAGCCGATGGGCTTAGAGCAGATCCGTGACGCCGCAATCAACGGCGGTTTCGAAGACTACCGAGGGCGCATGGCATGGATAAACCGGGTGTTTGGCGAGCGTGCCGCTCGGCTTAGTGAAGCCCGTCGTCATGCCTTAGCCGCGATCCACCTGTGCCCGCTGCATGGCGAGGCCTACCTTGTCCTTGCGTCTCTCAAATTCTTGGACGACAACGCGACGGGGCAGTCGGCGTTAGTTGACCAGGCACTCGCTGTTCGACCACACGACGGGGATGTGCTTTTTGAGGCGGGCTACTCGCGTTGGCTGGAGGGCCGACCGGAGGAATGCCTCGATTTGTGGCGGCGGAGCATCCGGCAGCCGGGCTCTCACATAGCCAAGCTAGTTAGCATCTACGCTTCAATGGGCTCAGCCGAAGGTTTGATATCAGATCTCGAACCGGGTCCCGCTGCGATAGGCATCGCGATTAATGCCTATCAGCAGAAGGGCGGGGCTGACGAGGATCTCGCTGCCATCTGCCACTATGCCGCTTCTAAGACGAAGGAAGCCGAGTTGGTCGGCGAGAAGCCCAAGGAAGCTCTGGCCGAACGGTGGCGGCAAGTCAGTGCGACCCTAAGGCTTATTGGTCGTGAGGAATCAGCAGTCGAGGCAGCTCAACACGCGTTCCACCTTGCACCTCAATGGTTCCCAGGCCGACTCGAGATGGCCGCCGCTCTTCGGGCTACCGACCGATTCGATGAAGCGGACAGCCACATCCGTTGGTGCCTCGCACGTCGGCCAGATATCAGCTACCTAGCAGTTTGGCTGCAAGAGGCCGCGAAGCGTCGCACCAAAGTTGATGAGAATCGTCGCTACAGACTGGCTGAGTCTCAGTCAGTCGGCGGATCAGGCTCGCATCGGTCGGAAGTTTCAGCTAAAGGGAGCACCAATCCTGACGTAACCCCACCAAGACGCCGATGAAGACCCTCGTCCGCCGCGGCCTAACGATAGCGTTGCTGGCGGCGGTGGCTGCTGGCTCCTTCGTCGCCGCTTACGTGCTAAGGTTTGGAGGATCGGTTCCTCCTAGCCACTCGGGGGCTGTCTTGGCAATGACCCTCTGCGGCGTTGGAGTTAAGCTCTTCTCGTTCAGCTGGCACCGTCTTGATCAGCACGTCAATCGATACATAGGGTTTTACGACCTCGTTACCATCGCCAAGGCAACAACTTGGGCGACTGTTGGTCTCTCATTTGTTGACGCCGTTGTGCTACCGGGGATTGCTACGCCGAGGGGCGTTTTACTGATCGATTGGGGCACAACGCTTTTTCTGCTTGGTTTGATGCGATCTGCACCGCGTGCCCTGCGCGATCTGCGGGCCAATCTGCATGGTGAATCGTACCGTCGGGCCTTGATTGTTGGGGCAAACGACGAAGGGGAGACGCTGCTCCGTACCTTGCGATTAGGCCGCCGGCAGCCTTTACGGGTCGTCGGCTTTATCGATCCCGACCCTAAGCACTTAGGCAATCGTATTGGCGGCGTACCAATTGTCGGAACGCCTGCCGATTTGCGACGCGAGATCGCTGCTCAGTCAGCCCACGAAGTATTCGTTGCCGGGGCTTTGCCCGGCAAGGTGATCAGGCAGTTGCTTGCTGATGCCGAGCGTGATGGTGTGCCGGTTCGCGTGCTGCCGACGCACGATCAGTTGCTGCAGGGGTCGGTGTCGATCGGCCCGCGCGACGTCTCCATCGAGGACCTGCTGCGCCGCGAACCGGTTCAACTCGATGACCAAGCGATCGGCGAATGGCTAACGGGGCAGACGGTCCTGGTGACGGGCAGCGCTGGCTCGATCGGTTCGGAGATCTGTCGCCAACTGCTGAGCCGCAATCCGGCGAAGCTTGTCGCGCTCGATCGGACCGAGACCGGGCAGTTCTTCCTCGAGCGTGAGCTCGATGCGATAGCGCCAGGGGTCACCGAGGTCGTCCTCGCTGATACGACCGACCGTGAACGCTTGGACGCGGTCTTCGCCGAGCACCAGCCGAACGTGGTCTTCCATGCGGCCGCTTACAAGCACGTGCCGTTGATGGAGCAACACCCGGGCGAAGCGATCAAGAACATCACGCTGGCGAGCCGCAATGTCGCGGACGCCGCCGAGGCCTTCGGCGCTGAGAGTTTCGTCATGGTCAGCACGGACAAGGCGGTCAACCCGACCAGTGTGATGGGGGCCTGCAAGCAGATGGCCGAACGCTACGTTCAGGCCAAGAGCGTGGGGTCTTCCACGCGGTTCGTTACCGTTCGGTTCGGCAACGTTCTTGACTCGGCCGGCAGCGTGGTGCCGATCTTCCGGCAGCAGATCGCCCAGGGAGGCCCCGTCACGGTCACCCACCCGGATATCAATCGCTTCTTCATGATGATCCCCGAAGCGGCCCAGTTGGTCATCCAAGCCGGGTGCATGGGGCAGGGCGGTGAGATCTTCGTCCTCGATATGGGCGAACCGGTTCGCATCTTGGACTTGGCCCGCGACATGATCCGGCTCAGTGGCCTGCGAGAAGGGGAAGACATCGATCTCGAGGTTACCGGCCTGCGTCCTGGTGAGAAGCTTTTTGAGGAGCTCTACAACGACAGCGAGCAGCACAAGCCGACGAGCCATAAGAAGATCATGACGGCCGATAGCGATACGCAGCCGATCGTGAGCGTGCTCCACCAAGTGCGGCAGCTTGAAGCGGTCGCCAACTCCCCCGCATCGGAAGCCCTTGCGACACTCGAATCAATCGTCCCGCGGACCGCGAGCGAAGCTCCGGCGGCCTTCCGAAAGGCAGCCTAGAATCGCGCGGGACTCCGGTGGGAAAGCGTTTCTCGTGGGCCAGGAGCAATGCAGCTTTTTTGTGGGTGAGAACCGATTCGAATAGGACGTGCTAGCTTGCGGCCACTATGCGATGGCTGAGCTCGTAGCACCTTCCAAATCGAGGGCCCATTCTCCCATGTCTATAAACACGCGGCTCTGGTTTTCCCTGACGATTGGCGTCTTGTTAGCTGCTTCAGCGATAGCCGCTGAGCAGGCAAGCGTTGCTCCGGAAGTGCAATTCACTCGGGGGATACGTAGCGAAGCCTATCCCGAGATCGGCTACGAGCAAGCCTTGAGGCCGCAGTTCCACTTCACTTCGAAGCGGAACTGGTTGAACGACCCTAACGGGATGGTCTTCGACGGGACGGCCTACCATTTGTTCTTCCAACACAATCCCAAGGGGACCACGTGGGGGAATATGACGTGGGGGCATGCCGTCAGCTCGGACATGGTCCATTGGTCACAGAAGGACCACGCACTGCGTCCCTACCGAGTCGATGGCGTCAGCGGGACGATCTATTCCGGTACGGCGGTCGTCGACCACAACAACAGCCTTGGCAAGCAGGTCGGCGATACGCCGACCCTCTGTGCCTTCTACACTTTCGCGACCGACGATCGAAAGCGGGACAAGTATTACCAGGCAATGGCTTATAGCACGGACCGCGGCGAGTCCTGGGTCTGCTGGAACGACGGCCGACCGGTTGTGCCGAACCAAGGCTTCGACGATTCCGAGCGTGACCCGAAAGTCTTCTGGCACGAAGCGTCCCGCCGGTGGGTCATGGTCTTGTGGGTCGAACGCCATCCGGGTCGGGTCCGATTCTTCACCTCGAAGAACCTCGTCGATTGGGAGGTGGCGTCCGATCTGATGCGCGATTGGGCTTTCGAGTGCATGGACCTCGTTTTTCTGCCCGTCGACGGGGACCCGAGCAACGTCAAGTGTGTCCTCTACGACGCGAGCTTCGACTACGAGATCGGCGAGTTCGATGGGCGGTCGTTTCGCTCCGAAGGCGAGGCCTTGAAGCAAGGGCGAGGCAACTTCTACGCCGCCCAGACATTCAATCAAGCCCCGGATGGTCGCGTCGTTCAGATCGGTTGGATGCGTGGCGGCCCGAACAGCGCCGAGGCGTACGGTCTGCCGTTCAACCAGCAGATGTCATTCCCGTGCGAACTCTCTCTCCGCACGACGCCCGCTGGGGTTCGGCTCTTTGTCTACCCCGTTCAGGAGATTGAATCACTGGTCGAAGCGACTCACGCCAAAAGCCAGATCTCGCTGGGCGACGGGGTGAACGCCCTCGCTGGCATCGAGAACCTCGACTTGCTGGACCTCAGCATCGACTTCGATCCTGGGACCGCGAGCCAGATCGTCTTTGACCTGCCCGGCGTCCGGCTGCGTTACAACACCGACACATCCACGCTGCAACACCTCGCGCGAGACAAGTCGGGAGCGACCCGGTGGGTAACGACACTGGATCGACTGGCTCCGCGCGAGGGCAGCGTCCGCATCCGATTGCTTGTCGATCGGCTGACCGTCGAGGCTTATGCCTTCGATGGCGAGTCGTTCGCTTCGCACTACTTCAACCCAGCGGACGGGCCGTCACCGGCCTCAATCCATGCGACAGGCGGGAGTGCCATGGTTCGTGAACTCGTCGTCCGCAAGCTCGGGTCGGCTTGGTGAAGGGCGGCTCGTTGGAACGGCGTCTCACTCGGCGAATCGGACGTGCACCTTGGTGAAGTTGCCGGGGGCGTCGTTCCATTCGCGGAGTGCACCGGGGGCTTCGTCCAGCGTTGCGGTGCGGCTGATGATCTCGTCGGTTGGCACCTTGCCGTCCTGCAGCATCGCGATGACTTGCTGGAAGTCCGCCGGCAAGGCGTTACGCGAGCCGCGGATATCGATTTCCTTCATCACGAAGTACTTGGTCTCGTACTCGACCGGCGCCTTCGCGTAGCCGATGTAGACGACCCGTCCGGCGAACGCCACGAGGTCGACGGCCGCCTTGAAAGTCTGCGGCAGGCCGACCGCCTCGATAACGACTGCCGGGCCGTGGCCGCCGGTTAACTCGAGAACGCGTTCTTCGAGGCTCTCGGTCATCGAGTTGATGCTCTCGGCCGCACCGCATCGCTTGGCGAGCGCGAGCTTCTGGTCGTCGATGTCGACGGCGATCACCTTGGCACCGCGGAACGCCGCGCCGGCGATGGCGCCGAGGCCGATCGCCCCGCAGCCGAAGACCAGCACGTTCTCGCCCTCGCTCACCTCGCCGCGTGCCGAGGCGTGCGCGCCGACCGTCAGCGGCTCGACGAGCGCGAGCTGTCCGAGCGATAGGCCATCGGCCTTCATCAGCTTGCTGGCGGGCAGGGCGACGAGCTCACTCATGGCCCCTTCACGCTGCACACCGAGCGTTTGGTTGTTTTTGCAGCAGTTTGGGCGGCCGACCAAGCACGACGAGCACTCGCCGCACTCCGTGTATGGGAAGACCAAGACTTGATCGCCGACGCTCCACTCGGTAACCCCTTCGCCGAGGGCTTCGACGGTGCCGCCGATCTCGTGCCCCGGGACCCGCGGGTAACTCACCAGGGGGTTCACGCCGCGGAAGGTGCTCAGGTCGGTGCCGCAGTAGCCGGCGGTTCCAACACGCAGAAGCACCTCGCCGGCATCGGGGGTCGGCTCCGGGAGGTCGATGAGTTGGACTTTACCGGGCTCGGGGATCTGGATGGCTTTCATGGCGGGTGGTCAGACGCTCTCGGGGTCGAGCCGGTAGGCCGCGATGGCGTTGCCGGCGTAGAAGGCTTTCTGTTCATCATACGACAGCTCGCCCGCCCACGCTTGGACGGTCTCGAACCATCGCTTGTACTCAGTCGCTAGCAACGCGACCGGCCAATCCGAGCCGAACATCAGACGGCCCGGGCCGAATGCCTCGAGGGCGATGTCGAGGTAGGGCCCGATGGTGTCGAGCGACCAAGTCGCCCAGTCGTCCTCGGTGACGATGCCCGAAATTTTGCAGGCGACGTTCTCGCGTTTCGCGATCTCTCGGAGGTTGGCCGCCCAAGGCTCGATCTCTTTGGCCTCGATCTTCGGCTTGGCGATATGGTCTAGCACGAACCGCCCGTTCGGGTGGCGATCTACGAACTCAACCGACGGCCCGAGCTGCCGCTCGAAGATCAAGATGTCGTAGACGAGGTCGCGGGCGATGACCTGCTCGACGCCGCGGTTGAATGCCTCGCCGAGGATGAAGTCGTTGTCGGGCTCGTCCTGGACAACATGGCGATAGCCTTTGAGCTTCGCCTCGTCGGCGAACTCTTCGAGGGTGCCTTCGATATCGTCCGAAGCGAGCGGCACCCAGCCGACCACGCCCAGCAAATCATCGCGTTCCTTAGCGACCGCCAGCAGGTCTCGCGTTTCTTGCACGGTCTGCCGGGCTTGCACCGCGACCGACCCAACAACGCCCAGTGGCTTCGCCGCCGCCATCAGGTCGTCCATCGTGAAGTCGCGAGCGATGGTCGACATCTTGTCGTCGATCCAGCCATATTCCTCGACCGAGTAATCCCACAGGTGATGGTGCGAGTCGATAATCATGCCGACTCCAGGATCATGTTGGCGTATTGAACGGTGTCGCCGGTGCGGATCAGCCCGATCGCGTTCGGGACACGGAGTTTGAAAGTGTCGTGCTGCTCAAACCCCAGCGGGATCTCGCCGAGCACGCCGGTGACGGCCTGCAACGTGGCATCATCGTTATTGGCCTTGAACTCCTCGGCCATCCACGCCTTGCCGAAGTCGAACTCGGTGGTCACGGCCTTGAGCACGTCGAGCACCGACGGGATGTTGTCGATCAGGCTGATGTCGACGGTCTCGATCTGTGGCCAGAACGGGAAGCCACGATCAGCGATGACGATCGTGTTGGTGTGTCGGACCCGACGGAGCAGGTCGGACAACGCGGGGTTGAGGATGCCGGTCTTGGTCATGGCTAGCTTCGAGCTATTCGGCGAGCGGGACGTGCTGGTAATTCTTGTCGATCAGGCCGGTCGAGCGGGCCTCGTTCCAGAAAGAATCTGGGATTGAGGTTTCGGCCTGGCGGGCGAAGTCGTCGACCCGTTCCGGCTTGGTCGTGCCAACCGCAATCGACGCCACGCCAGGAGGCGAGAGGGCGAAGCGGACGCAGGCCGTCGCCGGCTCGACGCCGTGCTTCTTGCACAGGGCGAAGAACGCGTCCCGCCAGGCAAAGAGCTGCTGGTCTTCGGGCGAGTCTTCTGAGAGCTCGCGGTAGTTGTAGAACTTACCGCCGACCAGGAAGCCGGCGTTGAACACCGCCGAGTTGATGACCGTCACGCCCTTAGCGGCGAGCGACTCGATCCATTCGATCAATTCGGGCGGGTGAGTGTAGATCGTCAGGCAGTTGGCGATCATCACCCAGTCAAGATCGATCTGATCGGTGATCTCTTTGGCGACTCGCCAGTCCTTGCAGCCAACGCCGATCCCCTCGACCTCGCCGCGTGCCTTGAGCTCGGCGAGTGACTCGTAGGCTTCGATCAAGTCTTTCTGGCGAGCCGCCTTGTCCTCGGGGCTCGTCGCCGCGGCGAGGAACTCGTCGGGGTCGTGCACCGAGGCGAGCTTCGACTTGAACGGCGCACCGAGCAGCTCGGTGCCTTGCTCCCAGCAATCGAGGATGCCCTGGCGGCTGATCCGCTGCTCGGCGTCGTGCTCCAGGTCGACCCAAGCGCCCGGCTCAAAGGTCGGCTCGGGCGTCGTCAGCGGGACGCGGTACCAGCCGAGCTTGTTGCTGATGACAACCTTCTCAGGATCCGCACCGAGCTCACGGAGGTTGTTGCCGATGCACTCCAGCGACAGCCCCGCCCCGTACTTGCCCGCCGAGTCGATGACGACCGGGAGGGCATCGTCCGACGCGGTATCGAGCCACGCCTTGGTCAACGCCAGCTTCATCTCCTGAGGCGGAGCGCTGAACAGGTTGCCGAGCGCACTCGATCCGAAGATCACCTTCGGCAAACGCATCGTCTCACTCCGTCGCGGGGGAAGAGAAATCGGACTGATCAATCAGACCGATTGGGTCGTTCAAGACAACGCCTTGAGGTGGCGGACGAAGTGCTCTTCGAGGACCGCATCGTAGGTCGATTGGTACTGCTCGAGACACTTTCGGAGGGCCGGGCCGAACTTCTCGTCGGTCAGGACCGAGCCGAAAGTGCAGTGCAGGATCTGGCGGCCCGCCTCAACGAAGCCGCGTCCCTCGGGCACGGTCGCCCAGCGCTCGAGGTAGACATCTTGCAGCTTGGTGTCGTCGGATAGCTCGCTCGGCGCCGGGACGGTGTCGTTTGTCGCGTGGACGTGGTAGGTCGCCCGGTCGGTGTCGTAGCGGCCGCGTGAGAAGTCGCAGATATCGCGGAAGAGCGCGGGCTCTTCGATCGCCGCAACACGCAACGCCTCGAGGTACGAGGTCCCGGCGGTCTTCACGTGGAACTGCCCGTCGGTCGCCCGGGCGAGGGCGGGGTACATCGCCAGCTTGTCGGAGCCGGAGTGGAGGCTCAGCTTGTAAGGGCCTAGCTGCTTGGCGATTGCCGCGTGGTCCTTGAGCGAGGTTTCGAGGGCCGCGACATCGCCGATGTAATCAACTCCCTTCTCCATCTCGCCGATGAAACGCGGGGCGAGTGAGACGAGCTTCATGCCGCCCTTGAGGCACTGCTCGGCGATGATGAAGTGCTCGACCAGGGTGGTCGGCTGTTCGGTCTCGTCGACCGACAGCTCGATCTCGTACTCGCGGCCGGCCCCCTCTTGCACGCTCTTGATGTGGGCGGCCAAGTCGAGGGCCATCTTGATTGCGCGGCCGTACTTCACCGCGGCACGCCGGACGGCCAACTCGTCGAAGTCGAGCTTCGTGCCGGTGCTCAGCGTGACCGTCTTGCCGACGTAGTCACCGACCCACGGGGCGGCGTCGCCCAGCGAGGCGAACTTGTCGTTAACCGTCGTGGCGTCGTAGTCGTCGGCAGCTTGATCGACGTCGCCGGACGGGTCGATCGTGAAGAAGGTGAAGCCGGCGACCGCCGTGCGATCGACGTCCTCGGGCGTCTTCAAGTGGTCGGCGTCGGAGCCGTGCGTGTCGGTCCAGCCGGCCGCTTCGAGGGCCTTCATCGCATCGCCCATCACGCCCTCGGGTGTGCGGCTGGTGCGTGCCATCTCACGGATCGACTGCTGGGCAAACATCGGCGCGATGCCCCCGGCGGCCGACTTCACCGCGGCCAAGTGACCCGGCGTCGCCAGACCGATGCGGTCGCCGAATCCGAAGGAAGGGGTGAGGCCGAGCGTGGTCGGTTTCGGGGTGCTCATCGAAGTGACTGGGGTGGGAGGGCGTCCCGCGGGACGCCCTGTCGTCGGAGTGGGGTGGTTTTTAGGCCGCCTG
>CAYGUP010000025.1:0-52051 GCA_964353155.1 uncultured Planctomycetaceae bacterium | reverse complement strand
TTTCGTTGCTATGTCACTTCAGCGAAATGGGTTACGGAAATCTAAGTGCCATTCGTCAGCTCAACCTCGGCGATTTCCGGGTGGCTCGGCCGACCCGTTCGACGGCGACATGCGGGCGACCCGTCCGCATCGCCAAGGTGTCAATGTGGCGTCGTCCTGAGCAGTTCGGCGTGTCCCGAAAGCGTCTGCTTCTGGGACTGATGACCGCGAAGCATCTCCAAAGGACTTACGACACGGGGCGTGTGCCGAAACCTGTCCATAAACCAAAGCCCCTCTAGCTGAAGCGTTTCAGCTTCTGGGACTCGATTACCGTGCAAAATTGTACGAATGGGGGCTGTGCCCTCCTTACTCCGCGAAACGGAGGCGGAACACAAAGGCGGCTTTGCATGGAGGATCGCCGGTGGCTTGGATGACCAGCGCCTCGTCGGTCTGCTCCCACTCGATCGCGTTGGGGCCGCTGATCAGTTCGACCGAAGCGATCGGGCGGGGCTCGTGCGGGTTGCCTTTGGCGAGCGACTCGATGCGGAAGACCCCGCCCGCGGGCCAAGCGAGCGGCATGGCGTAGAGGACGCCATCCTTCGTGGTGAAGCGGATGTCGGCCGCGACCATCTCGACGTCGTCGTACTCGGTGTGGTGGCCGGTGTCGATCTTGGTCGGGCCTTCGCCGAAGACCTTCCAGGGGCGGGTCTCGTAGATCGCCTCGCCGTTGACGCCGAGCCATTCGCCGAAGTCGCGGAGGATCGCGGCCTCGTCGTCGCCGATCGTGCCGTCCGCCTTGGGGCCGACCGATAGCAGGTAGCAACCGTTCTTGCTGACAATATCGATCAGCTCATCGATCAGACGGTCCGACTTCTTGTAGTTCTCGTTATGGACGTGCGTCCACGAGACCTTGCCGACCGCCGTATCGGTCTGCCACGGGTTCGGGTTGATGCCGCTCATCCTGCCGCGTTCGATATCGAGCACGATCAGGTCCTCCGGGAACGACTCGAAGAACATGTTCTTGTCTTGGAAGACGACCTCCTTGCCCCACTCGAGCCCCTTGTTGTAGTAGTGGGCCAGGATCTTCTTATGCACCGGCGCGAAGCCCGGTTTGTCGAGGCCGAAGTCGAACCAGAGGATGTCCGGCTCGTACTGGTCGACGAGATCGGTTGTGCGGTCCCACCAATGGTCGAGGAACTCCTGCGTCGGCGCGGCGTCCTTATCGACCGGCTTCCCATACAGGTCGGCGTACTCCGGGTCGTTCGTATCGAACGAGGGGTCCCACTTCGGGTAGAACTCGCGATTCCAAGCGTAGTGCGATGAGAGGCCGACCTTCAGGCCACGCGCCCGTGCCGCGTCGACCAGCTCGCGCATCACATCGCGCTCCGGGCCGACATCGACCACGTTCCAACGCGTCTGCTTCGAGGCGTACATCGCGTAGCCGTCGTGCATCTCGGCGACCGGCACGATGTAGCGGGCGCCCGACTCCTCGAAGAGCGACACCCATTGCTGGGCGTCGTAGTGCTCCATTTTGAAGCTCGGGAAGAAGTCCTTGTAGCCGAACTCGGATTGATGGCCGAAGTGACGCTGGTGGTACTTGAAGACGTGCACGCCGTCGGGGACGTAGTCCTTCGTGTACATCCACGCGCCGTACTTGTCGTTGCTGACCGCCGGCACCGAGGCGGGGCCCCAGAAGACAAAGATGCCGAACTTCGCGTCGCGGAACCACTCGGGGCATTGATAGTGGCCGCGTATCGATTCCCAAGTCGGCTCGTAGCGGAACTCCTCGGCGGCGGCCCGACTAATCAAGGCCAACAGGGCGAGCACGGCCGGCAGGATGATCCCGGTCTTATTCGGTGACATACGTTGATTGAAGAAGAGAGCAGGGGGGCGTGACCAAAAACCGCAGACGAGCGATCCAACCTGCGATAATAACCCATCCGCCAGCCGTCGCGGCCGATCGATTCCCTCCGGCCAAGCGGCAACGCCCCACGAGCACCATGCGACAAAACGCAACCGCTTGCGCCGCAACGACTTCGCCTCGCCAATCGCGGTTTCGGGCCGTTCTGGCGAAAAGCGAGGGGCGACAAACCGTGCGACAAAACGATTTGGCCACCCGACGCAAAATCCCAATCGCCCGGCCGTCGATCTCGGATCGGTCGACTGCCCAAACGGTTGGGTGCTAGCCGGGTCGGGCCGGGTCAGCCCATGCCGAGGGTCATCACCTCGATCAGGCTGGTGTGGCCCGCGAACATCTTCTCGACCGCGTCGTCGTGCATCGAGCAACCGCCGTGCTCTTTGGAAGCCTGGAAGAGGTCGTCCTCGGGCGCCCGCTCGATGATGAGCTGTTGCATCTCGCTGGTGATCGGCATCAACTCGAACGCCCCGACCCGCCCTCGATAGCCCCGCCCGCCGCAGAGCGAACAGCCCTCCGGCTCATAGATCGCCGTGCCCGCCATCTCCGGCTTGCCCACGGCACGGGCCTCGGCCGGGGTGAGCTCGCGGCGTTTCCGGCACTTGGGGCAGAGCCGCCTGAGCAGCCGCTGCGCGACACACAGCTTGAGCGTCGCGCCAACGAGGAACGGCTCGACGCCCATATCCACCAGCCGCGTCACCGCACCGGCGGCCGAGTTGGTGTGCAGCGAGCTGAAGACCAAGTGGCCGGTCAACGCGGCCTTGATGCCAACATCGACCGACTCGAAGTCCCGCATCTCGCCGATCATGATCACATCGGGGTCGCTGCGGAGGATGTTCCGCAGGACCGAGCCGAAGGCCACCTTGTCGGCCGTATCAACCTCGATCTGCGAGACGCCGACGATGTCGTACTCGACCGGGTCCTCGACCGTGATGATCCGCCCCGGGTTGTTCGCCAGCCGGTGCCGCAGCGCGGCGTAGAGGGTGGTCGATTTACCCGTGCCGGTCGGGCCGGTCAGGAGCACCATCCCCTGGCGCTGGCCGACGGCGCCGGCGAAGAGCTTGAGGCCGCTCTCGGTCAGGCCGAGCCGGTTGAGCGTCATCCGCGAGGCCTCGATCGCCAGCAGCCGCAACGTGAGCCGCTCGCCGTGGGTCGTCGGCAGGCAGGCCACCCGCAGATCGACCCGCTTCGAGTCGTCGCCCAGATGGACCATGAACCGGCCGTCCTGGGCCTCGCGGTGCTCGGCGATATCCATGCCGGCGAGCACCTTGATGCGGGTCACGATCGCCGGGTGGTTCTTGATCGAGAGCTTGCGATACGGCTCCAGGTGGCCATCGACCCGCAGTTGCAGCAGGACGACGTTCTCCTCCGGATCGACATGGATATCCGAGGCGCCGCGGTCGTAGGCCAGCTCAAGCAGCTCGTTAACGACCTCCGAAGCGACGATCGGAACGTCTTCAACCTCGACGTCCTTCGCCTTGGCCTTGCCGCCCAGCCAGCCACGCTTCTTCGGGGCGGGGGCGTCGCCGTCCTCGGCCGCTTTCGGCTTGTCGGCGGCGGTGGTGACTTCGAGGCCATCCACATACGCCGCGATAAGCCACTCGTCCGAGTCGGCGTGGCGGACGCGGTGGGTGGGCATCAGGTTGCCGGCCGCAGCCCACTTTTGGAGCTTGGCCATCGGGTACGGCCCGTAGGTCTGGCCGTCGCCGATCTCGAAGTACCACGCGTCTTTCATCGCAAGCTCCGTCGTTGGGTCCTCACCCCATCATACTGAACGACGGCTGAGCGGAGGAACCACGAAATGAAAACCGCCCCGGTAGGCTGGCCTACCGGGGCGGTTGCTGATCTTGGACTCGGCAGAACGAGCTAAGCCTTGATCTTCACGTCGTCGGCCTTGACCGGGGCGCGGCCGCCGGGGACTTCGTCGCTCTTGGGGTCGAACCACTCGTCCTTGAAGTCGATCCGTTGTTGTTTCTCGATCGCGATGTTTGTGGTCAACGCGATCACGGCGTCGGCGAGGGCGACCTTCGGGTGGCAGTGGAGCGTTTCGGCGGGCTCGCCGTTGCGGATGCACCACGCCCAGTGCTCGATCTCTTCCTTGTAGCCGCGGCTGACTTCCTGCGTGACCGCTTCGGCCGCCGGTGTGTAGCCGCCGCCGGTTTCGTAGGAATCGACCAACGCGTTGTCTTCGACGGCGACCTTCGTATCGACCTTCGAGCCAGAATACAGCAACACGTCCTTCTCACGCTCGAGGATCAGCGTGCCCTGGGTGCCCATCACGATTTCGCCGTAGCCGCCGAAGCCGTTGCCGTTGATCGACGAGTAGGTAACGACGCACTTCTTGTTGTCATCGGCGATCTCGCCCTTATTCGGGTCGTTGTCCTCGAAGTAGCCCTTCGCCGGGTACTCGTACGAGGCGTAGACGTGGTCGTCGCAGTCGCGGTCGTGCGGGAAGATATGACGCCCACCGACGGCCGTGACGCTGAGCGGCCGGGCCTTCGTCTTGCCCTCGAATTGCGAGCTGATGAAGATCCCCGAAGCGTCGAGCTGATGGCTGCCGAGCTCGGCCATCAAGCCGCCGCCGGTGCGATCCCAGATCCGCCAGCGGATGAGCTCTTCTAACGCTGACCGCTCGTAACCGCTAGCAAGCGTGCCGGCTTCGTATCCGTACTTGGCCGCTTCAACCTTGATGTCTTCGAGCTGCGCCTTCTTCTGGGCCACCTTGACGGCCCATTGCTCCGCCTCAGCGGGTTTCAATTTGTACTTGGCCGGGTTGTTCGCTCGTGCTTCCCAGGCCTCGAGTTCGAGGGCCAGCTTGTGGGTTAGCTTGATCTGGGCCTCAAGTGCTTCGGCCTCTGCTTTGTTCGGCAACTTCCGAGCGGCACGGATCAGGTCTTTAACTTCCTCGACCGGCATGCCCTGAGGGAGCGGCGGCTTCCAACTATCCTTGCCCGGCACGTTGCCGCGGTGCCATTGGGCGCGGATGTGGTGGATGTCGCCGATCAGGCCGCGGCGGATTGTATCGACCGCGTTGTCGTACAGGACGCTGTAGTGGCGTTGGTGCCCGGTCGCGAGCAGCAGGCCGGTCGCGTCCGCGACGCGGGCCATCTCCTTGCACTCGGCCACGTCCCACGCCATCAGCTTCTCGGTCAGCACGTGCTTGCCGGCACGCATCGCCGCGACGGCGATCGGGTGGTGCATCCAAAGGGGCGTGGCGATGATGACCGCTTCGATATCATCGTCGGCGAGCAGGTCGTTGTAGTCTTTGTCGTAGACCTTGATGTCCTTGCGTGCCGCATCCTCGTCGGCGTAGCCGTAGACCTTGATCAGGCCGGGGCGGGCCTTCGCGGCGGACGGGCTGTAGTTGTCGCCGTGGAACGCGCGGTGGACGCTGTAGGGGCGGATATCGGAGATCGCCTTGACCTCGACGAAGTCCGGGTTGAGAGCCCCGATCAGCACGTTGCCCTCGTCGCCCGTGCCGATCACGCCGACACGCAGCCGGTCATCGAGGGCTTTGCCGTAGCCCCAGTAGGCAGCCCCAAAACCGCCGGCGGCCACGGCACCGGCGAGGCTGACCTCTTTGAGGAAGTCGCGACGGGATTCGTTGGTCGCCAGGAGGTCGCCCGTGACCCGGCGGAAGTTGTCCTTGCCGACTGCCTTTTGTTCGTCCGTCAGGTTCATGGCTGGTTTCCTATGCGATTGAGAAGCAGGCGCCCCCAAAGCCGGAGGCGACTCAATGTGCTTTGTGAGTTTTAAGAAGCCGACGCCGGCTTGGCCGGCGTGTTTTGATACTTGGGCGAGAGGTCGCCGAAGCGATTCCGGAGCCTCAGGAACAAACCGTCGAGACCGGCCCACTGTCCCGCGCCGATCGCGGCGAGCACCAGGAAGGCCGCCAGCTCGATGGACCAGTTGAAGAAGGCGTTCAGGTCGGCTCCGACCACCCAAGGTGGCTGGGTCATGATCAACGACAGCAAGAAGCCAGCGGCCAGTAGGGCAGCGACGCGCGTGAAGAGGCCAAGGAAGACACAGATTCCTGAGCCGAGGACCACACAGGTCACCAAGAAGTCGATCCAACCGAGCATCGACCTCTCGGCGAGAGCCGACTCGACCCGATTGCCGCTGATGCCGGCCTCATCGACGGCGTGCGATACCTCGTTAACGAAATCATCTTCGATCACTTTCACCGACGCGATCCAGGGCTGCATGGTCGCCCAGACCTCGTTTGCTTTCGCTTCGATTCGTTCGTGCTGGAAGGGCGCTGGAGAACCGAGACCGGACTCTTCACGCAGTTCGTGTAATCGCCACTCCTCGTGTTGGAGATCGTCGATCTCGGCGGCGACGCCGTGGAGGTAGTTGACGACCTCACCCAGCTTGGCGTCGCGTATCGAACCGAGCTCGGCGGCTAAGTCTTCATCGACTCCAAGGCGTCCAAGCCGTTGCAGGCCTTCGTCCCAACTGCTGGCAATGTTTCCGACCCATTCGCTGCCCGGCACCGCCGAGTCGATGTCGTTGGGCAAGGGATTGCCATCCTTAATCGCTTGCCGAGCCCGCTTGCCATAATCGATGGTCCAACTGTCGATCGCGGCCTGCTGTTCCTCGGGGCGGGTGCCGATCTCGACCGGTCGTGCGAGGTCGACATGCGCCCCATACGGACCTTTGACCATCGAGCGGAACAGCGGGGCGAAGGGCCCCTTAGCGGTCCGCAAGAACCCCGCCGAGGAGAAGCTCCCGTCGAGCTTCTTGACGCCCTCGTTGTAGAAGTGCCAACCCGTCAACAGCCTTAGCAGGACGATTGCAGCGATGGCGTAAGCCGGTAAGCGTGTCATACGATAAGGTCGGTCTTTGTCTACGACTGAACGAGGGGATGACTCCCCTGAGGCGCGTAGCGATGGTGACCAACAAGATGGGTGGTTTAGACGTCGAGGCGTCGGGTTGATCGACGCTGGCGAAACCCTCAGTGTAGCCACGTAAGTGCTTCGCCGCCAACGGGATACGCCGTGAGGAGCAAACCGCCCCAGCGAGTGCCGGGTTATCAGATAAATGTCCTGAAATCCCGGGTTTCACCACGTTTTTCAATCGTTCACGCACCAGACAAGCATGAGTTCCGCTTCGACCGCCCAACGCGTCGTTCTCTGTTACCCAATCGAAGGGCGTCACCAACGCCAGATCGAGGACAAACTGGCCGAGCTCGGTGTCGAAGCCGAGGTGATCAATGCGGGCCAGGAACGGATCGCCGAAGAGCTGCCGACGGCCGATATCTACTGCGGCCACGCCAAGGTACCGGTCCCTTGGAACGAGGTGGTGAGCCGAGGGCGGCTGAAGTGGATCCAGAGCTCGGCGGCCGGAATGGATCACTGCCTCGTGCCCGAGGTGATTGACTCACCGATCACGGTTTCGAGTGCTTCGGGCGTGCTGGCGAACCAGGTCGCCGACCACTCGTTCGCCCTGCTGACCGGGCTTCTACGCGATCTGCCCACCTTCTTTCGAGCCCAGCAGAACCGAGAGTTTATCCGTCGCCCCACGCGTGACCTGCACGGTGCCAAGATCGGCATCGTTGGCTTCGGCGGCAACGGCCGGCGGTTGTTCGAGGTCCTAAAGCCCTTTCAATGCAAGGTCTGGGCAACCGACCTGTTCCCACAGAACTCGCCCGAGGGTCTCGAAGCGCTACTCCCTGCCGACCAACTCGATGAGATGCTCCCGAGTGTTGACGTGCTGCTGCTCGCAGCGCCGTTGAACGCGGAGACCGTGGGCATGATCGACGCCCGACGGCTCGCGTTGCTCCCGCCCAAGGCGTTGCTGGTGAACATGGCCCGCGGCCGATTGGTCGTTGAGGCAGACCTAGTTGAGGCGCTCCGGTCCGGCCATTTGGGTGGTGCCGGTCTCGATGTGACTGAGGTGGAACCTTTGGGACCCGAAAGTGGTCTCTGGGAGCTGCCGAACGTCATCATCACCCCTCACGTTGGGGGGCAATCTTCAAGCCGAATCGACGACATGACCACCTTCTTCTGCCAAAATCTGGAGAGGTACTTCCAGGACAAGCCGCTCCGAAACTACCTGGCCGACAAGTCACTCGGCTTTCCTCGCCCCGAACACGCGGCTTGGGCAGGATAGGCAAAACGCGTTTTGGCCGCATTTGCCAACGCCCGGCCAAGAAAACGCCATCGCATCCGAAGCTCTATCGCCTAAACTAGAGAAGCCCCGTTCAAAGCAGGGAAGTCCCTTTTGGGATCACCTCCTCTTCTAGGCTGTTGAGTGCGGTTTAAGCTTCTCTAGACCAACCAACCGCATCCGCCGACCTACCGACCCCACCCGAGTGTGGCGATCCTCGCCACCGTGAATGAACACCACGGTTATCCAGCAGAGCAAGACGCTCACCTTTCATGGCGATCCACCTGCCAAGGCGGAGAACGCTGAGCTATGCGCGAAGTACGACCAGTTGATCCAGACGGAACGGCTTGGTTGGACCGAGCACCTGCGCCTGAAGACGCTGCTCGGCACGGGCGGGCAGGGTGTCGTCTACTTGAGCGAGCGGCGCGGGGCCGACGCGTTCACGCTGCCGGTCGCCCTGAAGTTCTTCTCGCCCGAGCGGTACACGAACGAGCGGACCTACGACGACGCCATGCACCGGATGGCGGCCGTGAGCGGCCGAGTGGCTCAGATCGCGCACGATACGCTGATCGACGTCCACAACTTCATCGAGCGCGACAGAGTCCGCATCTTGGAAATGGAGTGGGTCGATGGCTACGACCTCGACATCCTCCTGACTCCAGCGATGCTCAAGCGGGCCCACAACCGGGTCAGCAGCCGCCGCTGGGAATACATCAACAACGTCATCGCGACCTCGGGCCCCGTCCGACCTCGGCTGAAGCCGGGCATGGCGGTATCGATCATGCGACAGATCGTCTCCGGCCTCGCGGCTTTGCACCGCGAAGAGATTGTTCACGGCGATATCAAGCCATCGAACATCATGGTGAAGCGGACCGGCAACGCGAAGATCATCGATATCGGTTCCGCGATCGACCTGAACAACATGCCGGCACAGCGGACCTGCACGCCGCAATACGCCGCCCCCGAGATGCTCGAGCGCGAAGAGTTCACGCCGCGGTCGGACCTGGCGAGCCTGGGCTATGTCTTGATCGAGATGCTATCCGGGCAGCCGCTCTTCGCCGGCATCAACGACTACGCCAAGTTGCTCGAAGCGAAGCGGACGCTGCCTCAGCGGCTCGAAACGCTGCTGCCGCAGGAAGTCACCGATAGCGAGTTGCTGATGGGCATCTGCCGGCGGCTCACGGCTCCGGACCCGATGCTGCGATATAGCAGTGCCGAGGAAGCCGACACCGCCGAGATGGGCCTCGCCGAGTTCCAGCGAACGCTAGTGCGAGGCGACTTGGCCAGCGAGTACGAGAATGAGCTGCGGGTTTGGCTCGAAGAACTCGATTGAGCCGCACTCGCGAAGAACGAGCGGGTCAAAGCTAGCATCGACAAACCGAGCTTGACCCAGGGCTAGCATCGGACGACTCTAGGGGCAAAGCGGTCAGGAAGATCGCTCGATTCAACCCCTCCCCAGCGGAGACGCAAGGATGCGTTTCGCCACGCTCGCCTCGATTTCGGCCGTCTACCTCCTCACCCTGGCGATTGATTGCCACGCGCAAGGAGGTCGGTATGGCGGGGATTCGCCATCGTCTTCTTCGGCGTCGTCATTCGACTTCGAGGGAGCCTTCTCGAAGCTCCCAAGCTCGAGCGACTCGACCGCAGGCGGCTATCGCACTGCGACGCCCCAATCCGGGGCCCCCAAGCCGCCGAAGCCCAAGGCGCCGACCGCCAACGAACTCCGGCCGCGAGCCACGACGGCGCCAGCCACGAGCCAGCCGAAGCAGCCGCGTACGCTGACGACGGGTTCCCAGCCGTCGTCATCGCCGAGCTCATCGACTCGGCATTCGCCTGCGACTTCGCGGATCACGGATTCCGAGTTCGCGTTGCCGTCGCGTTCAACGTCGTCGGCTTCGCAGCCCAGCACCTTCCGCGGCAGCGATTCGACCAAGCCCAGAAGCAACGGCCGCTCGTACTCACAACCACCTTTGCAAGCACGAACGACCAACCCGCCCCCGCGGCAACCCTCCGCCCCTCGCAGCACGTACGGCGTCGCGACGAAGTCGCAGTCGGAGGCCCCGCGACTACAGAGCCGGGTCGGCCAAACACGGACCACCACGGACCCCGTTGCCGCCGAGCGTGAACGAAAGGTCCGGCGTGTGCTTGAGCGGATGCTCGAACCGCCGCGCGGCTCACGCCTCGCGGGAACGCCGATGTCGCTCGCCTCGGTGATGGCAACAGCCGGCTCTCGCGAAGACCAAGCCGCCCGGGTCGAGGCCTACTGGAACCTGACCGCCGCGGCGGCGGACTACTACCTCGGCTTGGCGGAGGTGGACGAGTTGACGCAACTGAGCCGCCAACTCTCCACGTACAGCACCGCGTTGACCAAGGCCCAGACGAACCTCTCGACGCGGGTCGATACCTCGCTCAAGGCGGCCCGTGTCGCTCAGCACCGGCTGGCGAAGATGATCGGCGGGGCGATGCCGCTGCCTGCCGACATCCCGTTCACCGGCCCCTACGCAACGCGATTGCAGACGGCCTTCCCGAACGGCGTGCCGCAAGAAGCTCGCCTGCTCCACGATCTGCTCCCGCTCCGCTTGGCCGAGTTGCAAGACGGGGCCGATGCCGTTGCCGCTTCGCAGCAATGGTTCGATCGGGTCGTCCAAGAAGTCGCGGCCCAACGCGGCGACGACGAGACCGGCATCATCCGTGCCCTCGAGCTGAATGCCTTGAACCGGCGAGCGTTCGTGATGCTGGCTCGCGACTACAACCTACAAATCAGCCGCTATACACAGCTGTTCGCTCCGGAGCGTGTCGACACGGGGCGACTGGTGGCTATGCTCATTCGTACGTCGCCAACGACCATCCAGTCGGGCGACGACGCCCTGATGGCCGGCTTCTCAGCCGGTACGACGAATTCCTCCGCCAGCCGCGATTACTCGCCCGGCCAACCGCAGCGACGGTGAGGCCCGGCCCACCCCGCCGCGACTTTGCCGATATGCCGAACGGCCTAACCCCCATCGCCGCCGCTCCGCCCGCCGCAGCGAGTGGCCCATCGAGCACCGGGGCGGTCTACCCGATCGCCAAGCCGTTCAAGATTGGTGACTTGCTCATCGATCCGCCCATCCTCCAAGCCCCCATGGCGGGCTATACCAACTACGCGTTCCGGCAGATCGTCCGCGGCTTCGGCGGGACCGGCTTGCTCGCCACGGAGATGGTCAATGCCCGCGGGTTCGTCTGGCTCGACGAACAAGAGGCAACGCACCCAGACCGGCTGTGGGGTGTCGCCGACGAGCCCCGCCCGCTGGCGGTGCAGATTTGGGATAACGACCCGGAGACGCTCGCCAAGGTCGGGGCACGACTCGCCGGTGAATACAGGGTGTCGGTCGTCGATATCAATTTCGGGTGCCCGGTCCGGCAAGTGACGGAACGGGCGAAGAGCGGGAGTTACCTGCTCCGCACGCCCGAGAAGATGGGCCAGATCATCGAGCGTGTCGTTGAGGCCTGCCACCCGACACCGGTCACGGCTAAGACCCGACTCGGTTGCAGCCGCGACAAGATCAACATCATCGATGTCGCGCAAATCGTCGAAGGGGCCGGGGCAGCCGCCCTCACCGTGCACGGCCGGACGGCCGCCGATATGTTCCGCGGCGAGGCCTCGTGGGACCTGATCAACGAGATCAAGCCGCACCTCAAGAAGATCCCTTTGATCGGCAACGGCGACCTCGACACCCCCGACAAAGTCGTCCAGGCGTTCAGCCGTTGGAACGTGGACGGGGTGATGATCGCGCGGGCCAGCCTCAACAAGCCGTGGCTCTTCCAGCAAGCGGCCGCGGCGTTGAAAGGCGAGCCCGTCCCGCCGGACCCATCGTTGGAAGAGGAACGAGAGCTGATGATCGAACACTTCCGGCTCGTGTGCGATCGCTTCGGCGAAGAGCGTGGGGCGGTGCTCATGCGGAAGTTCGCCTGCTGCTATGCTCAGGGTCGCCACGGGGCACGCGAGTTCCGCAAGCATGTTGTGATGATCGACACCGCCGCCGAGTTCTATCAGGTTGTCGAAGACTTTTTTCCACGGGCGAAGGTTAGCTGAATGGAGTCTCCCACGCCCGACGTGCTCGAAGAGCCCGATACCGATTCGAGCTCGACCGAGTCGGGCCTCCTGGGCAGGTTGCAGACGCTGCTCGACCCGGAGCAACCATCAGCCGAAGACGCCGGCCAGCTCCTCGAAGGCCTCGATGCGAGGACAACCGCACGGGTCGTTAGCGAGCTATCGACCGAGCAGCAGGCCGACCTCCTGGAGCTACTGACCCCCTCTGACGCGGTCGAGCTGCTAGAAGACCTGCCGGACGTTACCGCCATCGACGCGGTTGCCGCGGTCGAACCGGCGATCGCCGCGACGATCGTCCAAGAACTGCCGAGCGACGAGCAAGCCGACCTCATCAGCGCGCTCGATACGGCCACGGCGGCCGCCGTTCTGGCCGAGCTCGCCGACGACGAAGCCGAGCAGATCGCCGAGCTCGCCGCTTACGACGACAACACGGCAGGCGGCCTGATGGTGACCGAGGTCATCGCGTTACGCGACATCGCGACCGTGGCGACCACGATTCGGCGGATGCGTTCTGGGGCGTCGAAGCTCCGCAACCTGGACGTGCAATACGCGTATGTCGTCGCGAAGGGGCGTCGGTTGGTGGGTGTCTTGCGGCTGCGTGACCTGCTCATCGCCGACGAGGACGCCCGCCTCTCCGAGATCATGATTGCCAATCCGGTATCGATCGAGGCGACGACCGAGTTGATCGAGTTGGTAGCCTTCTTCGAAGACCACGGTTACCTCGGCGTCCCCGTGATCGACGACGCGGGCCGTCTGCTCGGGACCGTCAGCCGCCGGTCGGTCGACCTGGCGGCCGAGGAGCAAGCGGTCAGCGACTACCGCCGCTCGATGGGCGTCGTGACCGAGGAGCTCCGGTCGATGCCGACGCTTCGCCGCAGCCGCCTGCGGTTGGCCTGGCTGAGCGTGAACATCATCCTGAACGTGGTGGCGGCGAGTGTCATCGCGGCTTACCAAGACACGCTCAGCAGTGTGATCGCGTTGGCGGTCTTCCTCCCGATGATCTCCGATATGTCGGGTTGCAGCGGCAACCAAGCGGTCGCGGTCAGCATGCGCGAGCTCTCCCTCGGCTTACTCAAACCGACCGAATGGTTCCGGGTCTGGTCGAAGGAAGCCGGCGTTGGCCTGATCAATGGTCTGGCCCTGGGCGGCTTGCTCGGCGTGGCCGCGGCGTTCTACGCCGGTAACGTATGGCTGGGCGTGGTGGTTGGGGGAGCGCTTGGCCTCAATACGTTGGTAGCGGTCCTCCTTGGCGGGACGATCCCGTTGATTCTGAAGCTCTGCCGCGTCGACCCGGCGCTCGCTTCGGGGCCGATCCTGACGACCGTGACCGATATGTGCGGCTTCTTCGCGGCTCTGAGCTTGGCAACCCTGCTGCTGGATCGGTTGGTATAACGGGGGAGACGACTCGCTCCTCTACCCGATCTGAGAGCTATGAAACTCAAGCCACTCTTCACGGCGGCTCTGCTACTGGCCTGCGCAACAAACGCGGCGGCTGCCGACTGGCGCAACTACCGTGGCCCGACCGCAAATACGGTCGTTGCCGCGGGCGACTATCCGCTCGACCTCTCTCCGACCCAGAACGTTGTCTGGCAGATCGACCTGCCGGGCGTCGGGAGTTCTTCGCCGGTCGTGCTCGGCGACGCGATCTACGTGAGCTACGAGGCCGAAGAGCAGGACGCGGTTGGCTGCTACGGGATGGACGGCGAGGAGCGGTGGGCGAAGCAACTCGGCCCCGGCTCCAAGGCACGCCATCGCTCCGCGACCGGGGCCAACCCCTCGCCGGCGACCGATGGCGAGCGGCTGTTCGTCTACTACAAGAGCGGCCTGCTCGTGGCCTTGTCACTCGATGGCGACGAACTCTGGCGGGCCAACCTGCAAGAGCGTTTCGGCGAAGACACCCTCTGGTGGGACCTGGGAACGTCGCCCGTGGTGACACCGGCCGGCGTGCTGATCGCCGTCATGCAGGCGGGCGATTCGTATCTGGTGACCTTCGACGCGGCGACCAGCGAGGTGGTTTGGAAAACGGCTCGGCAGTTCGACCGCCCCGACGAATCGGACCAGAGCTACACAACGCCGATCCTCGCCGACGTGGCCGGCAGCCCAACGATCGTCACCTTTGGTGCTGACCACCTGACGGGGCACGACCCGATAACCGGCGCCGAGGTGTTCGTTTGCGGCGGGTTCAACCCCGACGACGAGGCGATGTGGCGCGTGATCGGTTCGCCGACCATTGGAGATGGAATCGCCGTGGCGAGCTACGGCCGGGCCGACTTCATGGCAGCCGTCAAACTCGCAGGGCAGGGGGATCTCACCGACTCGAATCGCTTGTGGACGCGGCAAGGCATCGGCGCGGATGTCCCTTGCCCGATCGTGCGAGACGGCAAGGTGTACCAGCTCGGCGATAAAGGACGACTCGATTGCCTCGACCTGCAGACCGGCGAGACGATTTGGTCGGGCAAGCTCCCACGCAGCCGCCAGGTGTACTACGCCACGCCACTGCTCGCGGGCGACGCCCTGTATTGCCTCCGCGAAGACGGCAAGGGTCATGTCGTCCGAGCAGCCGACGGGGCCGAGGTGCTCGGCGAGATCGATTTGGCAGACGACACCGTCGTCACGCCGGTGCCGGTGGCGGGCGATCGCTTGCTGGTTCGCACGCGGCACCGGCTCTACCTGTTTGGCAAGCCGTGACGGCGGATCACGCGGCGTCTTTCTCGAAGTCGCCGAGCTTGTACGCCTGCCAATAGTCGTCGAGCTTCAGCTTCACTTTGCCCGACAACAGCAGCAGGCCAAGCATGTTCGGCAACGCCATCGCGAGGATCATCAACTCGCTGAAGACGTTGACATTCTTGGCGGTCACGACAGCCCCCAGGAAGACGAACACCAAGAACAGCAGCTTGTAAGGCAGCGAAGCCTTCGGGCCGAAGAGGTAAGTGAAGCAGCGTTCGCCGTAGTAGCTCCAGGAGATCACGGTCGAGTAAGCAAAGAGGGTCGCCGCGACGGCAAGGACCATCGGGAACCAATCGAGCTGCGTCGCAAAGGCGTTCGAGGTGAGCGTCGCCCCTTGGTCGCCCGCGATGATCTGGGCGTGCTCCGGGAATCGCTCGACGTCATAAGCGCCGGTGATAACGATCACCAAACCGGTCATCGTGCAGATCACCACCGTGTCGATAAACGGCTCGAGCAGGGCAACGATGCCTTCGCGGACGGCATACGGCGTCTTCGCCGCCGAGTGCGCAATAGCCGCCGAGCCGATGCCGGCCTCATTGCTGAATACCGCTCGCTTGATACCGACAACCATCACTCCCAAGAAGCCACCAAACGCCGCACTGGGGGTCATTGCCTCCTGGAAGATGAGTTGGAAAGCGGCCGGCACCGCCGAGGCGTTCATGCCCAGGATCGCCAGCGCGGTGATGACGTAGATCGCGCACATCAGCGGGACGATCTTCTCCGCGGTGGAGGCGATCCGCTTGATGCCGCCGATGATGACAATCCCGACCAACACCACCAGCGACGCTCCGTAGACCCATTCGCGGCCTTCGAGCCATGGGACCTGGGCCTTCACCACGTCCATCGATTGCGAAACCTGGAAAGAGCAGCCGCCCCCAAGAGATCCGCCAATGCAAAGCACCGCGAAGCAGACCGCCAGGGGCGTTCCCAGCCAAGCGAGGCCGATGTCCTCGAGCCCCTCGCTCAGGTACCGCATCGGTCCGCCCGAGACTTGGCCTTTGTCGTCGGTCCGACGATACATCTGCCCGAGCGTGCACTCGGTGAACTTGCTCGACATGCCGAGCAGCCCAATCAGTACCATCCAGAAGATGGCCCCGGGGCCGCCTTGTCCGACGGCGATCGCCACGCCGGCGATGTTGCCGAGGCCGACCGTCGCTGAGAGCGCCGAAGTTAAAGCCTGGAAAGAGGTGACCTCGCCGGGGTCATCGATCTCGTCGTATTTGCCACGGGTCACGTTCACCGCATGGCGGAAGCCACGCACGTTGATGAACAACATCCGGAGCGTCAGATAAATCGCTCCGAAGAGCAACCAAGCGACAACGAACGGCACCGAGGTCCCGAGCCACCTCTCTGACTCGAAGTCGTAGAACAGCACCGTTAGCAGCGGCGTGACCAAGTATTCGCCGAAGAAGCTATCGACTTGGTCCATCCATCCGCCGGCCGGGGCGAGGCTGGCCTCGTCGGCGACGGCTGGCGATGCCTCGGCTTCCGCGGCACCGGCGTCCGCCAGCTCGGGAGTAGCACCCTCTTGGGCTAGCACCGGCGACGCCAGGGTCACCGCGACGGCTAGGAGGGGGAAAAGCGTCCGTCCAACTGCTCGTAGAGCGACGGGCCAAGTCATATCGACTGCCTTTTGAGTTTCGATGGTATCGCCTGATGCGAAAAAAGGCGGCGAATCGCTCCTGTTGAGCGACTCGGACGCCTTACCTTGCATGACCTTGTAGTTTACAAGCCTTTTCGTGTCAACAAGTTACGTCACTTGCCCCATGCTTGCTGCGACGCGATCTCAATTAAAACATTATGGGTTGTCTAAATTGTCGCTGACTCTACGATACGTTCACCATGAGCGTGAGCGATGAACCTGACCAACTGCTGCTCGATCACCTGCGTCGCCACGATTCGGCGTCGGTTGGTGATTTGGGTGAGTTGTTGGGCGTCACGGCGACGGCGATTCGCCAGCGGCTGACCCGCCTGATGGCCGAGGGGCTCGTCGAGCGAAAGCTACGTCAGCCCGCCGGCGGCGAAGGCGAGAAGCGAGCCAGCCGTGGCCGACCCAGCTACGACTACGCCCTGACAGACAAGGGTCGCCATGCTTCTGGCGATAACTACAACGACCTAGCTGAGATCCTTTGGACCGAGGTCCGCGGGATCGAAGACCCCAAGGTCCGCATCGGGCTGATCAAACGGGTCGCCGAGCGGCTCGCGGTCCGTTACTCCGATCAGGTCGGTGGCGAAGACCTCGCCGCTCGGATGCGCGACTTGATGAAGCTGATGGGCGAGCGTGAGGTGCCGGTTGATGTGGACGAATCGGGCGGTTTGCCGGTTCTTACGATGTTGGCCTGCCCCTACCCACAACTCGCCGAACAAGACCGCAGCATCTGTGCGGTCGAGAAGGTGATGATTTCCGAAGTGCTGGGGCAGGGCGTCAAGCTCAGCGAGTGTCGTCTCGACGGCGGCGGTTGCTGCTCCTTCGAGCCAAGTACGAACAGCGCCGACTCGGAAGTCGCCACACCCAGTTGATTTCTACAACGCCTCAACCGCGTTGAAAGCCATAAGAACTCCCACGCCATGCGTCGTCCGACGCACTACCACACGACCGCTTATCATGTCGCACACGCTCAAGATCACCAACCTGCACGCCAGCGTCGAAGGCAAGCCGATCCTCAACGGCGTCAGCCTCACGATCAACCGTGGTGAAACCCACGCCCTGATGGGTCCTAACGGCTCAGGCAAGAGCACGCTCGGCAACGTGGTGATGGGTCACCCGTCGTACGAAGTGACCGAAGGCTCGATCGAGCTGCTCGACGCCGACGGCAACTCGACCGACGTGCTCGATATGGACCCGTCCGAACGGGCCCGCGCCGGCCTGTTCATGGCGTTCCAGCGACCGATGGCGATCCCGGGCGTCAAACTGGCCGACTTCATGCGTCACGCTACCTCGAACGTTCGCAACCCCGAGCGAAAAGAGGGCGAGGACCTGATCCCGATGCGTGAGTTCCGCAAAGAGATCAAAGAGAAGATGGATCACCTCCGGATGGATCCTGACTTCGCCCGCCGCTACGTGAACGATGGCTTCTCGGGCGGTGAGATGAAGCGGGCCGAGATCCTCCAAATGGCGATGCTCCGCCCGCAATTTGCGATCCTCGACGAGACCGACTCCGGCCTGGATGTCGACGCCGTGAAGCTTGCCAGCGAGTCGATCGCCGATATCTCAGGCGACGAAACGGCCGGCGGAGCGATGGGCGTGCTCATAATCACGCACCACGACAAGCTGCTCGAGCGGAACACGCCCGACTACACCCATGTCATCCTCGGCGGCCGCATCGTCGAGACCGGCGGCGTCGACTTGGCTCATGAACTGCACGACCAGGGCTACGACCGCATCCGCGCCGACTACCCCGACGCCGCGAAGCTGAATGTCGAGATGGAAGAGAACGACACCGTCGCGGTCTGAAGCCCGGTAAGTCCGGCGAAGCACTCCCACAAAGCCCAACGAAGGCCATCGAGAGAACACACGCTTATCGGAGCCAGCGACTACCGCGCTCCGATGTGTCCTTGATGGCGATCCTATAAGGAACAAGTCATGGCGACCGATACCGTCCCGACAGCCGCCGAGCTCGAGGCCTCCAGCGAGGCCGTTGCCGGCGAGATCAACAAGTACAACTTCGTCACCGAGACGACCGGCGTCTTCAAGGCTCGCAAGGGGCTGAGCGAGGACGTGGTCCGCCAGATCTCGGAAATGAAAAACGAGCCGGAGTGGATGCTCGACTTCCGCCTCCGCTCGCTCGAAATCTTCAACTCGAAGCCAATGCCCGAGTGGGGCGGCGACATCAACATCAATTTCGATGATGTTTACTACTACCTGAAGCCGACCGACGGTCAGTCCAAGTCCTGGGACGATGTCCCGCAGGAAATCAAAGACACCTACGACAAGCTCGGCATCCTCGAAGCCGAGCAGAAGCACCTCGCCGGCGTGAAGGCGCAGTTCGAGAGCGAGGTCGTCTACGGATCACTCAACGAGGAACTCGCCAAGCAAGGCGTGATCTTCACCGACACTGACACAGCCGTCCGTGAGCACCCGGAACTGCTCCGCGAATACTTTGGCAAGATCATCCCGCCCGAAGACAACAAGTTCGCCGCGCTCAACTCGGCGGTCTGGTCGGGTGGCTCGTTCATCTACGTCCCGCCGGGCGTGCACATCGAGTTCCCGCTCCAGGCTTACTTCCGCATCAACGCGGAGAGCATGGGTCAGTTCGAGCGGACGCTGATCATCGTCGACGAAGGGGCCTCGATCCATTACGTCGAGGGCTGTACCGCCCCGATGTACTCGACCGAAAGCCTCCACTCGGCCGTTGTCGAAGTGATCGTCAAGAAGAACGGCCGCGCCCGTTACACGACGATCCAAAACTGGGCCAACAACATCTACAACTTGGTCACTAAGCGTGCCGTCGCTTACCAAGACGCCCTCATGGAGTGGGTCGATGGCAACCTCGGCAGCCACCTGACGATGAAGTACCCGGCCGTCTACATGATGGAGCCCGGCGCGCGGGGCGAGATCCTCTCGATCGCGTTTGCTTCGGCCGGCCAACACCAAGACGCCGGCGCCAAGGTCGTCCACTGTGCTCCCAATACGTCCAGCCGGATCGTTAGCAAGAGCATCAGCAAGAACGGCGGCCGCGGCAGCTACCGCGGGCTCTGCAAAGTCGAGGACGGTGCCATCGGCTCGAAGAGCAACGTCGTATGCGATGCTCTGATCCTCGATTCAGAAAGCCGAACCGACACCTATCCGTATATCGAAGTCGAAGAACAGGACGTGCAGATCGAGCACGAGGCCTCGGTCTCGCGGATCGGCGAGGAGCAGCTCTTCTACCTGATGAGCCGCGGCCTAACCGAAGCCGAGGCGAGCTCGATGATCGTCTCGGGGTTCATCGAGCCGCTCGTCAAGGAGCTGCCGATGGAGTACGCCGTCGAAATGAACCGGCTGATCGAGCTGCAGATGGAAGGCAGCGTCGGCTGACCCCCGTTCCTCGGTTCGTTCACAACACCTCAAGCGGGCATCCGATAGCGGCTGCCCTCCTCTAGACATCCTGCGTCATCATGACGGCCACCGCCGCAACCGGCTTCCAAGCCGAAACGTTCGAAAACTTGCTGCAACAGAAGTCGACGGAGCCCGCCTGGCTCACCGAACGGCGTCGCAAGTCGTGGGCTGCCTTCGAAGCGGCCAACTGGCCGAGCAACAAGGACGAAGAGTGGATGCGGACCGACGTCCGGCTCTTCAAGCTCGACAAATTCGCTCCGAGCCTCGACACGGCGAAGTCGCCTACCGAAGAGACGCCCATGCTCTCGCAAGGCGTTGATCTGGGGGGACGGGTCGAGTCGATCAACGGCCAAGCGATCGTCTCGGAGCTGGACGAAGAACTCGCCGCCAACGGCGTGATCTTCGGCGGGCTCAGCCAAGCGGTTGCCGAACACGGCGACGTGCTGAAGACCGCGTTCGACCGCGAGATTGTGAGCCCGTCGTATGACCGGTTCGCGATGCTCAACGACGCGTTCTGGACGGGCGGCGTGGTGCTGTATGTGCCCAAGGGTGTGCGGATCGAGAAGCCGCTGCACGCGATCTCACGGCTGGCAGGGGAGGGCGGTTCAGATCTCTCGAAGACGATTGTCGTCCTCGAAGAAGGCGCCGAAGCCACGCTCATCATGGAGACCGCTTCAGACGACGAGACAACCGCTGGCTTGCACAACGGCACGATTGAAATCGTCGTTGAGAAGGACGCGAAACTCCGCTATGTGAACCTCCAAAACTGGAACAATCGCACCTGGCACTTCGCTCACCAGAAAGCGACCGTCGGCAAGCAAGGCCGGCTTCAGTGGACTATTGGTGCCCTCGGGGCTCGCTTGGCGAAGGTCAACCAACGCGTCGCGTTGACCGGCTCCGACGCCGAGGCACAGGTCAACGGCGTCATGTTCACGCAAGGCAAGCAGCACCTCTGCTACAACACCCACCAGCAGCACGACGCGCCGTACTGCCGCAGCGACCTGCTCTATAAGAACGCCTTGCAGGACCAGTCACGCACCGTTTGGCGTGGCATGATCGGTGTCGAGGAGGCCGGGCAGCGGACCGATGCATATCAACGCAACGACAACCTGATGCTCACCGCCGACGCCCGGGCCGATTCGATCCCGGGCCTCGAGATTGAAGCCGACGACGTCCGCTGCACGCACGGCAGCACCTCGGGGCGTGTTGACGATACGATGATCTACTACGCAATGAGCCGTGGCTACACGCGTCAGGAAGCAGTTCGGATGATCGTCACGGGCTTCTTCCAGCAGGTCTTCGACCGGATCACGATCGATTCGGTCCGCGAAGCGCTCGGCGAAGCCATCGGCAAGCGTGTTCAGGACCTGCCGAACCAATAAGCCTCGCGGTTCGTTGCTATTTCTTAGTTTGTATTTCCAGCAGGAGCCGGGCGCGATCGCTCTCGGACACAGTTGTGGCGGATTACGTGGCGGTCGGCTCCGAGTCGGAGTTCCCCGAAGGCTCTTCGACGTTGGTCGAAGTCGATGACGAATCGATCGTGTTGATCCACGCGGCCGGCAGCTACTACGCCCTGGACGACATCTGCACGCACGACGGCGGGCCGCTATCCGACGGGCCGTTGCACGTCGAAGATGAGACGCCGGCGATCGCTTGCCCCCGCCACGGGGCGAAGTTCGCTCTGTCGGACGGCGCCGCTCTCACCATGCCCGCGACCAAGGCGACGCGGGCGCACGAAGTCAAGGTCGACGGCGGGCAGGTCTTTGTCCGCCTAGTCAACTAACACAGCACAAGACAGGAGCCGATCATGCCCCTTGCCGAAGACCAAGTCCGCGAAGCTTTGAAAGAGGTCATCGACCCCGAGCTGTTCGTCAACATCGTCGATCTCGGCCTGATCTACGACGTCACGATCACGCCCAGCGAAGAGGACGGCAAAGAAGACGTGGCAATCGATATGACGATGACCAGCCCGGCTTGCCCGGCCGGCCCGCAACTGATCAGCAACTCGAACGACGCGGTCAAGAAGCTAGACGGCGTCGGCGAGGTGAACGTGAAAGTCGTTATGCAACCGCCTTGGTCGCCTGATTGCATGACCGAAGATGCCCGCGATCAGCTCGGCATCTTTTAATCGACTTTGGCGAGCGGCTTGAGCCCGTTTAGCCGAGCCCGAATCAACTGAACGAACGCCCCCCAGGTGCCTTTTGAGGTGCCTGGGGGCGTTTTTTCGTTGTCTCGACATTAGGTGATTGGAACTGTTTCGCGGGGTAGGCATTCGCCAGCCCGCGAGGCGCGCGTGCGGCGGCCCGAAGCCGAGAGGCTCCGCAAGCATCTTTTCTTAGTGGCGGAGCAAGGCGAGACAATGATGAGCAAGAGGCAGGCAGCCGGCCGGCGTGGGCGCTTCGAGACCCTGGAAGATCGACAGGTGCTATCGGTCACCGTCGCTGACTTGCAGGCGGCCGGGATCTCATCGCGGGCGATCAATACGATCACCACCAGCGAGTACGCTTCGACGATCCTCGCCGACTCGACCCTCGAGAACGCTATCGCCGCGATCACGGCGACAAAGACAGCCCCCGCCACCGCAACGAAGATCACCACCGTGGCTGGCCTCTACCAGATGTCCGCGGGGACCTCATCGACCCCGAACATCTACCTCATCGAGGGCGACTTCGCGATCACCAACAAGATCGAGGTGCCCAGCAACACGCATGTCTATGTCGACGGCAGCATCTACAAGGCGGGGTCGCACACACGGACCGCGGGGCAACCGTCGGAGAACGACCAAGATGTGATCTTCCGCGTCACAAATAAACAGAACGTCAAGCTGATCGGCGTCGATAATGCCCTGCTGCACAGCCGTGCCACGCTCAACGACCAGCAGGGGCACGCGACCGGCGTCTACGTGACAGGCAATCAAACCAACAACGTGACCGTCGAAGGCTTCGAGATCGCCAACGTCTGGGAAGGGCTGGTCGCCCGAGGCGGACCGAAGAACGTTGTCTTCTCCGACAACTATGTCCGCGACACGCTCAAGCGAGGGATCTGGCACCTCACGAGCCAAGACTCGGTGGCGGCACACAACTTCACTGAGAATACCGGCGCGGACGGCATGGATTGGGATGCCTTCGTTGACCGGAGTGTCGGCTACGAGAACGTGGTGATCGCCGCGGGCCGCTGGCTCGGTTTCGTTGAAGAGGCGGCCGAGGACAGCGCCTTTATCCGCAACCTCGGCATCATGGTCGACTATGGCAATCCCAACGCGGACCTCTACTATCAGCTGGGTTGGGTCGATCACGGCACCACTTCCGGCGTGGCGGCGGGCGGCAACTTCACCCAGAACAATTACTTTATCGACAACGTTGTCTTCCGCCCGACCGGGTTTCGTGAAGGAGGCCAGTACTACGCGAATCAGCCGCCAAAAGGGGACACTTGGTTCTGGGCCAACCGCGGCTACGCCAACGGCGGCGGTTTGAACATGAACTACTTCGGCGAGCTAACCAACGCCGAATGGCTCACGGCGATACCCGATCGCAATCTCAACTTCCAACCGACCGTCGCCGGCCCCGGCGAGGTGATCACGCCGACCGAATGGCTCGCCCGCCTCAACGAGCAGTTCAACGGAGTCGAAGGCCTCGACCTCTCGTCGCCCTTGCTAGAAGTCTCCGAACTTGCCGCTGTCGGCACAGCAATCGGCGCGGTTACCCCACTGAACGCGGCGGTGGAAGACGTGACGTTCGAGATCGTTGCTGGCAACCTCGGCGGTGCGTTCTCGATCGACGAAGACGGGCAAATCACGGTCGCCGCATCGCTCGATTTCGAGACCCGATCGACCTACTCGCTGACAGTCGAAGCCACCGACGGCGAGCGTGTGGGCACTGCCACGGTGAGCATCCTCGTGCAATCGCCGTTCGTTTCGGTGAATACGATCTTCGCTCACGACTTCGAGAGCCCCGAGTTCTTCAACGCGTCGGATATTCGTGGGCAAGAGGGGTGGACCGGGCAGAACGGCTGGGCCCTCTCAGACGCGGGGGGACGCGGGGTCGTTGCTTCATCGACCACTGCCTACCAAGGGGTCACGAACAACCAGGCTGCCACGCCTGCCACCGGGGAAACGCTCCGCTTTTCGCTCGACTTCGATATCGAGATCGGGAGCGACAATGGATCGAGCCTATTCCGCTTTGGGGTCACCACGCTCGATGGTTCCGACAGCTTCGTCCCGGCGCTTGGCAACAACGGCGGGTCGATCTTGAGCGGGCTGGCGACCTATATCGCCGGACCGGGAACGGGCACCGTGGTCTTGTGGCCAGACGAGGGCCAGTCGGGCGACACCGCCAACGGGGTCGTGCTCGACGGTTCCGCGATCGGCCTCAACGTGCAGGGGAACGACACGCAGACCGATGAGATTCGGCTCACGTGGGATGCCAAGAAGTCCCCTGCAAATGGGCAGTGGGAAGTCACGCTGGTCGCCGAGAACCTGACAAGCGGCGAGCAGTTGGGCAGTCGTACCGTGACCACGTCGCAAGCGGACGTGTATGCCACGAACGGCGGACTGTACGCCGGCTTCCGCGGTTTGCAGAACAACTCGCAGAGCACCTTCCAGATAGACCGTGCTTCGTATGCCATCCTGACGCCCGGTTCGGTGGCCGCCGGCGACTACAACGAGGACGGCCGCGTCGATGCCGCCGACTACACCGTCTGGCGTGACCAGAACGGCCAGACGGGCGTCGGCCTAACCGCCGACGGAAACGGCGACGAGATCGTCAACGAACTCGATCGCCAACTCTGGGCGAGCAACTACGGACGCCTAGCCGACTTCGGAGCTGACACGGCTTCGTCCGCCGCTATCGCAGCTCGACCAGTACCTTTCTCGGTAAGCCAACCCGAGTCAGCAGCCGAGGCCAGCTCGGAGCCGTTCTTGCTGCCCACCTCGCTGGCGGGGGACATGTCCCCCGCTAGCGAGCGCGGCCTTGTCTCGGTTCGGCAAGGACTAGAGCTAACGCAAGACAATGCGTTGCTCGCTTACTTTGCTGAGTTGGTGGACCCGAGCAACGAGGGATCCGATGCGATCGAATCACTCTCAGACGAACACGAAGGCGACTCGGTAGACGAGGACTTGCTGGCGGGGTCGCTCGGATCGCTTTAGGATGAGGCCGTACGGATTCAATCCGCGTCTCCTTCGTCCCGCGTAAGAGCAATGCCGATTACAGCTCACCTCGCCGGCCTACGCCTCGCGGGGATGCTTCTTGCCTTGGTTGCAGCGGTCGCCACGGCGGACGTATCGCCCGGGTTGTTGTCTGACTTCGAGTCGGGCACGAACGAGGGATGGGGCGGCGGGGCGTTGCCGACCCATGTCCCTACCGGCGGTCCTTTGGGAGCCAACGATGGCTTCCTGCAAATCGGCGGTGGCAACAACCTTGCCACGTTTAATACCGGTCTGTCGGGAAACCTAGACAGCTCGATTGGGGCAATCGAAGTCGATCTGCGACGGCCGGCCGGCGAGTCGGATCTCGAGATGCGTCTGGTGTTGTTTGGACCGGGCTCCGGATCGTTCGCCTCTCAATGGACCTCGACCGATTTCCTGGTCGTTCCGGGAGATGGGGCTTGGAACACCTACTCTTTCTCGGTGCGAGAAGCGGACCTCACGAAGGTCGTCGGTGGCCCGGTTGCGTATTCGGAACTGCTAACCGATCTGGATCGGATCATGTTCCGCTACGACCCGGGTGAACCTAACAGCCGGGGCCTACAAGCCGCCGGCACGCTTGGCCTCGACAACATCACGGCCGTGGCACCGGTGCCGGGCGACTACAACGGCGACGGCTCGGTCGGGCCGGAAGACTACTCGGCCTGGCAGAGCAGCTACGGATCGACAGTCGCTTCGGGCGAGGGTGCCGACGGCAATGGCGACGGCCTCATCGATGCCGCCGACTACACGATCTGGCGAGACGCCGTTGGATCGGCGGCAACCGCCGTGCCCGAGCCGGTATCCTGCTGCACAACCCTGCTTGCCGCTTGCCTTGCGTTCAACCGCGCCCGTCGACGATAAGTCATCACCGAGGGTAGAGCGGATTCGTCGAGTCGCTGGGGTACCCGTCGGCAACGCTGATCGCCTCGTCCTCGAAGAAGCGGGTTGTCTCTTCCGCGGCGAGCTTGATTTCGAGATCGCGGCAGAGCACCTCCGCACGGAAGCGATGGGTTCCGGCCTCGTGAGCACGGGCGTGGATCTTGAAGACCACCGATTCACCGGCGGCGAGGGCATCGATCGCCTCGAAGGCAACGCGGCCATCGTGCATCTGGGCTCCGCTCCCTTCGATGTGGTGCGGCTCGACGCCGGCCGAGAAGAGGCCAACGGTGCGGATATCGAGGGCGTCGTTCGAGCCACGGTTGGTGATGCGGATCTCATACTCGACCTCTTGGCCCGTGGCGATCGGCCCCTTGGGGTCCAGCACGTCAAGCTTCAGGTCCGCCAGGGCGACGACTTCGGTCGTCGCGGTCAGGCTCTCCGAACGGGTCTCATCATCGGCCGCGGCACGCAGGACGATATCATTCGCGCCGGCTTGCCGGAGCACGCCGCGGAGTTCGAAGTACTTGTCGTCCCCCGGGCGAAGCGAGCCGGCACGGAAGGCGAGCTTGCCGTCCTGCTCCTTGGGTGTGTCGGCACCGGGGATGACTTCAAATCCGGTGGGCAGATCCACCTTGAGCACCACGTTAGGGGCAACGGCCGTGCCCGGGTTGCGAACGCGGAAGTAATAGACCGCCGGAGCGCCGGCGTAACGGTCCTTCGGGCCACGCCAATCGACGACCAGCTCCGGCTTGCGGCAGAAGACTTGCTTCGAGACATCCGCCGTCACGTTGCCGTCGGCAGTCGCCGAGGCAGAAACGGCCAAGTCGCCCGCCTCGCGGGCGGTGAGCTCGATCTCAACGCTCCGCTCTTCGCCGGCGTTGATCGATCCGAAGTCGTGGCTTGTTTGTCGCTCGGCCTTGCCGCCCGGCGGGGTGAGGAGCAGTTTGACTTGCTCGGCAGCACCGGTGCCGGGGTTAGAAATTGTGAGGCGGAAAATCTGTGGCTTGCCATAGAGGACCTCCTCGGGCCCAACCAACGACAACGCCAGCTTCGGCTCTTGCACCTCGACAAGCGTCTCGCCATCGATCGGCTGGTGCGTGTGCGTGACGCCCAAAGAGATCGGCTTGCCAGAACGAGCGACGAGCTTCAGATCGAGCCTCGTCTCGTCGCCGGCCGCCAAGCGATCGCATCGCCAGACGAGATCGCCTTCCTCAGCAAGCGAGGCGTTCTGGTCCACCTGACCGGCTTCCGCCCGGCTGCTAACGACTTCGGCCCAAGCCGGGATCGTCACGCGGGTCACCACTTGGTCGGCGGCCACATCGCCACGGTTGGCAAGCACGACGCGGTAGCTGGCTTCACGCCCCACAACGATCGTCCGTGGACCGCCAACACGCGATACCAGGACGGGCATCCGCTGAGTGAACAGCAGATCGTCATCGGCTTCGATAACTACCTTGGGTGTCGCAACCGGTGTCGCCGCGCGGGGGCCGTCAGCGAACGCGGCTTCGGCCGCCGGATCGCTTTCGACCTCGGGCTGGGCGGGTTCGATCGTTGTTTCGGTCGGCTCGGCACGTTCGCCGTAGCGGTCTCCGATGAACAGCGGAAGCTTGGTCGGTTGCTTCGTGCGGGCGGCGACGCTCACGCGCCCCGACTCGTTCTCGGCGTAGGCAGGCTCGGCAACGGCCTCTTGTGGCTCGATCGCGGCAACGGGCTCGTCGGCCTCCTCGGTAGGAGTGGTTCCCTCGATACCGCCGAACGGGAGAAGGCTTTCGTTCGAGGCGTACGAAGGCTCTTCGTTCTCGACCACTGCATCAACAACGGCTTCGGCTTCGATTGGTTGCTCGGGGGCAACGGTCGCCTGGGTATCTGCAACCGCGGGCGTTTGATCCATTGCTTCAGCGACATCGGCGGCGATCGATCGCGCCAAGCGTGAGTTGTAGGCCGACGACTGTGAAGTCGATGGGGTCAGGACCGGGGCTCCCGGCGAAAGCACGCTGCCGGCACGCGGTTGCGCTCGCTGCGCCAGACGCGGGGTCGGGTTGACGGCCGCCGATGGCTCCACTGCCGGAGCCCGGCGCATGTCACGCAGCAGGCGGGCCTGGGCCGATCCGACCGATCCAGCACTTGGCTTGGGCTTGCTTACCGATGGCTTCTTCGTCGGTGCGGGCTTAGCTGGCGGGTTGTTCTGCTTGGTATTCACCCCGAACCAGTTGCGGGGCATGAGTTCGCGCGGATTGACTCGCGGGAACGAGCGAGGCGAATCGGTCACCTCGGCCACCTTCTGCGGCTCCTTGCCACGCAAGGCGACACGCTCGGGGGTTGTGAGCGGGCGTTTCGCGTCGGCCTCTTTGTCCGAGCTGAACGACCACCCCTCCCGCAATGATCCAAGTCGATCGGCCAGGGACTTCTGAGATGAACTCTGCGCGGCCGCGAGCGGGCACAGCACAAGAGTAAGAGTGATCGCCAAATGTCCGGAAAACCGCTTCATGCCACGCATCCCTGCTTTTGGGCGAGATGGCCAACGCTAGCAGCCACCGCGCACGGAAAGAGACTCTCCACCTCCGAGTCATCGACCCGAAGGCGAGCAGGAGTTGAATGGAAAGCCCGGATTCTTCCGGTTAGCTAGCCAGGGCGATCTGCGGCGAATGCGCCCGGCGGCGGCGACCGCGTTGCTATCACGCCGACGCGGTCTCGGCCGGGCTGGCGTCGCCCAGGCTCAGCTCGTTGACGACCGGCTCGAAGCCGAGATCGGTGACCATGTCGTAGTCCGCCTTCGGCGGCTGGCCCTCGGTCGTCAGGTAGTCGCCAACAAAGATCGAGTTGGCCAAGTAGAGGCCCAGCGACTGCAAGCTACGCAGGTGCAGCTCCCGGCCGCCGGCGATGCGGATCTCGCAATCGGGATTCACCAGACGGAACATCGCTAGCACCTTGAGGCAGTAGCGGGGGTCGAGTTCGTCTTGGATCTCGAGCGGCGTGCCCTCGATCGAGTTCAAGAAGTTGACCGGGATCGAGTGGACGCCGAGCCCACGCAGTTGCACGGCCATCTCGACCACGTCCGACGGCTCCTCGCCCATGCCAACGATCCCGCCCGAGCAGATCTCCATGCCGGCCTCGCGAACCGATTCGAGCGTGGCAACGCGATCGGCATGGGTGTGGGTCGTGCAGATCTTCTCGTAGTACCCGCTGCTCGTGTTCAGGTTGTGATTGACCCGATCGACGCCCGCCGCCGCGAGGCGTTGGGCGTGCTCGTCGGTCAGCAACCCGAGGCAAGCGCAGATCTTGAGGTCGTGCTCGGCCTTGATCTGCGGGACGATCTCCTCAACGGACTTGATCTCGCGCTCGCTCGGCCCGCGGGCCGAGATCACGATGCAGTACGTGCAGGCGCCCGAGTCGGCCGCCATCTTCGCTCCCGAGAGCAGCTTGTCGCGGCTCAGCAGGTTGTACTTGGGGATCTCCGCGTCGGAGACCTTCGACTGAGAACAGTAGGAGCAATCCTCGGGACAGAGCCCGCTCTTGGCGTTCATCAGGAAGTACATCTGAACGCGTTTGCCGAAGTGCTTCAGCCGCACGCGGTAGCCCGCGTCGATGAGTGCCAACAGCTCGTCGTCGGGGCACGCCAGGACTCGCCGGGCTTCTTCTTCGGTGATCTGCCCGCCGGCGAGGACGCGATCTGCCATCGCGGACCAATCGGTGCGTGTTGTGCCGGTAGGGCAGGGGGAGGCTTCGGTCGGCATCCTGAGAGCTCGGTAGCGGGTATCGGACTGCGGGGGAAAGATGGCATGATACTCCAGCGATCCGATGATCGTTAGCAGGGTGCCCGCGACCTTTTTAGAAAGCCGCTGTCCGTGATTTACCTGGTCCAAGTCGGAGCGATGGGCAATGTCGGGCGTTTTCGCCCGGCTGACGGCTCGGCGTACGCCCGCGGCCAACGCGTCATCGTCCGCACGGCCCGTGGGCTGGAGTGCGGTGAGGTGCTCGCCAAAGACGCCCCGGCCGCCTCGAACGAAGACGGCCCGCTCCTCCGACGGATGACCGTCCAGGACGACCTGCTCGCCGAGCGGCTCCGCCGCAACCGAGACGCCGCCTACGAGTCGTGCGTCAGCTTGCTCCAGGAGCGTGGCTCGTCAGCGGTGCTGCTTGATGTCGAGCACCTTTTTGATGGGCGGGGGCTCTACTTCTACTACCTTGGCGAGATCGATGAGGTATCCGAAACGATCTCCGCCGAGCTCGCCGAGGCCTACGACGCCGAGGCACGCTTCGGCGAGTTTGCCGACGCGGTCGAGCAGGGATGCGGACCCGGCTGTGGCACCGAGGAGGCCGTGAATGGCTGCGGCACCTCGGGGGGCTGTTCAACCTGCGCCGTGGCATCCGCATGCGCCACCAAACGCGACACAACGTAGCCACGGGCATTTACCGTTGTCACACAACCGCTACTCAAAGGCTTGGCGATGGCGATAAGCACAGCAACACGCGACGGCATCCTCTTCGTCCAACTAAACGATGCGAGGCTGCTCGACGAGGGTCGCATCCAGCAGGTGGAGCAAGAAGTCCTTCAGGCGGTCGATGCCTCGACCGAATCACGGATCGTCCTGGACTTCTCGAAAGTCCAATTCATGGCCTCCTCGATGCTCGGCAAACTGGTTGCCGTTCATAAGAAGATCAAGTCATTCAAGGCCAAGCTGAAGCTCGCCAACCTGACGCCGGAAATCCTTGAGGTCTTCAAGATCACACGACTCGACAAAGTCTTCGATATCGAGAAGGACACCGAAGCCGCTCGCAAGGCGTTTCTCAGGAAGGGCCTGTTCGGTTGAGCCCTCGGCGTCAGCCCATGAATGACTTCGCCACGGCGGGCCGCCCGTAATAGTAGCCCTGACCGCAGAGGAAGCCCATCTGCGTGCAGACCTCGTGGTCCTCGATCGTCTCGACGCCCTCGGCGAGCGGGATGATACCCAGTTCGGCGGTCATTTGCACCAATCGATGAACCATCTTCTGGCGTTCAATCGACGCCGAGTGGATGTTCTGAACGAGCTTCATATCGAACTTCAGGTAGTCGGGCGGCACCTCGACGAGTTCGATCAGCCGTGCCTGCCCCGCGCCGAAGTCGTCGTAGGCCAGGCCGATGTTCAGGTCGTTGAGCTTGGCACGCAGCTCTCGCATCGGCTGCGTTTGCGTCGCGGTCTTCTCGTGGATCTCGAGCACCATCGGCCGCGTGGGGCACGACTGTCGCAACTCGCGGAGCGAGAACTCGAGCAACTCCGGCTCGTCGATCTCGTTGGGATGCGTATTAGCGAACAGCATGTGCTGCTCAGGCAAATCGGCCCCGGTGGCCATCCCCTCGTCACGGAAGATCCGACTCAATTCCGATTCGAGGTTCAGCACCGCTGCGGCGCTGAACATTGTCTGCGGGTCTTTCAAGCCAAACAGACGGCTGCGTCCTAGGATCTCGTAGCCAAGGGGCTGCAGCGATTGCATCGAGACGATCGGCTGGAAGTGCGGCAGGACCGCCCGTTCGGTCATCAGCTTATCGAACTGGATCAACGCCAACGCACGGTCGGCGGAATCATCCTGAACGGTCTGATGCTGCGTCGAATGAACGCTCCGTCCTGCCCGGAAGACGACCTGGGCGAACTGGATCAGGTCGCCGTGCCCGGCGGGGCAGGTGCCGTGGATTCGCTCGCCATTGACGAACGTCCCATTCGTGCTCCCCAGATCGCGGACGAGGAGTCCGTGATCCGTCAGCTCGATCTCGGCGTGCGCGCCCGACACCGTTGGTGACGTCAACGAGAGCTTCTGATCGGGTTTTCGGCCGACCGTGAACGGGGAGGCGTCAATCGCGTAGTGACGCATGGGTTCGTCGTCGCTGACCTGGCCGCTAAGCATCCAGGTCGCAGGCTGAGCGGCGATGGCTGATGTTGTCATGTAGAGAACGTCGCGATTCAGTAGTTTGTATCGTAAGTCAGCTTGGAGCGATTTTGAAAAGTCAGTCCAACAGAGCGGTTGGCACCGGGGTGGACAGTGCTCCCGTATTCGGTGAGTTAGCAATCGACGGCATCGAGGTAACCGAGGGCATCATGGCGGTAGCAGCCACTTTCTCACGGGAGCCACCGGTAACGGGATCGACCCAGGAGATATCACGACGTGTCCTGACGCGCTCCGCGAACGCTGCATAGTCCTTGCGGCCCCCGATGATCTCGGCGGCGACGTGCGGCAGAGAGATCCCAGCCATCTCGGTCACGAGGCAGTACTCTTTTTCGACGCCTTGATCGTCTCCCCTAGAATCCACGGGAGCAGGCAGCGCGAGCGTGAGGCAACGGTACTCGCCACCACAACCGTCGACGGGCGGATCAGCGAAGCCGGCTGCCAAGGCGGCGTCGGCTGCGGCGCGATTGGAGTCGTCCGAATCGCGTGCCACCCTTTTCGCGGCATGGATCACGGTCGCCGGAAGATCGTTGGCGGCATCGATATGCGTCAGGGCCCCGAAGAGTCCGCCATGGGCTCCCAGGTAGTCGGTTTGCAGGCGGCTCTCGATCGCGATCGAAAGCCGCTCGATCGCCTCGTCGGTCGGGAGCTCGACTTCCGGCGCGACGGTCTTTTTCAAGTCGAGCGTCAACTGCGTCAGCCGCTCGAGTTCGGAGGGGATCGACGCCATCCGGCTCTGCAAGTTCGTGATGATCGCCTTGGCGGCAACGATCGCCGCTTGATCGAGTCGCGACCTGAAGAGCTTCAGACGCGCATCGGTCATTGATTGGTTGCTTTCCCATCCCTCCACAGCACGTCCGCGCTCGGAGGCCACCCCGACAAGAACCTTGGATAAGTCGGTATCGACCGCACGCAGGTAGTCGTTGAGCCAGGCAAACGTCCGAGATGAGCCTTCGATCCGTTCTTGTGTATCGTTGATACGACTGAGTATCCAACGCGACGCCTCGTCAGACAGCTTGCCGGCGATGGGCTCAACGATCTGGCTGATCTCTCGGCCATTGAGCGAGCTCGGGCCATCCGCGGTCGCGTCCATCCCGAAACACACATCGATGCCGGTCGCGACTTGTTCGATTGTTCCCTCCTGGTCGAAGCGTGACTCGACAAACGCCGAGGCATCGCCCCCCAAAGAAGCTTCCAACAGCGACCGGCAGTTGGAAGCCAAGGTCGATGAGTCCAGTTGCGTGCGTCCGAGGAACGCCACGGCTCCGTGCACGACCTGATCGGTCGAATTGACGCTCGCTTCGTCATTGCCGGACGCCGACTCTTCGCCCCCCAACCAACGATCGATCATCCGCGCAACGGCGGCTTGCTCGTTGGGGCGGAGGGTGTCGTCGGCCTGGCCATCACGATGAGTCACCGCGAACGAACGCACCGTGGCTTCGCCCTCAGGCGTCGCCTCGCGGCACGCGTCCAAGAGCCGTTGGCTCGGCGTGAAGGCATCGGCGAAGAGGTACTCGGCCACCGCGTCGACCGACGATTCGAAAGCGGGTGTATCAATCTGCTCGCCCAACGGGACGAGGTAGGTGTGGTCGAAAGCCGGAACGCCAGCCTCGTGAGCCGGCAAACCGATGCTGGTATCACCGGGGTAGCCTTGTTCCGACGTGCGGAAGCGTTGGAACTCGCTCAGCCAGGCGTAGGAATTAACGCGCGCCAGCTCACCCCGTGTCGCTTCACGCGATGTGGAGTGGGTCATGACCCCGATCAACTTAGAGTCCGACACACGCAAACGATCTAGGATCGAACGCACCGCGTACGCCACGTCGATCGACATGCCAGACCCCGCCCCGCCAGCAGACGAGGCGACGACATAGACCCGAACGCCATCACGAGTGAATGGGATGCCGACATCCTCGGTCGAGGCCTCTCGGCTGTTTTCTTCGATCGCTTCGCTAACAACCCCTCGGATACGCTGGAAGGCTTGGCGGGCGTGATCCACCAACGCAAGACGCCCGAGCGGCCGGATGCCCTCCGTGCGAAGCGACCGTGGGATATTGTAGAGCCAGCGTCTGCCAAGCCAGCGGAGCAAGAGGTCCGACTTGTCGCGATAGTCTTGGGGCCTGCGGAGCGGCAACGAAATGGTCTCCGCAGCCGCGAGGCCTTGGTTGCGCTCGCTCTGACGCGTCGCGTACCCGAGGGTTTGCGGATCGGTATCGAGCAGAAGCATGGGAGCCGCGGCCAACGCCTCGGTTGCCCCCAAGTGCTCACTCATTTGCAAGCGCAATGACCTCAAGACACGTGCCGATGTGCCGCCGATTCCGATGAAGACGGCCGGGGCGGCGGAGAACGGTTGGTCGGTATCGGCTTCCTCGGGCGACGCTTTCTCGGTAGGGTTCGGGTCGCTTAGCGGCTCCGGTCTTTGGGTCGACGTATCCGCTAAGGACGCGTCATCGGTCGAGGGGCCATCGAAGACCTCCGTTACGCTATGCCGGCTGCGAGCGGTCTCGCCGGTCAGGGTCGGTGGCCGCTTGGCCGGTCGACTTGGGGCAGCAGGCGAGGCCAACGAAGCGAACGAAGAGGTTCCCTCGGCACTAGCTACCGCCGAGATAAACGCGCTCGAAGACTCAAACCGATGCTCGGGGTCCTTCGCGAGCGCCCGCGTCACGGCGAAGCGATCCGCCTCGTTCAGGAACGAAACGTCAGGATCGTCCTTCATGTGCTGGAGCGTGAGCTCCGCCGCGTTCGCGCCACCGAACGGTAACGTACCGGTCAGCATCTCCTGGTAGAGGATGGCGAGGCTGTATTGATCGCTCCGACGCGACGGCGAGCCGCGGAACACCTCAGGGGCCGCGTACGTCGGGGTCATTCCGCCGACGAGCGAAGCCTGCGTTTGATTGTTCAGACTCTTCACTAGGCCGAAGTCGGCAACCTTCACGTGCCCCGATACAAGCAACAGGTTTTCTGGCTTGATATCCAGGTGGGCCAGGTCGTGAGCCGTGCCGATATGATCGAGGGCGTCGGCCGCTTCCTTGAGGTAGCCGAGCAACTCCTCACGCGGAATGCCGGGGAGCCCTTGGGCAATACAATCCGCGAATCGATCGCGGAGGCTTGCGTCGGCGAGTTCGGAGACAACGATCAACCGCCCATCGATGATCTCGATCCGTTCGAGCGACAACAAGAACGGATGGCGGACCGACTTCACCTTCTCCAAGGCGTGCAACTCGCTGGTTGCCCGCTTGTCGAATTGGTTGCCGAAAACGAACTTGACCGCTTTGCGCAGCCCGCCTGGGGCGACAGCCGCGTAGACCTCGCCGTAGCCACCGACACCGATCTTCTCGAGGAGTTCGTAGCCGGGCAGGCTGAATTCGGGACGTTGCTGGTTGTCGCTCACGAGGTGGGTTCCCCATCGGGGTCGTTCGAGTAGCTCAAAGCTGTCGTGTCGGCACCGCCGAGTGCGGTGAAGTAGGCACCGACCGCACGATCGAGGTAGTCCGGCCGCAGTTCGACCGGGAGCCCTTCGTACGCGCAGTAGTTACGAACCTGCATCAGCAAGTCACGGGCATGACAACGCCGCAGCGGCATCCGCCGGGGCAGGTAGTGTTTCTGGAGCAGGTAGTCGACCGCTTCGGGGCGGAAGGCACAGCCGATCGCTTCGCAGCTCGCCCGGAAGAGAACGCGGAACTCTTCGACGGACGGATCGCCGACTTCGATCTTGTAAGGGATCCGGCGCAGGAACGCCTCGTCGGCGAGCTCGTGCGGCTCGAGGTTGGTCGAGAAGATGATGAGTTGGTCGAACGGCACCTGCATCTTCTTGCCATTGGCAAGCGTCAGGTAGTCGCAGCGGTTTTCCAACGGGATGATCCACCGGTTCAGAAGCTCGGTCGGTTCGATACGCTGCCGACCGAAGTCATCGATCAGCAGGCAACCGCAGTTGCTCTTGAGTTGCAGAGAGGCCTCGCTGACGTTCGACGCGGGGTCGTGGCGGATCTCGAGGTTCTCCATCGTCAGCTCGCCGCCGACGATCGCCGTGGGACGCCGGATCTTGATCCAACGCGGGTCGATGCCACCCCCGCCACCGAGCATCCCATCGGGCCCATCATCGCTTGGTGCCTCGGCGTGGATCGCGGTGTCGTAGAGCTTGATGACGTGCCCGTCTTCGATCAGGGCATGCGGGATCCAGATGTGGCGTCCGAAACACCCGGTGATCCGCTTGGCGAGCGTCGTCTTGCCGTTGCCAGGCGAACCGTAGAGGAAGAGCCCGGCACCGGAGTTGACCGCTGGCCCGAGCACGTCGAGCAAGCCGGATTCGACGGAGATATCCGAGAACGCGCCAACGAGCTGGTCGCGCTGAACCGCCTCGGCACGAATGGTCTGCGCTTCGACGGCGAGCAGGTAATCATCCAGAGGCACCGGCGCGGGGCCGACGTACGCCGAGCTTTGCATCGCGGCGGCGGCCCGATCTTGGCCGGAGTCGGTCAGCGCGTAGTAGTAGTCATTGAACGGTGCCTGTCGCTCGTGGAAGACAAGCTGGCGTGAACGCAGGTCACCCAGCAGAGGCTCGATCAAATTGAACGGCAAGCAGATCCGCCTACCGACTTCCCGTCCGGCGGCCGAACCGACTTGCAACAACAGCTTCAAGACCAATGCCTCGATCAAGACACGGCTGATGCCGGTCTCTTCGATCGTGGCGGGCTCGCAAGGGCAGTACGCCTCTTCCGCCAGGAGCGGAGAGAAGATCGAACTGGTGGCGAGGGATGAGTCGAGGGCTTCCATTTCAGGCAAGGCGGGTGCCGACTACGCCACGGCCGATCCCAAACGGGACCGAACTGCGGAGCGTTGCGATAGCTCAACACCTGCCGAACCGTAGGTCACCCAACCATGTCCCGAACGCCCCTTTACGGCACGCGGTGCCTGCCACTCTTGGCACAACCGATAAAATCGACACCGCCCGACAGCCAAGCAAGAAGCCCCTGCGCAAGTGCGCAGTCACCCGGCGTGAACGGCCCGCGCCGCGAATCGGGCCGGATCAAACGGAGTTGCTGGCAGGTCGCACGCCGTTCCGCGAATCATCGAGCTAATCAACCGGGCGGTCGGGGGAGAGAACTGAAGCCCGCTGCGGTGATGGCCGCTAGCGACCCAAGCGTTGCGGAGCCCCGGGAGTGGGCCAATCGCTGGCAGGCTGTCCGCCGACGCGGGACGCAGCCCCGACCAATGGGCCTCGACCGATGCCTCGGCCAGCCGCGGTTCGATAAGGGCGGCCTGAGCGAGCAAGTCGTCACGCGCGGCGGAGGTTGTCTCAGCACGGAAACCGGCGTCTTCGACCGTCGCGCCCACCAGGACACGGCCATCGCGGCGTGGCACCGCGTAGTAGGGGAACCTGTGGATGACCCGTTCGAGCGGCTCGTCGAGCGGAGCCAGCAACAGCATCTGCCCTCGGATCGGCTTGCCGGGGGCTTCCGAACCAGCCGCTCCGACCAAGGCAGGCGTCCAGCACCCGGCCGCGAAGCAATAGGCCCCGGCCACGAATTCGCCCTGCGGGGTCTCCAAGACTTGAATGCTGTCATCGCCCCCCCGACGGGCTCGAACAACGGGGGCTTCGGAGATGATTCTCACCCCGCGCTTCCTGCAAGCTGCCTCCAGGGCCTGCAACCGACGTGGGTTACGCACCTGTGCTTCCGCCGGCACTTGCGTGCAGCCCTCGTCCGCAACGACCGAGATTCCAAGCGCTCGCCAGCGGGCAAAGGCATCGGCGAGGAACGCTTGGTTCTCGCGAGTCTCAACGTAAGTCGCGCCGCACTGCCAGTACTCGTCGTCGATGCCGGTCTCTTCGAGAAGGCGGCGGGACCAAGCCGGTTGATCCGCCGCGGCGACAAGGGCCAATCGATCGAGTGCGGGATCATCGACGTACCACGAGCCGGGTGGCAAGATGCCGGCACCGGCCCATGAGGCCTCACGGCCCGGTCGGCCCCGTTCCAGGAGCGTTACGGACAGGCCATCGATTGCGAGTTGATAGGCGATCGATAGCCCAATCGCCCCCCCTCCGACCACGAGGACGTCGCTGCTCGTAGTGATGGGCATAGGAATCGCTCAGGCCGGACCGAGGAGGGCATCGATTTCATCGGCCAACCCCTGGAGGACCCGATCCCCTTGGCGTAGTCCGTCTCGCAGTCGGCGTAGGTCAGCCGCTTCATCGACATCGTACCAAGGGGCGAGCATCCGGTAATCGGTCCCCTCGCACCAGCCAGCCGACCCGAGCCGATCAAGCGTTGTCCGGAGTAGCTCGGGTTGGCTCCATGGCATCTCGTCGAAGATGGGGGGAAGGCAGCCGCGGGCTCCGATGCACCAGTAACCACCGTCATCCGTCGGCCCTAAGACGAGCTTCCTGCCCTCCGGCCCGCTCATCAGCCACTCGGCGGCCTCAATGACAGAATCGAGTGGCATATCGGGGCTATCGGTACCAAAGAGCAGCACCGCAGAGCCCTGCTTCAACGCAGCATCAAGGAAAGACCGCATGCGGTCGCCGAGATCACCGTCGGCTTGCGTCGAGAGCTGCCAATCGCTGTTGAGTTCAGCCACCAAATCGGCGAACTGCTGTCGGCTGTCCGACGGGGTATGGGCAACAACTCGGCGATTCGCTTCCAAGCGCGTATCGGAGAGCCGCTCGAGCGTCGCCAAGGAGAGGCAGCGGGATACCTTGGCAGCCGATTCGTCGCCAATCGATGCCGCCAAGCGTGTTTTGGTAGCCCCGGGCGTCCAGTGCTTGGCGAAAACGCCGACCGTCAGCCGACGCAGAGCTCCAGCTATCCGGCGGGAAGACACCTCTTCAGAGGGGTGCTCGTCACGATCGATTGCCGGATCCATTCTGAAAATCATCCCAATCAGGGCGCGATTAACCGCACCACCCTGCGGAGGTATCGGCGACTGGTTGGTTCGGCCCTTTCGCAAGGATTGAACTAACCGCATGACGCCACGCCAGTTGCGTCAGCAGACCCGAAAACCTAGCGGTATGGCACCCCCTCCACAGAGGTGCATCACTCTGATGTCGCCAGCGGGTTCCTGCACAAGAAATACAGTGTAAACCATTGCCAAATAGTCACTTATGACGTTGGTTGATCCTCGCTAAGGCGGCTGCGTAGCATTAGATGTGGGCTCACTAGAGCGCCCAATCGCCCCCAGCGATCAACGCTCGCCGCGCCCTCGGTCGAAGGACTTGTCGACCGTAGCGCACCGCGTTGCTTCGGTTAGCAACGTTCTAGGCAAGGAGGCCAAGAAAGCTTGTTCGGAGCGTGCTAACACGAGCATCACTTGCCACTCGATCAACAACATGGCCAACCGCTCCGCAAGACGCGACTACCACGGCAAGACCCAGGCACGCCAAGCTCGTCGACGCAACTCGGCGGTAACGGCGCGGCGGTCGGGTGGCGCTCAGCCCAAATCGCGGCGTGGCGTGGGTCCGCGTAACGTCGCCCTGCCATTCTCTCCGCCCGAAGACTGGCACGAGCCGACCGAGGCGGGTGGCGAGTACCGTGTCCTCGTCCAAAACCCAGGAACGGGCTACCGCCATGTGCTGACTGAGCACGAGGTGCGTGAACGGTTGGCCGCGCTGCCCGACTTCTTCCTGCGAGACCTCGAAGTCGTCCAGATGAGCCGGATGACCCGCAAAAAGCAGTCTTTGCCTTGCTATGGCATGCAGTGGGGGCCGGCCCTCTATCTCTACCCGATCGACGAATCGCTGACCGAGTACTTCTCCTCAGCTCCGTCGCCCGACGTCGTCACGGAATCGAAGATGTACGGTGGGCGTTGGTGCGAATCGGGCGGTGGGGCTTGGACGCTTCATTGGGACGAACGCGGTATCAAGGACTTCTACCTGAACAACATCCTGATCCATGAGCTCGGTCACCTGCTCGATGAGCGGAACACGACCTACACGGATCGAGAGCGTTTCGCCGAGTGGTTCGCTACGGAGTTCGGCTACCGTCGCACCGGCGGTGCCGATGCCCGCCGACCGCGTCGCAAGGTGCGCCGTCGCCACCATACCTGCTGATTGAGTCGCTTGCATTTATCGCGAGAACCGTGAGCTGACTCACCTGACGGCTCGTTGATTGGCAAGGGCACCTGTCATCCGGCTCACTCGACGCGTACGATTTGTGTAGCCATCCACCAACCGTCCGGGGCCGCCGCTCCTCTCGCGGCGAAACGCCACTGTGTCTTACTTAACGACCGTCGAGTCCCTCTACCGCGACGCCGCCGTCGCGCCGGCCGAGAACCTCTGCTGTGTCTCGACGGGTCCTCGGCAGTTCCCCGGCCTTTCCGTGCCGGGCATCATGCACGAGATGAACTACGGCTGCGGGTCGTCGGTGCGTCCGGAAGACCTGCGAGAAGGGCAGCGTGCTCTCTACATCGGCGTCGGAGGAGGCCTCGAAGCCCTGGAGCTGGCTTACTTCACGCGCACGCCAGGCGGCGTCGTCGCGGTGGATCCGGTCCCGGAGATGCGAGAAGCGGCACAACGCAACCTCGCTTTGGCGGCGGAGCAGAATGATTGGTTCGATCCGTCGTTCGTCAAGGTTGTCGACGGCGATGCCCTCAAGCTCCCTTCGGAGGACGGCCAGTTCGATTATGTCGCTCAGAACTGCCTCTTCAATATCTTCAAGGACGAGCACCTCGATCGGGCCTTGCGAGAAGCACGCCGAGTGCTCAAGCCGCACGGCCGCTTGGCCATGTCCGATCCGATCACGCCCGTTGCTCTGCCAGAGCACCTGGTGAATGACGAGCGTCTCCGCGCCGCCTGCTTGTCTGGTTGCCAAACCTACGAAGGCTACCTGGCAGCGATCACCGAGGCGGGGTTTGGGGCCGTCGAAGTCTGCTCGCGACGACCCTACCGCGCGCTGGACGCGGCCGGGCATGGACTCGAGTCGGATATCCTCCTCGAGTCGGTCGATGTGGTGGCCGTGAACGCCCCCATGCCGAGCGATGGCGCCTGCGTGTTCACCGGCAGGACCGCGACCTACACCGGTGCCGGCGAGTCGTTCGACGACGGCAAGGGGCACGTCCTCCCCAAGGGGCTCCCGCAAGCGGTCTGTGACAAGACCGCTGGTGCGCTCGCTTCGCTCGGCCGCGCTGACCTGCTGATCACCGAATCGACTTGGTTCTACGAAGGGGGCGGTTGCTGCTGAGGGTCGTCTGAGACGCAGCCGCAACGCACGACGAATGGATCACCTCCCCGTCATCGACGACCACGCCTTCGCCGCTCGGCTGGAAGCTCCGCTGCGCTCGAAACGGCAAATCTCCACGCTCCAGATCAACGTCGGGCTGGCCTGCAATCTGGCCTGTCGGCACTGCCACGTCGAGTCTTCGCCGAAGCGAACCGACGCAAGTGAGAACCTGTCCGCGGAGACCGCCGAACGCCTCATCGAATGGCTTGCTCAAGCCAAGTCGATTACCACCGTTGATTTGACGGGGGGATCGCCGGAGATGAACCCGAGTTTCAAGCGTTTGGTCTCGGAGGCACGCCGGCTTGGCAAGCGGGTCATGGATCGGTGCAACCCGACCATCCTTGTCCATCGTGACTCGTCGGGATCGCCGCCCTACGATTGGGCGCCCGCGTTCCTCGCCGAGCACGAGGTGCATGTCGTCGCTTCGCTGCCGTGCTACCTCGAAGAGAACGTCCGCAAGCAGCGTGGCGTTACCGCGTTTCCGGATTCGATCGCCGGCCTTCGGTGTCTGAACGCGGCCGGTTACGGGCACGAGGAGTTCCTCCGCCTGACGCTCGTCTACAACCCGGTCGGACCGGGCCTGCCACCCTCCCAAGACAAGCTCGAGCACGACTACCGCCGGGTGCTTCGCGAAGAGTTTCAGATCGAGTTCACCGAGCTGTGGGCGTTGACCAATATGCCGATCGCGCGTTGGCGCGACGACCTCCTTCGCAAGGGTCGGCTCGAAGGATACGAACAACTGCTGCGAGAGTCTTTCAACCCCGGCACGATCGATGGCTTGATGTGCCGTGGACAGATCCATGTCGACAGCCAAGGCCGTGTACACGACTGCGACTTCAACTACGCCCTCGGGTTGCGAACACCGGGCGTGGAAGATCGGTTTCTGTGGGAAATCGATCCCGATACACTGAATGACCGGGAGATCCGCACCGGGACGCATTGCTTCGGTTGCACCGCCGGCGTCGGGAGCAGTTGCACCGGCTCGCTGGCCTAGGCCGCCAGCCGGGCTCGCGGTGTCGGCTTGCTTGACGACGCCAGCTTCAATCGCAACGCCTCATCAATGTCCTCGTGCAGGGCAAGCAGCTCGGCTCGTTTCCTGGCGACGCGTTTGAACCGCCCCAGGGAGTGCATCCAATCGAACACGCCGGGCAGCAACGCCATCGCCCCACGGACGATCCTCCCCGCCGGATCGACCACCACGCGGCGTCGATTGCGTTCGACAGCACGCACCGCGGCTCTTGCGACACGATCGATCGAGACGCAAAACAGGGCAGGGGGGCGGCGTAGCGGCTTCCCATCGGTCGGCGCCGAGGCTTCGTCGATCAGGTCGGTCCGAACGAACCCCGGGCAAAGCGTCGTGACGCCCAAGCCCTGCCGGCCGTACTCGACCCGCAGTGATTCGCTGAATCCGACCAACGCATGCTTCGAAGCGCAATAGGCCGAGACTCGGGGCATCACCGCCAGCCCGAGCACGCTGCACACATTCAGCACGTGGGCTTCTGGCCTCGCCAGCATCGATGGCAACAGGGCCTGGGTCAGTTGCACCGGAGCAAGAAGGTTGACCGCCAACAGCCGGTCGGTCTCGGTGGCGGTCATCTCGTGGGTTACACCGTAGTGGGCGACCCCCGCATTGTTCACCAGCAGATCGACGCCCGCCCAACGATCGAGCAGTTGCCCGACCAGCCGCTCGATCTGCCGAGAGTCGGTCAAATCGCATTGCATCGGAACCGCTTCGCCGCTGAGCGATTCGATCTCGGCTTGCGTTCTGGCGAGCCCGGCCGCGTCGCAATCCGCCAACGCCACCCGCATGCCACCCGCAGCCAAACGCAACGCGATCGCGCGCCCGATCCCTCGGGCGGCCCCCGTCACGAGCGTTGTCTTGCCGGCAAGCGAACGCATCGGCATCCTTGTTCAGGCGGCTTTGGCGAGCGAAGAATCGGTGTAACCGCGTTCCAACTGTTCGGCGGCTACCGTCCGGCTCAGTTGATGGCGGTCCTCGCCGCGTAGCAGGGCAACGCCCCATTTATCCAAGTGGTACTTGCCGCCGTTGTAGACGCTGCGGTAGTACTTCTTGCCCGGGTAGACCGGCACACTCGTCGGCACCGCTCGCAGATTGAACGCCAAGCGGTGGCGATCCGTGCGGTTCGGGGCGGAGCCGTGGATGCAGCGTTCCGTGAACAAGATCATCTGGCCCGCTCGGCATGGGACCTCGACGATCTCGTGCTCGTTCTCATCGAAATCGAGCGAGAATTGGGCGTTGTAGAAGCCTTCCTTCCCGCCGAAGTTGATCGGGCGGATGCGATCGTGCGTGCCGACCGCGAAACGCACACAGCCGTTCTCGGTCGTCGAATCATCGACGGCGATCCAAGCGGTTACTTGGAACAGATCGTTCCGATCCGCCGGGAACAAAGCAGGGTCTTGGTAATCCTCAACCATGAAGGTGCTGGCTTGATGCCACTGGATCGCTGGCGAACCCGGCCCCTTATAGAAGATCTGAGACCTCCAGCAGAGCAAGTCCGGCCCCAAGAGCTGAGCAAGGCGTTCGGTCACGCCGGCCGACTTCAAGTAGTACCAGAGCCGCGGCATCTCAAAGTGCCGATCGCGGGGCGTAACAAAGCCGTAGGTTTTCGACTCGGTCTGCTCGATCGCTAGCAAGTCGTTCTTGAAATCGGCCATCTGATCGGGCGAGAAAACGTCGATCGGGCCGAGGTACCCACGTTCGTAGAACGACTTGAGCTGGGTTGGAGTCAGGCGGTACTCGGGTGCCACATCGGCCTTGGGCTCGATACTAGCGGGCTGCTCGAACTCGCACGGCTGGTCGATGTACGCGCTGGTGAGGCCCGATCCGATTAGCTTGTTGAACATCCGCGGATCCCAATTGCGAACAATCGCCTTGATGTCGCGGGGCAGGATCGAGGTCGGCAGCCCCATCGCTTGATAGGCACGCAAACCGGCGAGCGCTCCGCAGATCGGGGCGCGTTGCCAGAGCGGGCGTACCTTCGGGTGCATGTTCATCGGAGAGCTCGCAAGGACCGGCTTGAGCGGGTTGATGGCAGTGGTCTTTCAGGTATCGGTCATTCGGACGCTATGGATTAGGAGGGCTCATAGGGGCAATGCTGGCACGCTTGCTGATGAAAGCAGGGATGCTTCGTATACTGGGACAGCCGCCTTTCCCCTCACCGGTGCTCGTCGATGAAATCGCTGTTGCCCTGGACAGCCCGGACGCTAGCGTTCGTCGCCTTATGCCTCTCGGCCTATCTCACCTGGATCAGCGCAACCACCGCGACGGCGATCGGCTGCGACTTCGCGGCTTTTGACTGCGATGCCGCGCTTGCGAGCCCGTGGGCAAAATGGCTGGGCGTCCCGGTCGCAGCAGGGGGTTTGCTCTGCTACGGCCTTGCGTTGGCGGGCGCTTTGCTAGCAGGACGTGCCGGTTCGCTTGGCTCCATCGGCTGGCGGCTGCTGGAAATTGCCACGCCGCTCGCCGTGGGGGCTGGGCTCTGGTTCACTTTCATCCAAGCCACCGCCTTGGAATCGTTCTGCCTGTACTGCATGGCCACCCACGGCTGCGGGGTGCTGATGGCGGCCTCAGTGTTGGCTTGGCGGTACGCCTCGGGCGATGGCGACGTCCCCATGCCTGCCATCGGCCTATCCCCCTTGACCGCGGCAGACGAGACCAGCACGCCGCCACGGCTTGGAATCCCTACCGCCTTAGGCATCGTTGGGATCGTTGTGCTTGCCATTGGCCAAGTCGCTTGGGCGCCGGCGACCATGGTGGTTTCTGATGACGTACACCTCGAAAGCCCGGTCTCGCTCAGCGCCGAAGACAACCTCGAAGAGGAATCGACAGGCTCGGAACAAGTCACGACCGCCAAGCCGATCGTCGAGAGTCCTCAGCCGATCGACCGCTATCCCCGTATCCCGAACGGATCACGCAAGATCTCGCTGCTTAAGAACCAGTTGACGATCGATGCCTACGACCACGCCGTCATCGGTTCGCCCGAGGCGCCTCACCTCGTGGTCGAGATGATGGATTATGCTTGCCCTCACTGCCGCGAATTCCACGACACGCTGACCGAGGCCGTCGAACGTTTCGAGGGCCAGATCGGGATCGTTATCATGCCGATCCCGGGTGAGATCCTTTGCAATCCTTATGTGACCAAGGCCCGTAAGAAGTCAGCCGGGGCATGCTATGCCGCCAAGCTATCGATCGCGGTCTCGATGCTTTCGCCGGATGAGTTCGAGTCTTTCCACGAGTGGATGCTCGAAGCCGACGAGATCCCTCGGCGGACCGCCTCGCTCATCGAGGCCCGACGAGTGGTTGATGCGGATGCGCTCAGCAAACGCCTCCGTGATTCGGACGGAACCCTCTCGCGCAAGATCAAGCAATACGTCGAGCTCGCCGCGGCGCTCGGGCGAAACAACCGCTTCGGCCTCCCGGCTCAGATCCTCGGCGACCGCTTCATCGCCGGAACACCGAAGACGATCGACGACCTCTGCAAGGCCTGGGCAGACGCATTCGGACTAGAAACGCCCGGAGAAGAAATCCCGTTCTAGCGAACCAAATCGTCCCTCAGTGACCCCGGCTGGATTCGAACCAGCAACCTTCGGCTTCGGAGGCCGACGCTCTATCCAGTTGAGCTACGGGGCCGCAATCGTCCGCAAAGCGTATCGCCAGGACCCAACTTACGCAACGGGCTGGGTCGTCGGCGGGCGGGGGCGGCCTACAGTTGGATGTCGCCATATTTGCTCTGGAGGATCCTGCCTTGCTCGCCACGCACGCCCCGCCGAATGCCCCACAGGTTGCCCCGCACGACGTTGAGGTCTTCTACGACGGGGATTGCCCCCTCTGCCAGAAGGAGATCGGCATGATCCGGCGGATGGACAAGCGGGAGAAGATCCGGTTCACCGATATCGCTGCCGGCGACTTCGACCCGGCTGCCTACGGCAAGACGATGGATGACCTCATGGCTGAGATCCATGGCCGCGACGCCGAGGGCCGCTGGCTGATCGGGGTCGAGGTGTTTCGACAGCTCTACGGGGCGGTTGGCTTCGGCCTGTTGGTTTCAGTCACGCGTTGGCCCGGCATCCGGCACGGCCTCGACCTGGGCTACAAGTTCTTTGCCAAACAACGCCTGCGGCTAACCGGACGCTGCTCCGAGGGCGTATGCAAGGCGGGCGAGCCTGCGGGCGCTAACTGAATGCCGACGGGGTCGCCGATGCCTACCGCTTGGCTACTGCGAGACAATCGTTCGGTTGGGTACGATGCTGGCTTGTCCATAAGCGAACCCGAATGACGGTTGATTCGTCATCTTGCCACGCGACGATGACCGACCAGCAGCCGAAAGAACCGACCGACCCTCCGTGGCCCGCGGACGCCCCGCGCCTCCGTCGGCTCAAGCGAGCGATTCGGCGGCGTGGTAGTAAGCAACAGCGTCAGGCCCGACGCGAGCGGTACGAGGCGGCCCTCGCCGAGTCGATCGACACTTATCAACAGAGACGCGAGGGCGTTCCCGAGGTCGGCTTCGAGGGCGACCTGCCCGTCCTGGCTAGGCGAGACGAGATCGCCGAAGCCGTCGCCGAGCATCGGGTCCTCGTGGTGTGCGGCGAGACCGGCTCTGGGAAATCGACCCAGTTGCCGAAAATCTGCCTCGCCGCGGGCCGGGGCGTCAACGGCTTCATCGGCCACACTCAACCGCGGCGCATCGCCGCCCGCAGTGTGGCGTCGCGGATCGCGGACGAGTTGCATAGCTCGCTGGGTGAGCACGTTGGCTACAAGGTCCGGTTCCAAGACGAGACTTCGCCGACGACCTACATCAAGCTCATGACCGATGGCGTCTTGCTTGCCGAGGCGCAAAGCGACCGAGATTTCGAGCGTTACGACACCCTGATCATCGACGAGGCCCACGAGCGGAGCCTTAACATCGACCTGCTGCTGGGTCTGCTCCGCCGCGTGATCGACAAGCGTCCCGACTTTCGACTGATTATCACCTCGGCCACGATCGACGCCGAACGCTTCGCCAAGTTCTTCGAGATCGATGACACGCCCGCGCCGATCATCGAAGTCTCGGGGCGGAGCTATCCGGTCGAAGTCCGCTATCAAGCGGGCGAAGGCTCAAGCGACGGCGACCCGCGTGGCGTCCACCGCCAGGTGGGCGATGCGGTCTATGACTTGGTCACGGAGGGACTGAGCAACACGCTTGTGTTCCTCCCAACCGAGCGAGACATCCGCGAGACCGCCAAGCTCCTGCGGGGCCGCCTGGTGGACCAGCAAGTCGAGATCGTGCCGCTCTACGCCCGACTGTCTAGCAAGGAGCAGCAACGGGTCTTCCAACGGAGCAAGCAACGACGGGTCGTGTTGGCGACAAACGTGGCCGAATCGTCACTGACGGTGCCGGGGATCTTCTCGGTTGTCGATACCGGCACGGCCCGCATCGCCCGTTTCGCGGCTAAAAGCCGGTTGCAGCGGCTGCCCATCGAAGCCATCTCGCAGGCCTCGGCCAACCAAAGGGCAGGGCGGTGCGGGCGTCTCGGCCCGGGTGTCTGTGTCCGGCTCTACTCGGAGGACGACCACAACGGCCGCACGCCCTACACGGTCCCCGAGATCCGCCGAACCAACTTGGCCGGGGCGATGCTGCGTCTGCTCACGCTGCGGCTTGGCGACCTGGAATCGATGCCGCTGCTCGATCGGCCGCGTCCCGACGCGCTCCGCGAAGCCAAACGGACCCTTCGGGAACTGCAAGCGATCGACGAACAGGGCTCGGTCAGCGAGCTAGGCGAGCGGATTGGCCGGATGCCCGTTGATCCACGCGTCGGCCGCATGATCCTCGCCGGCGACGAGGAGGGCTGCCTCGCCGAGGTGCTCATCATCGCCGCCGCCCTGGAAACACAGGACCCACGTGAGCGGCCCGTCGAGAAGCAAGAGGCCGCCGACAATTGCCATAAGCGCTTCGCCGACCATCGTTCCGACTTCCTCGGCTACCTGAAGCTGTGGGACCACCTGCGGCAGATGCGGAGCGACCTGAGCGGGAGTCGGTTCCGCAAGGAATGCGTCAAGCAATTCCTTTCGATTCCCAAGGTGCTCGAATGGGAAGACGTGCATCGTCAACTGCTGGCGATGGTCAAGCAGCAGGGCCTGAAGGTTCGACAGCGCAACGACAGCTACGCCGCCGTCCACCGTGCCCTGCTCACGGGACTGCTCAGCGGGGTCGCGTTGCATCGTGACGAGTCGGGCTACCAATGCACCAGCGGCGAGGGCTTTCAGTTGTGGCCCGGCTCCGCGTTGCGTGGAACCAAGCCGAAGTGGGTCGTCGCCTCGGAAGTCGTCGAAACCTCCGGCCGCTACCTCCGAGGCGTCGCCCGCGTGCGGCCCGAGTGGCTCCCGCAACTCGCCGACCACTTGGCGAATCGCTCGTACCACCAAACTCGCTGGTCTCGCAAGCAGCAGACCGTCCTCGCCCTGGAGAAGCTGACGCTCTTCGAACTGCCACTCTCCGGCAGCAAAATCGTCCCCTATGGTCCGATCAACCCGGCCGCCGCCCGAGAGGTCTTCTTGCAGGAAGGCCTCGTCGATGAGGGCTTGCGAGGCGACTGGGGTTTCTTGCCGCACAATCGTCAGGCCATCGAAGACCGCCGGCAACTCGAGGCGATGCTCCGCCGCAGCCTCTCGCAGACCGCCGGCAACGACCTACTCGACTTTTACAACGAACGAGTGCCTGCCGATGTCTTCGATACCCAAAGCTTCCGACGCTGGCTCCGCAAGACCGGCGACTCCGCTGGCGAATGCCTAAAACTTCCCACGCGGGACGAGAGCGAAGGGAAGAAGACAGACTACAACCCGGCCGACTTCCCGAGTCATCTGAAGACAGCGGCCGGCGAATTGCCGCTACGCTACGAGAACGCCCCGGGCGCAATGAACGACGGCGTCACGCTGGTGGTGCCGATGGACTTGGCCCCCACTCTTGACCCGGACCAGATCGACTGGGCAACGCCGGGGCTCTTACGAGATCGCATCATCGGCCTGATCCGCCTGCTGCCCAAGCCGTTGCGCACCCGCTTGGTACCGGCCCCCGATGTGGCCGACGCCATCTGCGAAGGCCTCGTGTTCGGCGAAGGCTCGTTCCGTGCCACGCTCGCCGAGGCATTGTCACGCCGTGCGGGGGTGCCGATCGAGGGGAGCAAACTTGGCTTGGACGGGCTGCCCGATCCGCTGCGTATCAACCTCCGGGTCGAAGACGAGGCCGGGGAGTGTGTCGTGGAGAGCCGTGATTTCGAAACGGTCTGGCAGCAGACGAGCCCGGCCGCCGAACACGAACAACCGAGGCAGGAACGCTCCCGCTTCATCGACGACGATCAGTGGACCGGTCAGCCTCAAGAGAAATGGGCCTTCGACGAACTGCCGGAGCACGTCGAGGTCCAACGCGGCGCCCATCGGTTCCGAGCCTACCCCGGGCTGCTCGACACAGGGAAGGCGGTCCGCCAGGCCCTCTTCGCCGACCAAGACGACGCCGAGTCGTCGATCGCCGACGCCGTCCGGCGGTTGTTCTCACTGGAACGCCGGGACGCCCTCATTGAGCAAGTGCAATGGCTTCCCGGCGTCGAAGACGCGTTGGCCGGACTGGCACGGTTCGACCCTCACCGGGATCTAAAACGCGAGGTCAGTGAATTGCTAGCCTTCCGAGCACTCGCCGACGTCCCGGTGCCACCCCGGGATCGGGAAGCGTTCCAACGGCTGGTCGACCGTGGCCGAGAGAGCATCGCCGCAGCGGCCCAAGAGACCGCCAAGCCCCTCAAGAGCCTGCTAGGTTCGTGGCTGGAAGCGAAACAACAACTCGCCAACCGGGGCGGCCAAAGCGAACACACAGCGGTGGCCGAAGTCCGTGAGCAGATCGCCGCGCTGACGCCGCCCGGTTTCCTTACCGCCACCCCTTGGGCACAGTTGCAGCACTTCCCTCGCTACTTCCGGGCCACGATCCAACGACTCAAACGCCTCGCCGAAGGGGGCGGGGGCCAAGACACGCGGATGCGCGACCAGGTGTTGCCATACGCTGACCTCCTCGCCGACCTCCTCGCTTCCGAATCGGGCGACATCCTGCCCCAAGAGGTGCAGCGATTCCGATGGATGATCGAAGAGTATCGTGTTTCGATCTTCGCGCAGAAGCTCGGAACGGCGGGAAAGGTGTCGCCGAAGAAGCTCGACGCCCAACTCGCCCGCTGCCGCCGAGCCACTCGCACGTAAATGCCGCTCTTGAGTGCATCTGTATAGCAGCGTGTCGGCGGCCGACTGCTACGAGCTGCGGTTACCAAATAGCTGTTCGTACAGAAGCTCAATCTTATCAAGGCATACGAATTGGCCTTTGTTCAGCTCTCGTAGGTTGGGTCGGTCGGCCTTGAATCCATCGCGATTGCCCTTCGTATGCCGAGCTACCCTGGCATTTTCCAGTGACGGCAAAGGCAAGCCGGGTTTCGATCCGAAGAAGTAGAACGGCCCAAGTTCGAGGGTCTCTTCGTCGAAGCTGACCCAGACCACGCAGCCAGACGGCTTGGTTCCTAGGCGGACATGGATTCGCTGCCTCGAAGTTTTTGCCTTCGTGTGAGACGCCTTCAATTGAATATGGCGCACAAACCCGTTTTGCTCGGCAATGAGGTCGTACCCCGCGTTATCGACCTCTGGCTTTGCTATCTCGAGCTCGCAGTCACCGCCCTTCCAAGAGAGCTTAAGCAACTCACCCACTAGCAGGTGTTCGATCAGCTTCTCTCGATACGAAGAGTTCAGAGTGTGTAGGCTCATCAGGCGATCAGCCCTTGGCCGCGGCTCTTAGGGCTACCAAGTAAGGGACCGGCTCGCTGCCGAGGGCGTTGAGCACCGTGCCGCCGGCGGTGAAGCAGTGGGTGACCCAATCAGGCTCGCCGTACTTGTCGAGGGCCTTGCCGCCCTCGCCACCGCCGACATAGACCTCGATGCCGGCGTCTTTCATCCGCTTGAGCTCGGGGATCCACTGCTTGGTGCCGTTCTCGAACTTCGGGTCCTCGAACATCCCGAAGACACCATTGTGGAACGCGACGGCGCCGGCACCCGCTTTCTCGATGAACTCACCAACCGACTTGCTGAAGTGCTCGATCGACTTCGGGCCGATATCGCACTGCTGGTCGGACGGCTCGAGGACGTCCTTCGGCGTGCCGTCTTCGGTTAGCGAGTCGATCGGCGTGGTGAAGGTGATGCCCTTCTCGCGCCCGTCGGCGACGATCGCCTTGGCCTGAGCGATGCGGTCCTCGGGGATGTACCAAGGCTTGCTGCTGTTGGCCGGGTCCTCGGCGGCACCGAGGCAGACCGGCTCGTTGTCGAGTTGGCCGACCGCCTTGCGGATCGCCATGGCGAGCGAGCCGGACGCGAAGATCTGCTTGATCGTGCCGCGGGCGATCATGGCCTCCATGTCGTCGAGCTTGTCGATTTTGATGCCCGAGAAGACCGCGAGGTCCGCCTTGAGGCATTGCTGCATCGGCGTGCCGAATTCGCCCGCGGCGTACTTGCCGAGGGCGACGCGCTCCATCGCTGCGGGCACGGCAACGCTCGACGCATCGAGCGAGCCGGCGCTGAACGCCTCGTTGATGTAGACCGTCCCAACCTTCTCGGCGAGGCCGTTGGCGTACTTGGCGAGCTGCGGGGCGAGGCCGGCGACGTCTTCGACACTCGCCTTCCACAGGGCACGCTCGACGTCGTACTTGCGGGTGTTTTGCAGGACGATGACCGCCCCGTTGTCAGCAGCGGCGATCGTCTCCTGGACCACGTCGAGCACGCCGGCATCGGCACAGTACCAATCATCGATCAGCTTGACGTCTTGACCGAGCAACTCACCGAGCCGCTTGGCGACCTTATCAAGCGAGCCTTCCGGCTTGCGGCCGATGTGCCCGAAGACGACCTGCTTCCAGCCCTTCTCGATGCCGTACTTGAGGGTCTCGACCATCGAGCGGAGGCGGATATCCCCCTCGCCAATGCTGGCACCCG
>CAYGUP010000024.1:0-53366 GCA_964353155.1 uncultured Planctomycetaceae bacterium | reverse complement strand
GGCGTAAGCTCATCAGTCTCGGCCCCATCGCCGCCGCGATCAACCACCAACGCCCTGTTTCACGGCCGCCAGCATGACCGAACCGCTCCCGCCGATCGCCTGGGACGACTTCGCCCGGGTCGATCTCCGTATCGGCACCGTCGTCGCCGCCGAGGCGTTCCCCGAAGCCCGCCAGCCGGCGTACAAGGTGATTGTCGACTTCGGCCCGCCGCTGGGCACGCGCCGCACGAGCGCCCAAGTCACCGCCCTATACGCAGCCGAAGAGCTCGTCGGCCGCCAAGTCGTCGGCGTCGTCAACCTGCCGCCGAAGCAGATCGGGCCGGTTCGTTCCGAGTTCTTGCTGGTGGGTGTGTATCGTGAGGGCGGTGAAGTTGTCCTCATCGGCCCCGATTCAGCCACTCCGAACGGGGCACGGCTCGCTTAACCGGTAACCACGAAGGGCCACAAGCATGCCAATGCCGATTGCTACGAAAGCCTCGCTCCCGGTGATGCTTCTTTGGGCCTTCTCATGGCTAACGCTCCTGGGCACCTCCGATGCCAAGGAGCCGGTCTTGCTCGGGATCGAGGTGCTTGAGCGGAATGACTTCGCTCTGCTTGCGGACAAACGCGTCGGATTGATCACCAACCACACCGGCCTGACGAGCGATGGCCGCACCACGATCGACGTGCTCCACCGCGCCGAAGGCGTCGAACTCGTCCGCCTCTTCGGTCCGGAGCACGGCCTCCGCGGCGAGCTCGACCAATCGCAGATCGACGACGGCACCGACGCACCAACCGGCCTGCCGATCGTCAGCCTCTACGGCCCACGCCGCACGCCCGAGCCCAAGCACCTAGCCGACCTCGACCTGCTTGTCTTCGATATCCAGGACATTGGCTGTCGGTTCTACACGTATATCTCCACGATGAAGCTCGCGATGGAAGCGGCCGCGGAAGCCGAGATCGCTTTCATCGTGCTCGACCGGCCGAACCCACTGGGTGGCGTCGCGGTCGAAGGTCCGCTGCTCGACGCTGGCGACGAGTCGTTCGTCGGCTGCTACTCGCTGCCGGTCCGCCACGGCATGACGGTCGGCGAGATCGCCAGGCTGATGGCCGCGGAGGGCATCGCGGCGGGCATCGAGCTGACGGTCGTCCCGTGCCGGGGTTGGCACCGCGGCATGACTTGGGACCAGACCGGCCTCGTCTGGACCAATCCGTCGCCCAATATGCGGCGTCTCACGCAGGCGATCCTGTACCCGGGCGTTGGGCTGTTGGAGACAACCAATGTCTCGGTCGGGCGCGGCACCGAGACGCCGTTTGAGCTGATCGGCGCGCCGTGGATCGAGCCGAAGCGACTCGCCGCGGCTCTCAATGAGGCCGCCACGCCGGGCGTGCGGTTCGTGCCGCGTTACTTCACACCGACGGCCAGCAAGTTCGCCGGCGAGCGTTGCGGCGGGGTCGATCTGATCCTGACCGATTCGGAAGTCTTCAACTCGGTGGAGGTCGGCCTCACCCTCGCCGCGACACTCCGACGGCTCTACCCGGACGCGTGGGAGACCGCTCGCTACAACCGGCTGCTCATCAACCGCTCGATCCATACCGCCCTGGTCGAAGGGGCCTCGCCCGAGGTGCTGCATCGGCTAGCACGCCAAGGCCTCTCGGCGTTCGAGCAACGGCAAGCGGCGGCCCGAATCGGCGACTACCAATCACCTTGAGTGCTGCTAGCAACGCCGCCGGCGTTGACCCCTTTTGTCGAGCCGAATAGCCTCCGCCCGTCTTCCCGACGGCCAACGGAGCGCGTGCGATGTTCGATCTCGACATTCAATCGACCAAAGAAGCCGTCAGCCTCGGCGCGTCGGGGTTGGCGTTGTTCTCGACCGGCTACTTCTGGCTGGTGCGGGCGAACCGCGAACGGATGAAGCTCACGCTGCACCCGGTCGGCAAGCTGTGGGGCAACGTCCCCATGCCGCAAGAAGACCCCGACGCCTACCAAACGCTCAAGCCCGAAGAGGGGTCGGTCTGCGCGACGTATGGCGCAGACCTCGCCGTGGTTAATCACAGCTCGTTGCCGAACGCACTGCTCGGCGTGCGGGCGTGGCTCGAACTGGCCGACGGCACCTGGTGCGAGGCCCTCGTCCGGTTGCACGACACGAAGCACCCCGAGCAGGCCGAGCTCAAGATGCCGTTGAACCTCTCGCCGCTAACGACCGCGGGCCTCGGCATGCGTTTGTCGGTTGCGGTCCCCGGCAACTACGACGGCGGCTTCCACGGCCGCGAAGTCACCGCGGGCGACTCGCTCGCGGCCACGCCGCAGCTGCGGGTCGAATTGGCCGCGTTGCAAGGCAAGTTTGCCTTCGATCAACTCACGCTCCCCGCCGAGGGCCTCAAGCGGACCTCACTCGCGGCGGCGGCCTAGCAGCCCGGCCATCGCGAACGCGGCGAGCACGCCCGCCGCCGGCTCGGGAACCGCGACGCTCGTTGGCGTGCTGGCCCCGAAGTTCACCGACCAGACGCCCAGGTCGGCCGCGTCGACTTGGCCGCTCGCATCGCCATCGGCGCGGAGGTCGGACGTCGAGCCGAACGTGTCGCGATACACGGTGTAGTCCGCGGCGTTAACGAAGCCGTCGCCATTGTAGTCGCCTTCGAGGCCCGCCAAGATCTCGCCCACGAGCGTCAGCGAGAGCATCTGCTGCTGCTCGCCCGGCAGGTCCTCGCCGGAGAGGTCAATCGTGTAGGTCGTTTCGTACGACCCGGCTTCGGTCGCCACGAGACTCGCGTCGAAAAGGATCGAATCGCCTTGCACGAGGCTGCTGCCTGACAAGAGATTGACGAAGAACCCATCCGATCCGAGACCGGGGACCACCGCGTCGAGATCCAGCAGAGAAGCGAACGCGGGGGCGCCGGCACCGTCGTAGTTGAAGAGGCTCACGCTTTGCGATGCCGGTGTCTCGCCGAGCGTTATCTGGCCGAAGTCGATCGTCAGCTCATTCATCACCGTGTCGCCTGCGAACGAGGCGACCGGGTGCTCGAGCACCGCGAAGCTCAGGTCGATCACGTCATCCAAGTCATTCGCCCCGCGGCCCGCCCCGCCGCCGGTCGTGACATCCAAGTTGTCGACCACAACCGATCCGCTGTAGAGGCCGGCGACCGCGGTCGAGACATCGAGCCCGACAGCGAACGTATCGCTCACGCCCGGTCCCATCGCCAAAGCTCGCGAGACGTCGCCGGCGGTGCTGGTCGCGGCACCGGTGGTCGTCACGTTGTAGTAGGTGCCGTCGGTGCCTCCCTTGTTGACCGTGACGCTCTGCAAGGCCGGCGTCGCGCCGTCGATATAAACACGGCCCAGGTCGATCGAAGAGGCCGAAGCCGTCAACTGCGTGTCGTTCGCTTGGTCAACAAACACACTCCACACGAACTCGGGGTGATCGACAAACGCGTTGCGATTGTTCGTGTAGAAGCTCGGGTTCTCCGCTTGGCTGTAGATCGTGTGGTTGCGGCGTCGCTCGAAGTCGTCCGGCCCATCGGCGTAGTGCCAACGGATCAGCGACGCCAGGTCGCCCATCTGGTTGCTGCCGGGCGAGCCATTCACCAACGTCAGGCCGTTGTAGCGGGTCGCCGAGTAGAAGAGCTGGCGGGCCGTATCGCCCTTGTCTTCGTCGCCCGGGAAGTAGAACGAGCCGACCGCGCCATGCGAACCCGAGCTCGAGATGGTCCCGAACGGATCGTTGCCACGGTTCGAGTTGACCTGCGGGTTCGCCGGACGCAACGCGTGCGGGTCGCCCAGGTTGCCGGTCGTTCCGTTCGAGGCCGAGCCCGGCTGCCGGGATTGCGGCCAGGTGTGCTCACGATTCCAGGTGCGGCCCGAATCCCAGGTCGCCCGAACCGACGCCCGGTTGTAGGCCAGCAAGATGTTGCTCGGGTTGTCCGGGTCGCGGTCGGTGATCGCGGCCGAATCGCGGAAGTTGCCGTACGTCCGAAGGATGTGCCCATTGGACATGATCGTCTGCAACTGCGACTTCAGCGTGCCGCCCGTGCCGGTCGCCGAACCGTAGTACCCCACCGGCGCATCGTACGGGTCGGCCATCGCCAACGACGCCGAGACCACGGAGACGACCGTGAGCGCGAAGAGCTGCGCAAAAGCGAGTTGGAGTCTTGCTAAGGTGGGCATGCGCAGGGAGGGCCGCATCAGAGGCATGGGTCGAAACCGCCCATTGTCGCTGGCGATTCGCCCGATGGAAAGGTTTTGGTTTGGCCGCCGCGACCAGAATGCGGCAGAACACGCTCGGAGACACCACTAGTGAAGCCAATCTGCCCCCCCCGTTATTACGGCCTGCTCGCCCTCTTCTCGTTTTTTGCCCCTTCGGCCGCCCTGGCCGAGGGCGTCGGCGAGCAGCTCCCCCGCACGGGCGACGAGATCGTCGTCTGCGGCCAGCTCTTCCACACCACCACGCCGGTCATCACCTGGATGGACCCGGGCGGGTACGACGCCTACCGCGTCGAGCGACGGTTCTCCCCGTTCGAGCGTTCCGGCTGGGACGAATCGGTCGAGGACGCGGGGCTCGACTCGCCCAACCGTTACGGCCTCCGCAAGGAGAAGCTCACGCCCCAGCAGATCGAGCAGGTCCGCGGCGGCGGCTGGTCGCTGGAACAGCTTCGAGGCGTCGTCGATCAATTCGTCATGCACTACGACGTCTGCGGCACCAGCCGCCAATGCTTCAAGGTCCTGCACGACGCCCGCTGCCTGAGCGTCCACTTCATGCTCGACGCCGACGGCACCCTCTACCAGACGCTCGACCTCAAGGAGCGGGCGTGGCACGCCACCACGAGCAACGGCCGCTCGATCGGCATCGAGATCGCTCAGATCGGCGCGTACCCGGCCAAGAACCGCGGCGCGCTCGACCGCTGGTACCGCAAGGACGCCGACGGACTGATCGAACTGACTTTCCCGCCTGCGCTCGGGCCGCTCGGTCATCGGACCGAGGACTTCGTCGGCCGACCGGCACGGCCAAAGCTCATCGTCGGCGAGATCCAAGAGACCGAGCTCTACCAATACGACTTCACGCCGCAGCAGTACGAAGCCCTGACCAAACTCACGGCGACCCTCTGCCGCGTCTTCCCCAAGCTCAAATGCGACTACCCGGCCGACGAAACGACCGGCGAGGTCATCCCTCGTGTGCTGCCCGAAGCCCAACTCCGCGACTACCAAGGCCTGCTAGGCCACTACCACATCCAAAAGAACAAGACCGACCCGGGCCCCGCGTTCGATTGGAAACGCGTGGTGAGCGGAGCGCAAAAGTTGCTCGCTGCCGAGTAGCACAGGACTATCCGATACCTAGCTCGGATGGCAATGGTTAACCACGGTTCAAAAACCGGGGCTAATCCACTGCGGCCCAGACGCCCGCTTTGTCTACACCAGGTCCCCCCGGAGGGTCACTCCTTACGCATTTGGCGGTATCGTTGGCAATGACGTGAACTATGCTTCATGTGCGCTTCTGCGTTCAGTAGACCAGCCGTAAAGTGGGCGGAAAGCATGCAGACTTTGAGCCTCAGCGTGACAAGCGAGAAACCTGCTTTGCATGTCAACGGCTGCTCAATCGTCACCGCACCGACCGTGGAGGAGATGTACGCAATACTCGGCGAGCCTACACGAATCGACTCTGGCGAGTCGCCAGCACCGGTAGGACATAGAAACGGGCGAATTCACATATATGACGAGCTAGGAGTAACTATAAATGAGCACCACTACACGTATCGCATCCAAAGCCTGATGTGCTGGATGAACGTAGTGGACACCGAATTCAGATTCGTCCCAGAGCAGGCATTTTCCGGAACGCTCAGTGTCGACGGCTCAGACCTGCGACTCGGAGGTAATGTCCGTGACTTCTTCGCCTCGTCACCAGTTGAGTTTGGGGACGGCTGGGGTGGGTCTTGGTCTTTCCGTGTAGGCGGCTTCTGCGTCTTTCTATCCTCCCAAGGCCATCGGCTCCGGTCTGGTCGCCGCAGCAAGGTGCGGCACGTAGCCACCGTTTCTCTCTCTTGGCCTCACGACTCGTGGCAGAAACCACACGCCACCTAGAATTGAGTCGACTACTCCTAGGCGTGACACCACGACTCCGATTCCAGGAACCGCTAACTGTATAAGGTGGCGTCGACATTGGTAACTTGGTGGACCACGTTTGGCACTGCCTGAGGGGGAATCAGGTGGCCCCGGTTTTCGAGTTGGGGGCGCAGCCGCAAGATGGTTCGTTGCATCGTGATGAGCAACCGCTGGCGACCTCCTAACGCCTACGGCGACTCAGGTTCGAGAAACTAAGCTACCCGCTCATTCATCTACCGCTGGCCAAATCGGCTCTCGCCATCGCTTGTTCTGGTGATAATGGGTCACGACTCCGCGACGTGGTCCACTTCACATCGAAGCGTACCCCATGCGACAAAACTCTAACTCTCTACGCTGCAACGACTTCGCTTCGGTTTTGGCCCGTCTGATTACCAGTTCGTCATTTGGCCGGTGCGACAGAATCGTGCGACAAAACGATTCTTGGCCACCCAAGAGAAAAGCCGCCCGCGTGGCTTGGGTTGCCTCGCGGACGGCTCACGCCGGGCTTGGTCCCGACGACCTCCCGGCCCTCATGCGTCGGGCCGCGTCATCGCCACTTGAGCACGGCGAAGACGCCCTCGCCGTCGCGGATCCGATCCGGCAGGGCGAGGATCCGATCGCGGTACACGCTCAGCAGCACGGCCGCGCCGAACAGCACGCCGCCGCCGGCCATCAGGTAGACGGCCACGTTCTGCAGTTGGTCCGGCACGTCGATCAACGCGATCAGGCTGACGAGGTAGACCGTCAACGCCCCCACGCCGGCGAGGGTTGTTGCTCGCAGCCGGCAGAGCACGCCCGAGCCGGCCAGAGCGAGGCCGATCGCCAGCACGCCGACCTCGTGGAGCATGATCCACCAAGGCTCCCCGCCTCCGCCGCGGGTGAACAGCAGGCCAAGGGTTAGCGGCACGGTGGCGAGCAGGCTGCCGAACCAGAGGTTGGCATCGACGAACGTCTCGCGGGTCGCTTCCTCGGGCAGCCCGGCGGCCGTCTCACGCCGCCAGCCAAGGTGGCCGGCCACCAGCAAGCCCGTGCCAACCGCCACGCTCAGCAGCTCAAGCCGCTGCGGGAAGCTCAGCACGCTGATCGCATTGACCGTCAGGCCCGCGACCACGAGTTGGAGCACGGTGACCGCGACCAAGCCATAGCGACCTTCGCTGCTGCGGGTCATCAGAGCTGCCACCACGCCGAGGCCGGCTTGGACGACGACCATCCCGAGGAGTCCGAAATCGGCCTCGCCGGCGAGCAGCCGATTGCCCGCCAAGAGCCCGCCGGCCAACGCGGCGACCAAGACGGTGATCCGCCCCGCGACGCCGAAGTGGCCGCGGGCGCCGCAGCGGTCGATCGCCATCGCCCCCACGCCGACGGCACTCAGCAACACCAACGGCACCCGAACGCCGAGCTCGTAAACCACGATCGCCTGTCCGCCCGCGGCGATCAGCAGCAGGGCCGCCAACACCGCGGCGTACTGCCGGCTGGCATGGATCGCCACCAAGCCAAACGCCCCCGCAAGCAAACCGGTCGCGCCAATCGTGACCAACGAGGGATTGAGGAGGGGGAGCGGAGCCAACAGCAACATCATCACGCCGGCGGCCGCCTCGGCGGCCCGGGCGGCCGGCTCTGGCTTGAGCACATACCCCGCCAACGCCCAGCCGAACGGCACGCAGGCCAGGATCAGCGGGAAGGCCTCGCCGCCGAAGTCCGTCATCGGCAAAGCGAATACCACACCGCTCACCAAGGCGAAGCTCGCTACGCCGAGGCTGACCCAGCGATTGTGCCGATCCGTGGCCTTATCGCCGTGGGCAGCGAGCCAATGGGCAATCGCGGTCAGGCCGGCCGTGGCGGCGTAGCCCCAGCCGAACTCGTAGCCGAGCCACTCGACACCATTCAGCCATACGCCGCGGAACAGTTCGCTGGTTACAAGTGCCAACGCCCCAACGCCGGCGACCTGGGCCGCGCCGGTGAGAAGGCCAGCGATATCGGCAGGCTTCCCATCGCCATCCGCGAGGCTTGTTCGGATTAGCCGGCAAGCGATCGCCACCCCAGCAAGCAAACCAACCAAGAGGGTCTCGGTGAACTCGATCCCGAGCAGATCGATCCCGATCACGGCACTCCAAGCGAGCGAGAGCACCGCCGCCAGCGCGTAGCGACGGCCGCCCACCACGAAGCGGCTGTAGGCATAGCCATACACGCCAGCGAGGGCGAGGCCGAGCGCGGCGAGCTTCACATGCATCACGGTGGCGACATCCGGCTGGGTGAACCAACCGAGATTTGCGAACAGGTTCTCGTACAGCTTGCCCGCGATCCGCCCGCCGAGCAGCACGACCAGGCCACTCGCCATCAGGGCATGCCCGGCACGGAAGAAGGCGCGGCCGAAGTCGTCGCGAGTGAACGCCGCGTTGGCTTCGCTGCTGGCTATCGCGGGGAAAAGCCGCTCGACATGCAAGCAAGCCACGCCCAGGCTCACGAGGAGCGTGCTCGGCGCGAGGACCTCCCAGAACCGGCCGACGTTGCCATCGGCAAGGAACAGCAGGCCGGTCATCGCCACGCCGGCGGTGATCGCATAAACGAAGAGCGAGTCTTTAAGCATGCGAGCCACGCCCGCATACACCATGCAGCAAGCCAGCGCCGGCAGCCAGAGGTGGCCCCCTTGGTCGAGTGTGATCAAGCCTTGGGCGTCGTAGAACCAGAGGTTCAACGGGAGCAGCAGGCAGGCGAGCATCGCGGTCGCGCGGCCGGCGAGCCGATAGCGTGTCTTCGCCGCCAGCCAGACGCCGGTGCCGAGCAGGGCGAAGTTCCCCAGCCCCAGGCCGAGGGCCCCGTAGATCGGCTCGTCGAAAACCCCGATCACCGCCAGCCAGAGGACCAGCCCCAGAGCGAGCAAGCCACCGCCGGCGAGCATCAGCGTCTGGAGGCTTCGCGGATCCAGCAGCAACTGCACCCAGCCGGTCGCAGGGGCAGGGTCCGCCAGGCTAGGCTCGATATCGGGGTTCGTCGGCGGCGTGTCTGGCGTGGTCATGGCGTGTTTTCCGTTGCGGGAGCGGGAGGGGATCGCGGTCGTCGGGACCGAACTGCCCACGCCTAAAGCAACGAGGGTGCCAAGGCCCAACACCAGCCCATAAACCACTTCCTGAAAACAACTTGCGTCGAATGACCGCAACAAACACAACAGCAGGTGGCGATGATCGCGTACATTGAGCGCGCGCAGCGGGTGACATCCAATGTCACCTACGCAGCTTCGCCTTGCTTCAGCCCAGCCCGTGACCATGGCCGAACTCACCGATGCCGAGCATCATTTGCTCCGCTCCCTCACCGAGCTGATCTACTGCAACCCGTTCGAGCCGGTGCGGATCGAGCTCGAGCAGGCCGTCCTTGGCGAGGACTTCACGCCGGAGCGGCTCGGTTCATGGAGCCGCACGGAGGCCTCGGATCGGCACGAGCGGCCCAACGTCGTGCGGATCACGCAGCTCGCCGGCGAGCTGGCCGAGCAACTGTTGGCCCGCCAGGAGAGCGGTGGCCCCTTCACGGGGATCGATGCCGAGCTGTACGACGACCTCGTCAGCTACACGACGTACTACCGTCACTTCGCGCTGGCGCCGCGTGACGTGGTCGAGCCGGCGGCGACCGCCGCGGAGGTGCGCCAGCTCTGGCGTGGCTTCCGTGACGAGCGGGCACGTCTCCTCGCGCCGCTCGACGAAACCACGCGCGGGACGCTGCCCGCCTCGCCACACCTGTTCGCCTGCTTGCACCAAATCCGCCGCGCCTTCAATTCGATCTTCGATTGCCTGATCGGCGAGTCGGCGCCGGCGACCCGGCTCCGCGCTCAAGTGTGGCAATCAATCTTCACGCACGACCTGCGTCGCTACCGTCGGACTCTCTACAAACGGATGGGCGACTTGGCGACGCTCGTCACCGGCCCCTCAGGCAGTGGCAAAGAACTGGTCGCCCAAGCGATTGGCCGTTCGCAGTATCGAGCCTTCGACGAGAAAGCCGAGGCGTTCGTCGGCGAAAACGATTCGCCATTCATCGCGTTGAACCTGTCGGCCCTCTCGCCGACGCTGATCGAGTCGGAACTCTTCGGGCATCGCAAGGGGGCGTTCACCGGCGCGACGGCCGACCATATCGGCTGGCTCGAGCGTTGCCCGTCGCACGGGGCGGTCTTCCTCGACGAGATCGGCGAGCTCGATCCGGCGATCCAAGTGAAGTTGCTCCGTGTCTCGCAAACGCGCGACTACAGCCGCCTCGGCGAGAGCAAGCCACGCCGGTTTGTTGGCAAGCTGCTGGCGGCGACCAATCGCGACCTGGCCGCCGAGATGCGTGCCGGGCGTTTTCGCGAAGACCTCTACTACCGGCTCTGCTCGGATCGAGTGATCGTCCCGTCGCTCGCCGAGCAACTGGCCGACCGGCCCGAGGCACTGCCCGGCCTTGTCTGGTTCCTGGCTCGCCGCGTTCTGGGCGATGACACAGCGAACGAGGCGGAGGTCGATACGCTCGCCGGCGAGGTCGAGGCATGGATCCGCGAGCGTCTGCCGCGGGGTTATGCTTGGCCCGGCAATACCCGTGAGATCGAGCAATGCGTCCGCAGCGTGCTGGTGCGTCGGGAGTACCACCCGCCCGAAGCCGAAGGGACCGGTGGCCGAGCCGAGTGGCTCAAGCGGGCCGCCGCCGGCGAGCTGACCGCCGACGAGCTGCTGAACGCCTACTGCCAGGTCGTTCATGCCCAGCAGGGGGGCTACGAGCAATCGGCTCGTGTCCTGGGGCTCGATCGCCGGACCGTCAAAACCGTGTTCAGGCGGCGGAAAAAAGCCTGTAACACCGCGGCGGCCGCTCCGCTTGGCTGGTTGTCACCCAACCCAACCCATTGGAGCCAGCCATGCGAGCCCTACCCACCCTGGCCCTGATCGCCATCGCCCTGAACGTTTCGCCCGCCTTGGCCGACGACCTGTTCTCCGAGTTCGCCGTCGAATCCGTTTTTGCCACGCAAACCAGTGCGAAAACGACTGTCTCCGCTCCAACAACGGCCCGAATCACCGGGGCAGGCCAACTCGGCGAATTGCTGCGGGCGGCCGACATAACGCCCGAGCGACTCGACGGGAAGAGCGTGAAAGTGGCGGTTTCGCACGGCCAATGGACCGTGCCGACCACCCTGCGGGCGGCCGTCGGACGGGGGCAGATCGACCTGACGATGGGCCTCGGCACACCAGCCAAGGCCTCCGAGATCGCTAGCGATAAGCTGATCCGCCTGCTGACCGCCGACCCGGACGCCGGCGGAGCCCACTTCGCCCTGGACGCGAAGAGCGGCCAGATCCAGCTCCGCCAGTCGATCTCGGCCCGCGACCTGACCAGCGACCGCCTGAGCCGGCTCCTCACGGAGATGGCCGAGTTGGCCGCCTCGCGTGAATCGGCTTGGTACGAAGAGGCCACCAAAGCGACCCCCACGGCCCAAGCCGCCCCGCTGACCGGCTCCTGGATCGCCAGCCTGGGCAGCGGCGAGGCGTTCGCCATCAAGCTCACGGCCGATGGCCGCTTCAAACTGGCCCATGTGAAGAGCGGCCGGACGACCACTTCCGATGGCAAAGCCGAGCGGAAGGGCGATCGGCTCAGCTTGGTCGGCTCGACGGGCGTGACGATCGCCGGCTCGCTCTCCGCCCAAACAGCCCAAGGCTTCGAGCTGACCCTGACTGGCGGCCGCAAGCTGACCTTCAAGAAGGCCAGCTAAGGCCCACGACACGGGGATTTGAACCCCTTCTTGGGCTGGCTCATAAGATTCTCGGAAAGTTGGTAACAACCGGCCGGGGCCGCCGCTTGGCACTTCAGACAGGGAAGCAACGCCCTGACAAACCAACCCAGCCAACTCGAAAGCCAGGATCCCAAGCCATGTCCCGCCTCGCCAAGAACACGACGCTCGCCCTCGCCGCCCTGACGATCGCTGCCCTCTCGACCCCGGCCGACGCCGGCTGTGGCAGCAAGGGTGGCGGACACCGCACCTCGGGTCGCCTGTCGATCGCCTACAACCGCAACGTCCCCCACATGCGGTCGCACGCCCCGCAGCCGAGCCGCCACCACAACAACTACCACGCCCCGCGTCACCAGCCGGTCCGGCAGCACGCCGCCCCGGTGTACCACCCGCAGCCGGTCGTTTCGCCGGTCGTTCCGGCCTTCCAGCCCGCTCCGATTCAACCCGCCCCGATCGCTCAGCCAGCGATTGCCCCGCAGCCGGCGGTCATCCCGTCCCAAGCCGCTCCCGCCGCCACGCCCGAGCAGTCGGCCCTCGACGCCTTGGCGGCCTTCACCGGCGGGGCGGTTGAGCCGAACACTCAGCCCCATCTCGGCTCGTGGAACGCCTCGGTCGCTAGCAGCCAAGTCACCCTCACCCTGAACGCCGACGGCACCTTCCGCTGGGCCGCCGACGCGTCCGGCAAGGCGAGCTCCTTCGAGGGGACTTACCAGCTAGCCGACGGCCGGCTGACCCTGACACGGGCCGATCGCCAAACCCTCGCCGGCAGTTGGTCGGTCGAAAACGCCGGCGGTGCCCGCTTCCGCCTCGCCGGGGCGACCGACGCCGGCCTGCTTTTCACCCGCGGCTGAGCCACCTCTGACCCGCGAAGATCGATTCACGAGCCGCCGAGCCCTCCGCTAGAGGGCTCGGCGGCTTCTCTCGTTTAGTACCTTGCAACGATCGGCAAGTGCCAGCTAGCGAGTAGCGGGACGCCACGACTGTAAAATGACACCATTCGGGGGCGATTTCTGGGTATGCTGTTAGCTTGGTAGCAGTTGAATCGGACGCGGATCCGCGTCTCATGGGGTGCCACACGACTCCTCGACGGGCCCCCCACTCGTGATAATGCGCAGGGAGCTGGCGATGAGTTGGAAACGATCCGCGGGGACATGGTTCACGCGTGCTTTGCTGACCAAGGCCCCTCGTCGTCGGTGTGTCAGGAGTCGGGCCGAGGCACTCGAACCACGCCAGATGCTGTCGGCGAACGCTTGGGACCCTTCGCTGGACTACACCGCGGCCGAGGTGGCGCAGTTCGCTGCCACGCAAGAACAGGTCTTCACGCCCCTGGCTGCTATCACCGGCGAGGGGGACGACACGACCAATCCGTTCGGGCCGCTGGCCGAGGTGCCGATCAACGGAACCCTGGACAACACCTTCTCGCTGCACAGCAATCCGAGCGCTAACCACACGATCTACCTCGACTTCAACGGCCATCGCACGGAAGGGACTCCCTGGAACGCGATGCTGCTCGAAGGCACGGACTTCGAGGGGAGCCTGATCGATACGCTGCCTTACGACACCGACGGCAATCCGTTCGATTTCAGCGACGACGAGAAGCTGGTCATCCAAGAGACTTTCTTGAGGGTCTCCGAGGCGTTCTCTCCCTTCAACCTCAATGTCACAACCGAAGCCCCCGACGATGTTGGGGACCTGATGCGCCAAGGCGCTTTCGATGAGCGCTGGGGCATCCGAGTCGTGATCGGCGGAAGCTCACTGGATTGGCTCGAGCCGTTGGAGGAAGAACCTACCATTGCCGGCGTCGCTTTTGGTGGTTCCTTCAACAGCCCGATCGACAACCCGACTTTCGTCTTTGGAGAGGGCAACGGCTCTGCCAGCAGCCTCACCGGCACGATTGCCCACGAGGTTGGTCATACACTCGGCCTGGGGCACGATGGCATCTTGCCCGAACCGGGTTGGGATCCCGACCAAGATCCGGAAGACCCTAGCCTGCCGGCCGGTCCGGTGGAGTACTACCCCGGCCATGAGAACTTGGTCTGGGCCCCGATCATGGGCGGCGGCTTCGGCCTGGTGCAGCAGTGGAGCAATGGCCAGTACTTCCGCGCGAGCAATCAGCAGGACGACCTGGCGATCATGGCGAGCGGGGCCTACGGGTTCACTTACCGTGACGACTTGCACGGCAACGAGGTCGCTACCGCAACCCTCTTGAACGCCGAGCCGCCAACGCCGGAAACGATCCTCGATAACACCCTGAGCTATCAAGAACTCGGGATCATCGAGCAAAACACCGACGCCGACGTCTTTGCGTTCTTCAGCGCCCCGGGCGAAATCTCGATCGATGCCCTCCCGGCCAATTACGGCGCGATGCTTGACATCCGCCTGGATCTTTATGATTCCAGCGGCACCCTGTTGGCCTCTGCGGCCCCCGGGGCGTCGATCAGCGAGCCCGACGCCTTCGTGCTGGAAGCGGCGTTGACGCACACGGTCTTCTTCCCGGGCACTTACTACGTAGCGGTCAGCGGCGATGGCTCCGGCGCCCTTGGCGAGGACGACGAACCACTCTTCTCGGGCTACGACGACTACGGCAGTGTCGGTGAGTACGCGATCGATATCACGGCCTCGCTCGGCCCCGAGCCGGACGCGTACGAACAGAATGATTTCTTCGCCACCGCGTACCACGCCCCCTACGGCGATTACACCTTCACGCCCTCCATCCACCTCGGCGGCGACGAAGATTACTTCAGGTGGACCGCTGGCGAAGACGGCGTTCTCGACATCGACCTGCTCTTTGAGCACGCCGAAATCGACCTCGACTTGGTGGTCTACAACGGATCGACCAATCAGATCGCCGCGAGCGGATCGACCACCGACAACGAATCGCTGTCGGTCAATGTCACCGCCGGCGAGGACTACTACATCCGTGTGTTTACCCCCTCGGTGAGCACCACGTTCGGGTACACGCTCACGTGGGACGGGCCGGGCGACCCGGTCGACGCGTTCGAGGACAACAACACGCCCGAAACCGCCTTCGATTTCGGCGACGCTTCCGATCCGCACCTTGATTTCGACCTCTCGAACCTATCGATCCACCGTCCGGACGACGTGGACTACTTCGACTGGGTCTCGCCGAGTGACGGAACGCTCGAGGTCGAGCTCCTGTTCGATCATGAGCAGGCCAACATTAACGTCGACGTGCTGCAAGACGGCGAGGTGATCGCCCGGGCCAACTCGATGGACGACAACGAGTTGCTCCAGGTGGCGGTCACTCAGGGCGGCGTCTATCAGATCCGTGTCGACGCGTTTCCGACCGTGTCCACCATCGCTCCCGGGGACGCGGTCTACAGCATGCGGGTCGATGGCCCCGAGATCAGCGAAGACCGCTTCGAGCCGAACGACGTGACCGGCGTGGCCGAAGACGTGAGCGGTCAGTCGGGGATCATCTCCGGCTTGTCGATCGACGCACCGGACGATGTCGATGTCTACCGATGGACCGCCGACGAGACCGGCGACCTGCGAGCGCGGGTCTTCTTCTTCCACGAGAACGGCGACCTCGACCTGCGGCTCCGCAGCGGCGAGACGGGACAAGTCATCGCCACCTCGACGTCGGTGACCGATAACGAATCCGTGACCCAACGGGTCATCGCGGGCAACGACTACTACATCGAGGTGACCGGCCACGAAGGGGCCACCCAATCGAGTTACTTCCTCGACCTCGCCTTTGCCGCGGCGATCCCGGTCACCGGCGACTTCAACGGCAACGGCTTCGTCGATGTCTTTGATTGGAACGTCTGGAGGAGCAGCTACGGGGCCACCGGCACCGATCTGCCCGCGGACGGCAACGGGGACGGCATCGTCAATGCGGCCGACTACACGATTTGGGCGGATCACGTCGGTGAAGGCCTCGTGCCCGAAGGACGCCCCATTGTCTCGGCCGCCTCGCCGGGTGTGAGCCCACGCCCGGCCTACACGCCGGCCGAGCGGGTGAGCGACCACCGTGTCTCCGAGCCGATCGCCGCACCGCCCGTCTTGCTAAGCCTGCCGAAGCTCAGCACGCGGCAATCCGCCAACTCGACGCTAACCAAGGCTGCCCCCACCGCCGAGGCAATCGATTTGAACAATTTGCTGCTCTTGGAGACCGCTGGGCTTACCCAAGCCAATCCCGAATCCGACTCGGTGGTCAGCCGAGAGGATGAGCATCAGCCGACAGACGAAGCCTTCGCCACCCTCGATGCGGGCTGGAAAGTTGGCGTGTGAGGGAATAATCCGCTCGTACTCTAGCGATTAGGCCACCACTTACCTGTCCAGGGCCCCCTAAATGTGTGGTCCTAGACAGCGTGGTCGGTATATCCCGCAAAATCGGCGGTATAGCTTGTAGGCCCTGGGTATGCTGGAAGGCTTGCAAAGCGATCGGTGAGGCCGTAGAGGCACCATCTCTTTGCCTGGACGGAACATAGAGCACGGAGAAAGTGATGAGCTGGAACGGTTTCGGACGCCGCGGTTTGGGCAGTCATTGGTTGGGTAAAGGACTCGTCAAGGCACCACGCCGTCGCGAACTAAAGAAACGGCTCTTCGGCCGGTGCGAAGCCCTCGAGCCACGCCAGATGCTGTCGGCGGACGGGTTTGTGTTCGGGGTCGATCCGATCGTGGCTCATCCCGACGGCACACTAGCCGAGCCGATTGTGCCACTCGAAAGCACTTTCACTCTCCACAGCAACCCCGACGCAGATCACACGATCTACCTCGACTTCGATGGCCACATCACCGATGACGCCGCGTGGTACGCGGCCCTATGGGAATTCGACGATGAAGGCGTATTGACCGACCCCGGTCGATACAACATCGACATCCTGATCGACGAAGAGCCCGTGTTCGTCCCCGGGATCCCGTTCTCGACAGAACCGTATGACCTCGATGGTTCTCCATTCGATTTCAACGATCAAGAGTTGATGAGAATCCAAGAGGCCTTCTTGAGGGTCTCGGAAGACTTTGCGCCGTTCAACGTCAACGTGACGACCGAGGAGCCTCCCCTCGCCGACTTAGAGAATGCGGGCGAGGGAGACACCCGGTGGGGTGTGCGCACTGTTGTTGGCGGGAGCACTTTTGATTGGCTAACGAGGAGCGGCGAGTCCCCCGAAGCCGGCGCGGGCGGCGTGGCTCTGCTCGGCTCATTCGCCTTCCCGACCGACACACCAGCCTACGCCTTCGAGGAAGGCTACAGTGCGAACGCGAAGAATCTTGCCGAGGTGATCTCTCACGAAGTCGGTCACACCCTCGGGCTTTTGCATGATGGCCAGTTCGTCAATCCGGTCATCGTCGATCCTCCCAGCGATCCAACGATGATCGATCTGCCCGATACCATCGAGTACTACCCTGGGCACGACAACGGGTTGTGGGGGCCGATCATGGGTGCGGGGTACAATCCAACGATCACCCAGTGGAGCCGTGGCGAGTATGACCTCGCCAACAACACGCAGGACGACCTAGCGACGATCACGGCCTTCGACGAAGAATCGGGGGCCTTCATCAACGGCTTTGGGTATCGCGACGACGATCACGACGATGAGTTTGGGGCCGCTACCAATCTCCCGGCCGACTTCGAGCTCGGAAGCTACTCGACGACCGGGTTGATCGAAACCACGACGGATATCGATTGGTTCACTTTCGACGCCAAGCAGGGCGAGATCTCGATCGCGGCCTTGCCCTTAGCTGTCGGTGCGAACCTCGACATCAAGATCGAATTGATCGATCAGTCCGGCGCAGTCGTTGCAACCGCGGCCCCGGATTTCGACCAAACGGCCTCGCTCCTCTACAACAACGATCTGCCTCAGCGCTTCTATGTGTCCGTTACGGGCGACGGCTTCAAGGCCGATGCGCAGCCGGTTGATCAAGCCATCAACGGCTACAGCGACTATGGCAGCCTCGGCGTCTACAGCCTCGACATCGCGGCACCGCTGGGCAATGAGCCTGATCGGTTCGAAGACAACAACAGCGAATCCGAGGTAACGATCTTGCCGCCGGGGGACTATTTCTTCTCGGACTTGAGCATCCACGAGAACGGCGACGAAGATTGGTTCCTCTGGGAATCCTCGGCTACCGGGCAGCTCACGGTTGAAACGCTCTTCAGTCACAGCACAGGCGACATCGACTTCCGCATCTTCACCGAGGCCGGCGTGCAACTCGCTCTTGCAGGCAGCTCGAACGACAACGAGTCGGCAACGGTAAATGTCGTCGCCGGAGAGAAGTACTTCATTCGCGTCTATGGATTCGGCGGATCGATCCAGGAAAGCTACGGCCTCCGGATCGACGGCAACGGGTTAGTGGCCGATGCCCTGGAGTTCAATAACACCGCAGAGGCAGCAACCAACCTGGGGTCCGTCGATCAGGTCATTCCGCTTTCATTGCACTTCGATGGTGATAAGGATTGGTTTGAATGGCTCGCTCCCGCGGATGGGACCCTCTCGATCGAGACCCTCTACGACACCGATGACCTGACCCTAACGATCGAGGTTTACGACGCCAACGACAGCCTGGTGTCCACGTCGCAAGGCACTCCGACAGGAGCGATCGCCAACACCCAGATAACGCTCGACGAAGTCGACGAGACAAGCGGCCTGTTCAGGGTCAAAGTCTTCTCACAAGCCAACGATCCAGCAAAACGCGTCGGCGATTACACGCTCCGTCTGAATGGGACGGACGTGTTCCCGGATGGCAACGAACCGAACAACTCGCCTCCCACGGCGGTTGAAATCCAGCGTGATCAAAACCGATTCTTCCGCCAATCGATCAACACCCCGACGGACCGCGACTTCTACTCCTTCACACCGAGTGAAACCGGCACGCTGCGGATCAATCTCTTCCACCTGCACGACTTCGGAGACCTGGACGTACGGCTGACTGATTCTTCGGGCCAGCTCATCGGCTTGGCCACCTCGCGTGACGACAACGAAGCCCTCGTCCAGCGTGTGCTTGGAGGGGAGCAGTACTTCATTGAAGTCTTTGGCTTCGAGGGCCAAATCAACGCGGCCTACTCGCTCGAAACCTTCTTCAGCCCAACAATCGAGGTTCCGGGTGACTTTACCGGCGACGCCTTGGTTACCCTGGGCGATCGGTTGACCTGGGTGCGTCAGTACGGGATGACCGGCACCGACCTTGAAGCCGATGCCAACGACGACGGAATCGTCAACGCCGCCGATTTCACGATCTGGCGCGACAACCTCGGTAATGGCTTCCAGGTCGATAGTGTTCGCGACCACGATCACGATCATGATCACGCCGCTCTACCCGATGTGACTCCGAACGCCGAACCTTCGGTTGCCGATCCGACGCCAAGCTTGGCACGCGTGCCTTACTCGGCACCCCAACGCGTCGATTCATGGATTGCTAGCGAAGCGGGTTCGGTCGATACCAAACCGCTCGAAGCCGCGGGAATCGCCTCGCCTTTGGCCTCCGCATCGACAACGGTCGATGCCTCCGCATCGAACGAATCGCCCAGCGACACCTCGTCGCTAGTGGACGACAACGACGTTCGCTCGCGTGCCCTCTTGCTCGCCCTGACGCGTTTCGAAGCAGCCGGGGACGACGAGTCGGTCGAGACGTCCCGCTCCGGTGAAGAGGATCATAACGATTCGCTCGCCGAGCTCGACGCGGCGTTTGGGCTTTCGATCTGATCGCCGAAGCTTGCCCGAATTGCCGGACATCGCCGCCTACACCTCGGCCCTCGACCGCTTGCTGGTCGGGCACGAGGTGCGGGGCGTTCGGGTCCGCAGCCCGTTCGTGGTACGCACCTTTGAGCCGGCCATCGAGAGCTTGGTCGGCCGGAAACTCACCGGCTTCTCGCGTCGGGGCAAGCGGATCGTTTGGGAGTTTGACGGGCCGCTGTTCGCCGTCTTCCACCTGATGATCGCCGGCCGCTTCCATTGGAAGAAGCCGGGCTACGCCGGCAAGAGCAAGAGCGACTTGGCCGCGTTCGCTTTCGATCATGGTGTGATGGCGCTGACCGAAGCATCCACCAAGAAGCGGGCCGGCGTGTGGATCGTTTCGACGCTCGACGAGGTCGACGCCATGGACCCCGGCGGGCTGGATGCGCTCGCTTGCGGCCTGGATCGTTTCGCTGAATGCCTCCGTGAGAAGAACAACACGCTCAAGCGGGCGCTCACCGACCCGCGGCGTTTCGACGGCATCGGCAACGCCTACAGCGATGAGATCCTGCACGCCGCCGGCTTGTCGCCACTCAAGCGGACGCAACGGCTTTCCGACGAGGAGGTGGAACGCCTCCACGACGCGACGCGTCAAACGTTAACGACCTGGACCGATCGGCTCCTCGCCGAGGCGGCCGGCAAGTTCCCTGAAAAGGTCACCGCCTTCCGCCCTGAGATGGCGGTCCACGGCAAGTTCAAGGAGCCCTGCCCGGTATGCAGCACCGCCGTGCAACGGATCCGCTACGCGGCCAACGAGTGCAACTACTGCCCGCGGTGCCAAACCGACGGCAAGATGCTGAGCGATCGCTCACTCGCGAGGTTGCTTAAAGATGACTGGCCGCGAACGGTTGAAGAGCTCGAAGGGATGTAGCGTGTCAGGCGATCTTGGCGGCGGCGTTGGTTCCGGCAGTCGCTGGGGGCAGTGGTTTCCCGTCTCTTTGCATCGCCTCGATCCACTCATCGACAATCGTGCATAGCTCGGCGTAAACGGCCGACTCGTCTTCGCCATGACAGCACGGCCCGATGACGCCGGGGCACTGACCGATGAAGCAAGCGTCTTCCTCGGACCACTCAACGATCTTGATGTATCGTGCGCTGTGGCTCATGACTCGGCCTCACGTACCTTCTTATCGACTTCTCGTTCTTGGTATGGCTTCGCATCGTCTCCGAGTTTTCCTGAAAGGGTCACCCTGACCCCCTTCGCGTGCTCGAAGTTCCGATGACTCCCCTTCCCGCCTCGATCGACAAAGCCTGCCTTCTGAAGCCGACGGACCAGCTCTCGTATCTTGCGGGGCATCGATTCTGCGGCCTTTGTTGAAGCACTCAATCAACTATAGCAGCGTTTGCCCACATTGTTACTGCGGCCAACGCCGGCTAGTCTTTTCGAGAAGTTGCTGAATTGCCCCTAGAATCCTTCTGCTCCCTATGAAAATCCTCGTCACCGGCGGTGCCGGGTATGTCGGTTCGCACTCGGTTCGCCGGCTCCTGGCCGGTGGGCACCACGTTTGGGTCATCGACAACCTCGTCTACGGCCACAAGCCGTGCATCGAGGCGCTCGGGCTGCCCGCCGATCGCTTCATCGAGGGTGACCTGAACGATCGGCCGCTGGTTGAGAAGCTGCTGGCCGACAACGGCATCGAAGCGGTCATGCACTTCGCGGCGTACGCGTTCGTCAACGAATCGGTCACGGACCCAGCGAAGTACTACCAGAACAACGTTGTCGGCACCCTGTCGCTGCTCGAGGCGATGCGTGCCGCGGGCGTTAAGAACGTTGTCTTCTCAAGCACCTGCGCGACCTATGGCGTGCCCGAGCAGGTGCCGATCCCCGAGGACCACCCGCAGTCGCCGATCAATCCGTACGGCTTCACGAAGCTGGTCATCGAGAAGGCGTTGCAGGATTACCACCACGCTTACGGCTTCAACTACGCCGCGCTGCGTTACTTCAATGCGTCGGGCGCGGCGGAGGATGGTTTGATCGGTGAAGACCACACGCCGGAGACGCACCTCATCCCGTTGATCTTGCAGGTAGCCTTGGGGCAACGTGAACACATCACGATCTTCGGCACCGACTACCCGACGCCCGACGGCAGTTGCATCCGCGACTATATCCATGTCGACGACCTGGCCGACGCGCACCTCGCCGCGATCGAGAAGCTCGCCGCCGCCGAGCCGGGCGACCTGGCGATCCGTTGCAACATCGGCACGGGGGTCGGCTCCAGCGTCCGCGAGGTGATCGCGGCGTGTGCGGAAGTCACCGGCAAGCCGATCAAGACCCTCGAAGGCGATCGCCGCGAGGGCGACCCGCCCGAGCTGGTCGGCAACCCGAGCGGCGCCGAACGGATGCTCGGCTGGCGTGCCAAGCGGACGGACATCAAGCAAACGGTCGCCGACGCCTGGAAGTGGCACTCGGCCCACCCGAACGGCTTCGACGATCGTTGAAGCGCACGCTTGGTGATCTTAGGGGTGCCAATCCTTGCTCCGTCGCACGCTCCGAACCGCCGTGCTGCTCGCCACGCTGGTGCTAGCGGTCAACACATTCGTCGCGATCGGCTGGCTGCAACCGGTTGTTGTCGCCGGGGACTCAATGGCCCCCGCGTATGAATCGGGGCAACGGCTGCTGATCCGCCGGTGGTCCGCGCCGGAGCGCTGGGACGCGGTTGTGCTTCGCTCGCCGACCGATGCCCGGCGGCTGATCGTGAAACGGGTCGTCGGCTTGCCGGGGGAGCGGGTCCGCTTCCGCGAGGGAGCCGTTTGGATCGACGGGAGCCCCGCCAATCGACGGAACCCGGACCCCGTGGCCGGCGTCTTTTTTGGGGCGATGGGCAATCCCGAGTGGCGGCTGGCGAAGGGCGAGTGGCTGGTTGTCGGTGACAACCAATCCGTTTCGATCGATGGCCGCAACTGGGACCACGCCGCCGGCGTGCCGACGCGGCTGATTGTCGGGGTCGTTGCTGAATAGCGAGCGACCTACGGCGGGCGGCGGCGGCCCGTTACACTTGAGAGTCTCCCCGGCCCCCTCCGGAAGGGGTCCGGCACCAAACGCGAACCGAGCGAGCGATGGCAAAGAACAAACGACGCGGCCCGAAAGACGATGGCCGCGTGAAGACGCCCGCCGACCTCAAGAAGCCGCCCTCCGCCGCGAAGCTCAGCCGCCGGGGCGGCCGCGAGACGATGGACGCGTTGGTCGTGGCCTTCGTGCTAGCGTTCCTGATCCGGACCTACGTCGCCGAGGCGTTCGTCATCCCGACCGGCTCGATGGCCCCGACGCTGATGGGCCAGCACAAGGATGTCTTCTGCGACCAATGCGGCACGCGGTTCAAGGTGAACAGTTCGGATCCCAATCCAAAACTCGTACGAGACTTTGCAAAGAACAACCGCATCACGCTAAAACAAGCACGAGACTACTACACGACGGTCGCGGGCACGTGCCCACAGTGTCGACATTCGATGTTGCTAAACGATAAGTTGACCGCATCACTCAAGCCCAGCCTTGCCAGAGAGGTCGCTCAAACTGCCAACTACAGCGGTGACCGCCTTGTCGTCAGCAAGTACGCTTACTCTTTCAATGACCCCCAGCGCTGGGATATTGCGGTCTTTAAGTACCCAGGCGACTCCCAAGTCAACTACATAAAGCGCATCACCGGTCTTCCGGGCGAAGAGCTGCGCATCTTTGAGGGGGATCTGTTCAACCGACCTCTCGATTCCGGCAAGGACTTCACGATTGTCCGGAAGCCGTCCGAGCAGGTCATGGCGATGCGGCAGTTCGTTCATGACACGGATCACGAACCTGCCGAGATGCTAGACGCAGGCTGGCCGCTACGGTGGGTCGGCGACGGTTGGTCCGTAGAGAAGAAACCCGGAGTCGCGACGCGTGGTGCCAGCGTGTACCGCGTCGGGCATAAGGGCGAATCTCCGGCAGGGGAAACTCGTTGGCTGCGTTACAGCCATCTTCCGCCGACACCGGCCGCATGGCGATATGTCCTTGCAGAGGGGAAGAGCATTACCGCGACGCCACAGCCGAGCTTGATCACCGATTTCATTCCCTACAATTCCAACGTGATTCTTGGCCAAGCAGCTCAGGGCGGTCTTAGATCTGGGAATCGCTTTGGGATGCATTGGGTCAGTGACCTGATGATCGAAGCAGACTTCACTGTTGAGTCGGGCGGGAAAGTGTCACTCGATCTCGTCGAAGGGGGAGATCACTACGGCGTTACCATCGACGCGGAAACTGGTGAGGCTACGTTTTGGAAACAGGGTTTTGAGCAAGAGCGACAGGAAACTCTTGGAGTCGCCGCGACTCGCTTGCGTCGCGACACGTCGCACCAAGCTCGGCTGGCGAACATCGACAATCGCCTCTTGCTATGGATCGATGGCGTGCTGGTAGAAGTTGATGGGGACCTCGACACTTACCAAAGCAGCGCCGGAGAAAAAGCTCTGGTCCCACGCACGAGTCCAACAGATGCCGGAGACTTAAGCCCAGCGGGAATCGGTATCTCGGGTGGCCAAGTCTCGGTCAAACGCCTGCGGATATGGCGTGATGGCTACTACCTAGCGGTAAGTCACACGACTTCACAGGGTTCTGATCTCGACCAGGCGTCTTTCGAGCGTGACGACCAACGCAACTGGCGTGGAGCAATGCAGGCATTGCCCAGCAACCCGGAGCTTTGGTATGCCTTCGCCAATCGACGTTTTGTCGACTTTCGCATCGAAGAAGGGCAGCTATTCGTTATGGGGGACAACAGCGCTCAGAGCCTTGATGCTCGGCTTTGGACCGGGGGTAATGGCGAAGAAGCCAACCACCCCGGCGGGCCGTACCTGGAACGCTCGCAACTCGTCGGCAAGGCGATCTGTGTCTACTGGCCCCATGCATGGTATAGCATGCCAGGAACCGGCCGCCGGCTGCCGATCTGGCCCAACTTCGGCGACATGCGACTGGTGCGGTAATTCGGCAAAGCTCAACGAGATGCTAGCACCGCCCCGTGCTGCCTCGATACCAAAGCGTACGACAGCGAGCCGACGACGCCAGTCGTCGGAGTGAACAACAACCGGCTGCGAAGGATCGCGATCGATGTCTCTACTCGAAGCCCGCGGCTTGGTGAAATCGTACGGCCGACGCCGCGTCGTCGATGGCGTTGAGTTCGAGGTCCACCCGGGCGAGATCGTCGGGCTGCTCGGCCCGAACGGTGCCGGCAAGACCACCTCGTTCCGCATGACCTGCGGCCTCGTGGAGCCCGACGGCGGCACGGTCAAGCTGATGGGGAAGGACGTCACCAAATGGCCGCTCCACCGTCGCAGCAAGGAGGGCGGCATGGGCTACCTAGCCCAGGAGTCGAGCGTCTTCCGCAAGCTCTCGGTCCAAGACAACTTGCTCGGCGTGATGGAGATGCTCGGCTTCGATCGCCGCACACGCCGCAAGCGGTGCGACGAGTTGCTCGAACAGTTCGCCATCACCAAGCTCCGCCGCAGCCGAGCGATGAGCCTCTCTGGCGGCGAGCGGCGGCGGCTGGAGATCGCCCGGTGCTTGGTCTCGAACCCAAAGATCATCCTGCTCGACGAGCCGTTCACCGGCATCGACCCGGTCACGATCGATAGCATCCAAGACATCGTCCGCGAGCTACGGGCGGCTGGGATCTCGATCCTGATCACCGACCACCAGGTCCGCGAAACGCTTGAGATCACCGACCGCAGCTACGTCGTGAAAGCGGGCCGCGTCCTCTGCCACGGCCGGCCGGACGAGGTGCTCGCCCACCCGGAGGCACGCAAGCACTATTTCGGCGAAGGGATCGGCACGTCGCTCGGGGCGGCCTGAGCTTGCTCAAGCGGCGGCGATTGGTAAAGTGCTAGCGTTCGACAGCCTTTCCCCTCACCCGGTGAGCATGGCGTGGGCGTAGCGATCGATAGCCTCGGCGTCGCCTGGTTCTTGGCGGTCTTCTTCGGTCTGCCGATCTTGGGCTGGCTGGCGATGGTCATCGACTATCGGGCCTACCTGCGCAGCCTGCGTCGGGCCCTGGTGGTCGTTCGCAAGTACAGCCTCGAAGCCCCGCTCTGGGCGCTCCTGGATCGGCCGAGTTGCTTGCGTTCTTTCGATCTCGAACCGGGCTGCACCCGCGAAGAGATCATGGTCGCCTACCGCCGGCGGGTGAAACAGGTCCATCCCGACCACGGCGGCGATCGGCGGAGCTTCGACCTGCTGCAGCAAGACCTCCGTGACGCGCTGAGGCTGGTCGATGCTGAGGCCGCCGGCTGATGCAAGTCAGCCCTCGCCGTTCACCTGGACGTCGACCTTGCCGCTCTCTTCGCCGCGTTCGATTTCCACGTCCACACCCGGCACGTCGATATCGAGCACCTTCTCTTTCTTCTCTTGGCAGCCGAGGCAGGCCAGCCCAACGACCCCGAAGGCGAGACCCAGGCGAACCGTGTCAGCAAGCGAGTTCTTCAACGAGCCCATAAGAATTAAGTACCGTGTGAAACTGGGTGGTGGATTCGGCCAAGCCTGCGGCCGCTGCCATGCTCGCAGCGCACCCGCCAGAAGGCAACCAACCCCGGCTGGCGACTCAGGGCGGCGGCACGAACTCGTTGCTAGCACCGCCGGCGGATAAAAAGGCGGCGGTTCGATCTTGCCGCGGAGGTGGCCGGCGTATTACAAACCGCCGAATCCCGCGTCATCACGGCGTGGGCAGCGTCGTTTGCTCGGCCGGTTCATGGATGAACCTACCCACGGGCATTCGGCCACGGCCCGGAAGGAACCGCATGGCTGCAACCACCCTGGGAGAACTCGCCGCGTTGGTCGGTGGCGAGACACTCGGCGATCCCACGACCCTCATCCACAACGCGTGGCCCCCGCTCGACTGTGATGCGGAGTCCATCACGCTCATCGACTCGGCCGAGAGCCTCCCCAAGCTCGAGTCCTGTCCGGCGGCGGCGGCCGTGGTGCCCGGCGACGTCCAAGAGCTCGGACGCCCCGCGATCCGGGTCGAGAATGTCCACGCGGCGTTCGCCGCGATCATCCGCCACTTCCGCCCCGTGCGTGAGCGGAGCTGCGAGGGCCTCCACCCGACGGCCGTCATCGCGGTCTCCGCCCAACTCGGCGAGGGAGTCACGGTCAGCGCCGGGGCGGTCATCGGCGAGGACGCGGTGATCGAAGACGGGGTTTCGATCGGCCCCAACTCCATTCTCGGCGACGATTGCCGGGTCGGCGAAGGAACCTTCATCGGCGCACGCGTCACGCTCTACGACGGGGCGGTGGTCGGCGAACGCTGCCGGCTGCACAGCGGCGTTGTCTTGGGCGCCGACGGCTTCGGCTACCGGCAGGTCGATGGCCGCCACCTGCCGGTGCCGCAACTCGGCACGGTCGAGATCGGCGACGACGTCGAGATCGGCGCGAACACCACAATCGATCGCGGCGTCTACGGCCCGACGAAGATCGGCGACGGCACGAAGATCGACAACCTCGTGCAGATCGGTCACAACTGCCGCATCGGCCGCCACAACCTGCTCTGCTCGCAAGTCGGCATCGCGGGCAGCACCTCGACCGGCGACTACGTCGTGATGGCGGGTCAGGTCGGCGTGCGTGACCACGTGCATATCGGCAAGGGCGCGGTGCTCTCCGCGATGGCGGGCGTCTCGAACGATGTGCCGGAGGGCGAGATCATGCTCGGTGCGCCGGCCACGCCGCTGCGTGACCAGAAACTCAAGTTCGCGGCGATCGCCAAGCTGCCGCAACTCCGCAAGGACTTCCGAGAACTCAAGCGTCAGGTCGCCGACTTGCAGAAGCAGCTCGCCGACCAAGGCGACGACGACTCGATTCGCAAAGCCGCCTGAGCAAGTCCCAAGATGGCATCCCCTCCTGTTCAACGCGAAGCGGTCGGCGTGCTCGCCGCGTGGGGACGCCTGCCGATCGTCGTCGCCCAAGCGATGCACGAGCGCGGGCACAAGGTCGTCTGCCTCGGGGTGCGCGACCACGCGGTGAAGGCCGACTACGAAGGCATCGCCGACGCCTTCCATTGGATCGGCCCCAGCCAACTCGGCACCGCCATCCGCCACTTCCGCCGCCACGGCGTGCGCCACGCGACCATGGCCGGCAAGTTCCACAAAGTGAAGCTCTACGAGCCCGGCGCCTGGATCCGTTACGCCCCCGATTGGACCGGGCTCAAGGCGTTCTATAGCCACTTCGTCGGCCACTCGGGCGATCGGAAGGACGACACACTGCTGGGGAGGATCGTCGAAGTGTTTGCAACCGGAGGTGTCACGATGGAACCCGCTACCGATTTCGCCCCCGGCCTGCTGGCGCCCGAGGGACTCGTCGCCGGCAAGCCACTCTCAGCGGCCCAGGAGGCCGATGTGGCGTTCGGCTGGCAACTGGCCCGCGAGATGGGCCGGCTGGACGTCGGCCAGAGCGTCTGCGTCCATGGCCGGGCCGTGATTGCCATCGAGGCGATCGAGGGGACCGATCTCTGCATCGAGCGAGCCGGCACGCTCTGTCGCACCGGCGGCTTCACCGTGGTGAAGGTCGCCAAGCCGAATCAGGACATGCGTTTCGATGTCCCCACCGTTGGTGTGAAGACCCTCGAATCGATGCGAGCGGCCGGCGCACGCGTCCTCGCGATCGAGGCCGACCGGACCATCCTGCTCGACGAGGCCGAGTTCCGCCGCTTCGCTCAGAAGCATCGGATGACAGTCGTCGCCCGCCGAGCCGAATCATTGAGCGAAGCCGCCTAGCCAAGCCTTGCTAGGGTCGAAACCTCGTGGTTGTGCGGATTATCGCATCACCCTGCAGGCCGCACAGAAGGCCTAAGTCCTTTTAAGGCAACGGCTTAGCGGTACGAAACCGCCACAACCGCTAGCATCGCCCTAACGCGAATCCGCACCCCGAACTACGCGCATTTCCCAATCGGTTTTGTTGTGGTCTTCCGAGACTCCGCTTAATATCAGAGGTGGAACAGAGGCTCTTTGCGGGCGGTCCGCCGAGAGATCTGCTTTTGTCCCTCCGCCGAGGCAGCGGTCGGACGCGGTGTTGAAACCAATCGGAGTGCTCGTGACCCCCAAGAACATCTTCCCTCACTAATCCTGGGAGGATGGATTTGGCGTGTGATTCCTCGTCGTAATCCCGGCGATTCATGCGTGTAACGACACTTCCCGTGGCGGATGCCCTCCGCCGTCGAACGGGTTGAAGAGCCGTATGTCGACCGCCGTGTCGATACCGACGAAGCGAACCATCGATGACCTGGCGTCACGCCCGGCCACGGAGAGTGGCGCGTGGGTCCTCGGCGAGAGCCCCCGTGTCCGGCAGATCGCCCGACACGCTGAGAAGGCCGCCGAAGTTCAGTGCACCGTTTTGGTGACTGGCGAAACCGGAACAGGTAAAGAGCTGTGGGCAAAGACGCTCCACGACCTCAGCCCCCGGGCCAACAAACCGTTTGTCCCCGTCAACTGCGCCGCCCTGACCGCGACGCTCGCCGAGAGCCAACTCTTCGGCCACGAGAAAGGGTCATTCACCGGGGCCGCCGGCCGCAGCCTGGGTGTTTTCCGCGCCGCTCAAGGGGGAGTCGTCTTCCTCGACGAAGTGGGCGAGATGCCGCTGGAGCTGCAACCCAAGCTGCTGCGGGTGCTCCAAGAGGGGGAAGTCACCCCGGTCGGCTCGGCAACTCCTGAGAAGATCGACGTGCAAGTCGTCGCCGCCACGAACCGCGACCTGGAAGTCGAGGTCGCCGAAGGCCGCTTCCGGGAAGACCTCTACTACCGCCTCAATATGGTGGAGCTGCGGGTGCCGTCGCTCCGCGAACGGATCGAGGACCTCCCTATTCTGGTGGAGTTCTTCTCCGAGAAGTACGCCGCCAAGTACAACCGCAACCGCTGGCGGCCCACGCCCCAGCGGCTCCAAGAGTTCTGCGAGTATCGCTGGCCGGGCAATCTGCGGCAGCTCTCGCACGTGATCGAGCAGGGTTACGTGCTCGATTGCGAACCGAGCCTCCCCAACGCTCGCCCCGCGGCTCAGCAGAGCGTCCGCCTGCCATCGATGAACCTCGACGAGCTCCGCTCGATCGCTCTCAAACAAGCCCTCCAAGCCACCGGTGGCCACAAGGGCCGGGCGGCCAAGCTCCTCGGCGTCCACGCCAACACGCTGACGCGTCTGCTGGCTCAGATGGATGGCGAAGAGTAACACCATTCTGCTAGCACAATCAGCCAAGCCCCGGTCAATTGGCCGGGGCTTTTTCTTTGGCGATCGGCTCTGAGAGGCCGTCACCATCCCGGTGCCCTTTCCCCAAGTCAGTGATTTGGGCCATCGGGGCTTCGCTGCCCGGGCAATTGAGTGAAGGCTGCTCTCATGGCTCACTAATCTGGTGAGGCTCTCCAGAGGCTCGCTTGGTTCGTCGCAAAAGCCTCGTCTCTGTAAACGCCTAGCTGCAAAGCACTTCGCGTCACGCCGAGCGAGAAGAGGCCCGATTGGCACGCGGCTCGCTTTAGGTACATGCCGAAGGTGGTGTGGAGCCGCCTCGCACGTTCGCTGCCTTATGCGACGTGACCCTACAGAGAACGCAAGGTTGCGCTTACCAGGAGAAGGTTCAATGAGCACCGACCACAGCTACGAGCACGACGAACAAGACTACAGCCACAACTCGTTCCCGAGCAAGAAGCGGAAGAGCGACGCGGAAGCCACCCGCCCCACCATGGGCCGCAAGCGGGGCAAGAGCCCGCAGTCGGTCAACGGCATGCACAAGCGGCGTCGCCGCAAGATGTCTTGGTGAGCAAGCCGATTAGTGTAGCCCTCGGCCACGCCACGGGTTGCATGAGTTCGTCGGGCACGAGCAGACCATCGAGTGCGATTCAAGCAGTCGCCTCGGGTTAGGTGTGTCGTTGTGTACCGATCCTACCCCGGGCCTGAGACGGCCGGCGACGCATCGCATGTCGCCGCCGTCTGGGCCTGTGTGTGGATGGTCACCGCGTCCGCTCGTGAAGGCGTTGAACGACTTAGGGAACGGAGCCCTACCTGTCGCTCATCGCAAGCTGTTTTCGGGGTCCAACCAACAAGCGAAACGATTTTGAAAAGATCAGCGGCGTGCGGGGGGTGACGCCGCTCCTCCGGAGTTTTTTTAGATGGCTTCAACTACCGCAGCCGGTCCCGCCCGACCGAAGGTGCCTACGCCCGATCCGACTCACGGTCCGGTGTTGGTCGCCCCGCGCCATGCCACAATGCCTCCCCGGTCGCGCAAGACCGCGGCGGCATGGGCCTGCTTGGTGCTGGCCGAAGATAGCGTGCGTCTCGAAGCCCTGGCCGAGGCTTCGGCTCAAGCCGGCTGGGACCCGATCGCGTGTCGTTCCATCGGCGAGGCCCTTCGCGAACTGGGCCGCTGGCGAACACAACTCTCGATCATCGACCTCGGCGCGATGACCAACGTCCAGAAGGCGGCGTACCTACAGTTCGCTGAGCGGACCAGCAGCCGCGACCGGCTGTTGCTCGTTTGCGACGAACCGAACGCCGACGCAAACTGCCACGAAGGCGAGTTGCGAGCGCGACAATTGGGAGCTTGGCTTTACGTGCCAACGCCCGATCTCACGGAAGGGTTCACTCAACTGCTCAGCGAAGCCCGTGGCGTCGCCGAGAAAATCGCCGGCGATTCGCTCGCCGGCATCTAGTGCACAGTCCGTTCAGTAAAACGGTGACCCACGATGAATGACGAACCGGCCGAAGAGCCCCAGTTCGACAAGCCGCCGGTGCCACGCCGCAAAGCAAACGGGCCGGGGCGCGAACGCAAACAGAAGGCACGCCGGACCTCGCGTCGCAAGCAAGGGGGCAACGCCACGAGCGGGATGCATCGCCGTGGATCGAAGCGACGCAGCAGCTAACACGACTCCGCTCTAACGGGTCGTTCCTGTCGGAGCCGCCCGCGCCGTGCTGACGCCCGACACCAGCCGCAGCGGCACAGCCCCGGTGGCCATCCCCGTTTCGCTTTCAAGACGGACACGGACCAGCCGCTGTCCCGCCCGCCACGAAGCGGGCAACCGGATCGCCACGGTGAACGGCCCGGCCGCGACTCGTCCAGCGTGATGAACCAATCGCGTCGCGGCATGCTTGCTCCTAGCCGCTCCCAAACGCCGGTCGATCTCGACCCGCAGTCGGCCCGTTTGAGGAGCCCGACCACGGAGCACCAGCTTCTCGCCGACGGCCATCGTCTCAGGCATCTCCAAGGGCAGGGCTTCTGTCCGGTCCACCACCAGCAGCGGATCGCCGAGGAGGCAGTACATCTGCTGGTGCTCAAGCCGTTCGGTCGCCAGGAGAGACTCGCGGCTGCCCAGCAAGAGTGCCAAGGGATCTAGGCTCGCGAGTAACTCGTTGGTGGCGTCCCCCGAACTGCGTTCGATCGCTTGCTCCCAGAGTCCGCCTAGTGTCTCGCCCCGCGACTCGGCAAGCGCCGCCAGCAACTCGCCTCCGAGGCGTGCGTTGCCGTACGGCATCGAGACCCGCGTCGAAGCGATCACCGCCAAGGGACCGTCGTCATCGTTTAAGAGTTGCTCGGCGACACAACGCCCCGGAGCGGCAAAGTCTCCCGCGTAGCATGCCAGCAGCACCGCGACATCGGTGCCACGTGTTTGCGTCTTAAGGCCGATGGGCGTGACCCCTGGCAACTGGTTTCTCAAACCGTGCCCGAGCCAGACCCAGAGCCCACCACGCTTCAGAACACCACGCGTCTGGTGCTTTGCGGAGTCGCCCGGCTTGTTGAGTGTGACTTCGTAGGTTGCCGGCACGAGGCCGCTCACCAGCCGCCGGCCGGCCCCTTCGATCGCGGCGTCAAGCATTGGCGAAAACCCACCCACGCCCGCCGTGATCCTCAGCCGGTTCTCTCCCGGCTGGCAGGGGCGTCGCTCACGAGCAACGACACGCCGGGTATAAGCACGCAGAGAATCGGCGTCATTGAACGGGAGCCTCGCTACGACATCGAAACCATAAGCGTCTGCCCAGGTCCGGTCGGTAGCTAGCGTCTGCTCGGGACCATAACGAGCATTCACCCGAGCCGGCACCAACCGCGGCGGCAGGCCAGCCACGGCACCATCGCCCACAAGCAGCAGCACACGCCGCTCGCCTTCTTGAGTTTGTCGGAGCGTGGCCGGGCGGTCGCTCACCGTCACTCGGTGCCCGTCCGCCTCACGCAGACGCACCCAAGGCCGCAACGCCGGCTGCAACGGCACTGGACAAACGACGCCAACCACGTCGCCCCAGACCGGACCGGCGCAGGCAGCAAGCAACAGCAGGGCAGCCGCTCGACGACGAGAAGAGGAAATTCGTGGCATAAGCGGACCATAGCCACTCGCCACGCCGCCGTCGCGATCAATCCGACAAGCACCCGTCGCTTGCCATCCGGTCCTCCAGCAAGCTACGCTGCACACCACGCGGGCGTAGCTCAGTGGTAGAGCGCTAGCTTCCCAAGCTGGATGTCGTCGGTTCGATCCCGATCGCCCGCTCTATTTTTCCTCGGGAAGTACTGGACTTTCTGGGCCGGGCTCCAAGCATTGTTTCGTCGCATGCACGAAATTCTGCACGAAACGGAGCCCGCACCGTGGCACGACCCAGCAAGCCCTACCTCCGCAAGCAGACCAAGAGCTGGTACTGCTGCATCGACGGTCACCAGATATCGCTGGGAAAGGACCGCGAAGCCGCCTTCGAGAAATTCCACGCCCTGATGGCGGACAAGGAGGAGGTTAGGGGCGAGGTGGTCACGCTCTACGCCCTTTCTCAGGTCTACCTGGACTGGTGCGAGAAGAAGCGGAAGCCGGGCACCTACGCCCTTCACAGGCACTATCTGAAGCTCTTCATCGCCAAGATCGGCAAGAAGAGGAAGCCCGCCAAGCTCAAGATCAACCACGTCAACGGCTGGCTCGATGGCCTCGATATGAGTTCGACCGCCAAACACGGGGCGATCACCGTCGTGCAGCGGATGCTGAACTGGGCCGTCGAGAACGAGTATCTGCACCGCAACCCGATCAAGGGGATGAAGAAGCCCAAGGCCAAACGCCGGGATGTCATCTATACGCCCGAGCAGTGGGCTTTGATCAAAGAACATGCCGACGAATCGCTTGCGGACTTTTTGGATTTCCTCCTGCTGACTGGATGTCGGCCCCTGGAGGCTAGGACTGTCGAAGCACGTCATCGGCACGGCGACTTGGTCATCTTCCCTGCCGACGAGTCCAAAGGGGAACATGATCCACGCGTGATCTACCTTGTCCCGGAGGCCCACGCCATTCTGGACAAGTTGGTCATACAGCACCCGGCCGGGCCGCTCTTCCGTAACTCGGTCGGCAAGCCATGGACGAAGAATGCTGTGGTCCTGAGGCTAACTCGGATCAGCAAGAAAGTTGGTTTCCGCGTCATCGCCTATGGCGCTCGTCACTCATTCGCGACCAACGCTCTGACCGCTGGCGTCGACTCGACGGCGGTCGGCCATCTAATGGGGCACAAGGACACGACGATGGTGCACCGCGTCTACGGCCACCTGACTAAGAACCCTGACTTCCTACGGGAGCAAGCCAAACGGGCGATACAAAAAAGAGACGCGTCTTGAGCGGATTGCTTGACTCATCGCTCAGAGTCGTGCAAGAAGTCGGCTGAAACCTGAACCAACCAAAGAAAGCGATACCCGTGGAAGCCCCGATGGAGAGTGTCGCCGCCCCGAGCTAGGGCGGCATGAAAGAGCAATTCACCCTAGCAGCTAGCAAGGACATTCTTGCCCATATCGATGCCGCGGCCGATAAGGCGGGCCTTAGCCGTGGACAGGCGTTCGAAGACTTCCTGACGTTCGTCCGGTGCTCACTCGCCGGCGGAACTATGGAGGAAGAGTACCTAGCTACCGTCCGTAAGGGATACGATCGAGGCGAAGAGGGCAAACGTGGCATCGATCACGTCGTCAAAGCCTTCGCCGTGCTCGTCAACGCGATGGATGACACCAAGCAGGATGTGCTGGGCGACCTCTTCACCGGGGCCATCACCTACGGCGAGCGGGGCCAGTTCTTCACGCCCGAAGCGGTTGCCCAAGTGATGGCAGAGCTGACGGTCACGCCTGACGAAAGCGAAGAGACTAGGACCGTCAACGATCCCACCTGCGGCTCGGGCCGTTTCCTGCTATCTGTGGCCAAGAAGCACCCGAACTGGGAGTTCGTCGGTCAGGATGTTGACCATCGCTGTGCTCAAATGACGGCGATCAATCTCGGGCTCAACGGGCTTCGCGGCTGGGCAGTTTGGCAGAACACGCTTTCGCTCGAATGCTTCCGCGTCTACCGCGTTGGGTTCAACTCGGCGGGCGGCGTCATCCGAGAAGTTCCCGTTGAGAAAAGCCCGTTCAACTACGCCGCGATGGCCAAGCCTACAACTTCTTCTCCTATTGCCAAGTCCAAGTCTTCGGGCGACCCAGGGCCAACGACGCAGCTCGGTCTCTTCTGAGCGACACGGCATTTTCCCTATGAAGTATTATCACCGCGTTTGACGGCGTTGACTTCGACGCCCTGCCGTGGCATCCCTAGCGGATGACTGAGACGAAGCCGAAGCATATCAGCGATGCGATTACCGACAGCGAAGACGACTGGCACGTCAACCGTGGCATGCCATGCTGGTCTAGGTCTCTCGATGATGATGGAGAGCCACTCGATTATCTTTTCGGCACCGAGGAAACCACGCTTGCACGCCTATTCATCATGGACGGTGAGCCTCCGCACTTGATCGAGATCAACGCCAAGTTCCCTGCACTTGGTTACGACGGATTGGAAGTTTTTGACGCGTACGAAGGCATGAAGCTTGTTCACGAATGGTGGTATGTCTGCTTTCAGATCATGGCGTCGAACTTCGACATCAGCCGGCATCCCGGGATCGACCTTCAGGAGTGCATCGAATGCTACTCCCGCACCTTTGTTTTGGCCGAGCGCGAGGAAGAGAAGCTGAATCGAGCCGGTAAGATCATTCAGAAAGCAATCGCGTAAAGTGAGTAGCCATATCGCCGGTTATCGCTTTTTGACTTCTGCGGTCAGATGTGGCATCAAGGTCGGATGCACCTCTACCACGGAACCTCAACCGAGCATCTCGAAAGCATCCTGCGAAACGGGATCCAACCACGCGAAGTGACGGGGTTGCCCAGCAATTGGGAACGGGACGTTCCAACCATGCCGGGTTACGTCTGGCTGACCGCTGCCTACGCAGTCTATTACGCCGTCGAGGCGGCCGGTGAGGGTCACGACGCGGTGATCCTTCGCGTCGATTGGGATCGCCTTACGCTCTTCCCCGACGAGGACTTCATCGCCGGGCATACGTCAGACAACACCCGCGAGAGCTGGATCGCCGAACGGGCGAAAACCGATCCCGCCGACTACAAGGAGCTTTGGTCGTTGAGCCTTGAGCGGTCGGGAAATGTCTGCACCCCGTCGGTCCCCGCCTCCGCCATCCTCGATCATCGCGTCATCCCGATCGAGGGCAACGGCCAGCTGCTTCTGAACACGGGCTATGATGCCGTGCCAACCGAGTTGAACTACAGCACGGATTGCGGAGAGCTTTATCGACGATGCCTCGACGCCTACTTCGAGAACGCCCTGGCAGACATGCCCGGTGTCGTGGAATCCATCCAAGAAGACATCCACCGGAAGATGCTGGGCGATGAAGGCTTCGAGGAGATGCAGAAGCTTATGGCTGAGGTGGACGAACGCCTCACGGCCAAGCAGAAGTCTTAGTCGAAGTTCCCGTTGCCTCAATCCGGATCGGCTAGCGATCGAGTTCGTACCGCGAGATCAGTCGCTTCCCGCAAGCGTTGCACGTCACGTCGATCTCCCACGTCGCGAAAACCTGGTTGTTGCACGCATCACTCCGGCACCCGTACTCCAAGAGGCCCGATCCCCCCAACTGTGCGTAGAGCTTCATCCGGACCCGATCCTCGATGTCTTTTTGCTTCGCCATGGCTGCCTTCCTTGGGTGATCGGACGTTAGAAAAACTCTCACGAAGCCGCCACCTATTAGGCCGGAGCTTTATTCAGCGGCCATCCGACCAGAAGGGCAGATGTGAGATCAGGTTTCTAAGCCCGGCCGAGCAAAAGCACCCGGCCCGAGAAAGGTGCCACAACCGGCCACTAGGGTGCAAGCGAAAAACGATCGGGGCCTAATCGAGGGAACTGCTGCTGGTTGCTTGGTGCTGGGGGCGGCTGGAAAGTGGACGGCGAGACCGGCACCCGTCGACCCCCCCCGCGGCGTGTCGGTCCGACGAAGGCTTGGAAGCACCTGCTCCCTCGAAAACCCTCGAATAAGCCTGCTGGCTCACTCATCATCCTTCCACTTGCCGTGCAACGAGGTCAGCTCGGTCTCAATCTTCTTTCGCCGCTTCTCGATCGCCTTATCGAGATACAGAACGACATGGAATGGTGCATTGTCCAGAAACTCTTGGATACCGAGAGGGTCAGACTTCATGAAAACAAAATCCGGGTCGGCGAGCCTCAGCATGCAATCGAGCGTACCCCAAACCTCTACCGGCGACAGACCACCAAGGGTCGATACCAGCGATCTCGCTTCGGCCTCCATTTGCATCCGGCGCAGGGCCTGTTGAGCTTCGACGCAAACATGCCAGCTACTATCTTCGCGATACAAGTCCGTAAGCTGGTCTTTGAGAACTAACGGCCCAAGAAACCCGCCGAGCATTGCCGCAGAACGCCGATTCCGCCAGTCTCCATCTTTGAGCATCGCGTGAACGATCGGAGCAGCGCGATCTGCTTTAGCGTGACTACGGATTCCTACGCCTGCAGCTCGGCAGCGTTCACGGAGTCGGCTGTCGGCAGCGGACTCGCAGACTAATCGGACGCCAGCCTCGCCGCCATGACGCAAGAGAACGTCCAAATAGACAGCTCCCGCGTCGCTAGTCTCACACAGAGCCTTAGCGGCCAATCTAACAGCCAGCTCAGCGTCTGCATCAGCGAGACGGGCGATGGCTGCGGCGCGAGAGCTGCCGAAAACGACGTGACCCTCTGGCACGCGGCAGCGACGCCATAACTCTTCAAAGTCGTCGGCATCGTGGGGGTCGAGTGCGACATTCGAGTCAAGGAACCGCCAATCACGGCCTTGATTCGTTCGTTCGTAGTGCTCACGAAGCCGTCGCCAAGACTCCCCGCGTGTCACTTCCTGCGAATGCAGAAACCCAAGCAGCCGTTCGTCAATCTCGTCGTATGTGCGACCTGATGGCACACGGTCAAGCAAATAGCCGTCCGGCCACTGATCCGCACCGGCTACCAGGAGCTTCAAGGCAGCGAACTTGTGCTTGCCGGACGCCCACTGGTCGGCAAGTCGGTCGCTGACACGTGAGAGACCAACCTTGAGATCTTGGAGTGCGAGCATAGCGCACAGCGCATGCTGCGAGTCGGGAGCAGATAGCTCGAAAGAGGTTGCGATTCGCTCCGTGTATTCGGTTCGCCCAGACAGCCCAATCGCTATCAGGGCGTTATCGCGATCTGGGTGGTTTTGGTTCTCGATCGCCTCAACTGCGGGGGCAATCTCGACGTCAGTCATCGGCGGAAGGTGCGCTCGCAGTTCGCACACTTCTTGCGAGATTCGTGTTCCCCACTTCAGCGTTGCGGCAATAACCTTCTCGTTGCTACCGGCCGCAGCCAGAGCGTCCACTGCTCTGCTCTGGATGAACGGAAAACCGTCGCCCGGTTCCTTCCACAGTTCGTCGTCGAAAGCAGCCTCGCTCAAGAGTTCGATAGTTGTCGGATCCGGGCGAACGCTCGCCGCTTCTGCTCCCTCGAACCGGGACTCTCGCGCGTTCGCCCGGAGCAAAGCATTCGTGAGGCGAGTGAAGCCCTCGCCAGCTATCCGCTTCAGGATCTGCTTAGCGTAGTCGAACTGGTAGTCGAAGACCTTTGAGTCGTTGGCTCGCTCGATCGCAAAGTCGGCAAGCAGCGACTCGAGGCGTAAACCTCGTCGCCCTCGTAGACTCTCAAGGAACATGCGTCCGTGGAGTCCTTCGATAAACTCCAGCTCTCGCCACAATCCATTCTGCACGGTTTCCCGATCGAGCTGGTCGTAGCTCGCGAGGTCGATTTCCAACCGGTCAAGAATCTTGACGCTGGTCTCAGCGTTGAGCTGATCTCCTGATTGCTGGTAGACGCTAAGCAGTGACCAGGCATCTTCGGTGTGCTGCAGGAGCAGGTCATCGACAGCGTTCCGTAGTGCTTTGGTGTCACCGACAAGCAGACTTCTGCCGAGGGCTTTCGCGATCAATCGGAGTTGATCCGGCTGAAGGAGTCGTAGCGCCTTGGCAGCTCGTTGCGGATCGAAGAATGCCAACACCTTGATGCTTGTTGTGCCGAGCCAGTCGGGTTCTTCACCGATCCATTGTTCGAGGCGTTCCAATTCAGGCGTATCGCGAAATCGAAAGATGCACACCGCCAGGGAGCGTCGTCGGTCAGCCGGCAGCTTCTCGAAGAGCAGTTCTTTTCGTGCCTGCCATTGCTCGGTGAAGGCGGCAGACTCTGCCGTATTTGCCAGCGTATACGCTAGCTCGACCAAAGCGTCCGGATCATCTTGGAATCGCACAATGGCGGCGTCCAACCACTCCGGTCGCAAGGCGACTGCGGCGCGGAACGCGGTCTGACTTAGCATCTGGTCATGGTAGCCGACGCCGCCTTTCTTATCGGCCTTTACTCTCCCCAGGTGGACGCTCCACAGACGGTCAAGCTGGGCTGGACAGGCGATCTGCTTGGAGAGCAGCAGACCCAACTGAAGTACCGCAGCGTGATCCTCGGTAAGGCATCGAGAAATCGCCTTAACGACTGCTTCAGGATCCGACTTGGCGATGTTAAACATCGCGACTGCGCCAAAAGTCGGATACAGGTTCCCTTCCTGCTCCCCTGACTCCTTGACACGACTGATGATCGCTTGGATCGCTCGCGGACCCAGTGTGCCAAACATCTCTCGGTAGAGATGCTCGGTGCGGGTGCCGAGCGGCGACGCTTGATCCAACGCCGCGACGACAGCCCACTGATCTGTCTCAGCCTTCCCGCAAATTAGCCACAGTGCGTCCATCGCAGCGTACTGGACACTCGGCAGGTGGGGCGGCTGGCGGGGGTCCAGGCAAGCAATTAGCGCTTCTGAGAGCTCCTCAGTTGTCAGCCTCCCGGCTTCCCACCCGCGCGCTAACGCGTCCGCGTAGGTCCAACCAAAAAGCCTCTGGTGCCATAAACCGATACGACTGTCATCAGCATGGCGGAGTACACCGGCATCGACCGCCCGCTGGATCTCCTCGTGGCCGACACCCGCGTCTGCGAGGCTTGCGATCCGCCACGGGTAAGTCCCGTTGTCGCCTAACGCCGCGTCTCCTAAACGCTGGAGTGTTGACTTCACCGTCGAATCGTCGATCGATTCCCAATAGGCATCGAGCAATGCGTACTCGGAGTTGGGAACCCATTCGGGGGAAAGGTTTGTGTGGACGTAGACAGTCGCCAGCACCGGACGACGGATCAAACGCTCAACGTCATCGGCGATCGATAGATGCTGCTTATCGTGAGCATCCAGGAAAGCCCGAAGCTCAATGAAAGAGAAGTCTTTGACCCGATGGGCCTCCGCAAGCTTGCGTCGCTCAAGACGGTCAGCGACTTCGAGAGGAGTCGAGATAGCTAAGGCAACCCCACGCTGCTCCCAATCGTGCTGACAGAGGGCTTGGGCATCCTCAAATGAAGACACGTCGTCGATGCAAACGACTAGCCAAGCTGTCGTCGCACTGTCACGAGCTTGTCGGCTATGCCGTGCAAGCGTACCAAGATCGATCGGTGAATCTGCCTCAAAACCGTCGCTCCACACTACTCGAGCGACGTGGTCCTCAACGTCGAGAGGCTTGATGCGGCTGGATGCCCATACCACTGCGACGCCTTGCTCCGAATAGTGCTTGGCGGTAGCCGCCAGGCTCCATGTCTTTCCCTGCCCCGGCTCGCCGGCGATGACGTGGGTGCCGGGCTGAACATCGGTCGGTCGGCGAACATCCAGAGAGGGCTCGTAGCCGAGTTGCGTGAGTTGTCGGTCAAGCCTCTCCGCGAGCCGGCGTGTACCCGTTCTCCAGGGACGAAGGGTCCTGGCGACATCTACGCCAAGCGAGCCCTTGATTCGCCACACCCACAGCACAGTCCCAGTTACGACAAAGACCCAACCGCTCCAGAAAGTCCAGTTGTCAAACTGGGTAAGGCGGTCACGATCCAGCCCAAAATAAGTCGCGAACAATTCGCCGGCGATTGGAAACCACCATGGCCCGGCAATCGCGGCGACGCCAGCCACGACTAGCAGGTTGGGCACGCGGAAACGCGGATCACCCCGAACCAAACGCAGGATGTCGTAACAGAAGTCGAGAATCAAATGGCCGTATCTGGGCATCGGCGCTCGGCACTAGCGGGCTGGATGGGCAAGGCCAAATAGTACCCGATCTACACGATCACGCTTGGACTTACTGCGATTGCGGCTTCGCCTATGCAACCTGCGTTGGTATCGATGAAAGAGTAGCAACTTGTCAGGAAGACGTGGTTCCGGTAGGGCAGCGTTAAGCTGCCCACCTTTTCCAGAACCCGGAGGACCGCGGCGATGTTGTTCCTAGGAATCGACCAGCACTCTCGTCAGCTCACCATCTCGCTCCGAGACGATCAGGGCGATGTGATCGAGGCTCGGCAGGTGTCCACGCAACCAGAGAAGGTCCACACCTTCTTCCAACGGCTCACTCAGGAACGGCTGCAGCAGGGCGAGGCCTTCGTTGCCGTGTTGGAAGTGTGTGGCTTCAATGACTGGCTGATCCGGATGCTCAGGGACTACCGCTGCCACAGGGTGATCCTGATTCAGCCGTACGAACGGAAGCAACGCAAGACCGACCGTCGCGACGCGGCCGCCCTCAGTGAGCTGCTCTGGGTTAACCGGGACCGGCTCGTCCAGGGCAAGCCGGTGCGTGGATTGCGGCAGGTCGATATCGCTTCGTCCGTCGATCAAGAGAACCGACGATTGACGACGCTTCGTAAAGACGCGGGGCGTGCACGCACCAAGTTGGTCAATATGGTTCGACACCTGCTTCGGTGTCACAACCTCGAATGGGAGATGCCCACCAAGAAGTTCCCGACAAAGCGTGCCATCGCCTGGCTGAAGAGCCTGAAGCTATCTGCAATCGATCGCTTGGAGCTGGATGACTTGCTCGAAGATATCGACCGCATTCAGCGGCGGATCGAACGGCTGGAAGATGTTATCGCCCAACGATCAAGCAGGAGCCCTGAAGCAAGGCTCCTCACATCGATTCCTGGCGTGAGCCACTTCGGTGCCACGGCTCTTGCCTGCCGCGTTGGCCGCGTTGAGCGGTTCCCCCGTGCACGCAGCTTGGCGAACTACTGGGGCCTAACACCTGGCTGCCGCAACAGCGGCGAGAAATCTCAACGGCTTGGGAGCATCACCAAGGCCGGAAGCGGTATGGCGCGATGGCTCCTGGCCCAGGTGGCATATCAGGCGTTGAGAAAAGACCAGCAGCTACGCGAATGGTTCAAGCGGATCAAACGAAGGCGTGGCAGCAGCATCGCCCGTGTGGCGGTTATGAGGAAGCTTGCGACGATTATCTGGCACATGCTCTCCAAGGAGAAGACTTACGCTGAATGTCGCTGCTTGGCAGAGCCGGCGGCCAGCTAACAAGCGGCGAGACGTCACTTCTTTCTAACAACAAAACCACTGAAACTATGTAGATACGGCAACGGTTGTTCGATCCGATCAGCCCCGGCTGATCGAGATCCCTCCCGCTGGGCCAACTCGATTCACGACCGTGGATGCAGGACCTCGAAGAGATTCGATAATCTGCACGTTGCGTTGTATGGAGTGGCCTCGCGAGGAGGAATCGCACACGATATGTCCGCATCTGTCACCACCGTGGCAGAGCCGCTCACGAGGTCCACGAGCGGTGCCTTGCGAAGGAATGTGTTGGGAGCAATCGCTTAAGACAAGACGGATTGCACTTACCCGCGGCGACGACAACCACGCTCGGATCCTACAGATCGGAACGCCCTCAATCGTCTGGCCAACGAGCACCGCGATACGGCGGCCCACTACCAATACGCAGAGAACCCGTCAGGAATCACTTCTACTTGACAGACTCTTTCAGGAACGGTCGTAAACTTCTCGGTTGATCCACGACAGGCGAGGATGAGGCTCGCCCCACAGCTTGGAAGCCCAATCTGGAGTAAGAAATCACCCTACTCCTCGTCGTCGGTCACGACGAAACCGATCCGACGCTTCTTCTCGACAGGCGGTGGCTCCATCAGCTGGCGGATCGTCTCGAAGATCACCGTGAAGTTGTGGTCGTGCTCGCCGTGCTTCTTCTCCAGCTCCGCGATCTTGCGGGCCAAGTCCTCGTGCGTCGCCAGCATCTCGCGGAGCTTCACGAAGGCCCGCATGATCTGGACGTTGACCTCAACGGCGCGATCGCTGCGGAGGACGCTTGAGAGCATCGCCACCCCCTGCTCCGTGAAGACGTACGGCGCGTAGCGGCGACCACCCCGGCCCTTTGAGATGCCAGTTTGGCATCTCAAAGCTGCCCACTCGTCCTCGTCGAGCTGGAACGCGAAGTCGTCCGGGAAGCGGTTCTGATTCCGCTTGACCTGCCTCAGCAACGCACCGGTCTCGACCTCGTACAACTCGGCCAGGTCCGAGTCGAGCATCACCTTCTGATCCCGGACTAGCAGGATCGATTTCTCGATGCGTTCGATCGGCAGGACGGAGGTTGATTGGGTGCTCTTCTTCTGGGCCATGTCGCGAGGACCGTATCACTCGTTTTCCGAAGAGTCAATTTGCGGATCGCTCTCAAGCAACCCGAACACGGAGTGGTGAAGCCGCAGCCCTCCCGTGCGTTGCTTCTTGAGCATCCCAGCGAAGTACGCTGCCGGGTTCCTCACCCGGTTTTCTTCTCGCTGCGACGCCCGGTCGGTGACGATCAGGCAGACCGCGGCGCCGATCCGACCAAGCCGCTGGCACGCGTCGCCCCAACTCGATTGACTGACACCCAGCTGCTGCCGCCGGCGATACGCCGCCTCGACCAGGTCGTTCCAGTTCAACGGCCGCTGATGAGGCGGCAGGCATTCCCAAACTTGGGAACCGGCTGCCTGGAGCACTTGCTTGAGCGTTAGGTGCTGTAGCCCAGTGGCTAGGATCGGATCGTCCTCGGAGGCTTCATCAGTCCCCTCCTCCGCCGGCTTATCCGCTTCTGGCTCCGTGGGTTCGACTACGCTTTCCTGAAAGCCGATGCCCGCAGGGCTACCCGTGTTTGATTTATCAAGTGATTGATAAGTTGTAGTCTGATGGTGGGCGAACGTTTGTTCGTCCCTGGCCGCCCTTTCTGGCGTCAGTTCGGCCACGATGGTAAGCGCTTCGTCATGCAGAACCTGGTGCTTCGCCAGCAAACCGCGAAGCTCTTCCAGGCTGAGGTGCGTGCGGATGCGGACGGCGATGCGACCGTAGCTCCGCTCCAAGCCCTCGGCAGCCCCCTCCTCCAAACCGATCTCTTGGATCAACCCACGGATCTGGCAGCGGTACCAAGAGATCTGTCGCTTGGTCTCCATCCACGCCTGATCGTAGAGCTGTTTCTCGTGCAGCCTGTCTTCTAGTTCTTCGCGTAGATGGGCGAGCGGCGTCAGCTCAACGCCGTAGGCGTAGAGGATGCGGCCCGTCTTAGCGTCCCGCTGGCCGAAGCGTTTGTGGTTGCCGCTGTCGGACCAGGTGATGGCACCGACCTCGAAGAGCCTGCTTTCGAGCTTCTGGATTTGGCGTTCGGAGACGCCCATGTCGAGGGCGGTTCTCGCCAACGATTGGTAGACGATCGGACGGCTCCCCTCCTCCCAATCGATGTCACGGGTGAACGCCATATAGTAATCCAGCAACTGGATCATCCGTGGCGAGAAGCCGGCCGCCTTCCCGGCCCGCTTCACCAGCAGCAGCAGGTCGTAGCGATTGGCGTTGGTCTCCAGACCGGCGAAGTCGTCGCTCTGCTGGAGTGATTGGCGGTAGCGGTCCGAAGCGAATCGGCCCCCTCCCCTACTAGTTGGTGGCGACGCGAGCGTCGCTGGTTCGATTGTCGTCATGGTGTCGTTGGCTGACCCCAAGAGAAGCGTGCACAAGTCCTTTGCAGAACCAGAAAAGGTTTGCATGGCAGTCGAAAGAGCGCTACTATCGTCATGAATCAGTGAAGAGATCGCTCTCGATCGAGACAACCGCCGCTCCAACGGCGGTTTTTTCTTGTCAGCATGTTCGGCGGGTCGGCACTCTCCTTTCTGTCGTGCTGTGGCAGAATTGCCGTCTCGCCAGAATGACGAGGGTTGAGAAGAGATCCCTGCTGCGGGGCATGGATTTATCCCCAAGAACAAGAATCGATTGGTTGACAGTAGCACGTTGTCAGGCTGTCAATCAAGTTGACAGCGTCTGACACCCAGCTGTCAGTCCATTCTTGTTGGCGGATCAAGCACTTACTGGCTGCGTTGTCCGAGTTGACAACCGCCTGACGGTCAGACCGCGTCAACGTGGCGTCCGATCGGACACGATGTGACACGCATTTAGTTGTCGACTTGGGTATCAGAGTGTGGCACTCTTCAGACAGAAGCAACTGTCAGGAGTCGTCAACCCTTGTCCCAAGTAAGTGTCAGCCAAGCCGCCAAGCTCACCGGGAAGAGCCGCGAAACGATCAACAAAGCCACCCAATCAGGCAAGCTCGCTTGCACGCGGGACTCGGCCAACAAGAAGGTCATCGAGATCGCCGAGTTGGAGCGGGTTTACCCGCTTGTCGCGACCATCGATGAGATCAGCAAGCCGTCAGCCCCTGTCAGCAAGACGGCCTCGGCGTCAGAACCCGACCGTCAGGCCGAGACGGTCGCCCTCCGCGAGCGGCTCAAGAGCAGCGAACAGGCTTATCAGACGCTCACCGCCGAGCGGGAACGCGAACGGCGTCAGTTCGAGAGCGAGGTCGAGAACCTGCGCGACAGCTTGCAGAAAGCTCAAGAGCAGCACGGCAAAGCCCTCCTGCTGATCACCGACCAATCCGCCCAGGACCGTGGTAAGCAGGACGACTGGGATAAGTCGCTGCGTTCGCTAGAGACCCGGCTCGCCAACCAAGAGAAGCAGCAGCAAGAGTTGAAGGTCGAAGCCAAGCGGCGGATTACTCGGTTGCGGCAAGAGTTGGAGGCCGAACGATCCAAGTCGTTCTTCGCCAAGCTGTTCGGCAGAAGCGGGCAGGGATGACCGAGGCGTCTTGGTGGCTCACACCGTGATCACGACGGCGTCGTCATGGTTGTGGATAACGGCGCAGACTCAACGCACAAGCGTTGCATCTTGGAACCTGTGGTGACAGGTTAAAAACTTCCTAAGCAACGCTTAGGAGAGAAGTCTAAAGAAAAATTGCTGCGTAGTATTCATCTCACCGGCACCTCTCTCGCCATCTTTTATGACACACCATGCTCCACGTTACCCAAGCAACGCACAGCGGTGCCACACAGAACTACTTTGAAACAACCCTGACCCAAGGAGATTACTACATGGGTCAGGAAGTGGCCGCTCATTGGCATGGCCACGGTGCCGATCTTCTTGGAGTAGGGAAGGGATCAGCCGTCACGCACGAGCAGTTCTCACTGCTGCTGAGGGGCTACCACCCCGTGACTCGGACCAAACTCACGCAACGCCTTCGCAAGGATCGACGCCCGGGGATGGATTTGACGTTCTCGGTGCCAAAGTCGGTATCGCTGGCATGGGCGTTTGGCGAAGACGAGCGGCTGCTTGAGGTGCTTCGCGAAGTGGTAGCCGAAACGATGGCACGCGATGTCGAGCCGTTGATGGCCCGCCGCGTCCGCACCGGGAAGTTCGCCAGCACCAAACAACAGCAAGCAACCGGGAAGCTGATCTACGCCGATTTCCTGCACAAGACTTCACGGCCCGTGGACGGCAAACCCGATCCGCAACTCCACGTCCACGCCTTTGTGATGAATTGGACGGAGGACGAGAGCAAGAACTACGCCGGGGAGTTTGAGGAGATCAAACGCCAAGCCCCCAGCCTGCAGGCAAAGTTCCATGCCCGGCTGGCAAAACGGCTCGAAGCCCTTGGCTACAACGTCGAACCAACCCGCTACCACCAATCGGGCACCACGAAGACCGGTTGGGAGATCGCCGGCATCGAGCGTTTGACGATCGAGAAGTTTAGTAACCGGACCGGTCAGATCGAGCGGTATGCCGAAGACCACGGCATCACCGATGCCGAGGACAAGGGCAAGATCGGCGTGCTCACCCGCGACCAGAAGGATAAGAGCCTGTCGGTCGAGCAGCTGCGTGGCGAGTGGGACCGCCGGCTGACGCCGGCCGAACGCGAAGTCTTTGCCAACCTGCTGCACCGCGAAACCTCGGGGCGAAGCGAGGAGGGGGCGTTCACCCAAATTTGGGTGAACGCGGCAGAGGCATCGCGGGCCGTTCCCAACGAACGCCAAGTGGTATCCGAGCACACGTCCGCAAGCGAGCCAACGACGCCAATCGAACCGACGCCGGCCGAAGTCGATCGAGCGATCGAGTCGGTGCAGTACGCCCTGGATCACCACCTCTACCGACAATCCACGGCCGAACGCCAGCAGGTTGTCGGCACGGCGCTCAAGCACGGGCTGAGCCTGAGCCCCGAAGCTATTGAAAAAGCACTCGATTCGGTCGGTCTGATCGAGGGGACGGCCGAGGTGAACGGCAGCGTCCGTCGTCTCGTTACGACACGCTCCGTATTGGATGCCGAGCGACGGATGATCGCCTATGCCCGTGATGGCCGCGGCACCCGCAAAGCGATCCGCCAGATGGACTATGCCTGCTCCCGAACGTGGCTGAACGAACATCAGAAGGCGGCCGTTAAGCATGTCCTGCAAAGCCGCGACGCAGTGGTTGCCGTGGTCGGTGGGGCCGGGACCGGCAAGACCTCGATGATGCAAGAAGCGGTCGAGGCAGTTCATCTCAGCGGCAAGCAGGTCTTTACCTTCGCACCAAGCACCAGCGCGAGGGAAGTGCTCCAGGACAAGGGGTTTCGTCAGGCCGAAACCGTCGAGCACCTGATCCGCAATACACGGCTGCACCCCAAGCTCAAGGATCAGGCCCTCTGGATCGATGAGGCGGGCCTGCTCGACGTGCGGTCGATGAACGCGGTTTTCGACATCGCCCGAGAGCAGAACGCCCGCGTGGTGCTCTCGGGTGATACGCGTCAGCACGCTTCACCGCGTCGCGGCGAAGCGATGCGGCTCTTGGAGAACGAGGCCGGCTTGAAGCTGGCTCGCTCCGAAAAGGTGCAGCGGCAGAAAGGCAAGTATCGCCAAGCGATCGAGCTGATCAGCCGTGGCAACGAGGTCGTCGATCGGCGGGGCCGGACCGGCTTGGTCGCCGGCTTCGACCTGCTCGACGCGATGGGCAAGATCAAAGAACTCTCAGCCGACGAACGTCACGCCCGGCTGGCGGCCGAGTACGTCGGAGCAACCCAGAAAGGGACCTCAACCCTAATCGTCGCTCCGACGCATGCGGAGAAGCAGGCGGTAACCGCCGAAATCCGTGCCCGGCTGCAAGGCCTGGGCCAGCTCTCGGGCGAGGAACGCTGTTTCACGCAGTACCGCTCGCTGAACCTCACCGAGGCCGAGAAGGGGAACCCACGCACCTATAGCGATCAGAAACAACTCGTCGTGCAGCTCCACCAGAACGCCCAGGGCGGTTTCAAGCGGGGCGATCGTTATCGCGTTGCTGGTGTTGAAGGCAACCAAGTTCGAGTGGTCAGTCTCGATGGCAAGCAGACCAAGAGCCTGCCACTGGACTGGCCCGAACGGTACGAGGTGTACCAGCAGAGCACCCTCTCGCTAGCCCCGGGAGATCAGGTGCGGTTCTCTCTCGGTGGCACGACCAAGAACGGCAAGAGTCGGATCAGCAATGGACGGCTCGACACGGTCAGAGGCTTCGACCGGCATGGCAACCTCGTGCTCAGCAACGGCTGGACGGTCGATAAGGATTACGCCCACCTCGACCTGGGTTACGTCATCACCAGCCACGCCGCCCAGGGCAAGGACCGCGATCTGGCGATCGCGGCGATGGGATCGCAGTCACTGCCCGCGATCAACGCCCGGCAGTTCTATGTCACCGCCTCACGCGGCAAGGAAGATGTTGCGATCTACGTCGATGACAAGGAAGCGATCCGTACGGCCATCCAGAACTCGGGCCAGCAACTCTCGGCGTCCGAGTTGGCCAAATCGCGCGGGGCAATAGGAAAGGAGTTGGCGGCCGATCGGGGGCGTGTGATGCAGCGTTCGGTCCGGGCGATGCAAGACCGGATGCGGCGGTGGTGCGGGCGGACGCGAGAGTCGGTGCGTCAGCACGATCCGAGCCAACAACGCGCTAGCGGCGTAGGGAAGGCCTTGGGACGAGATCGGACGCCCGAGCCGGGCAGGAGTCGTTGATGGAGAACGTGACCAATATCTTCGATGAACGCACCCGTCACCTTCTGGGCGGTGCCGGCAAGACCCCCGACCAAGACAACCACGAACTGCCGTGGAAGGTGGTCGCGCAGAACGCTTCGCCGCCGCTGTTGTTCGGTCTGCACTTCGCTGACGGCAAGCGGGCCAGCTTCGCTTACAGCGATCTGCGCGAGCTCCGCTCACCGGATGTGGGGCGGATCGATCTGTGTCTGCTCGGTATGGCGAAGTACGTCGTCACAATCGAAGGGCGGCACCTGCACGATCTACTCAAGCTGTTCGAGTCGCATCAAGTCCTGCGTGTGCAAGAGTCCGACCCGCGCGAGACCGACCGGCCCGAGAAGGCACCGGAGATCATCAAGATCACGATCAACGAGCTGATCGACTGACCTGTTCTTCCTATCGACCTCGAAGGGAGGCGTTTTCCCAAACTTGGGAAAACGCCTCCTTCCCTTGAAAGCGATTCTCGATCGGGCCGTATCCGCTGTGGGGACTGTCTGCCGTAACCGGGCGGCATGGGCGGCAAGTGGAGCCCCCAAACAGCTCAAGCGCGGCCGCCCATGCTTACGCTCGATGCCTCTCTTTCAAGGAAAAACTCGCGCCGGGGCAATAGGAAAAGGAGTCGCTGGTCGGCACTCAGGCCGGAGTAGGGGAAGCGTACTCTGTCGATCGAGTGCGGCGGAGCACGTCGTTCCAGTCGTCGCCGCCGGTCGGTGGCGTATGCACGCGGATCGTATAGCCCGCCAAGGTCTGCTTGATCTGATGGGCCAGCTTGCGACCCCCTTCATCATGGTCCATCGCCAGGATGACGGTGGTTCCCGGCGGCATCTTCTTTGCTGCGGAGGCTAGCAAGACCTCTTGAGCCGGGCTGATCTGTCCGGCGACACTCAGGTAACGCCTGCCCTCGGTGCCTTCCAAGGCAGCGAGGCTGAGCAGGTCGATCCAGGTCTCGCCGATAACCAGCTCGCGATCGTTGGGCTTGGGGCGCGAGCAGCCCAAACCCTTCACCCCGCCCGGTGAGTAGCCGGTGAACCGACGGTTCTTGACCTCAAAGCCGCACAGCCCGTCGGCGTTGTGGTGAGCGAGGAGGGCGTTGCCGCGCCGGTCCAATCGAACTCGGCCGGCAAAGATCGGGTCGGAGAGCACCGAGGGTGGGATGCCACGCTCTTCCTCAAGGTAGGGGTGGCGGCCTTCGATGGGCTTGGCGTTCTCCCAGGCTGCGGCGACGCGGGTCGTGTCATGTTGACTCGGAACTAGGCCGGGAAGCGCCGGTCGTGGCGACGTTAGCGTAAGCCTCCCAGTCAGCCACGGGCGTAGTTCTTTGCGTATCTCTCCGAGCGAAGTCCGATCGCGGCTCCCCAAGAAGTCGATCACCGTTCCACGATCTTGGTTGTCGTGGGCGTTGGCGTAGATCCAGTGGCGATTGGCCTTTCGGGTAACGATAAGCTTGTCGCCGTTGGCGTGACGAAGGACCGTATAGGCACGGCTGCTTCGCTTCGCATCGATGGCGTAACCACGCAATGCCATTACGTCGCGGATGTCGATACTTGTCTTGAACCTCTCCAGCTCATCGCCCCTACTTAGACCGTTCATCTGACGAGGCTAGCGCTCGCAGCGAGGTATCGCAACCATCGAATGGCAGCTATCCACAGGGGGCCCTGGCCCCTTCCTGCGGGTGGTCTTATCCCCGAATGGCACTTAGATTTTCGTAACCCATTTCGCTGAAGTGACATAGCAACGAAAGGCCTCGCTTGCGTAGATGGAGTTGTCACGCACCCTACAACCGATCAACAGAGTGCCGCTATTAGCAGCGATGCTGAGGTGGCGTACCAGTGGCATGCTTGGCGAGGCCAGCAGGTTACGGTGAAGAGCCGGCGTTTGCAGGGTGGAGTCCCTTGCTGCAGTTGCCGGTTAGCTTCAGGCGAGACGCGTGAGTTTCCGGCTTGGATGCTGGATCGGGTGACCTGCGAGCGAATGCAGCTCGCCGGCGAACCGTCGGTGCGGGTTGCTGACCTACGATCGCTCCGTGAACTGCTGGGGTGGCTGCGAGGCGGGTTGGGCGAAGATCGGCGTTTTCCTTTCTCAGGAGACGCCGATGCCTGTTCACCCAACCGAGAAGCAGCTGGAGCTGTTTCGCCCGAGAACTCCCGGACCACGCTGGCGGCAGCTGCCAACACCGGTCCAACGCAAGGCAATGACGCTGCTGGCGTCGCTGCTGCGTCAGACGCTCGCCGAGCGTCGGGAGGCGAGCGATGAGCGATAAGATCCAGGCCCAGCACCGTGGTCGCAAGGCGGTGCTGTACGTCCGCCAGTCGTCGCAGCACCAGGTGCTCCATAACCAGGAGAGCCAGCGGCTGCAGTACGCGATGCGGGATCGCCTGCTTCAGCTCGGCTGGGATGAGGTCGAGGTGATCGACGAGGACCTGGGCCGCAGCGCGTCGGGCTCGGCGCAGCGGACCGGCTTCGAGCGGATGATGGCCGCGGTGAGCCTCGGCGAAGTGGGTGCCGTAGCGGCCCGCGAGGTGTCGCGGTTCGCCCGCAACAGCCGCGAGTGGCAGCGTCTGGTCGAGGTCTGCCGGATCGTCGACACGCTGCTAGTCGACAGCGAGACGGTCTACTCGCCACGGCAGAGCAACGACCGGCTGCTGCTGGGCCTCAAGGGGAGTCTCAACGAGTACGAACTCGATCTGTTACGTCAGCGTTCGGCTGAAGCGCGTCGCGAGAAGGCGAAGCGGGGCGAGTTGATCGTGGCGGCGCCAGTCGGCTTCTTCAAGACCGAGGACCAGCGTCTGGAGAAAGACCCCGACCAGCGGGTCCAAGAGGCGATTCATCTCGTGTTCCGCAAGTTCCAAGAACTAGGCTCGGCGAGGCAGGTGCTCCTCTGGCTGCAAGCCGAAGGCCTGCAGCTGCCGGGGCGTCGCCGCGGCGGCGAAGTGACCTGGCGACGACCGAACTACGGTGCCGTTTACGGCTTCCTCACTCATCCCGCTTACGGCGGGGCGTACGCCTACGGCAAGACGGAGCAGATCGTCAGCCCCGACGGGCAGACCAAGCGTTCGAGGCGCAAGTCACGTGATCGCTGGCTGGCGTTGATCCCCGAGTCGCACGAGGGCTACGTTGGCTGGGAGACGTTCGAGCAAGTCGGGCGGATGCTCGCCAACAACCACTGCCGAGGCACGGGTGCCGCGAAGCGTGGTGCCGCCTTGCTAGCGGGTCTGTTCCGCTGCCGTCGCTGCGGCCGCAAGCTAACCGTGACCTACTCGGGTCGAGATCGCAACATGCTGCGGTATGCTTGCTGGCGTGGAGCGCTCGATAATGGCGAGCCGAAGTGCATCGCGTTCGGTGGCCCTACGGTCGATCGAGCGATCGGCGAACAGGTGCTGAGGGTTGTAGCCCCGGCCGGATTGGAGGCGGCGGTGTTAGCAAGCGAGCAAGCTCAACAGCGGGGTGACGAAGTGCGGGCTGCGTTCCAGCGCGACCTGCAGGCAGCTCGCTACCAAGCTGATCGAGCCGGCAAGCAGTTCGACGCCTGCGACCCAGGTAACCGTCTCGTCGCCGACGAACTCGAACGGCGCTGGAACGCAGCGCTCGCCGAGGTCCGTTCGATCGAGAATCGACTCACTGAGCAGGCCAGCGGTGAACACCCAACTGCCTCGGTCGAAGAATTCGCCGAACTGGCGGAAGACCTCGAAGCGGTCTGGAACGACCCGCGGGCGGATGCCTCGATCAAGAAGCGGATCGTGCGGACGCTGATCGAGGAGATCGCTGTGGACTGCGATCCCGAGGCGGGTGAGGTCGTGCTGGTCGTCCACTGGAAAGGGGGCGTTCATACCGAGCTGCGAGTACCTCGTCGCAAGCGGGGCTACGTCTACCCGACCTCGGCCGAAGCGCTCGACGCGGTTCGCAGCCTGGCCCGAACCTGCACCGACGACGTCATCGCGGGCGTGCTGAATCGCAATGGCCTGCGGACCGGCCGCGGCGAGCGCTGGTCCCGCGAACGGATCACCCGCTTGCGGGGTCGCAACGCGATCCTCGGCTACAACCGCCAGCGCTGTGATGAAGAAGGCTGGCTCAAGCTCAAAGAAGCGGCCGATATCGTAGGTGTCAGCACCGCGACGCTGCGGCTTGCGATCGAACGGGGCGACATCCCCGGCGAACACCCGCTCCCCGACGGCCCCTGGATCATCAACCGCCGAGACATTGAGTCCGAAGCCGCCAAACAACTTCATGAGCGAGCCAAGCGACGCAACCACCTAGGCGCGAAACCATGTCCCGAGCAGCAGAACCTCGGGTTTTCAAGCGATTCTTCTGATGAGGCAGTGTGATGAGTACTTGATCTCGGCAAGGAGGCCTTCGATGGCGGTTTCTAATTGTGGGCGGCTGCGTCAGC
>CAYGUP010000023.1:0-53508 GCA_964353155.1 uncultured Planctomycetaceae bacterium | reverse complement strand
GAAGCCTGTGATCGCCCCGCCCCCCACCCGCCGCACGATCCACTCCGCTAGCGGAGGCCCCCGGCCCGCCGCCGGTTCGGTGATGGTCTCGCAGGTGGTGGCGGCCGACGGACGGCGGATTCCGAGCGAGTCGCTCGATCGGCTGGAAAGGCTCGACGACACGGTCTTCGCCGCGCTCGCCGGCGATGCGAAGGCCCTCCAAGAGACCGCCAAGGCCTGGCGCGAGGCCCAGCAGACCGTGGAAACCCGTTTGCTAGATGAGGCCCGCGATCACTACGTCGATCGTGCCCGATCGCGTTGGAAGCGGAGCCAGCATCGCACCGAGGGCGACTTGGCCGCGGGCTTCGCCGCGCTCGAGGTGATCGACCTGCTCGCCGGCTGAGCGGCGTGTCGTTGGCTGCCCGGGCTCGCCGCCACGCGAGTCATCTGAGATAAAAAGGGGCTCTCAACCCCTCGCCCTCAGACCCTCGCTCCCACTCTTGGTCCACCTCTACACCGACGGCGGATGCAGCGGGAACCCCGGCCCCGGCGGCTGGGCGTTCCTGATGATCCACCCGGCCACCGGCAAGAAGCTCGAGCGCTCCGGCGGCGAGCCTCATACGACCAACAACCGCATGGAGCTCCAGGCGGTCGTCGAAGGCCTCGGCGTGCTCAAGCGGCCGAGCGAGGTCGAGCTCTTCACCGACAGCGTCTACGTCGGTAAGGGGATGAGCGAATGGATGAAGGGCTGGAAACGCAACGGCTGGAAGCGGAAGGTCAAAGGCAAGCTGGAAGACGTGAAGAACGTCGATCTCTGGCAGCAGCTCGACGAGCTCGCGCAGCAGCACACGGTGAAGTACACTCGTGTCGCCGGCCACAGCGGCCACGCCGAGAACGACCGCGTGGACGAATTGGCCGTGGCCGCTTATCAGAAGTACCTCTGAAGAGAACGCCGGGAGGGCGAGGCTCCCGCCGAGCCATGAGGTGGGTACCCGGGTTCGGCTCGGCGGGAGCCTCGCCCTCCCGGCTGCGGTTACACTTTCTGCCATGGACGCCCAACTCGCCACGCCGATCGCCCAGCTCCCCCGCGTGCAGCGGCGGCAGGCGGAGGCGCTGGCGAACAAGGGGCTGCGGACGGTCGCCGACCTGCTGTTCTTCTTTCCACGAGACTACGAGGACTTCCGCGATCGGCGGAACATCGAGGACCTCGAAGCCGAAGAGGCCCAGACCGTCGTCGGCGAGGTGATCGATGTCGAGTCGCGCGGCACCGGCTTCGGCAAGCACCGGCTGGGGGTCGTTATCGAGGACGAGACCGGCGCCCTGCGTGCCAACTGGTTCAACCAGGCGTTCATGCAAAAGAAGTTCATGATCGGCAAGCGGGTGCAATTCTCCGGCAAGCCGAAGCTCGCCGGGCTGCGGTGGGAGATGACCCACCCGCGGGTGGCTTGGCTCTCGGACGACGACGAGGGGGGCGGGGCGAACGAGGGGCTTCTGCCGGTTTACTCGCTCACCGAGGGCGTGCCGCAGCACACGATGCGGCGGCTCGTGGCGGCGGCCATCGACGGCTACGCCGACTTGCCCGACGAGGTCTTCAGCGCCTCGCTGCGTGACAAGCACCACCTGCTGCCGCTCGCCGACGCGTTGCGGAAGATCCATCGGCCGAAGAACGAAGAGGAACGCGACGCCGGCCGCCGGCGGTTCGTCTTCCAAGAGTTGTTCGTGTTGCAGCTCGCCCTCGCCGCTCGGCGGCACCAGCAGCGGGTCGCGTTCAGTGCGCCGGAGATCGCGGTCGAGACCCGCCTGGACGCTCGCATCCAACGGTTGCTGCCGTTCGAGTTGACCGCGGGCCAGCAGTCCGCCATCGACGCGGTGGTCCAGGACATGGCGAGCGATATCCCGATGAACCGCCTGCTGCAGGGGGACGTCGGTAGCGGCAAGACGGTGGTCGCGTTGTACTCGATGCTCGCCTGCGTTGCGTCCGGCTGGCAGGCGGTGCTGCTCGCCCCGACCGAAGTCCTCGCCCGCCAGCACGCCAGCACCTTGGCCGGCATGTTGAAGGCGAGCCGCGTCCGCTCACGGCTCTTGGTGGGCGGGCTATCCGAGAAAGAGAAGGCGGAAGTCCGGGCCGGGATCGCGTCGGGCGATGTCGAGTTGGCCATCGGCACACACGCGTTGCTGCAAGAGAAGGTCAAGTTCGCCAAGCTCGGGCTCGCCGTCATCGACGAGCAACACAAGTTCGGCGTGCGGCAGCGGGCCATGCTCCGCGAGGGGGATCATTCGCCACACTACCTGGTCATGACCGCCACGCCGATCCCGCGGACGATGAGCATGACGCAGTTCGGCGACCTCGACGTGTCGAGCATCACCGATATGCCGCCGGGCCGTCAGCCGGTGAAGACTTACCTCGTGGAACGGGCCGAGCAGGCCAAGTGGTGGGACCATGTCCGCGAGACCCTCAAGGAGGGCCGCCAAGCGTATGTCGTCGCCCCGTTGGTCGATGAGTCCGAAGCGATCGACGCGGCGAGCGTTCAGAAGGCGTTCGATCGCCTGACCGAGCGCGAGCTCGCCGGCCACACGATCGGCTTGATGCACGGCCGCCTCTCTCCGGCGGATAAGGACGCCGTGATGGAGAAGTTCCGCAGCGGCGCGACGCAGGTCTTGGTGAGCACGACGGTTATCGAGGTCGGGGTCGACGTACCGAACGCGACGATGATGGTGATCGCCTCGCCGCAGCACTTCGGGCTGAGCCAACTGCACCAGCTCCGCGGCCGCGTCGGGCGTGGGCGTCACCCCGGCAAGTGCGGCCTGCTGATGCCGGCCGAGCTATCCGATGCCCCCAAGGACCGCCTCGAAGCGTTCGCCGAAACGACCGACGGCTTCAAGCTGGCCGAGATCGACTTCCGCTTGCGAGGCCCCGGCGACCTGTTCGGCGACCGCCAAACCGGCTTGCCGCCGCTCTTGATCGCCGACCTGATCCACGACCGTGAAGTCCTCGAAGAAGCCCGCGACGCCGCCAGCGAACTCTTCAACGACGACCCCGGCCTGAAGAACGAAGAGAACAAGCTGCTTCGCCGGCAGATGCTGCGGCGGTATGGGGCGTCGCTGGAGTTGGGGGATGTGGGTTAACCGAGTAGAACCTCGCAAACACAGCGATCGATTAAGTGTCTGCCCGACGAAGGCCGGCGTGCTTGCGCGGATCGACACGAGTATCAACCGCGTTTGTTCACGCTGGTTGCTCGAGCGGAGAGATCACGGGCCAGAGTGCAGGTGTACACATGACCATAAGTGACCAAGATCAGAACGAAGCAGATGCACAAGTACGTGACGGCTGGGCAGATGCCGCCGAAGCTTGTCGGGCAGTCGGCGATGAGATTCTAGATGAGTGGCTTGCTGTAGATGTTGACTGGGAGAATCATTGCTGATGGGTAGGCCATATGAACTCACTTGCTTGTTTGCTTCCTGGATCGAACCATTCCTCGGCAGATTCTCGATAACGAGGTGAGCCATCTGGAAACTTGCCAACGGCGATCATCTTTCCAACGGGCGCGCCATGTGGATAACGCAAACGCCCATCAGCATCGGCCACTACACGGCCGTCGTTCAGCATCTCGGCGTAGGATAGCCAGTCAGCGACGTTCTCAACCGTAAGCAAAATGGTCCCTTTGCTCATGCGGTTTCTCCATGGTCGATAGTTCCGCGCACCGCCGCTTCTGTCACCGGCGAGATCACCCCACGTTCGGTGATGATCCCGGTGATCAGCTCCGCCGGGGTGACATCGAACGCGGGGTTATCGACCGGCACATCTTCCGGGGCGGTTCGTTTGCCGAACGGTTCGGTGATCTCTTCGGCGGCGCGTTGCTCGATCGGGATCTCTTCTCCGGCGGTGATGGTGAGGTCGAACGTGGTTGTCGGCGCGGCGACATAGAACGGCACGCCGTGGTGCTTGGCTTGGACCGCGAGGCCGTAGGTGCCGATCTTGTTGGCGGTGTCGCCCCGGGCGGTGATGCGGTCGGCGCCGACGATCACGGCCTGGGCCTTCTTGTCACGCAACAATGGGGCGGCCATCGAGTCGCAGATGAGCGTCACGTCGACGCCGCGTTGCATCAGCTCCCACGCGGTGAGGCGGGAGCCTTGCAGCAGCGGGCGGGTCTCGTCGGCGTAGACGCGGGGCTTGTGGCCGCCGTCGTGCAGGGCGAACAGCACGGCCAACGCGGTGCCATCGCCGCCCGTGGCGAGCATGCCGGTGTTGCAATGCGTGACGATGCCGAGGCCTTTGCCGAGCGGCGAAAGCAACTCGGCCCCGTGGCGGCCGATGGCCGCGCATTGGGCCCGGTCGGCCTCGTGGATCGAGACCGCCTCGGCGAGCAGCCGCTTCGCGATCTGGGCCGGCGGCAGCTCGTCGTCGATCGACTCGATCGCCGACCGCATCCGATCGAGGGCCCAGAACAGGTTCACGGCGGTCGGCCGGCTGGTCGCTAGGTGATCGCATGTCGCGAGGGCGGCCGCCTTGGCTTCTTTCGGACCAGCCGCCGGCGGCTGAGCGCCGAGCATCTCCGGATCACGTATCCCGAGCACCACGCCATACGCGGCCGAGATGCCGATCGCCGGCGCGCCGCGGACCGAGAGTTGCTTAATCGCCTGCCAGACCTGCTCGACCGTATCGCAATTCAGATAGGCGACATCGTTCGGCAAGCGGGTCTGGTCGAGCAGCGTGAGGAAGCCATCGCCGCCGCCGGTCCAACTGATCGGGTTCGGGAGGGAAGTGGGGTCGCTCATGGTGCGGTCTTTCTCTGCGAGGGTTCGGGCCACACAGAGTATCAAGTGGGAAGGGGGAAGGGGGAAGGAAGGGCTTCCGCCCCAATGCTAGATTCGAGGCGTCGCTTGCGCGTCATTCCCACTTCCCCATTCCCACTTCCGAATTAGCGCTACAATAGGGCAAACACCAGCCACCCCGTGTCAATCACCACATGCCCCCTTCCCCTTCTCTCCGCACCCAAGTCGCCCTGATCACCGGCGGGGCGCGTCGCGTCGGTAAGGCGATCGCCATCGAGCTCGCCAGCCGCGGGGCGCGGGTCGCCGTGCACGCGAACTCGTCGATGGACGAGGCGTATGCTTTGTGCGAGCTCTTGGAGGAACGCTACGGGACCGACGCGGCCGCCTTCCAAGCCGGCCTCGCCGAGGACGGGGCGGCCGAGGACCTGGTCGAACGGGTGACCCGCCACTTCGCCCGGCATGGCGAGGCGGGCGAGGAGCAGGTCGGTCGGCTCGATATCTTGGTCAACTCCGCGGCGGTCTGGCCGGAGCAACCGATGGAAGAGATGACCGCCGAGGACATCCGCCAGTGCTTTGATGTGAACACCGTCGCGCCGTTGATGCTCGCGAAGGCGGCCGGCTTGCGGATGGCGGAGCAGGCGACCGGCGGCGCGATCATCAACCTGGGCGACGTGGCGACCGGCCCCGATGGCACGCCTTACCCCGGCTATATGGCGTACCACCCGTCGAAGGCGGCCGTGCCCGGCATGACGAAGGCCTTGGCGGTCGAGCTGGCCGATCGCAATCCACGCATCCGCGTGAACGCGGTGTTGCCGGGTCCGGTGATCTGCGAGCACCTGCCGGACGAACCCGAAGAGTCCGCCGAGCGAAAAGACCACACCCGCGACGCGGCGTTGATCGCCACGCCCGACGAGGGGGCTTATGGCAAGGCAGAGCATGTCGCCCACGCGGTGGCGATGCTCGTTGAGAACCCGTTCGTGACGGGCGTTTCGGTGCCGGTCGATGGCGGCGGACGATTGAAGTCCTAGAGCCATGGTGCAGGCGGCGGTTAAACTGAGCCGTATGACCGAGACAAACCACACGCCCGAGCCCGGCCAGACCGCCCGCACCGTTTCCTACTGGATCGCCGGCATCCTGCTAGCAGCGATCGCGGTCCACCTAGTCCTGCTCCCGCCGGGCAGCAAGGAGAAGCCCGAGGAGGCGGCGGCTATCGACGAAGTGGGGGGTGAGCCAGTCGAGGAAGAGGAAGAAGAGGAGGAGGCGTCAATCAATCCCCTCGATGCCGATCGAGCGTACGGCTACCTGAATGCGATCTGCGAGATCGGCCCGCGCATGAGCGGCAGCCGCGGCATGAAGCGGCAACAGAAGCTGATCGAAGAACACTTCAAGCCGCTGGCGGACGAGATCGAATGGCAACGCTTCAAGGCCGGTGATCCACGCGATAAGAGCAAACGGGTGCGGATGGCCAACTTCGTCGCGAAGTGGCGTCCCCAGGCCACCAAGCGGATCCTGCTCTGCGCGCATTACGACACACGGCCGTTGCCCGACCGCGATCCCAACCCGCAGGCACGCCGCAGCGGCACGTTCATCGGCGCGAACGATGGCGGCAGCGGGACGGCGTTGTTGATGGAACTCGCACACCTCATGCACGAGCGGTTCGACCAGGAGGCGATTGACCCGGACCTGGGCGTCGACTTCGCCCTGTTCGATGCGGAGGAGTATGTCTGGAGCGATCGCGACCCCTACTTCCTGGGCAGCCAATGGTTTGGCATGCAGTACGAGAAGCGGCGGCCGCTCAAAGACCCGGAGGGTGGCTCGCCGCGGCAGTGGACATACGAAGGCGCGTTGCTGCTCGATATGGTCGCCGACGCCGACCTGCAACTCTATTGGGAAGGCCACAGCTTCAACTCACGCCAATCGCGGCCGCTCTGCCGCGAGGTATGGGACGTCGCCGAGCGGCTCGGCGTGAAGGAGTTCGTCCCGCGCGTGAAGTACACCGTCGAGGACGACCACCTCGCCCTCCGCAAGTACGGCGGCATCCGGGCGATCGACTTGATCGACTTCGACTATCCCCACTGGCACACCCGCGGCGACACGCCGGACAAGTGCTCGGGCCGTTCGATGGCGAAGGTCGGCTGGGTCGTCTGGGAGTGGCTCTTAGAGCGAGCCGCGGACTAGGCTCATCTGCCGCCCGTTGCCATTCCGCCGCATTGCGCAACAATCAGGCCGTCCCAACAATCCAGCATGGAGCTCCCCGACGATGGCAGATGTCAAAATCACGGTCCGCACGAACGGTTCGCTGAAGGTCGAAGGGCCGATCGAGTTGTACGACGCCGAGGGCAATCAATTCCCGCTCGACCCGTCGAAGCCGGCGATCGCGTTGTGCCGCTGTGGGGCGAGCAAGAACATGCCGTTCTGCGATGGCTCGCACAAAGCGGCCGGCTTCGAATCGGAAGTGAAGGCTCCGGCCGAATGAACTAGGCAAGGTCTGACGGCTGATCGACACGCCGGCGACACGTTTTCCCCCGCGGTCGGCAGATTTCTGACGCCCGGGCTTCCAGTCGTTCTGCCGCGGAAAGGCCCTGCACGGCGCGAATTGGTGCGGGTGACGCCAATCGCGCCGGTGGCCCGGCGGGGGTGTCTGGTGGTTCGGGCCGTTTGAGGCGTCGGCGCGTTGAGCGGCCCGGATAAAATCTGGGGCTCACCACACGACCCCTTCCGGACGGAACCGCCGAACGATGTCAGACGCTGTGCCCACGACCGAAGAAACGACCCTCCGCCCCGTGACCGACCCGACGCCCGCCGCCCCGGCGGCCGAGGAACTCTCGCCCGAGGCGTTAGAAAGCTCGACGCCGTTTGTCGGTCAATGGAACGGCTTGGTCAGCACGACCAACTGGGAGAAGGGCCGGATCATCGCCGAGTGGCGCGAAGAACTCGAGAAGTCCGACGCGGCGGTCACGGAGTATTCCGACGAGGCGTGGGCGCGGCTCGTCGGCGGCGTGACCAGCCAGCACGTCGGGCGATTGCGTCGGGCCCATGAGCGTTTCGGCTCGGTCCGCGAGCAGTACGACGGCCTCTACTGGAGTCACTTCCAGGCCGCCCTCGATTGGGAAGACGCCGAGATGTGGCTCGAAGGAGCCATCACCAACGGCTGGAGTGTCTCGCAGATGCGGGCCGGGCGTTGGGAAGCGGTCGGCGGCCCGGGCGACTCGCCCGAGAGCCAAGTCATCGAGACCCAGATCGACGAGGACGCCTACAACGCGTTGACCGATCCGGAAGGGGCGACCGAGGGCGAGGTCCAAGCCGCGACCACCGGCGACTCGGAAGCCACTTCCGAATCGAGCCGCGAGTCGTCTGACAGCGACAGCGACGACGCCCCCTTCGACACCGACGACGCGACCGAAACGGCCGAGGCCCAGCCCCGCGTCCAGCCGTTCAAGGACCTCGCCAAGCTGCCGGACGACGTCGCCGAGGCGTTCGAGCAATTCAAGCTCGTGATCCTCAGTCACAAGCTGACCGATTGGGAGCAGATCTCCCAGGGCGAGATGCTCGGGGCCTTGGATTCGCTCAAGGCGTTGGCTGTCGCCCCGTCGGCGGACGACTGAGCCGGTCGCCGGTTCTACGCCGGAGGGTCAGACGCTAGTCTTAGCGGCTCAGTCTCCGCGACTCGCCCCTCTACCGACGAAGGAAAGCACACGATGGTCACCGTTGGAATGAACTATGTCGTCCTGCCCGGCAAGCAGGAAGAGTTCGAGAAGGCGTTCGCCGGCGTCATCGATGCCCTGAACGCGGCGGAAGGCCACACCAGCTCGACCCTCTGGCGTGACACGACCAACGACGCGTCGTACCTGATCACCAGCGAGTGGAACGACCAAGAGGCGTTCACCGCTTTCATCACCAGCGACGCCTTCCGCTCGGTGACCAACTGGGGCAAAGAGCAGATCCTCGCCGGCCGCCCGTCGCACAAGGTCTACAAGCACTGAGCCGACCAACGGAGTCAGGGAGGGCGAGGCTCCCGCCGAGCCACGCGCGCCGGGTACCCGCTTCACGGCTCGGCGGGAGCCTCGCCCTCCCTCATTGAATCTAGAGCGAACGTAGGTAAGCGACCGCGTCGCCGATGCTTTCGGATGGGTTCGACGCGTCGCGGCGTTCGACGGTGATCGGGCCTTGGTAGCCACGCTCTTCGAGCGTGGCCAAGACGGCGGGCAAGTCGGCCTCGCCCCGCCCGAGTTGAACCTCGCTGGCCCCGCCGCCGGCGACCGAGGCTTCGCGGACCGCATCGACCGCGTGGACATGCAGCACGCTCCCGCCGAGCGCCGCGGCCGCTTCGGCCGGGTCGTGACCGGAGCCGATCAAGAGGGCGGGGTGCAACGCGGCCCCGATGACACCCGCCCCCAGCCGATCGAGCAAGCCGCGCTGAGCGGCGGGGGCCTCGCCCGAAGCGAAGGCGAAGCGAGTCCCGACGTGCTCGCCGTGGGCGCCGAGCAACCGCAGGGACTCGACCAAGGGGCCGTTGCCTGCGTCCTCATCCGGCATCTCCCCTGCCCGGCCAATCAGCACCTTCGCGCCGAGCTTGTAGCCGAAGGTCATCGCCTCGCGGGTCGCGAGGACGCGGCGTTCGAGGCCCTCGGGCTCGTCGAAGCCGTGACGCGTGGGGAAGGACACCGCCAGCACCTTAAGCCGAGAGTCTTCGAGGATCCGGCGGAATTGGCGGAGGGCGGTCTGCGAGAAGTCGGCGATCCGCAGCTCGTTGCGGACATCGATTTCGACCCCATCGGCCCCCAATTCAGAGGCGGTCACGAGGGCCTTCCGCAACGGCAGGCGGAGCGAGCGGGTCTGGATGCCGATTGGGAGGGTCGCCACGGTCGTGCGGGTGGTTGGTGTCGGTCGGAAGCGGCCTGGAAGCGGCGTGCCACAAGGGCGCACCGTACCCTTGTGTGGCCGTGCGCGACAAGCGCGGCGGTCATCTTCCCTCCGCCAACCAGCCCCGCCCGAGACTCCGTGTTTCGACTCTGCCTGCCTGTCTTGATCGTCCTAGCCATCGCGTTGCAAGCGATGGCCCAGGCCCCCAATGCGCCCGGCGAGGCGATGGAGCGAGACATCATGGCCGACCTCGTGCAGGTCGAGTCCTACTACTTCGATGACGAAGAGAACGACATCAACTACGACGGCTGGCCCGACCGCTGGACCCGCGTTTACGACGACGAGCACCCGCAGTACGTGCGGATGGAGATCGAGCCGGGCGACCCGGCAGCACTCGTGATCCGGCCCGACGGGGCGGCGGCAACGGCTTTGAGCCCGCCGATCCATGTGATGCCAAAGTTCAGCTACAAACTCAGGCTACGTGCCCGGCTGAAGAATGGCGAGCACGGCACGGCACGCATCCGCTTGGCTTTCTACGCCCGCGACGAACCGCGACAGGTCAAGCAAAGCAGTCCGATCCCATCCGATGGGCAATGGCACGACATCGACCTGGGAGATATCCAGCCGGAGGATTCGGATATCGATCGGGCCTACGTGCAGATCGATTACCAGCGTGGCGAGCGGGGCGACCTGGACGCCGAGCTCTCGATCGCCGAGGTCCGCCTCTACCGATTGCCGAGCATCAAGATCGAGACCGGCAGCCGATACAACGTCTACACAACCGCCGACAAGGTGAACGTCACGTGCAGCCTTTCGGGGATCTTGAAGCGCAACCCGGAGATCCGTTTCCAACTCCTCGACGCGACCAACCGGGAGATCGGTATCGGCGGGTTGGATACGATCGAGGGCGAAGTGATCTCCGAATCGCGGACCCTCGCGTCGGAGATCGTCGATGGCTTCGACATCGAGCAGGAGAGCTACGAGGGCTCGCAAGACTGGCAGCCACCGATCAAGGAGCCCGGCTTCTACCGCGTGCGTGTTGGCATGTTCAACAAGGACACGAACCAGCCAATCGGCGAGAGCCGTTCGATCACGCTGGCCGTGGTGCGCGAAGGGCTCGAATCAAGCGAGCGGGGTGAATTCGGCTGGTCGCTCCCCAACGCGGACCGACCCCTCCCCTTCAAGGTGCTGCAAGGGCTGCTGCCGCGGGTCGGCGTGCGGATGGTCAAGATGCCGGTCTGGTTCGAGCCCGGCGATGAACAACGGGGCGATGAGTTGCTCCGCTTCGCCGAACAACTCGCCGCCCGCGGGATCGAGACCATCGGCGTGCTCGAGGACCCGACTTCCCTGCTGGCGGACCCCTTGTTCGAGGGCACGCCGCCGCCGATCGAGGGGCTGCTGTCGGCCGACCCCTCGTACTGGACCCCGCTCATCGACCACGTGATCACGCGGCTGTCGCTGCGGATCCGTTGGTGGCAGCTGGGCCGCGACGGCGATACGAGCTTCGTTGGCTACAAGAAACTGATCGACGAACTCGCCGCCATCCGAAACCAGATGTTCCGCTTCGGGCAAGACATCCGCATGGGGATCGGTTGGCGATGGGACCACGCTCAGCAACTCAACCGGCCGCACGGCTGGGACTTCGAACAGATGGCGGGCCGCGAACAGCTCGACGCGGCCGGCCTCGCCCAGGCGCTCGACGAGGCCCCGCCGACCGATATCCAGCGATGGGTGCTCGTCAAACCGCCTGAGGTGATTCGGTCGATCCCGGATGGGGCCGACCCCAGCAATCCAGAAGACCCGTTGATCCGTGACGCTCTCGTCCGGCGTCACCAACAACGCGTCCGCGACTTCGTCGAGCAGATCCTCGTAGCGAAGATGAACGGGGTCGATGGCATCTTCGTTGCCGACCCCTTCTCCGGCTCACCCGACCCAACCGACGGGCTCACGGGCGTGATGAACAGGGATGGCACTCCCGGCGAACTGCTGCTGCCCTGGCGGACGTGCGCCCGATTGCTCGGTGGTGCCCGCTATCTGGGATCGATCCAGTTGCCGAATCGCAGCCAGAACTGGTTGTTCCGCCGTCCCGACGGCAGTGTGGTGATGGTGCTCTGGAACCTCAATGCCCCGGTCGAAGACGCCAACGCCACGCCGATCGAGGAGACCCTCTACCTGGGTGACGACGTGCGATCGATCGACGTCTGGGGCGGCTACACCAAGCCGGAGATGCGTGGGCACCGCCAGGTGATCCGCGTCGGCCGCATGCCACGCTTCATCCTCGGACTCAACGAATCGATCGCGTCGTGGCGGATGAAGACCGAGTTCGACGAGACCGCCTTGCCGAGTGTCTTCGGAGTCGCCCATACCAACTCGATCCATATCGAGAACACCTTCGGGCAAGGGATCGGCGGTCGTGTTGAGGTGGTCATCCCGGATAAGAACGACCCCGCCGGCCCGCTGGCGACCCGTTCGACAGCTCGATGGGTTGTCTCGGTGGATGAGCCCCGGCTGAGCCTCAGCGCGGGCGTTCGCCATCAGGTTCCGCTGCGGCTCGCCTTGAAGGACGCCGACTACGGCGACCAGCGGGTGCGTCTCGACTTCACGGTGGTAGGCAAGCAGGAGTACCGTTTCAGCGTCTGGCGAGACGTGCGTGTCGGCATGGACGATGTCCAGCTCGATGTCATCACGTTCATCGATGAGAAGGGACGCCTCATCGTCGAACAGCAGATGAGCCAGAGCTCCGGCACGCCCACCGACTTCAAGTGCCTGCTCTATATCGAGAACAGCGACAAGCGACGGAAGCGAGCGCAGGTATTCCAGCTCGGAACCGAAGTCGATAAGAAGCAGTACATCTATCGGAATCCGGAAGGCCTGATCGGCAAGCAGATGCGTCTGCGGGTGGAGGAGGCCGACGGCGGCCGCATCTTTATCCACCGCTTCCGCGTCGAACCGAGGTCGCGTGAAGAGGCGGTCCAGGTGGTCACCGATGCCCTCGCCGAGGCGACGGCGTCTTAGCTCCGGCGGGGCGAGCACGTAAGATTCGGGGCAACCCGATCCCATGACCCAGCGTGCTCAATGATGCCCACAATCGCCGATGCCGTCGCCCTGCTGAATGAGATCGCGCCGGTCGAACTGGCGGAGGAATGGGACAATGTCGGCCTCCTCGCCGGCGACCCGGCGGCGGACCTGCGGGGTGTCCTCACCTGCTTAACCCTCACGCCCGATGTCGTGGACGAGGCGATCGATCGGGGCGTCGGCCTCGTCGTTTCGCATCACCCGCTCCCGTTCCGTGGCGTGAAGACCCTCACGACCGAAACCGTTGACGGCGGTTCGCTCTGGCGGCTGTTGGGCGCAGGGATCGCGGTCTACAGCCCGCACACCGCGTACGATTCGGCCGCCGGCGGGGTGAATCAGCAGTGGGCCGAGCGATTGCAGCTAACCGCCGTCCGACCCCTCTCGCCGATCGAGGGAGCCGACCGTGCCGCCGGCGTGGGACGCGCGGGGGACTTTGGCGGCGGCGGATTCGACCGGTTGGTGGAGGCCGTCAAGCAGGCGGTGAACCCTCCGGCGGTTCGCGTCGTAGCACCAACGTCCGGCGGAGCGGGACGCGTCGCGATAGCTTGCGGCAGCGGCGGCTCCTTGCTCGACCTGGCGATCGCGGCCGGGTGTGACGTTTTCCTTACCGGGGAGATGAGTTTCCACGATTGCCTCCGTTGCCGCTCGCTCGGCATCGGGGCCGTCCTAACCGGCCACTACGCCAGCGAACGGTTCGCTATCGAGTCGCTCGCCGAGCGGTTAGCGGGCCAATTGCCCGGGATTTCAGTAAACGCCAGCGAGAGCGAGAAAGACCCGCTCGGGCCGGCCTAGCAAGCGGCGAGCCGCTTTTCCTTTGGCGGCGGGCATGCCGTTGCCTAGACTAAGCGGGCCGTCTGCCCACCACGCGAGCCCGCCCTCACCGACCGTCCACCCGAAGAGGCCGTTTTGCGAGCCAATCGACTGCTGACCGCCCTGCCGGTGTACAACGAGAAGCCGCACCTCGACGAGGTGCTCGATAAGGTGGTCTCCCTCGCCGACGATGTGTTGGTGATCGACGACGGCTCGACCGATGGCTCCGCCGAGCTGCTGGCTCAACGCAACGATATCGCGGTGGTCACCCACGAGCCGAACAAGGGCTACGGGGCCGCGCTGCGGACCGCGTTCTGCTACGCCAAGCGGAACGGCTACGACACGTTGGTCACCATCGATTGCGACGGACAGCACGAGCCGCAGCTCATCCGCGAACTCGCCGAGCGTTGCCGGTCGGGTGCGGAGATCGTTTCCGGCAGCCGCTACCTCGACGAGTCGAAGGCGGGCGGCCTGCTGCCGCCGGCCGATCGCAAGCGGATCAACCAAACGATCACCGCCGAGTTGAACGACCGCCTCGGCCTGGACCTGACCGACGCCTTCTGCGGCTTCAAAGCGTATCGCGTGGCGGCACTCGGTCCGTTGCAACTGCGCGAGGACGGCTACGCGATGCCGCTGGAGCTCTGGGTCCAAGCCGCCCACCACGGCCTGCGGATCGAAGAGGCGGCCGTCCCCCGCATCTACCTCGACGAGAAGCGTTCTTTCGGCGGCGACCTCGACGAGGCCGACAAGCGTCTCCGCTACTACCGCGAGGTCATCGACCGCGCGTTGAGCCTGGTCTCCGCCCGCCACCCGGCCGCCGACCGCGATCCGTGCGCCGGCTTGATCGCCGCGGGCGTTGCCGTGCCGGCGACCACTTGAGCGACGCCCCAACGGAAGTGTCTGTGGCGATGGCGTCTTTCAAGCAGTATCGTGCCCCCGCCGGCAACGATTCGGCGTTGGTCGATCCGCCGTGGTCGGAGCAACTTGCGCGGATCGCCTCGCCGGCGCGGCCGGCCAACATCACGATCGGCGGCACGCCCTTGAAGCGACTCGCCGCTTCGGCGCGGGAAGACGTCCTCAAAGCGGCCCAGGCCTACACCTCCGCTTATGCCGACGTGAGCACTCCGACCGGGCCGCTCGTTGTCTCCGGCCATCAACCGGAGCTCTTCCACCCCGGCGTCTGGTTCAAGAACTTCGCGCTCGATTCGCTGGCGAAAGCCGCTGGTGGGGTTGGCCTTCATCTTCTGATCGATAGCGACCTCTGTCGCGAGACTTCGATCCGCGTGCCGACCGGTTCGGTCGAGGCACCGCGTGTCGAGGCCATCGACTACGACACGCCGGCCGCCACGATGCCGCACGAACAACGCGAGATCCGCGACGCCGAGCTGTTGGGTTCGTTCGCCGATCGGGTCATTAAGAAGACACTCAGCCCAAGCGGCGACCCCCTCGTCGGACAGCTCTGGGAGCAGGCTGCCGGAGCCAGTCGCGAAGACATGAACCTGGGGAGGATGCTTTCCAAAGCACGCCACCGCTTGGAGAGGGCTTGGGGCTCCAAGACGCTCGAACTCCCCTTCAGTCAGGTTGCCGATGACGAAGGCTTCCGCCGCTTTGCCGCGGAGCTCTTGCAAAGAGCGGGCGAGACGGCCAACGCCTACAACGAAGCCCTCGCCACGTATCGAGACGCGCATCGGCTGCGGAATGCGGCTCAGCCGCTGCCCGACTTGGCGGCGGACGGCTCGTGGATCGAAACGCCGTTCTGGGTCTGGTCGGACGCGGAGCCAACGCGGCGGCCGCTGGTTGCGCGCGTTGAGACCCGGTCGCTGACGCTGACCGATCGCCAAGGCTGGACGGCAACCGGGCCGGCCGATGCGGATGGCGTTGTCGCATGGCTCACCGACCTCCGCGCCGACGGGATCAAGATTCGCAGCCGTGCCCTCGCGACAACGCTCTACTGCCGGCTGGTGCTGGCCGACCTGTTCCTGCACGGCATCGGCGGGGCGAAGTACGACCAGGTGACCGATCTCCTCGGCGAGCGGCTCTTCGGCACGGCCCCGCCGCCGTACGCGACGCTCACCGCAACCTTGCGGTTGCCGATCGAGCACAACACACCGACCGAACAAGACCGCCTTGCTGCGGTGAAACGCCTCCGCGATCTCGACTACCACCCCGAGTGGTTCGTCGAGGACCATCCGGCCGCTCAAGAGAAGCAACGGCTCATCCGCGAGGCTAACACCGCTACGAACACCGCCGCATGGCACCAAGCCATCCAACGGGCGAACGAGGCACTCCGTGAGACGGTGCACGACCGGCGTGTTCAAGCCGAACGCATTTTAGAAGAGACCAAGCTCGGCCTCCGCCGCGCGGCGATCCTCGATTCGCGTGAGTACTCGTTCTGTTTGTTCCCCGCCGCCGACGTCCGCGATCGACTCACCAAGCTCAGCACCATCGACACCGATGCCTGATCGCTCGTACCAAGCCATCCTCAGCGATCTCGATGGCTGCCTCGCCAACGAGCGGGGCGGGCCGTTCGATCTGCCGCGGCTGGCCCAACTCGCCGAGCATAACCGCTTGGCGCAAGAGCGAGGCGATCGGCCCGTCATCACCGTCTGCACCGGGCGCCCCCAGCCCTTCGCCGAAGCGATGTGTCGTGTCCTCGGCAACACGACCGTCCCCTGTGTCGCCGAGAACGGCGTCTGGCTCTACCACCCGGGCGAGAACCGCTACGAGCAAGACCCGTCGATCACCGCCGAGCACCTCGAAGCAGTTGCCGCCGCCGAGCGTCTGCTCGCCGAGCGCTACGCGCCGCGGGGCGTGACCCAGCAGCCGGCGAAGACCGCCTCGGTGACGCTGTTCCATCCTCGCAAGGAGGTCCTCTTCGAGATCATCGACGAGGTGCGTGGCTTGCTCGAAGACCGTGGCTGGCCGTTCCGTGTCGCCGCGACGACCGACTACATCAACTGCGACCTCTCGCACATCAGCAAGACCAGCGGCTTGCGACGCTTCTTCGAGGCGACCGGCTTCGACCCGCAGCGTTGCCTCGGCTTGGGCGACACCACCAGCGACCTGCCGATCGCCGACGCCTGCGGCTGGTTCGGTTGCCCGAGCAACGCGGCCGATGCACTCAAGCGAGTCGCGGACTATGTCTCCGATAAGCCCGAGACCGAGGGCGTGCTCGACCTACTGCGTCACGCCGGTGCCTATGAGGCGACCGCTTAGTCGGCGTCCTTGGTGCGGACCTCGATCACCTCGGCCTCGATCACGTCGACATCGTCTGGGTCATGGCTCGCTTCGCGGGGCATCGACGACCAGACATGAACGTTCGCTCCGCCCGCTTGGGTCGAGTGCATCCGCCGCCGGAAGAACGCCGCCAGCAACGGCTTCAAGATCGCTCGCACCGGCGGGATCAACAGGGCGAAGCCGAAGACATCGGTCAGCACGCCCGGTGTGAACAGCACGAGCCCTGCGAGCAAGATCATTGCGCCATCGACCAGGGCATCGGTCGGCGGCTGCTTCGCCGCGAGTTGCTGCTGGATCCGCACGAGGGTGGCGAGGCCTTGCTGCCGTGCCAGCGAAACGCCCAGCACGCCGGTGCCCAGGGCGATGAGGATCGTCGCCGGCAGGCCGATCGTGTCCCAAAGGCCAATCAGCAGGTAGATCTCCACCATCGGGAGGACGGTGAACAGGAGCAGCAGGATCAAGAACACGTTGGCGGCTCTAGAAAACGACGCAAGGAGTTGTCGGCAGGCGGACAGCGATCGCCGCCCTTGCCAGAGGTCATCCCATCCTACCGCGTGTCGAGGCAACCGATCGCGTTTTCCCAGCACCGGCTGCCGGCGACCTGCCCTGCCGATGGAGCGGGAACCCGGTTCCGGCTGTTTGCCAACCACCGAAGCTTGCTGCCCGCCACGAAGCCTCTGAACGCGGACGCCTTCCGCCCGCCCGCGTCCGATCGTCAGTTGGCTTTGTTCTGATACCCCGGCCGCAGGCCGACCTCAGGAGAGTGGTGCCGCGTTGTGGTTCTCGCCCGTTAGGAAACTGCCGGAGAACTTCGGCTTGGGGGTCGGGTGCTTGGGCACGTTGGGCTTCGGCGTTTGAAGAGCCTCGATCGTTGGCCCAAGTGGCATGAGCCGATCTTCGTGGCGTTGCTCGCGGGCGATCCGGGATTCGAGCGCCTGGGCGGCCGCGGTCATCGCCGCCAGCGGCACGGCCGATTCGACCCGCATCTTGTCGAACAGGCGGCTGCGCCGTTGTTCGATGGTGCGGATGCTGACACCCAAGTCGGCGGCGATCTGCTTGTTCAGGCGGCCTTTGCAGACCGCTTGGAAGACCAGCTCTTCCTCGGGCGAGAGCAACGCTCGCCGTTCGACGAAGGCATCGAACAAGGCCCACTCGGCGGCACGGCTGCGAGACTCATCGAGCCCTTCGCTGATGATCGCCGACAGTTCACTCTCCGGTGTGTCGTTTACTCGGGCATCCCAGGCAATCCACTGCCAGAGTGGGACACGCTCCGCGGCTTCGCAGACGACGAGCAAGACACTCCTTCGAAAGAACGGATGGATCTCGCTGGCAAGTTTCGGCTCGAAAGCCGATTCGGCGGCGACCACCAGCGTTGGCGTGTCGCTGGCCGTGTAGCTCGCACAGGCATCAACGGTCCGGGCCGATTGGCACAGGATGCCACAGGCGTCCGTGGCGGCATGCCACGGAGCTTCATCCTTTCCAAGCCCTAGCAGCACGAGCTGCCCCGGGAGTGGTTGATTGTTGGCCGGTAGGCCGTTGTCGTCGGTCGGTTTCTGCATCGCTTGTCCCCATGGCTCGTTCGATGCGCCGGGCGGCGGATCGAAGCATGGCGGACAGAAGCGTCTGTTGGGTCGGGACCTATCGGTAGCCGAGTTGCTGCGTCAAAGATGAAATACTAAACAGAAAGGAATCCCGACCAGCAAATCGCCCTGCCCGCGAATGGCTGGTCTGGTAATCGCACAGCGGATGGGGTGGGGCCGATCCAACCGCGGTAAGCGTAGTTTCGGTACACCACAGACGGCTTCGCCTGCGAAACGCCAAGTTGGTCGGCTTGTGCGGATCGCGGCGGCTGGGCGGCCCGGTAGCGGTGCGTGGCTGGTGCTAGCATCAGTTCCTCATCCCAGAGCTTGAAACCGGTGTGACCGGCCGGTGGAGCGGCGAAGTCTGACGATTAAGCGCGTTCTGATTTGACGCCGCCGCTGGGTGGGCTACCTTTCGGCGGATTCTGGCCCTGCCCACGCTCGCAACGGGGTGCCGGCCGGAGCCCGAGGTTGAACTTCCTGATTCAGTTTCCGGCCCCATCATGTCATCCAGATCGCTGACGTTTTCCGCTCTGATGCTTGGCCTAACGATGGCCGGCGTTGCGCTCGGCCAATCAAGCGGGTCGTCGCCTGAGAACGCCTTGCAGAGCCGGGTGGATGCCCTTGCGCAGCAGGTCCACCTGCGCCACGGTTACCACGAACCGACACTCGCCGCGCAGCGAAGCCGGATCGAAGCGGTGCTCGCCGATTGGAACCGCGTCCAGGCGGCCGGAGCCCAGGGGCAGAACCAAGCCCAGATGACCGCTTGGCTCGATCGGGCGTTGGCGTCGGCGATGCCCGGCGGATCGGGCAAGCTGCCGCGCGCCCCGCGGTTTATTGAAGTCGAACTGGTCGAGGCGGCTCCGTCGCGGCCGGCCGAGCCACGATCGATCGTCGAATCACCGGGCCCTGCGGCTCCTGAAGCCGGTGCAGGGATCGCTGTCGTGGACGCCCTGCCGGCACCTGCGATGACACGAAATGGGGGCGCGGTCGCTCCACGCCAGCAACAGCCGCCCCGTCGCTCAGAGGCAGTGGCCAAGGCTGCGCCACGACCGCGGCAGCCCAACTCCTGGCAACGCCGATCGGCAGCGAAGCCTATCCCCCAACCGACCCAAGCGGCCCCGCGTCCGCAACGCAGCAAGTGGTCGCGGCACCCGGCGGCGGCCCCGCTCGAATGGCGTGACCCGTTCGCCGCGGACCCTTCGGCGAGCGCCAACCCGCTCCGCTCGGGCACACGCCACGAGGCTCGGCGACCGGTGCTCCGTTCGTTCGTCGGCGCCCGAGTGAATCAGACCCAGCTCGCCGCCGAGGTCCGCGGGTACAACCAAGCGATGCGAGACCTCCAAGTGACGGTCATGCGTCTGGCGGCGGACGATGTGTTTGGCCTCGCCGAAGCGGTGGAACAACTCGAGCGGCTGGAGCAGCACCGCCAGTTCTTGGACCTGTACCGCGAGGGGCTGACCACCGCCGAGAAGAGCCGGCTGCCGGCCTCCCCCTCGGTTGAGCTCGTCCGCGAGTTGGTGCGTCGGAAGGCGAACGAACTGGCCCACCAGACGCCGCCCAACAAGGGGGCGGAGCGGCGGGCGTTGGAACAGCTCAACGCTCGGCTGGCTGACTTGGGCGGCTCGGCTAGCCGTTGAGTCTCGGTCGGAATTCGCCATCAGGTTGCCTGCTAGCGACCCGATCGGAGCCCACGAAAAAAGCCACCGTCGGATGACGGTGGCTTTTTTCGTGGATGGTCTTGGCAGAAGACTTTGCAAGAGGGCGGTGCCTCGCGTGGAGGACGCCGTGCCCGGACCAGCGGGTCACTTGTCGTCTTCGTCTTCCTTCTTGGCCTTCTTCTTCTTCTTCATCGCCAGCTTGCGGACACGCACCTTTTGCAGGCCGAAAGGCGAGCTGTCGTCGTCGAAGGCACCGGTTTCGCGGAGCTTCTCGATCCGCTCGACGCGGGTCAGAACGCTGCGGTTGGCGGTGGCGCCAGCCTTCACTTTGAGGGATTTATCGATCGCCATGGCGTCACCGAATCGTGTCTTGCGACGGGAGGAAGCTGTCTGAATCGCGGCCTGGCGCAGGCGGCCAAGCATAGCCCGCCACCAATGGCGAGCCCCATATCGTAAGGATCGGACGCCCGGGCCACAACCCGTAGCCGGGCCGGAAAATAGGCCGTTTGCGTGGTCCGCGGCGAGAGATCTCGCCGGGTCAGGCCTTATCGCCCGGGATTCGGCGGAGACGGTTCACGAGCGAATCCATCGAACGCGGCCGTTTGTCCGGCTCCGAGGCGAGGCAATCGACGATCACGGCCTCGATATCCGGGTGGATCCAAGGGCAATGGCCCGAGAGCGGCGGGATATCGAGCACGCCATGCGACATGGCCGCCAAGCCGTCGGCACCCCGTGGCCACGGGAGTTCGAAGGCGAACATCTCGTACATCGACGCCCCGTAGGCGAAGATATCGACCCGTTGGTCGGTCGCCTTCCGCCGAGCGATCTCCGGGGCCATATAGTTGGGCGTGCCGGTCCGGTTGCCCGGCTGCATGTATTCTTTCTGGGCCGGGACGGTCAGGCCAAAGTCGATCAGCTTCAGCGACGAGCCGTCCTTCGCGCACACGAAGTTCCGCGGGCAGACGTCCCGGTGGATGAACCCGGCTTGATGCACCGTATGCAGGGCCTCGGCGGCCTGACGCATGAGCGTCAGGCGATTGCCCTCCAGCAGGGAATCACGCCCGATGATGGCGGAGTTGAGGCCCGGGCCATCGAGGAACTCCATGACCAGGAACTGCTCGTTCTTGGTCGTGAGCCCGTGGCTGAAGGTCTTGACGATCGCCGGGTGATCGAACTGAACGGCGATCTCCCCCTCGGTCGGTTTATCGAGGCCACGGAACCTTGCCTCGAGATGCTCCGTCTTTGCTTTGTCGAGGATCTTCAGGCCAACGATCTCGCTTGATTGGCGATCGCGGGCCTGGTGGAAATCCGACATCGTGCCGGAGACCGCCTCGCGGAGGATCTCGTAGCGGCTGGCGATATCCACCTTGCCACCGTCGAACATCGAACGAAAAAACGAGCCGATTCCGGCCATCGACAGGGTTCCGGCGTACAAGGCAGAGTGGGTGGGGGCGGTGGCTTGGCGACGGCCGAGCCGATATCCCTACCAATATACCTGCCGAGGCCGAGCCTGCGTGGCGAACTTGCCCGCCGGACGCCAACAAAGAGACGCAAGGACCAGCCGACGCATGCAAGAGCCCAGCCCGCCAGCCGCCGATCCCCGGCCGCGGAATGCGATTCGGCGCGATTGGCTCGTCATGGGCCTGCTCGCCGCGGGGTTGGTGCTATCGGCTCCCGCTCGGACCCAAGCGGGCGGCGGGCCGGAGAATGTCTTGCTGGTGGTGAACGCCAACAGTGCGGGCTCCAAGCGGGTCGCCAATCATTACGCCGCCCTGCGTGAGCTGCCCGCGTCGAATGTGCTCTATCTCGACTACGACGATTCTCGCGAACGCATCGGTGGCGACACCTTTCGGAAGAAGATCCTGCGGCCCATCCTCGAAGCGATCGACGCCCGCCGGCTGAGCCTGCAGATCGATATGATCGCCTACTCGACCGATTTCCCGTGGCTTGTCAACTTGCGGAAGGACTTCCCGAAGGGGGCCAAGCTCTCGACCGCGATGAAGCCGACCGCTTCGATCACGGGGGCGACCTACTTGTACCCGTTCGTTATGTCGAAGAGCCAGGCGGTGAACCAACTCGATACCAATTGGTACGTCCCGACCGACAGTCGGAGTCCGCGTCGCAGCAACCTGGGACGTTGCACCAGCCTGGGGACGATCTCCTCCAGGGCCTTCCGCTCGCGTTACGCCTGGTCACAGAACGGCCGGCGGTTACCCGACTTGAAGCGGGGCCGCCGCTACCTAATGGCGACCATGCTCGGCGTCACGACGGGTCGAGGTAACACGGTCGACGAAGTGATCGCTTCGCTCGATCGTGCCGTCGAAGCCGAAGCCTCCCCGCCCGACGGCACCTTCTACTTCATGCGCAACAACAGCCCCCGCTCGACGCCCCGCCACGCATGCTACACCGCGGCGGTGAACGAGCTCCGCAAGCTCGGGGCGAAGGCGGTCGTTAAGAACGGCGTGATCCCCAAGGGAGCCAACGACCTGATCGGCCTCTCGACCGGCGACCGCTTGGTGAAGCTCCGCGAGGCAAGCGTCCGTGTCCTGCCCGGAGCGATCACCGACAACCTGACGAGCTACGGCGGCATCCTCAGCAAGAAGGCTTATCAGACGCCACTTACGGATCAGATCCGCGACGGCGCGACCGGCGCGTGTGGCACGGTCGAAGAACCGACCCCGCTGCAAGCCAAGTTCCCGCTTCCATCGTTGCATGTGCACTACCGCCGCGGCTGTTCGCTCGCGGAGTCGTTCTATCAGTCGGTCGCGGCCCCCTATCAGTTGTTGATCGTTGGCGACCCGCTCTGCCAGCCGTGGGCCAACCGGCCGAGCTTATCGATCGATGGCTGGCCCGGGGCGGCCGCCGATCCCGAACTGGGCGATCTGAGCTCGCTCGGCTTCGCCCAACTCGGCATCTCGGCGGGCACGACCCAGGCGAAGCCCCCTGAGCCCGAAACGATCTCGAAAGAACCCTCCGAAACCCAAGATGGCGAGCCCAACGATCCGCCGCCGGCCATCAGCATCAAGCCGCAGGTGGCATCGGCTTCTGGCAAGCCGGGCGGGATGTGGGAGTTGTTTATCGATGGCCGGTTGCGGATGCGGCTGCCCTCCGGCAAAGGCATCGAGATCCCGGCGGGTGACCTGGGCCCGGGCTGGCACGAGTTGCGATGCGTCGCGATCGATTCGAGCCCGCTGGAAGCGCAAAAGCGGCGAGACGGAGCGATCCTCATCGATCAGATCGACGAGCAGCGTTTCCAACCCGCCAAGCTGACGCTGGCCTCAGCAGCGATCGATCTTGCGGGCGTGGCCGGCGTGGAGGCCTCGGCACCGGGGGCCGAGCGGATCAAGATCGTCCAGCACTCGCGGGTCGTGGCAACCATCGAGGGAGACTCGGGCCGGACGACCATCCCCGCAGAGCTCCTCGGCCAAGGCCGTGTGCGGCTTCAGGCGATCGCCGAGCCGAGCGGGGTAGCCTCGCCGCCGATCTGGGGCGAGGTTCGCTAGCCCGGGCCAAGAACTGGGGCGGTTGGAGGGTTTGCGCAATCGGACCGATCGTTCGCGGAGACAGAAGCCTCGCCCAGCAAAGCGGTTACGCCGCCCCCGCTTCGTTGACACCCCTTGGGGGCCCGATACGATTTGGTTCTCGGTGGAAATTCCGCCGTTGCCCGGGGAACCCGCGCCGTCGTGGCCGCGTCGTAAAGGGCCAGTTATCTCTCGCCCGCCGTCGCACCTTGCGTCGGCGGCGATTCAGGACCCGCGTCTTATCGAGGAAACCCCGACCAGGGGTGCCGTTATGCAGCGTTATCGCGTCAATCTCCCGCTCCTCATTGGTTTGGTCGTCGGAACGATCGTTCTGACCGGGGGCGGCTACGGCCTCTACAAGTTCCAACGCGCCCGCAACGCCGATCGCCTGCTGGATCGGGCGACCGCGGCACGCGAGGCGGGCGATCTGCGCAAGGAAGCGAGCCTGCTGGGCTCGTACCTCCAGATCAACGTCAACGAAGAGGAGGCTATGTCGCGGCTGAGCCTCACGATGGCCGAGATCGCTGAACAGCCCGACGCGCAGCGGCAGGACATCGGCAAGGCGATCGGCTTTCTGGAGACCACCGTCCGGAACTACCCCGAGCGTGACGACCTCCGCCGACGGCTCGTCGACTTCTATATGAAGCACGGCGGCCTGCAGCAGGCCATCGGCCATATCTCACAGCTCCTGAACAAGAAGCCGAACGATCCGGAACTCGAGGGCATGCTCTCGCAATGCTACTTCGCCAGCGGCAACGCCAAGGCGTTCGACCACGCCCTCTCGCTGATCGGCTACAACGAAGCGACCGAGACGTTCGACGTCGACAAGGCGATCGCGCCAGATGACACGAGCGTCTACCTGAGGGTTGCTCGGGTCTTCCGCACCGAGAAACGGCAAGAGCAACGTGCCGATCGTGTGATCGACCAAATGGTCGAGGCCAACCCCGACAGCGGCAAGGCGTTGCTGGCCCGCGGCCAGTACCTCGAATCAGTCGATCGCAAAGAGGAAGCCGTCAAGGATTTCACCGCGGCGCTCGAGAAAGAGCCCGAAGAGCCGACGATCATCATCGCCAACGCCCGCTTGGCCGCGCGTGACGAGGACTACGATCGGGCCGAGAGCCTGCTGAATGAGGGCCTCGATAACAACCCGGACAACCCCGGCTACTACCAAGTCCTTGCCGAGGTCGCCATCCGCCAGGGCGAATACGACGAGGCGATCGCCATCTGCGACCGCGGCGTCGAGGCGGTGCCGAAGGAACGCTCGGCCTTCTTGCTCCTCCAGAAGGCCCGCCTGCAGATCCAGGGGACCAAGCTCGCCGAAGCCCGCAAGACGATCCAACAGATGCGCGATGTCGGCGTCCCCACCGCGTTCCCGGAGTACCTCGAAGCCCAGTTGTTGATGCGCGACAACAAGACCTTCGAGGCCGCCAAGATCTTCGAGAAGTATCAGCCGTTCTTCGCTAACAACACGGCCATCGGACCCGAACTGAACAACTACCTCGGTCTCTGCCGCGAGCAACTCGGGCAGAAGGAGCTCGCACGGGATGCCTTCGAGCAAGCCCTGCGGATCAACCCCAAAGACCGCGCCGCCGCCGCGGGTCGCGACCGGGTGACCGCGCAGCTCGGCGGAAAGGCAGCCGGCAATCGCGGCCAATCGATCTACGCTTTGCTGGCGATTGAGTTGGCCAAGCCCGAGAGCGAGCAAGACTGGAAGGCGTTCGATGAGATGTGTGTCGATTACATCGAACGCATGAAGCTCAGCGACGCGATGCTCTCGGTCCTCCGCGGCGAGGTCGAGATGCGCCGCGGCAACTACGAAAAGGCCCGCGAGTACCTGCTCGGCGCGTACAACGAAGCCCCCGACGACTTGGGCGTGCGTCGTGCCGCGGTCAAGCTCTTCGCCGCCGATCCCGAGCAAGGCCCGGTCAAGGCCTTGAAGCTGCTCGACAAGGTCGTGAGCGACTTCGGCGACAAGCCGATCCTACGCCTCGAGCGCGCCGACCTGCTGAGCGTCATTAACGACGAGAACCTCACCGAGCAGCTCTTCGCTCTCACCGAGGGGATCGACGGTTGGACCACGAGTCAGAAGGTGCAGCTCTGGAAGGGCCTCGCCTCGAAGTTCGAGCGGCTCCGCAAAGAAGAGGAACGCCTCGAATGCCTCCGCCGCGTCGCGGAGCTCTCGCCCGGCGACCTGCCAACGCTGCTCGATATGTTCAAGGTGGCGCTCGCCGAGTCGGACGAAGCCGGCATGGATAACGCTCAAGAGGCCATCTTCAAGGTGGTTGGCAGCAAAGAGAACCCGACGTGGATCTACACCGAAGCCCAGCGCCAGCTCGCCGGCTGGCGCAAAGCAGGCGGCGAAGGCCCCGGCCTTACCAAGGCCGAAGAGCTCGTCGAGCGGGCGCTGACCCAACGCAACGAATGGCATCTGCTGCACAACCTGAAGGCCGAGATCGCCTTGGCACGCGGCAGCGTTAAGGACGCCTTGGCGAGTTACTCCAAAGCCTCCGACCTCGGCCGGCAAGACGCGTCGGGTCTCTACCGTTACGTCAAACTCTTGATGGTCGGCGGCCGGTACGCCGAGGCCTTGGAGCAGATGGAGAAGATCGCCCGCGAGAGCCGCCTGCGGCTGCTGGGCCGTGACTACGCCCAGTGCCTGCTCCGCGTCGGACGCGGGGCCGAAGGGATCGACGTCGCCGAACAGTACGCCGCGCTCGCCCCGAACAACTCGGGCATCCAGCTCTGGTTGGGGCGTTACCTGTCGCAGGCCTCCGGTATCGAAGGTATCGGCAAGAAACGCCAGCAGGCGTTGGTTGAGAAGGCGGGCGAGGCGTTCGTCGCGGCGGCTTCTGGCGAATCGGCCTCGGCCGATGCATGGCTCGCCCTGGTCGGATACTACGCTTCGACCGGTCAGATGGTGAAAGCCGATGACACGATCCGCGAAGCACAGCTCGCCTTGGTCGAAGACCAGACCCAACTCCTCTTCGCCCGTTGCTACGAGATGGTCGGCCGCCGACTCGACGCCGAGGGGCTCTACCTCCAGGCGTTGGAGGATGTCGATGAATCGCAGCGGGCACGGGTCTCACGGCTCGCGGCACAATTCTACCTCGGCCCCGCGTACCAACGGAGCGACGCGATCCGCCGCGCAACTCCCCTGATCAATCAGGTGCTCCAGGACGCCGCCGACGGCCTCATCAAGCCCTCCGACCCCCACGCCCGTTGGGCGCGGAGCACCGCGGCCCGGTTGTTGGCCCAGAGCGGTGAATACCAGAAGCTCCGCAACGCCGAGAAGCTGCTGGCGACCAACTCCGTGGACGGGGTGCTGCCGGTCGAGGACCGCCTGCTGATGGCCCAAATCCTCACGCCGCGGCCGGAGCCGGTGTCGCGACTGAAGGCGGCCAGCCTGCTGGAGGACGTGGCCCGCGACCAACGCTTGTCGAAGAAGGCCGAGCTCGATCTCGGACGCCTCTACTTCGCTTTGGACCAATGGCGCAAGTGCCGGGAGCAGATGCTCAAGCTGATCGGCCGCTACCCCGAGGACAAGCAGGTCCGTTTGGCCTACCTCGAGATGCTGTTGCAGCGAGGCGGAACCACCGACATCGATCAGGCCGTGCGGCAGGTGCAGCGTCTGCAAGAGATCGCCCCGAAGGACCTCGCTACCCGCGAGATGATCGCCCGGATCGCGAACGAGAAGGGCAAGAAGCGTCAAGCTTCCACGACGCTGCTCTCGGTCCTCCCACGCGACACCTCGAAGATCACCGAGAAACAAATCCCGCTGCTCAAGCGGATCGCCTCGCGCCTGATCGGCTTCGAGGACTACGACCGGGCTCAGAAGCTGTTCGAACTCGCCGCCAAGGTCGGCGGCGTGCCCGAACAACTCGACTTGGCACAGTTCATCGGCGAGCACGTCGCGGCACAGGACGGGCTCGACCGGATCGAAGCCCTCCGCCGCGACGCCTCGGCCCCGCAGTTGGTGGAGCATGGCGTCATGGTCCTCCGCGGGATCGAATCGAAGGACGAAGAGATCAAGCCCGAACAGTACGCACAGGTCGAAGGCTGGCTCGCGACCGGGCTCCGAGAGGACCCCGAGCAAATCCAGTTGCAACTCCAGCGGGCCGAGCTGCTCGACCTCCGCCGCGACTACGAGAAAGCCGCCGAGGCCTATCGCAAGTTGCTTGCACGAGACGACCTCAGCGGGTTCCGCCGGGCCGTGGTTCTCAACAACTTGGCTTACTTGCTTGCCCTCGCGGAGAGCGATGGCCAGAGCATCAGCGAGGCCGAGAAGTACGCCGCCCAGGCCGTCGACCTGCTCGGGCCGAACTCGGAGATCCTCGACACACGGGCGGTCATTGCCATCGCCGCGGAGCGCTACAACGACGCGATCGAAGACCTCAATCTGGCGGTCATCGACCGGCCGACGGCGTCGAAGTACTTCCACCTCGCCACGGCTCTGTCGGGGGCCGGCAAGCCGTCCGAGGCCTCCGAAGCGTGGCAACAAGCGGTCGATCGGGGCCTCACCCGCGAGTCCGTTTCACGCCTAGAACGCGAACAATACGACCAATTGAAGGGTAAACTGGGCGGCTGAGTCCTCTCGGGCGATTTGTCTCGCTGGGGGCGTCTGATTAGGCTGGAGATTGGTACTAACCACTTCGGGAAACCTCCGGAACCGCGGTAGGCAAACGCACGATGCGACAGGAACGAGGCAATCATTGGTCGCTGCTGCTGGCCGGCATGCTGAGCGTGTCGCTGTCCAGCGTTTCATTGGCCCAATCGACGGCGTCCCAGTCGACGGCGGCCGAATCAAAGACGCCCCCGCTGCCAACCGTCGTCCCCTTCAATCCGTCGGTGGCACCCGCGATGCCCGCGGTGACGCCGCCGCTGGGGTATCGGTACGCGAGCCTCTCGAAGTCGCAAACCCGTGCGCTGCGTCGGGGCTTCAAGCTGCCGATGGACGCTCTTTCGACAGCCGCCTCGCCGAGCGACTTGATCGGGGCCGCCGTGGTGGCCCCTCTGCCCGACCCCAATCGCCCCTTCCTGCCGGTCGCCGGGACCCCGGCGGAATCGTCGGACCCGTTCAACAAGTCCCTCAGCGCTTCGTTCCGCGAGGACCCGATGGGCGCGCTGGGCCAGTTGCTCGGAGCGGATGCGTCGGCCGAGATCGATCCCGCGATCCTGAGCAACACGGCGGCGGGTGACCCGTTCGGTGGCGGGGCTGAGGTTACCGGCGAACTCGACGACCAGCCCGCCGCGGCCGATGCCGCCGACACCGCGTTGGACGACGACCCGTTCGCCACGAGCGACGACGAAGACCCCTTCGGCGACTTCTGATCCGAGCCATCCCGCGGCGAATCCGCGAAAGGCCTCTGCCGGTTGTGTTGATTATCCCGCGTTGGTGTCGCCCCGGGTCCAACCCGGCGTGTCCGAAGCGGGGCGATCAAATAGGCCTTTCGCTCGCACGATGCTATTCTCAGGGGGTGGGGTTCGTGCGTTATGCGAGCCCGCTTTGATCCGAGCCGCACGCCGTCCCGACGGTTAGGTGCCCAACTCTTCCACCGGGGATGCCACGATGCCGTCGCGTAAGCCAACGAGATTCTGGGTTGGTCGATTCGCCCCGGTCCTCGGTCTGATCGGGCTGATGCTCGCGGGCTGTGACGAGCCGGTTTCCGAGAACGCCACGCCGATATCCGCCCCCACCGCCGAAGAGCGTTTCGAGCGGTTGATCGGTGTCTTGCGGCAGTCGGTCGAAGGCCGCGCGATCACGGACGCCAGCGCGGTGAAGGATTTCAACGCCGCCCCCGGCGTGCCGGTCACCAATGGCAAACTCCGCGTCGAAGAGGAGTTGATCCCGCCGAGCCAAGAGGGTGAGCCCTACAAGGCGGTGATCTGCCTCTCGACCAAATCGACCGTGATGGTCGTGCTCCCGGAGACCGACGAGGCCGACAAAAGCAAAGACCGGGCCGAGACCAAGGCCCGCGTTGATGACGCGAAAGAAGGCCTCGAAGGCGTGCCCGATATGGAATCGCTGGTCGTTCCAAACGCGGACGCGGTCCGCCGGAGCCTCGCGTCGTCGCCGATCCATTCGATCGAGTCGGACGAATCAAAGAGTTGCTACCAACTCGAATTCCGCGACGGCCGCTGGGAGCAAGTCCAGGGACCGGAAGAAGACGACGAGTTCTTCTCGCTCGCGATCGAGTACGCCCTCAAGATGCAGTAGGGGGCGAGCGGTGGTAGGCAAGGCTCCGTGAGCCCCAGCCAAGCTTACCGGGTCCAAAGCAATCGGCACCGGGGTCCAAACCGATCAGGATCAAGCCGAGCCGTTCGGCAGCGTGACGAGCGTTCCCTTGCGGAACGCCTCGGCCATGGCCTTGGGGACGTCCGCTTCGGCGGCGACCACTTGGCCCCGCTTGAGTGCCACCTCGGCCTTCATCTCTTGCTCGCGGGCCAGTGCGTCGGCACGCCGCTTCTCCGCGTTCGCTTGGGCCTTACGCGTGTCGGCCTCGGCTTGGTCAGCCTGCAGGCGGGCGCCGATGTTCTCGCCGATATCGATATCGGCGATATCGATCGAGACGATCTCGAACGCCGTGTGCGCGTCGAGCCCACGGTCGAGCACCGCCTTCGAGATGCGGTCCGGGTTCTCCATCACGGCCAAGTGGTCCGAGGCGGAGCCGATCGCGGTGATGATCCCCTCGCCCACGCGGGCGATGATCGTGTCCTCGGTCGCCCCGCCGATGAGCTGCTTCAGGTTGGTCCGCACGGTGACCCGCGCCCGCACCTTCAGCTCGACGCCGTTCTTCGCGACGGCGCTGAGCGTGCTCTTGGGCGATTTGTCGGGGTCCGGGCAATCGATGACCTTCGGGTAGACACTCGTGCGGACCGCGTCGAGCACGTCGCGGCCGGCGAGGTCGATCGCGGCGGCCCGGTCGAAGTCGAGGTCGATATTCGCCCGATGCGCGGCGACGATCGCGTCGATCACTCGCCCCACGTTGCCGCCGGCCAAGTAATGCGCTTCGAGCCGGCGGGTCGTGATGCCGGTCGTGGGGTCTTGGCCGACACCGGCCTGCATCGCCTGGATGCGGGCGTTGACGATCACCTTGGGTTGCACCTGCCGCAGGCTCATGAACGCCAGGTTGAACGGGTTCATCGGCACGTTCGACATATATGCCTGCAGCCAGATCCGCCCGTAGTTGATGACGAAGATGCCGAGCACCAAGAACGCGGCCAGGATCACCAGGACCAAGCCCGCGGCGATGATCCGGTTGTCCAGCAGAGCGGCAAGCGGCAGGGCAACAAGAGAAGGCAGGTCGTTCATCGAATACTCGGTCCGGCTCAAGAGGCGGTTCAACGCGGTATTCGATTCTAGTCGATTGAGCCCGGGAGGGTACCGCGGTCCAAGGGGGTCGCAAACTAAAGCGGGGTGAATTCGTGCTTAGCTGGCAGCCCGGACCGAGCTCGGTCCGGGTCCTTATCTAAGCCATCTCAATCCAGCGGGGTCGGCCCCGGGAACTTCACCTTCCCCGGTCGGTCCTGATAATTCGGCAATTCCCCGGCGATCTCGGCCGCGTTGCGGGCGCCGAACTGGTCGGGGGCGTCGTCGGCCATCGCGGGCGGTTTGGCGGCGGCCTCGCCCCGATGCAGGTGCAGGGTCTGGGTCGGGAACGCGAACGACACGCCGATCGACTCCGCCAGCCGGGCGATATCGGCCAGCAGCCGGTGCCGCTCGCGGAGCTCGGTCGCCCAATCAGGGACCTCGAAGTAAACGACCACCAACACGTCGAGCGAGCTGGGGCCGAAGTCGTTGAAGTACGCCGCGTAGAAGTCCTTGCGGGTGTGCGGGTGGCGACGGATAAGCTCGCGGATGCCCTCGCAGAAGGCCTCGATCCGATCGGGCGACGTGCCGTACTCCAGGCCGAGCTTGTTGAGGTAACGGCGGTACTTCCGCCGGCCCAGATTGTCGACGCTCGCCCCGGCCAGCTTGCTGTTGGGCAGCGTGACCTGCGAGTTGAGGCCGGTGCGGATCCGCGTGCTGCGGAAGCCGAGCGATTCGACCTCGCCCTCGATGCCCTCGATGCTGACCCAATCGCCAACCTCGAACGGCCGGTCGAACAGCAGTGTGATCGAGCCAATGAAATTGCTCAGCGTCTCCTGCGATGCCAGGGCGATCGCGATACCGCCGATGCCGAGGCCGCCGATCAGGGTCGAGGGGAGGCCGTCATTGAACACCGCGATCGCGGCCAGCACCGCCACGCCGATCGCCAGGATGCGCACCGTCGAGGTCGCTAGCGGCACCACCAACTCGTCGAAGCGTCGTTGGCGACGCTTGGCTCGCCGTGAGAAGTAGCCGGCGACCAGGTCGAGCACCCGGAAGAACGCCGCCACCGCGGCGATGATCGTCACGACGATCAACACGGTCAGCAACACGTTGGTCACCTGGAGCGGCAGGCCGATCAGGTCGGCGCCGTAGACCCAGGTCGCCGCGTTCGCGAGCCGGCCGACCGGCCGCCAGACCTTCATGGTGGTCTCGTCGGCCTCGCGGAACTCGGGGTCGATCCGATCGAGCAAGCGATCGCCGAACCAGGTGAGCACCAGCCGCGACGTCTTCTCCACCATGCGCCCGATCGGCGCGATCGTGAGCAGCAGCAGCCATTGGTAATTGGGGAGCAGGAAGTAGGTCTTCTGCAGCGGCTTGTAGAAGCTGAAGGCGTTCCGCAGAGTGACCTCGAAGGTCTCGGTCGGCTCGTCGCCGCCGGTCGGGGCCGCGATCACCTCCTTGTCTTCGGTCGCTTCGTAGAGGGCGTCGATATCGGCGATGGTCGCGGAGCTGAATTTCCAACGCCCTTCCTCATCGGGGGCGACGACGATCCGCTTCGCTTCCTCGTCGGTCGCCTCGGTCCACTCGTTGACCGACCAAGGCTTGTGCTCCGGGTCGTCGGGGATCTTCTCGAAGGGGACCGATCCCTCAAGGAACAAGACCGCCACGTCGTCGGTGCCGTTCTGCGATGGGAGCCGCACCAACCGCTGCAGAATCGCATACAGCTTGAAGGCGAGGTCGGGCCCGCGGCTACCGCCGGCGGCGGAGCTGAACTTCGAGAGGTCGAGCAGCTCGGCGGCCCCTTTCTTATCATCCGCTCGCATGCGGGTGATGAACGCCTCCATCACGGCCCGCGGATGCCGCATGTCCTCCGGGACGGCGGGCTTCTCTGGCTTTTCGGCCGGTTTCTCCGCGGTTTCCTCCTCCGCAGCGGGCGGGGCGGAGGGCACCTGGGCACGGGACGGCTGCGGCAAGCCGGCCGCTAGGGCGGCTAGCAGCAGCAAAGCCGGGCGGGGCGAGAACCGATTCGGGAGGGACATCAACGAGCGGGCGTGGCTGGGGGGGGAGGGCCGCCGGAGGAGCTTTACTGGCTTTTTTCGGGCGGTTCGGCGATACTTTATCGTGCCCGGCGGTGGCTGCCGGCAAGAGCGCTCCTCCTCCGGAACAGAGGTCGAAGGTCCCGATGAACACAACTATCTCCCGCGATCGGTCCCCCAATCGCCCCCCGGCTCGCGGCTTCACGCTCGTCGAGCTGCTGGTGGTGATCGCGATCATCGGCATGCTGGTCGGCCTCCTGCTCCCCGCCGTGCAAGCGGCGCGGGCCCGCGCCCGGCTAGTGCAATGCACCAACAAGATCGGCCAAGCCGCCAAGGCGATCGTCAATTACGAGACCGGCAAGCAGCAGTACCCTGGCTACGTGCAAAGCATGAAGCGGTCGGACGGCGCCTCGTTCGTCCAGATCCAAGTGAACGGTTTGGCGAACTCGCAGATCGTCTCGACCCCGAATCGACAAGAGTCGTTGGTCAGTTGGGCGGCCGTCATCCTGCCGCAGATGGGTCGCAACGATATCTACGACGTGATGGTCGACGCGAATACGGCCGGCCCAGCCGCCCAGCTCGTATCAATCGACGACTTCATCTGCCCCGACGATCAGCAACTCACCGCACTGCCCGGCAGCGCCGGTTTGACCTATGTCGCCAACACCGGCACCTGGGACTGGTACAGCACCGGGGGTGCCGTACCGGCTCCAACGAGCTCATTCGGTCAGGCCGACTTCTCAGCCATTTCAGGCGACACGAAGAGCAACGGGGTCTTCCACAACCGGACCTTCGGTTCCGTACGCACGAATATGTCGGGCCTGAGCGATGGGGCCTCGAACACGATCCTGCTCTCCGAGAACATCCACAAAGAAGTCGAGGAGCCCGAGGCTGCCAACCTGAGACTCTACACCTGGGCGGGTGTCTTCCCGGGCACGCCGGGCGAGCAGCAACTCGGAATGGTTTGGATCGATCCGCAACAATACGACCCTGCGAATGGGATCGGCGCGAATCCGTTCGATACGCCGGTGCAGTACCCCTTCTCAACCGATGACATCAGTACGGTTGGGTTCCCCATCGCCTCTCCTCTCTACGCCCGCCCGGCGAGCAACCACCCGCAGGGGTCCTTCAACGCGGCCTTCGCCGACGCGGCGGTGAAGACCCTCTCGACGGACATCGACTACACGGTCTACCAGCGGCTGCTGACTCCCGAGGGCCGCAAAGCGACCGAGCCGGTGACGGGCACTCCCTCGGTCTACCGCAACCTGGCTCCGCTCGGATCGGACGACTTCTGATTCGGTTGCTTCACGAAGAGTCATCCGAAAGCGTAAGAGTTCTACCGGAGCCGAGTCACGGGCAAGAAAGACAAGAAGCCGGCGAAGGGGGATGACCCCAACGAGAAGACGATCACCACCAACCGCAAGGCGCGGCACGAGTACGAGGTCCTTGAGAGCCTCGAGTGCGGCATTGTGTTGGTGGGGAGCGAGGTCAAGTCGCTGCGCAACGGCCACATGTCCCTCGCCGAAGCCTACGGCCGGGTCGCCAAGAACGAGGTCTGGCTCGTCGGGTGCAACATCGAAGAGTACAAGAACGCCACGCACGTGCAGCACGAGCCGAAGCGTTGGCGCAAGCTCCTCATGCACCGCCGCGAGATCAACCGCTTCGCTGCCCGGGCGTACGAGAAGAACCTGACCCTCGTGCCGCTCAAGATGTATTTCAAAGAGGGCAAGGCCAAGGTCTTGATGGGCCTCTGCAAGGGCAAGAAGACCTTCGACAAGCGCGAGTCGCTCAAGAAGAAGACCGCCCAACGCGATATCGCCCGTGCGTTACGCGATCGATAACCGTTCGGGTAATTGAGCCGCTGGGCAGGCAACCCCGACCGAGCTTGGTCGGGGCTTTCAGCCGTAGGAGGTCGCGGCACGCTAAGCGGCGCGTCTCCACAAGCGGCCGACCAAGCCAAGCGGGTTGCGGGCCGATTGCTTCAATTCCTCCTGCCGCTTCTTCCGTTCCCATCGCTTGGCACCGTACTCGACCATGAGTTGTGTGCGTTGCAGGTAGGCCGCCACGGCTTGCGACTCTTCGTGTCGGTCGAGGGGCGGCGCGGTGCGGTGCTCTTCCAGCACGGACGCGTAGAGATCGAGCAACCGATCGACGGTCGGCCGGATGTCGCAATCGCGGCGGAACGCCTCGCTGGTGGCGTTGGCGTCGGCCGCGTCGTAGCGGGCGATCCGCTGGCGGAGGGCCTCGACCGTGACCGGCGTGTCGATCGCGCGACGGCCGAAGTTCTGCTGGCGGAGTTCGCCGAGCCGATCGCGGGTGACCAGCGGGCCGACCCGACCGAAGCCGTGCAGCACCACCGCCGCACCAACGGCCAGGGCCTCCATCGCGCTCTTGCCCTTGGCGAAGACCAGGTCGTACGAGCCGAGCACGTCCTCGGGCCGATCGATCATGCGCTTCGCCGCCCAACCGGCGACCTCGACCTCGATCCCCTCGGCCTCACAAGCCAAGCGGAACGGATCACGCCTGCCGCCGAGCCCGGTCTGGTTGCTGAACACGAGCGCTCGGCGTGGGCGCACGGGGAGCGGGTCGCGGGGGCGGAAGCGGTTGAGCTCGGCCCAGTTCGGGATCGTGGCGATCCGTTCCGGCCGGATGCCGCCGAGGCATTGCAGCCGGTCGCGGCAGGTTTCATCGACCGCCACGTAGCGACGCACCCGCGGGTGCAGGAACGGCTCGTCGTGCCAGGCGTCCCAGTCGTGGCAGAACAGCACGGCGGGCGTGTCGGGGAAGTGCGTGAGCGCCGCGATCGTGGGGTGGTTGTGGTGCCCGTGGATCAGGTCGGGGGTCACCGCGAGTCGTTCGAGCCGATCGACCACGGGGATCGTCAGCCGCCGCAACGACTCGGCGACCTCGCCCGGGTGGGGCGTGTAGACGATGGGCCGCCAGCCGCGGCGGAGCAGTTGCGGCGCGAGGTCGCGGACATATACCTCGGTGCCGGTCGCCGACCGGAGCACCTGATTCGTTATCAAGACGCGTGCACGCTCGGTCATCACGGCCTCAAGCGGCGGGCGTGCGGATCGGGGCGAGGTCCGCGAGCCGTTCCATCAACGGCACGACATGCGAAGCGAAGCGGACCACCTGCGCGTAATGGCCCTCGCGGACCATCTGCTCGCCGTGGAGTTCGTAGATCGGTTTCTCGCTTGGCCGGCGGATCGTGCCGAGGTCTCGCAGCGGCCGGAGGCATTCGGTGGCGAAGGCCGCCTCGCCGTAGGAGCCGAACGCCTCCTCGACTTCGAGGCGAACCTCTTCGTAGGAGCGGGCGGCCTCGAGCTTGCGCCCGAGTTGCTCGGGCGTCAGCCGCATCCAGATCGCGCCGTCGGTCTGTTCTTCGGAGCAACTACGCGGGTCGTGCTCCAGGGCGTAGTCGTAGCAAGCGATCGGGGTGCCAAGCCTCGCCGAGGCGGCCAACACCGCCGCCCGCACGATGGCGTTCAAGACATCGTGCGACAGGAACGCGTCCTCGTGGGCATCGACCACGACCATATCGATCCGATCACGGACGAACGAGTTGCTCAAGCGATCGACCACCCGAAGCAAGCCGTCGTGATCGTGTCGGAGCAGCGAGGCATAAATGCCAGAGTCGGTCAGTTCGCCGAATAGGTCGCCCTGCCGGCAACCCAGGCTCCGAACAAGACGCGCGCTCCGATCGGCCCGCGGCATGTTCCGGCGGCCGCGGCCATCGGTCAGGGCGTAAACGGTCGGCTTGGCCGCTTCGAGCCAACCGATCAGGCGTAACTCATGGGCCGGGTGGGCAACGACTAACGCCGCATTGCGATCCGCAAAATGGGGTGACAGCACAGCAGGCTCCGCTGGCGGTTGTTTCGACCCAGGCGATCTGCCAATAGGGCTTGAGCGCGGACCATAGTGGGCCGCGGAAGTCCGCAGCAAGAGCAACCCGCCGAGACGCTGGGCCGCGTTGGAACTCGATGGTTCTGAATCCGGCGAAGCGAGGGGTTCGAAGGTGGAAGGGTGGAAGGCGGGGATGTCAGACGCGACCGCTGGCAAAGCTCTCCGCCTTCCGCCTTCGTCCTCCCCCCTTCGAACCACCTACCAGCTAGCCTCTCGCAACAAGCGTGAAGCGCCGAAACGCCCCCGGCGAGTGGGCTTTGTTCCGGCAAGCCGCCGAGCTACCGTCGCGGGCATGGCCGATAGCCCCGAGACGCAGCCGACGCCCCTCTCCGCTTCGCGGTTGCGGGCCGCGTTTGCGCGGATGCTTGGCAAGCCATCGGACGACGGGGCCGCCAGCGAAACGGAGAGCCCGTCGCCACGCGACGAAGCGGTGACGCCGGCGGGCATCGTCGAGGCGTTGCTCTTCGTCGGTCAGCCGGACGGGTTGGGACGCTCGGCCGAGGCACTCGCGGCCACGATCCGCGACACCACGCCCGCCGAGGTCGAGGCACACATTCACCAACTGAACGACTCATACGAAGCGAGTGGGGCCGCTTACCGCATCGAGCGGATTGAGAGCGGTCACCGCCTCGCCCTGGCCGATGGGCTCGAGCGGGTGGGCGACCGCCTGCGTGGCAAGGTGCGGGCCGCGCAGCTCTCGCCGGCCTCGTTGGAGGTCCTCTCGGTCGTTGCCTATCGCCAACCGATCGACGCCGAGGAAGTCGAGCAACTATGCGGCTCGGGCGCCCCCGGCTCGCTCCGACAACTCAATCGGCTGGGGCTGATCCAACCCCTCGAAAGCGGCGAAGGAGAAGTCACCCCCCCCACCCGGGCGGAGCGTTTCACCACAACCGATCGTTTCTTGAGGACGCTCGGCTTGGCGAGCCTCGACCAGCTGCCACGCGTCGCGGAGCTGGATGACTAGCGTTTGGGTGCCCAACGAGGTCGGTCGATAGGCAGAACCGGCCCGCGGAGGATGCGGCTTGCCGCATCGAGGGGCTTGCCTCGGAGCGGCCGGGCTGGCAAAACGGGATGCTTCAAGCAGGGTGTTCCTCACCGTACGCCCCGATTTCTTTCCGCCCCGGTCTTCCAGACTCCAAGCCGACGCCCTCCCCGCCCGCGTCGAGACGGCGATGCCTCCCTCCCCGATGACAGCAACCGAACTGCGCGAGCGGACCCTCCGCGGCGGCGTTGCGGTTGCGCCGTCGGTCTTGGCGTGCGACTTCGCTCGTCTCGCCGACGAGGTCGCCGCGATCGAAGCGGCCGGGGCCTCGGTGCTGCACCTGGACATCATGGATGGGCATTTCGTGCCCAACCTGTCGTTCGGCGTGCCGGTCGTCGAGGCGATCCGCCGGTGCACCGACCTGCCGCTCGACGTGCACCTGATGCTGTCGAACCCGGCCGACTACGTGGAACCGTTCCGCAAGGCGGGCGCCGACGTGCTCACCGTCCATGCGGAGGTGCTGCCCGACCCGCGGCCGCTGCTTGACGAGATCCGCGAACTCGGCGCTGCCGCCGGCCTATCGCTCAACCCGCCGATGCCGGTGGGGCAGATCGAGCCGTTCTTGAGTGCGTGCGACTTGATCCTCGTGATGAGCGTTATGCCGGGCTTCGGCGGGCAGAAGTTCAATCCAGTGGCGTTGGAGAAGCTGGCTTGGCTTCGTGGGCACGCCGATTGCAAGGCAGTGCTAGAAGTCGATGGCGGCGTGAACCAAGAGACGATCGCCGCGTGTGCCAAGGCGGGCGCGGAGCTGTTGGTGGCCGGGACGGCCGTCTTCGGTGCAGAGGATTACACGTCGCGGATGGCCGAGTTGAATGACCTGGCAACGTCCGCCGCGTGACCCGTTCCTTTCGAGAAGCGACTCGATGCTCAAGGTATTGCTAGTACGCCCCGGTGCGACCGAGTTCGACCAACAGGGTCGCATCCAGGGGACGCTCGATATCCCGCTCTGCGAGGACGGGCGTCGGCAGACGCGCGAATCGCTCGCCGAGTTGGTCGCGGCCGCGCCGGAGATCGTCTACACGTCGCCTTGCGAGGCGGCCCAACAGACCGGCGAGCTCATCGCCGAGGCCGCCGGCGTCAAGCAGAAGGCGATGCCGAAGCTGTCCAATCTCGACCACGGCTTGTGGCAGGGGATGCTCGTCGAGGAGGTCCGCGACAAGCAGCCGAAGGTCTACCGCCAGTGGCAAGAGAGCCCGCAAACGGTCTGCCCGCCCGACGGCGAGCCGATCGCCGGCGCAAAGGCCCGCGTGACCGACGTCCTCCGCCGGCTGCAGAAGAAACACAAAGAGGGGACCATCGCGATCGTCGTCCCCGAGCCCCTCACGAGCGTCGTCCGCCACGTGCTGAACCGGGAAGAGCTGGCCGACCTGTGGCAAGGCAGCGAGCGGTGCGGCCTGTGGGAAGCGATCGACGTGCCGGGCGAGGTGGCCGTTGGCGCGGCGTGATCGCCGAACTACAACGGTCTAGAGCTTCATCTTGCGATACCAGCTTTTCGGAGAACTCACATGAGTTGCCGTGTGTCCAAGGCTTTGGTCGCTTTCTTAGTCGTTGCTGCTGGCGTGCACGCTCGGGCCGATGGGGGAGTGTTCGTCCTCTCGCCTGGGAGCGAGATCGACTATCTGCCGACTCCGTGGGTGTCATCGATCTGGACCTGTGACGGTGAGACATTCGGTCGGTGCCGCTTCCCTACGAGCGGCGAGATAAGGCTTACCGAAGACCTTCTCGCCGGCGAAGCGAGCATCGAATCGGCCCGCCTAGAGTTCAATGCACAAGTCACCTACGACGGGGAGCTTCGCCCCGACTTTCTGGAAGAAACCGAACGCTGGCTGTCACGGTGGCTTGAAGGCCGCCGCTTGCTACTAGCCGAGGATCGCGGAACAAGTCGCCTGTACGAATCGTTGAACCGATCGGGCTCTCCGATTTTCTTCGTCGAGGTAACCGAGGAAGAAGTCTCGCTAGAAGGCGCTTACAACAACACGTTCGCCGATGGGGACGGTGCCACCTTCCGATTGACGGGCACCGCCGTTCCAGAGCCTGCGGCCGGGGTTTTGCTAGGGATGCTGTTGGCCCTCACTCGCTCGCATACGCTTCGGCGTAGTCGAGCACCCAGCGATCGATGAGTTCCTTGAACTCGTCCTCGTCCAGATCGGCGATCGGTTTATGGTGCGTGCGGCCGAAGCTCTCTTTGTTGCGGATCGCTCCCTTGGCCGTGACATCGACCACGTGGAACTCGTTGAACGGGCCGACCAGCAATTGCAGGCGGCTGTAGAGGTTCTGGCGTTTGCCCCGCGAGAGCACCAAGTCGTCCCGGTGCAGGCCGCCGCCCCAGCCCCGCTCTTCGACGAGGTTCTCGTACTTGAAGCCGGGCAGGCTATCGGCCAATTCCTTCAGCCGCAGCTCGATATGCTCGGTCAACGCCAAGCGGTGCTGCGAGTGCCGCCGCCGCTGCTCCTCCTCGCTCATCGCCTCGGCGGCCGCTTCGAGCTCTTTCTCGGCTCGGGCGCTGTGGCCGCGTTGGGTGGCACGTTTGAGTCGTTCGCTGAAATCCATCGCACTGCTTCGCGGGGCGTCGGTTGGTTGGTCCCCAAGTCTACGTTGCCCGCGGGGGCCAGCCCAGGCGAGGTCGGCCCGCTAAGCTGGTCGGCGTGAAGCCCCCTCGCACGCACGCCGACGTCCTCATCCTCGGCCAAGGCCTAGCCGGTTCGACGCTGGCATGGCGGGTGGCCCAGCGGGGCTTGTCCGCGATCGTGGTCGATCGGGGCGGCGTCGACGAGGCGGGCCGACCGAGTTCGTCACGCGTTGCCGCAGGCTTGATCACGCCGGCCACCGGCAAACGCCTGACGATCGCCGAGGGCTACGATGAACAGTGGCGAACCGCCCGCGAGTTCTATCGCCAAGCCGAAGCCGCGACCGGTGAGGCCTTCCTGACCCATCGCCCCGCGGTGAGGCTCTTCACGGACGCCGAGGAACGGTCGCTCTTTGAGAGGCGGTTGCCAGAATCGGCGTTCGCTCGGCACGCCCGGTTGGCGACCGCCGACGAGCTCCCGAGCAGCCTGCTCGCGCCGCACGGTGCGTTTGTCATGCCGCAGGCGGCGAGGCTCGATGTCGGACGCTACCTCGCCGCGACAATGCGTTGGTTGGCCGAGAACGATCGCTACCACCGAGCGGCGATCGATCCGGATGCCGAGATCAAGCTCTCGTCTCGCGGCGTCGAGCTGCCGACCCTCGGCTTGACCGCCGATCGCCTCGTGCTGTGCCAAGGCCACACGCCGACCCCGCCGCGTTGGCTTCGCCACGCCGAGTTCACCCCGGCCAAGGGCGAGGTGCTCACCATCGATGCCCCGACGCTGCGTGACGAACGCGTCATCCATCGTGGCGTCTGGATCGCGCCGGACGAGTCGGGCACGCCGGGCCGCTACCGCGTCGGCTCGACTTACGAATGGGACCGGCTCGATTCGGAGCCAACCGAGGCAGCCCGGGCCGAGCTACTCGCCCGCCTCGCGGAGGCGGGGCTCTCCGAGGTGACCGTTGCCGACCACCAAGCCGCCGTGCGGCCCGCGATGTCCGATCGACGGCCGATCGTTGGTTTCTCGGCGGCCGAGCCACGCCTTGGCTGGCTCAACGGCTTGGGGGCGAAGGGCTCGCTTTGGGCGCCTACGTACGCCGACCGGATGGCCGGTTTGCTCGCCGAGTCTTTGCCCTCAGAAGAAGCCTGATTCGGGCCCCGCGGCCGCTACTAAAGGCGGCCGAAAAACGGTAGATTACGGGGCTCACCAAGACCCCCGCACGGCGACCAGATTTCGCCGTCCTGCGACCTCTTAGCAGCCTCTCCGAAGGACCCGCCGCGTGGCCGACGAAACGAACGGACCGGACGACTCGCAAGACACCCCGGACAACGGCGGCCACCCCGGCCCCGGCGACGATCTCGGCAACCCGGGGGCGGGCGGCTTGAAGCCCGGTTTCGACCCCGCGACCGAGGCCATCGCCAAGCAGCTCTCCGACCTGCCGATCGAGGACGAGCTCAAGGAGTCGTACCTGACGTACGCGATGAGCGTCATCGTCAGCCGCGCCCTGCCCGACGTCCGCGACGGCCTCAAGCCCTCCCAACGCCGCATCCTGGTCGCCATGAACGACCTCGGCCTCGGCCCGGGCGGAAGCACCAGCAAGTGCGCCGGTATCGTCGGCGAGACGATGAAGCGGTACCACCCGCACGGCGACGGCGCCATCTACCCGACGCTCACGCGCATGGCGCAGTGGTGGAGCACGCGGAGCCTGCTGATCGACCCGCAGGGCAACTTCGGCTCGCTCGCCGGCCTGCCGCCGGCCGCGATGCGATACACCGAGGCACGCCTGTCGAACGTCGCCGCGTTGATGATGGAGGACATGAAGCTCGACACGGTCGATTTCCTCCCCACCTACGACGAGAAGCAGACCGAGCCCTCGGTCCTCCCCTCGAAGTTCCCCAATCTGATCGTCAACGGCTCGGGCGGCATCGCCGTCGGCATGGCGACCAGCATCCCGCCGCACAACCTGCGCGAGGTCTGCAACGGCATCATCGCGTTGCTCGACAACCCGGAGATCACCGTCCTGGAGTTGATGGAGCACATCCCGGGTCCGGACTTCCCGACCGGCGGCGTGATCTGCGGACGCAGCGGCATCCTCAAGGGCTACCAGACCGGCCGCAGCACCGTGGTGCTCCGCGCGAAGACCGAGATCATCGAGGACAACAAGAAGAAGCGGATCATCGTCCACGAGCTGCCCTACCAGCAGTCTCGCGACAACATGGTCCTCAAGATCGCCGGGCTGGTGAACGACGGCAAGGTCGCCGGCATCAGCGCCGTCCGCGACGAGTCGGACCTCAACGAGCCGGCACGCATCGCCGTTGAGCTCAAGCGCGACGCCGACCCCGATGTCGTGCTCAACCAGCTCTACAAGTACTCGCCGCTGCAAGACTCGCAGAGCCTCATCTTCCTCGCGCTGGTCGATGGCAAGCCTCGCGTGCTGAACCTCAAGGAGATGCTTGAGGAGTTCATCCGCCACCGCGTGGTCGTCATCCGCCGGCGGACCCAGTTCCTCCTCGCCCGCGCCCGCAAGCGGAAGCACACGGTCCAAGGCCTCCTGCTCGCGCACGCGAACATCGACGAGGTCATCCGCGTCATCCGCGCCAGCAAGACCCAGCCCGAAGCCAAAACCGCCTTGATGCAGATCAAGACGCCCGGCGCCCTGCTCCAGCGGGCGCTCGGCGACGAGGGCTACGCCCAATTCCAAGACGAGCGCGGCGTCGCCGAGGAGTACTCGCTCACGCCCGTCCAGGCGGACGCGATCCTCAAGATGACGCTCGGCCAGCTCGTCAACCTCGAACAAGAAAAGCTCGCTGACGAGCACGCCGCGTTGCTCACGGAGATCGCCGAGTACCTCGACATCCTCGGCGACGAGGCCCGCATCTTCGGCATCATCCGCGAGGACATGGAGCAGTTGCTCGCCTCGCGCCTGATCGACGAACGCCGCACCGAGATCAGCCGCGAGGAAGTCGGCGACGTCAACCTCGAGGACCTGATCGAGGAGGAGACGATGGTCGTCTCGATCAGCCACAACGGCTATATCAAACGCACCGCCGCCAGCGTCTACCAAGCCCAGAAGCGGGGCGGCAAGGGCATCAAGGGCGCGAAGACCGACGACGACGACCCGATCGAGCACCTGTTCGTCACCAGCACGCACCACTACCTGATGTTCTTCACGAACCACGGCAAGGTGTACTGGCAGAAGGTCTACAACCTGCCCGAGCTGGCCCGCGACGCGAAGGGCCGCGCCGTGGTGAACCTGCTCAACCTGGCCGAGGGCGAGAAGATCGCCGATTGCCGCGCCGTCAAAGACTTCGACGCGCCCGACCACTACCTCATCATGGCCACCCGCCAGGGCTTGGTGAAGAAGACCGAGCTCTCCGCGTACCGTCGCCCGATGAAGACCGGCATCATCGCCATCAAGCTCAAAGAAGGCGACGAGCTGGTCAACGTGAAGGTCGTCGAGAAGAACGAGGAAGTCCTGCTCGTCACGACCGACGGCATGGCGATCCGCTTCGCCGAGTCCGACGCCCGCCCCATGGGCCGCAACTCGTCCGGCGTGAAGGGTGTCAGCCTCCAGAAGGGCGACACGCTCGCCGGCATGGTGGTCGCCGACCCGGCCGCCACGCTGCTTACGGCCACCGAGTTCGGCTATGGCAAGCGAACCCCCTTCGGCCCGAACGCCGCGGGCAACGACACCGAAGCCGGCGAAGGCCAGCCGGAAGCGTCAGCGCCCGGATCAGAAGACGAGACCAACTCGTCGGCCCGCTACCGCACCCAAAACCGGGGCGGCAAGGGCCTCCGCGACATCAAGACCACCGACCGCAACGGCCGCGTCATCGGCGTGGCGAGCGTCACCGACGCCGACGAGCTGCTGATGATCACCAGCCGCGGCAAGCTGCAACGGATCCGCGCGGCCGACGTCTCAACGATCGGTCGCAACACGCAGGGCGTCCGCATCATGAACGTCGACGAGGGCGACAAGCTCACGGCGATCGTCCGCGTTCCCCAAGAAGAAAGCGGCGACATCTCCGAAGCCGACGGAGCCCCCGGCACCGAAGAGACCAACGGCGAAGCCGAAAGCTGAGCCGCGACCGTCAGGGAGCCGACCGACTATTCGATTCTTACTTTTTTGTTGAGCAGGTACTACCGATTGATAAACTTGTGTAGTTCTCACAAAGCTCTGTACGTTTTATCGACCTTCGATAGCTAGAGCGTTGTCCCCTGAATTTTGGAAGCACGCTTGGTTAAAGTCGTAGAAACTAGCAATACCGAGGAGTTGTTTGCGAAGCTTGTCGCTATTCAGCAAGGTGCCAATTCAAGTCCGTATAGCTGGGCGTTTCGTGGGCAATACAATGCCGACTGGAAGCTTGTCCCTAAAGCACTTCGTCCTGGCACTTTGCTCGGGTACGATCCAAAAGGGAGGCACTACGTTTCGAAGGGAATCGGCTCGCAACTCGACCAACATAATGGCGAGCTTGTTGCGGCAAGGCAGTTCGTTGGGTTAGCCGACCGAGTAGGTCTGCCTCTACAGGGCGTTCATCCCTTCCTGCGCACAAATGCATTCGATACGAGTGATTTCGGTGTCGCAGCAGTAGGTGGCGAAGTTGGGACGAGGGATTGGCCGAAGCCAGATGTGCTTCCGCTTCTCGCACTCGCACAGCATCACGGAGTACCCACCCGCCTTCTAGACTTCACGTTCGATCCGAGAGTCGTTGCCTATTTTGCCGTAAGGGAAGCCGGCAAATCGAGCATCGATGGTATTGAGCATAGATTCGCTATCTGGTGTATCTACCTGCCTACTGTGATACGCAAGAGTATGGATTTTTCGGTAGTTGAAGTCGAGCGTGCCGCGAACCCTTTCTTATTTGCACAGCGGGCATTATTTATCATAGACCGCCGTCTTGATGATCAGCCGAGGGAAAGTGTTTCACCTTCTTTGGATGAGCGAATTGAGAAGCTGAGCGAGTCTGAAAATGCGGTGTTAAAGGTTACAGCTCCGGCCTCGGCCTATGCTGAAGTGCTGTCGCGGCTCAGCTGCGAAGGAATAGATCTTCCGCACCTAATGCCAACCTATGACAATGTCGTTCGACATCTTGAGCAGCTAAGAAAGCCAAATGCTAATTGATAGTTGCTGCAATATGCCCTCATGATTCGCTTGCCCAGGCTGCTGCTACAAGCGTACAGCGAAAAAACTCTTGCCATGATTGATCTGCCAACCGACATCGCCAACCGCATCAAAGAGTTCGTAGCCTCGGGCTATGCCTCTTCGGAGGAAGTGCTACGCGAAGCCCTTTCGGCGTTGGCGACGCGGGATGCCGACCTTGCCGCGATCCGCGAAGGCATCGCCGACGAGGCGGCCGGGCGTGTTCAGCCGGCTCGACAGGCCCTGCGTGAATTGCGAACGCGGCACGGGCTGACGGAATCGTGAGCCACGAAGTCGTCCTAACGGATCGAGCGGTCGCCGATTTCGACGCCACGCTGACATTCTATAGGAAGCGATCCGAAGCCTTCGCCTTGCGATGGTGCGTGCTCGTCGAGCAAGCCGTTGCCGATCTCGAAGCCGATCCCGAGCGGTTCGCTATCGCTAGCGAGGCAGCGCGGCTGTGGATCGACTTGCGACAGATCAACCTCGCCTTTGGACGAAAGCCGAGTCATCGACTCGTCTTTGCGATCCGTCCCAAACGGGTCGTTGTTTATACCGTGCGTGGCTTGGCCCAAGCCGACCTCACCCTCGACGACCTCATCTAGCTACCCCGCCGAGGTGTACTCTCGCCATAGGCGTTTGGCTTTTCTGAGCAAGCGGCCCGAGCTCAAGCGGCCGAGCAGGCTTGCGTGGCGGCGGGAGCGGTTGCCGCCGAAGCGGTGGGCGAGGAGCTGCCGGTCGAGTTCGCCGGTCGGGTCTTCCTCGGGCGCGTCGAGCTTGGCGACATCGATCGGCGTGGTCGGCATCCGCGAGAGCTCGTCGTCGGGCGACGTGCTGTTGGTCGCCTCGATGCCGAAGCCGAGGTTGGTGACCAGGTTCCGCATCGGCGTGACCGTGCGGCCGCGTCGCATCGCGGTGTAGATCCAGGACCAGTCCCAGGTCTGCGGGTTGCGGTGCCGCTCGTACTGGATATCGAATGCGCCGCGGAAGATCCGTTGCTCCTCGGGGAGCGGGATGATCGATTCGATCCAATCGGTCTGGCGCACCTCGCCCCAGTCTTCGATGCCGAAGTCGTAGTGCCGCCACGCCCGCGACCAACTGGCCCAGCCCCAGATGTCGGGGATGCCGCTCAGGCGGTACGCGTCACGCGGTGCCAACGCGCCGCGGCCGACGGCGCCGTTGGTGCCGCTCACGTGCATCACGCTGGGGTCGTCGGCGTAGCGATCGAGCATCGTTTCGCAGAACGCGAAGAAGCTCGGCTCGGGGAGCGTATCGTCTTCGAGGACGATCGCCCGGTCATAGCGCTCGAAGGCGCTGGTCAGCCCCGAGGCGACGCGCGGACCGCAGCCGAGGTTCGCGTCGGCGTAGTCGCGGTGCAGGTCGCACGGCCAATCGACCCTCTCTTCGATCAGCGCCCGCGTGGCGGCGACATTCGCTTCGTCGTGGGGGTGGCCGGGGCGGGGGCCATCGGAGACCACCGTGAGCCGGGGCGGGGCCGCTTCGCGGATCCGCTCCAGCACCTTCGCGCTGACCTCGGGCCGGTTGAACACCATGAAGACGACGGGCGTGTCCACGACAGATTCCTTTCTTGCGTGCAGCGTTTGGCGGGAGCTCGGAGTGCGAGGAACCTTAGCACGACCCGCCATGAGCAACCATCGCCCGCGGCGCGGCCAAAAGGCTTAAGCGGGCGTCGATTACAATGGTTGGCTGAGCCTTGTGAGCCGGCGGTCATCGGGCCGGGCTAGCGACACGCGTTTAGTCGCGGGCATGCGACAAAACGTAACTCGTTGGCGGGCAACGGGTTGCTCGAATAATCGGCGATTCGGGGCCGGATCGAGCGTTTCCGCGGTGCGACAAAACCGTGCGACAAAACGAATTGGCCGGCGGGGGCAGACGGGGCAAATCGGGCCGGTCTAGCCCGTAGGCCCGCCGGGGGTGGCGTGATAAGCTGATTGGCTTCGCGCAGTCGAGTCGCCGCTGAGCGCAAGCGGCCCACGCCAGCCCCCTCCCCCGCCATGATCACGCCCGAGCAGCTCCGCGGAGCCCACGTCGCCCTCGTCACGCCGATGAAGCAGGTCGGCTCGCTCAAAGGGATCGACTTCGACGCGGTCTACAAGCTGATCGACCAGATGCTCGACGCGGGCGTCGCCGGCGTGCTGTTCGCCGGAACGACGGGCCAGTCCGCTACGCTCAGCCACGACGAGCAGGTCGACCTCTGCACGCGCGGCATCGAGTACGCCCGAGCCCGCGCCGCCGAGCGAGGCCGCTCGATCGTCTGCCTCGCCAGCGCGGGGTCGAACTGCACGAACGAAGCCCTGCACCTCACCGAGCGGATCACGCAAGCGATCCAGCCGGACGCACTACTGCACGTGACGGGCTACTACAACAACCCGCCGCAGGAGGGCCTGCGGACGCACTTCCAGACCGTCGGCGACCTCGCCGCGGAGCTCGATACCGGGGTCATCCTCTACAACATCCCGGGCCGCACCGGCAGCCGGATCGAGGTGCCGACCATGATTGAACTCGCCGGTCATCCGGCGATCGTGGCCGTGAAGGACGCGACCGGCGACCTGGATTCGCTCGAGCAGATCCGCGCCGCCACAGACCCGGCCGAGTTCGCTCTGATCTCAGGCGAAGACCACTTGGTCTACGACTCGATGAAGCGGGGCGGCGTCGGCGTGATCAGCGCTTCGGCCAACTGCTGGCCCGCCGAGTTCCAGCGGATCACCGAGCTGGCCACCGCCGGCGATTGGGCCGCCGCCGAGGAGCTGCAAAAGGCCCTCCAGCCCTGCATCGACGCGGTCTTCAGCGTGAAGAACCCGATCCCGCTGCACCACATGCTCGGCGTCGACCTCCGGCGGCCGTTGTTGCCGGTCGATAAGCTCGACCCAGCGAATCGCGATCATGCCCTCAAGCTGATCGAGCAGGCCCAAGCGATCACCGAGTTTCCGCACATGGAAGGAGAGGCGGTGATGGCGAGCCGCTGAGGCGCAACGCCGACTTGCCGGTGGCAACGGATTGATTGGGGATCGATTCGTAAGGAGATAGGGGGATGTCAACTCGCTGCTGTGTATCGAGCAGCTACGTAGACACCCTCATCGTGAACACTCAAAAAGCTTGGCTCAAACTACTTGTTCGTCTAGAGGCTTTGTTCGGCAATGCGGCTAAGCTCCGCCGGATAGCCATCCCCTCCATCTCCAAACATCCCCTTATCTCCCTTCCTACAGCCACCCAGCAAGAAGACTCCCCGTGAGCGACCATCAAGAACTAGCCACGAAGATCGACGCGATCTTCGACAACACCTACACCGGCGACAACGCCCAGGCCGTCGCGAAGCAGGCCCTCGATTTGCTCGATAGCGGCGAAATCCGCGTCGCGGAGAAGGCCGGCGACGGCTGGCGGGTCAATGAGTGGGTCAAGAAGACCGTGCTGCTGCACTTCCGGTACTCGGAGAACACCGAGATGACCGCCGGCCCGATCGAGTGGTTCGACAAGGTCGCGCTGAAGACCAACTGGCGCGAGGCGAAGGTCCGCAGCGTGCCGATCGCGATCGCCCGCTACGGCTCGTTCATCGAGCCGGACGCGGTGCTGATGCCGTGCTATATCAACATCGGCGCGCGGGTCGGCAGCGGCACGATGGTGGATACCTGGAGCACGGTCGGCAGTTGTGCCCAGGTCGGAAAGAACTGCCATATCTCGGGCGGCGTGGGCATCGGTGGCGTGCTGGAGCCGCTGCAAGCGAGCCCGGTCATCATCGAGGACGATGTCTTCCTCGGTGCCCGCGGCGAAGTCGCCGAAGGGGTCCACGTCGGCGAGGGGGCCGTGCTGGCGATGGGCTGCTTCGTGGCCGGCTCGACCAAAATCTACAGCGTGCCCGAAGGCAAGACACTCGAGCCGGGCTACATCCCGCCGCGGAGCGTCTGCGTGCCCGGGTCGCTGATTTCTAAGGACGGCTCGCACAGCACGTACGCGATCATCATCAAGAAGGAACGCGACGCCCGCACCGACGCCCGCACCGCGTTGACGTCGCTGCTCCGCGAAGGCCCGGCGGTCGCGTCGGAGTGAGTGCCATGACAACGCCTGTCTTGATCGCCGGCATGCCCGGCAAGATGGCCGCCGAGGTCGCCACGCTGGTTGCCGAGGCTACTGATCTCGCGCTGCACGAAGTCGGCATCACCGGCCCAGTGAGCGATGGCCAAGTGCTGGCGTTTGGAAATCAGAGCGTCCGGCTCGTCGCCGACGATTCGTTGCCGAGTCTGGCGTTGCCCGCCGACACGATCGCCGTCGATTACACCACGCCCGAGGCCGCCCTCGGCAACGCCCGTTGGTACACGCAACAGGGTGTGCCGTTTGTGATGGGCACCACGGGCTACGACATGAGCGAGGCACACCGCCTGGTTGCCGAGTCGGAAGTCTCCGCGGTGATCGCGCCGAACATGGGCACGCCGATCGTCTTGCTCCAGGCCGCCGGCCGTTGGCTCGCCGAGCAGTTCCCCAACGCTATGGCGGGCAGCGACCTGACGATCCGCGAGAGCCACCAAGCGACCAAGCGCGACACCAGCGGCACCGCCAAAGCGATGGTCGATTACTTCCGAGGCCTCGGCGTTCCGTACGAGGTCGATCAGATCGAGCAGGTCCGCGACGCCGACCGGCAACGCGAAGAGCTAGCGATCCCCGAGGAGCATCTCACGGGGCACGCCTTCCATCGCTACGAGCTGACAGCCGCCGCCGACACGGTGCAATTGGTGCTGGAGCACAACGTGGTCGGCCGCCGGGTCTACGCCGAGGGGACGCTGCAAGCGGTCCGTTTCCTCCAAGAGCGAATCGCCGCCGGCTCACGCGGCGAGGTCTTCAGCATGGAAGACGTGCTGCGGGGTGACTAGAGTGGCAAGCATTGCCAGCACCCCCGGATCGGTCTTCATCGTTGTGAGCGATTATCTTACACAGGTAGTTGATTTCGCACGGATCCTTGGAGGATTCGGGGTGGTGACGATTGCCCTAGCGGTTCTTCGACGGCAGACCGAACGTCGTCGGTGGTCTCGTTACCAACGGCGTACGGTGCGTTGGCTCGACGACCTATCCGAGGCGATGACTACGCATCCTCAGGAGTTAGCGGATGAAGACTGGCAAGCTATTTGTGAGCACAACCTGGCCCAATCCGGATTCACGCCGTCCGAAACGGTGCAACTGATCGATATTGCCGTGATCGTATCTAAACGGCTCGCCGCTGACCGTTTCTTCATGTAGGCAAATCTAGTGACTGCCACGTCGACTAACGAACCGCGTCTGACAGAGCAAGAGATTGCGCAACGCTCGATAGATCGAGACTTGCGCGATCTCAAGCGAACTCGGACACGCTATCTGCTGGCGGCTCTTGGACTGCTAGCTTTCGGGGCCTTGATTGGCATCGCAGGCGATCCAATCGATGGCTTTCTCGTTGCTCTGGTGGGTCTTGTACTCGCGCTGCTGTATTTAGATGTGAATGGTATGCTCCACGACGTTCGACGAAGATCGACTCGCAGAATCGTGGCAGACTTATCTGTCCTGCGGAAACCAAGAGCGGCCTCATCGGGCTCTCCCGAGATACCAGCCTCTGGCTCTTGAAGGTGGCTAAATCTACTCCACCGGCTCCGCCTCGTAAGCCTCTTTCTCGAACGGGTTGTCCAGGTACGCCCGGCGACCGGTTAGCCAGAGGACGGCTGAGACTCCCAGGTACGCCGGGCCCATGAAGGGTCCCCAGCGTTCGAATTGGCGGACGTGGACCATCTCGTGATCGTGGGCGAGGTCCAGGCAGGCCTTGGTCTGGCCGATCACGGTGTGGCCGAGCGTGATCGCCGCACAGTTTTCCCCGAGCGGGCTGTGGCGGACGATCCAGCGGGTGAGGCCGCCGTGGAACTCGAGGATGCCCTCGCGGACCTGCACCCCGCCGCCGCTCACGAGGCCGAGCGCGCCGATCGTGAGCCCCAGGAGCGAGTAGGGCGAGGCCCACAGCAGCCGCAAGAATCGAACCATCGAGAGCCCTTGAGACGGAAGTCCGGACCGGAGACAGTCTGGCAGGCCCGCCGCCGAATCGGCTAGCCCGCCCGGAAATCGGCCCGAATCGGCGGGTCCAGCCGCGTTGTGGGGCTCCGGCGGACCGGCTATAATCCGCGGCTCGCTTGACCCATCCCACCTAGCTTCGCGCGCCGGCCGTCCCTCGGCCTTCGCCACGATCTTCCGGAGACCAACCCGCCATGCGGTTCTGGCTGCTCGACAAGATCGAAGAGTTCACGCAGAACGAGCGACTCGTCGCGTCGAAACAGGTGAGCTATAGCGAGGAGTACCTCCAGGATCACTTCCCGGAGTTCCCGGTGCTGCCGGGCGTGTTCATGCTGGAAGCGGCGACCCAGGCCTCGGCTTGGCTGTTGCGGCTGACCGAGGACTACGCCCACAGCGTGGTGGTGCTGAAGGAAGCGAAGAACATCAAATACGCCGACTTCGTCCGGCCGGGCTCGCAACTCCGTGTTGCGACCGAGCTGATGAAGAAGGACGACCGCGAGGCGACCTTCAAAGTGGTCGGCACGGTCGGTGATAGCACCAGCCTCACGGGGCGTTTGGTGATCGAACGATACAACCTGGCCGATAGCGACCCCGGCCAAGCGGAAGTCGATGCTCACGTCATCCGCTACCTGCGGTCGATTGAACAGGTGATGCGACTGTCGGGCGCGACCGCCAAAGAGGCTGTGTCGTAAGCTCGATGCACCAGCACAGCTAGCGAAGCCGGCGCCGAGCCGGCCCCCGACCGCCCCCGAGCGGTCCTCCGATACTCCAAGCAGAAAACGAAAACGGCATGGCTACCAAAGAAGAGATCTTCGCCAAGGTTCAAGAAGCACTCATCGACGCCTTGGGCGTTGAGGACGACGAAGTCACCCCCGAGGCGACGCTCCAAGGCGATCTCGACGCCGAGAGCATCGACTTCTTGGACATCGTCTTCCGCTTGGAGAAGGCGTTCAACATCAAGATCGAACGGGGCGAGCTCTTCCCCGAAGACATCCTGACCGACACGGCGTATGTCGCGGACGGTAAGGTGAACGACGACGGCATCGCCAAGCTCAAGGAGCGGATGCCGTTCGCCGACCTCAGCGCGTTCGAGTCGGACCCGCAGGTCCAGAAGCTCGGCAAGCAACTGACCGTGCAAGACATGTGCGGCTTCGTCGAATACAAGCTGGCACAGTGAGCCCGCAGCGGGCAGCAAGCAGACGGCAGGCTTGCTGAGGAACCGCGCTCGTTTCACTAGTCTGCCTGTTGCCCTCCGCCTGCTGCCCACTGCTCATGCGTTGGTTCTGGGTCGATCGATTCTCCGAGTACGTCGCGGGGTCGCATGCGCGCGGCCTGAAGGGCGTGTCGTTGTCGGACGACTTCATCCACGGGCATTGGGATATTCTCCCGGTGCTGCCGAACTCGTTGATTGCCGAGGGGATGGCCCAGACGGCCGGCCTGCTCGTCAGTGAGATCTACGACTTCAAAGAGCTTGTGGTGCTGGCGAAGTTCACGAAGCTGACCTTCAACACGCTGGTCCGGCCGAGCGAGCAACTCGAATACCACGCCACGATCGGCCGCACGATGGACGCCGGCGCCCAGTGCTCGGTGGTGGCGACCGCCCGCGGCATCGAGGGCGAGCGGGAGCAGGCGACCGCCGAGATCTTCTTCGCCCGCCTCTCGGGGTCCGACTCCGGCAGCGATCAAGCCGGCGAGGCCGGCCTGCCGCAGCGGCTCTTCGACCCGGCCGACCTCGCCCGCTGGCTGCACGTGACCGGCGTCTTCCAGGTCGGCGTCCGTGAGGATGGCAGCCGCATGACCCCCGAGCACTACGGCCTGCCGGTGCTCTCTTAGGGGCTGGGAATGCGGGATTTGGGGTTAGGCGAGCAACGGGTTGCTGATGGCTTGGCTTGATACCTTCCCGCGTGGCATCAACAATCGAGCGTCGGTGGGCGGTGCCTCGCTGGCCCCTCGCCCCTTCACCCCCTAAC